>NZ_CP025781.1:2538006-3172507 GCF_004194535.1 Iodobacter fluviatilis | reverse complement strand
AACGTCTGCTCCACGGCACAGCCAACCTGCTAGCCACCGCACTACCACCAGCCAGCGCCCCTATTACCGAGCAAGCCACGGCCTTTACCAAGCTAACGCAGGAATTTGATGTCCCTATCAGCTTTTATGCGGCCAATGGGCAATTAATTGCCAGCACAGGGGACACCTTAAACGAAGCTGAGCGCCGTAAAACGCGCTTTATCCAGCTGCGCATGCCTGATCAGCGCCTGCTCACCCTATCCCCGCCTCGCCACCGCGAAAAAAACTTTGGCCTCTTAGGCAGTTTTGCCCTGCTGGCGCTGGCAGTCGCCATTAGCGCGCTGCCACTGACACGTAAACTCACCCGTCGGCTAGAAGCTTTGGCCAACCAACTGGATGCACTCGCAGAAGGCGATTTTTCCGCCCGCTTGCCCGTGCTTGGTAAAGATGAAGTTTCCAGACTATCCAGTCGTTTTAACCACGCGGCCGAGCAAATTGCCGAGCTACTGAATGCGCACAAAAACCTACTCGCCCACGCCTCACATGAATTACGCTCGCCACTGGCTCGTTTACAAATGGCAGCCACGCTATTAGGTGAGCACGCCCCAGCGCATTTACAAATTGAATTAAGCCAAAATATCAACGAGCTGAACGAACTAGTAGAAGAAATTCTGCTGATGAGCCGGCTAGATGCCAAGCCCTCCAGTCTACAAACCCAATCGATTGATTTACTCGAACTATGCCAAATTGAAGCCGCCCCTTACCAAGCAAACGTGGATGGCTCAAGCCTTTTTATTGATGCCGACCCACGGCTATTAAAACGACTGGTACGCAATCTATTAGAAAACGCCGCTCGCTATGGCCTTGCCCCAGTAAGTGTTCAGATCAGTCAAACGACAGAAAACGTTTATCTCTGTATTTGCGACCAAGGTCAAGGCATCGCAACAGCAGCCCAGCCCCATTTATTTGAACCCTTTTACCGCCCCCCTGGTACACCAGAAGGCAAAGGGGGCCATGGCCTAGGCTTAGCCTTGGTGAAACGCATCGCCGAGCATCACGGCGGCAGCGTTGAATATCAAGCCAGTCTAGGAGGAGGAAGCTGCTTTAAGGTAAATCTAAAAAAGTAATTGAGTAGGTGCAGAAAAGAGAAGGTGCTTCATCATGCCCACCACCTTAGCCTTCTAGCAGCCTGTCGGACTTAAGCGATCGTAGCGAGGGAAAGACCGGTTTGAGACAGATTTCGCGGGTTTTTGAGGCGAATAGCTGGCTATTCAACGAGAAAATGCGTGAAATATGGCCAAATCCGGCTTTTCTGTAGTAGATCAGTCTTAAGCCCAACAGCCTTCTAGCCACTTATACATCACCAGCGTATCAACCAACCCCAAGCGCTTATGCCGATAAGCTTTAGGCACTCTACCCACCGCCTCAAATCCCAGCTTTTGCCATAGCCCTACCGCCACTGTATTTGTGAAAACCACGGCATTAAATTGCATGGCTTTAAACCCCAAGGCCAAAGCACGCTGCTGTGAATGCAAGCAAAGGCGCTGAGCAACACCCTTACCCCGCGCCGCTGCAGCCACCATATAGCCACAATTGCAAACATGCTCGCCCGGCCCGCTGGCATTGGGCTTTATATAGTAAGAGCCAAGCAACTCACCGTCTTCTACCAGCACATAAGTCTCTGCAGGCAACAGACACCACAGCTCATAGCCCTGTTGCTCAGTGAGCCTTGCATCAAAAGCATAGGTCTCTTCTGCCTGAATAATCGCCACAAAAGTCGGCCAAAATTGAGAAAATAATACTGGGGTTATTGGAATAATGTTCATTACCGCACCTTAAATCGCCAAAGAAATTTTTCATATGCAGTGCACAAAAAAATACGCCAACCCTGCTCGGTATAAATCAAGTTATACGATGTATGAAAAATCCAAGGCGCAAAATCTGCCCGCTCTATCGTCTAAGGCATGATTTGCTCCCTGCTTGATCATGCTTGAAATAATAAGCGTAGCCTTCTCATAAGCATTTGCAGTATAGAAATGGCATAGATCCAGCATATTGCTTTTCACTGCATCAAAAGCACGTCAATGAATATACTGGCCATTTTGCGCTAGGCCCGAAGGAAGTCCATAAAATTAGGCAATGCACTCACCATCTAATAAATTAAACGCTACGCAATATTGACTTAAAAACAACTCAACATCGTAATCAATTGTCATTGCTTTAATTTTAATCCATTTAAAATTAGATATTTCTATATAAAACGCCACACAAGTACACAATCCCACAGGCACTGCTTATAATCGACGTTTTCTGTACCTTGGCGTGTTTTTATGTCATTGCAGCAACACTGGCGCACCCCACTCTGTCTTGCCCCACGGCATTTACTTCCTTGGCTTACCGAGAGAGGCTCGCTCACCACAATGCTGATGGCACACTTTCCCAATATCTCCGTAAAAGTGATCTTCCAAGGCTGGCAAGCGGCCCATTTAGATGAAATGGACTGCTTAGGCCCCATCGCGCATCAACAAAACATCGCCTGCCGTGAAGTTTTATTAAAAAGTAATCAGCAGCCACTGGTATACGCCCACAGCATTACCACCGCCTCAGCCTTGCGCAAGGGCTTCCATCTATTTGGTCGTAGTGGCAGCCGGCCACTGGGTGCCTTACTTTTTGCTGACCCTAAAATCCAACGCTCAAGCCTAAGCTGGTGCTGTATCGATACACGCCACCCTCTCTGGCAAAAAGCGCAAGCTGCAGTGGGCCATTTACCACAAAGGCTATGGGCAAGACGTTCAGTATTTTACTCTGGCTGCGATAAACTATTAGTTACAGAAGTCTTCTTATCCAGCATCAATTGTAAGTAACCCAACAAACCAAGCGCCTATGGCTGCTTTGCCATAATTTTTCCTTACTTCCCCTGCTGATAATGATCAGTAAAGTAAGCTTATAGACCTTTCTTAATAGAACATTTCTCTATGCCGCCACGTATTTCTGCTTACGCGCGTCTCATGCGCATCGACAAACCAATCGGTACCCTATTACTACTCTGGCCTACGCTTTGGGCACTCTGGTTTGCTAGCAATGGCCGTCCAGATCCATTGCTGCTGCTTATTTTTTGCCTAGGCACGTTTCTAATGCGTGCTGCTGGCTGCGTCATTAATGATTATGTCGATCGCAATTTTGACGGCTACGTTGAACGCACACAAGCTAGGCCACTGGTGTCAGGTGAAGTACGCCCCAAAGAAGCACTTTGGCTTGCAGCAGGTTTGGCTATCAGCGCTTTTTTAATCGCGTTACCATTAAATAAACTAACACTTTTGCTCACTATCCCTGCTATTTTTTTAGCGGGAAGTTACCCCTTCACAAAGCGTTTTTTAGCTCTACCACAAGCCTATTTAGGCATCGCCTTTGGCTTTGGCATCCCCATGGCATTTACAGCGCAAACCAATAGCGTGCCCGCTTTTGCGTGGATCTTACTCGTAGCCAATATCCTATGGACCATAGCTTACGACACCGAATACGCAATGGTTGATCGTGCCGATGATTTAAAAATTAGCATTAAAACTTCAGCGATTACCTTTGGCCGCTTTGACGTCGCCGCTATTATGCTGTGCTTTATCAGCTTTATTGCCATCATGATTTACCTAGGCTTAAGCAGCCAGCGCGGCCCTATCTACTTTACGTCACTACTGATTGCTAGCGGCCTTTGCTTTCAACAATACAGCCAAATCATGGCCCGTGAACCTGCGGATTGTTTTAAAGCTTTTTTAAGCAATAACCGAGTTGGAGCAATCATTTTTATTGGCATCGTGCTGGATTACTGGCTAAAACATTAAGATCAAATAGATAGTTAGACTCCAAAAAGGCGAACACGCACAGCGTATTCGCCTTCTTTATTACTCAAGCCATAGACCATAGCTCATAACTCAGACGTTCGGGCATAGATCGGGAAGTCTGCGCGCGAAGTTTACCTCGCCCAGCGATGATCTAGTATCCGTACCCCAACAAGCAAAAAACCACGCTCATTCGTGCGCTTTTCTTCCGCCCAAAACAAAACCCCCGCCTCTTTCGAGTACGGGGGTTTTGTTTACTACGTCTTTACTACTAATGGGGGTCTGGCAATGACCTACTTTCACACAGGTAATCTGCACTATCATCGGCGCTAAGGTGTTTCACTGTCCTGTTCGGGATGGGAAGGAGTGGGGCCACCTCGCTATGGTCGCCAGACTTTAACGGGTTAACTCGTTGCACTTATTGCTCTGCAACGCGTTCAGTTCAATAGAAGAAGTAATATATTGCTTTGTATTGCTTGTTTCTCAAATTTAGTTTTCTAATCTGGGTAGATTATACCGTCGCACACACGCGCTTCAGGTTATAGGATCAAGCCTTACGGGCAATTAGTATCGGTTAGCTTAACACATTACTGCGCTTCCACACCCGACCTATCAACGTCCTGGTCTCGAACGACCCTTTAAAAGGCTTAAAGCCTTGGGGAAATCTCATCTTGAGGCGAGTTTCGCGCTTAGATGCTTTCAGCGCTTATCTCTTCCAGATTTAGCTACCCGGCGATGCCACTGGCGTGACAACCGGTACACCAGAGATCTGTCCACTCCGGTCCTCTCGTACTAGGAGCAGCCCCCCTCAAATTTCCAACGCCCACTGCAGATAGGGACCAAACTGTCTCACGACGTTTTGAACCCAGCTCACGTACCACTTTAAATGGCGAACAGCCATACCCTTGGGACCGGCTACAGCCCCAGGATGTGATGAGCCGACATCGAGGTGCCAAACTCCGCCGTCGATGTGAACTCTTGGGCGGAATCAGCCTGTTATCCCCGGAGTACCTTTTATCCGTTGAGCGATGGCCCTTCCATTCAGAACCACCGGATCACTATGTCCTGCTTTCGCACCTGCTCGACTTGTCTGTCTCGCAGTTAAGCCGCCTTATGCCATTACACTATCAGTACGATGTCCGACCGTACCTAGGCGACCTTCGAGCTCCTCCGTTACAATTTGGGAGGAGACCGCCCCAGTCAAACTGCCTACCATGCACGGTCCCCGATCCGGATAACGGACCAAGGTTAGAACCTCAAAGGGGTCAGGGTGGTATTTCAAGGTTGGCTCCACACAGACTAGCGTCCATGCTTCAATGCCTCCCACCTATCCTACACAAACCACTTCAAAGTCCAATGCAAAGCTACAGTAAAGGTTCACGGGGTCTTTCCGTCTAGCAGCGGGGAGATTGCATCTTCACAAACATTTCAACTTCGCTGAGTCTCAGGAGGAGACAGTAGGGCCATCGTTACGCCATTCGTGCGGGTCGGAACTTACCCGACAAGGAATTTCGCTACCTTAGGACCGTTATAGTTACGGCCGCCGTTTACTGGGACTTCAGTCAAGAGCTTGCACCCCATCATTTAATCTTCCAGCACCGGGCAGGCGTCACACCCTATACGTCGTCTTTCGACTTTGCAGAGTGCTGTGTTTTTGATAAACAGTCGCAGCCCCCATTTCTCTGCGACCCATTTCAGCTCCAGCCGCGAGGGCCTTCACTTAATATGGGCTCACCTTCTCCCGAAGTTACGGTGATAATTTGCCGAGTTCCTTCTCCTGAGTTCTCTCAAGCACCTTAGAATTCTCTTCCTACCCACCTGTGTCGGTTTGCGGTACGGTCAATATAAAGCTGAAGCTTAGAGGCTTTTCTTGGAAGCATAGGATCAATCACTTCAGTCCGAGGACTTCGTCGTCACGTCTCAGCGTTATAGCAGCCCGGATTTGCCTAAGCCACACGCCTACTCGCTTAAACCCACTATTCCAACAGTGGGCTGACCTACCTTTCTCCGTCCCCCCATCGCACTTTATATCGGTACGGGAATATTAACCCGTTGTCCATCGACTACGCATTTCTGCCTCGCCTTAGGGGCCGACTCACCCTGCGCCGATGAACGTTGCGCAGGAAACCTTGGGTTTTCGGTGTGCGGGCTTTTCACCCGCATTATCGCTACTCATGTCAGCATTCGCACTTCCGATACCTCCAGCATCCTTCTCAAGACACCTTCGCAGGCCTACGGAACGCTCCTCTACCATATGCACATCGTGCATATTCGCGTCTTCGGTTATCAGTTTGAGCCCCGTTACATCTTCCGCGCAGGACGACTCGACCAGTGAGCTATTACGCTTTCTTTAAATGATGGCTGCTTCTAAGCCAACATCCTGGCTGTCTATGCCTTCCCACCTCGTTTTCCACTTAACTGATTATTTGGGACCTTAGACGGCGATCTGGGTTGTTTCCCTCTTGACCATGGACGTTAGCACCCACAGTCTGTCTCCCATGCTCGCACTTGACGGTATTCAGAGTTTGCCATGGTTTGGTAAGTCGCGATGACCCCCTAGCCATAACAGTGCTTTACCCCCGTCAGTGATACATGAGGCACTACCTAAATAGTTTTCGAGGAGAACCAGCTATTTCCAAGTTTGTTTAGCCTTTCACCCCTATCCACAGCTCATCCCCTAATTTTGCAACATTAGTGGGTTCGGACCTCCACTGCGTTTTACCGCAGCTTCATCCTGGCCATGGATAGATCACTTGGTTTCGGGTCTACGCCCAGCAACTATGCGCCCTATTCGGACTCGGTTTCCCTACGCCTCCCCTACTCGGTTAAGCTTGCTACTGAACGTAAGTCGCTGACCCATTATACAAAAGGTACGCAGTCACCCCATTTTGCAAGGGCTCCCACTGTTTGTATGCATCCGGTTTCAGGTTCTATTTCACTCCCCTCCCGGGGTTCTTTTCGCCTTTCCCTCACGGTACTGGTTCACTATCGGTCGATGATGAGTATTTAGCCTTGGAGGATGGTCCCCCCATCTTCAAACAGGATTTCTCGTGTCCCGCCCTACTTGTCGCATGCTTAGTACCAACCAATCTCTTTCGTGTACGGGGCTATCACCCACTGTCGCCAGACTTTCCAGACTGTTCCACTAAAGTTTGATTTATCACATGCAGGCTCTTCCCATTTCGCTCGCCACTACTTTGGGAATCTCGGTTGATTTCTTTTCCTTCGGCTACTTAGATGTTTCAGTTCGCCGAGTTCGCTCTACATCACCTATGTATTCAGTGATGAGTGACCCAAAAGGGCCGGGTTTCCCCATTCGGATATCACGGGATCAATGCTTATTTGCCAGCTCCCCCGTGCTTTTCGCAGGCTAACGCGTCCTTCTTCGCCTATCATCGCCAAGGCATCCACCAGATGCACTTAGTCGCTTGATCCTATAACCTCAAACACGTGAAAAATATTCGCCAAGCTACTGCGAAGTACAATGACTGCGTTAAAAAACGACTCGAAATCCTCATTTACATACGTAAACTCCGGTTTCTCGTCTTTTTTTGCCTTGTCCTTGCACTTCTCGCCACGTCTGACAAAGATTTTTATGGCCGAAACCAATCACATCTTTAAAGTATCTGATTTCGCTTTGTTTGCGACACTTAAACCTCAGTTCTGACTTCGAGATTTAAGTTTTGATACAATCTACCCTTATTTATTTCTAAATTTGAGTATTACTTCTTCTATTTTTTTAAAGATCAATGTACTGGCTTGCTGTGAAGCAATCAGAACTAATGTGACTTTTTAATCGCATTAGTGCTCAATCCTTCAATCACAATCCTTAAACCTACAGTCGATGAGTGTGAGTACTCAATCCAAAAGACTTTTCTCTTGAAAGGAGGTGATCCAGCCGCAGGTTCCCCTACGGCTACCTTGTTACGACTTCACCCCAGTCATGAATCCCACCGTGGTAAGCGGCCTCCTTACGGTTAGCCTACCTACTTCTGGTGAAACCCATTCCCATGGTGTGACGGGCGGTGTGTACAAGGCCCGGGAACGTATTCACCGCGACATGCTGATCCGCGATTACTAGCGATTCCGACTTCATGGAGTCGAGTTGCAGACTCCAATCCGGACTACGATCGGTTTTATGAGATTAGCTCCACCTCGCGGCTTGGCAACCCTCTGTACCGACCATTGTATGACGTGTGAAGCCCTAGCCATAAGGGCCATGAGGACTTGACGTCATCCCCACCTTCCTCCGGTTTGTCACCGGCAGTCTCCTTAAAGTGCCCAACTAAATGGTAGCAACTAAGGACAAGGGTTGCGCTCGTTGCGGGACTTAACCCAACATCTCACGACACGAGCTGACGACAGCCATGCAGCACCTGTGTTCAAGTTCCTTGCGGCACTCCCCGATCTCTCAGGGATTCTTGACATGTCAAGGCTAGGTAAGGTTTTTCGCGTTGCATCGAATTAATCCACATCATCCACCGCTTGTGCGGGCCCCCGTCAATTCCTTTGAGTTTTAGCCTTGCGGCCGTACTCCCCAGGCGGTCTACTTCACGCGTTAGCTGCGTTACTAAGGAACGAATTCCCCAACAACTAGTAGACATCGTTTAGGGCGTGGACTACCAGGGTATCTAATCCTGTTTGCTCCCCACGCTTTCGTGCATGAGTGTCAGTATTAGCCCAGGGGGTTGCCTTCGCCATCGGTGTTCCTCCGCATCTCTACGCATTTCACTGCTACACGCGGAATTCCACCCCCCTCTGCCATACTCTAGTTGACCAGTTTGCAATGCAATTCCCAGGTTGAGCCCGGGGCTTTCACATCACACTTAATCAACCACCTGCGCACCCTTTACGCCCAGTAATTCCGATTAACGCTTGGACCCTACGTATTACCGCGGCTGCTGGCACGTAGTTAGCCGGTCCTTATTCTTCCGGTACTGTCATCCCCAAGAGGTATTAGCCCCTAGGATTTCCTCCCGAACAAAAGCGCTTTACAACCCGAAGGCCTTCTTCACGCACGCGGCATTGCTGGATCAGGCTTGCGCCCATTGTCCAAGATTCCCCACTGCTGCCTCCCGTAGGAGTCTGGACCGTGTCTCAGTTCCAGTGTGGCGGATCGTCCTCTAAGACCCGCTACAGATCGTTGCCTTGGTGAGCCTTTACCTCACCAACTAGCTAATCTGATATCGGCCGCTCTAATAACGAGAGGTCTTGCGATCCCCCTCTTTCCCCCTCAGGGCGTATGCGGTATTAGCTATCCTTTCGGATAGTTATCCCCCATTACTAGGTACGTTCCGATATATTACTCACCCGTTCGCCACTCGTCAGCGGTGCAAGCACCCTGTTACCGTTCGACTTGCATGTGTAAAGCATGCCGCCAGCGTTCAATCTGAGCCAGGATCAAACTCTTTAGTTTAATCGCTAAGCTAGTACTTACTGGCTTACTTTATTTTGAACATCCATCGCTGGATATTCATCACTCATGTAAGCACTTGTTTCGCTTCCGAATCAAGCACTCACACTCATCGACTGTATTTTTTTAAAGATCATTCGCTACTGCTAGAACACCGTGTTGCTGTGTGCGCTGCAGCGAGAGGCCGAACTATACCGATGGGACTTTGTTCGGTCAATCCTTTTTTTACTGAACAAGCAAAAAAACGGATAAGACGTTGATTTTTAAATCAACAAACCAACATTTTCGATTGAAGCAATCAAGCAACCGCGTCTTTAATTGCTTTCAACGGGGTATATTTCAACGCTTTTTTTGCAGGAATCTGCACTGGCTCGCCGGTGCGTGGGTTACGGCCGATTCTAGCATCACGGTGTTTAACGGCTAATTTGCCAATACCTGGCAAAGTCACTTCCCCCCCCCTTTTAGCGTTGCCCCCGTTACATCACCGAGCGCTTCTAAAGTTGCTTCTACAGACTTCTTAGAAATACCTGGCAACTCGTATTCTGCAACCCTTAGTACCGCCTCGATGAGTTCTCGCTTATTCATTATGAAATTCCAGATATTTAAAATAATTTGAATACATTGTGCCAGCCATTATTACTTTGTGTCTGTTTGAAGTTAAGAGATGGTTTAATTTTTAGACTTTGCTGCAACACCACTAGGCACAATGCCAATTGCGATTATGGCCAATTACTGAAAAAATAAGTAAATGAGTCTTATACAAAATCCTATACCTACTCAAATTGCGGTGTTGCTGCTACCTCCAGCACCACTCCTTAGCATCGCAAGCATTGATGCAGTGCTTGGCTTGGCCAATACACTGAGTGATGAAGCATTATATAAAGTTAATTATTACTCACTCGATGGTTTAGCTATTGCATTGGCAACAGGTGGACACTATCCACAAATGCCAGCACTAACAATAACTCAACCTTTTGATGTACTACTGGTGCTAGCCCAAACTGCACCAGTTTCTCATGACCCGCGCTTATCGCTACTTAAACCATTGCTGCAAAATGTGACTCAAATTGGGGCTATCGATTGTGGCGCTTGGTGGCTAGCAGCTTGTGGCTTACTGGACCAGCATAGGGCAACTTTGCGCTGGCCTGAGCTTGGCAATTTTTCCGCCTCATTTCCTAAAGTAATTTGCACGCAAAACGTATTTGAGTTTGATCGAAAATACTTTAGCTGCGGCGCAGGAGCAGCCACTTTAGATGCCATGCTACATTTTGTTAGCCAACAACAAGGACTTGGGCTGGCTGAGCAGATTGCTGAAGCGCTGTGTATTGAACACTTGCGTAGCACAGAGACTCGCCAGCGAACCTCGCATGGCTTACAACTTGGCCAGCGCCAGCCTAAATTGAGCACCGTTTTACAATTAATGGAGGCCAATTTAGAAGAGCCTATCAGTAGCGATGCACTCGCGCTGCAAGTTGGCCTTTCCCGTCGACAACTTGAGCGTTTATTTAAACAGCATTTAGATACTCTTCCCGCTCGTCACTATATGCAATTGCGCTTAGAGCGCGCCCGCACCCTATTGCAACGTACGGGGATTTCTGTGGTGCAGATTGGGCTATCTTGCGGGTTTTCTTCTGGTGCACATTTTTCTACCGCTTACCGTGCCCACTTTGGGATCTCTCCTAGAGAGGAACGTAACGGATAAGTATTTTAAGCTCAGCATGCTCTGTTCGGATGAATTAGAAAACATTTAACCAAGCATTGATTGCAATGGGCATGTGTTTAAACACGCCCCCCCCCTTCTGGATATCCCTAGGTGCTGAAGGTGTAAAGCTATAGCTTTATGTCGCATTTATAGAAGATTCATTAAGGGCGGCCGCTCTACACTAGATGCACCTCTCCAGCATGCAGGATCTACGTAATGTTTACAGTCAATCGCGCCACATTTGATCAAGTAATGGTCCCAAACTACGCCCCTGCGCCGTTTATTCCGGTAAAAGGCCTTGCATCCCGCCTCTGGGATCAAGAAGGCCGTGAGTATGTGGATTTTTCCAGTGGCATTGCTGTTACCAGCCTTGGGCATTTACATCCTGAGCTAACCGCCGTGCTACACGATCAGGCCGATAAACTCTGGCATTTATCCAATGGTTTTACCAATGAGCCAGCACTGCGGCTGGCTCAGCGTCTGATCGATGCCACCTTTGCTGAGCGTGTATTCTTTTGTAACTCTGGCGCAGAGGCCAACGAAGCCGCGCTGAAACTAGCCCGCCGCTATGCAGTCGATCATTTCTCTAGCGATAAAGATCAGATTATTTCCTGCACCCAGTCTTTCCATGGTCGCACCCTGTTTACTGTATCGGTAGGCGGCCAGCCAAAATACGCAGAAGGCTTTGGCCCAACACCTGCCGGTATCAGCCACGTGCCATTTAATGATCTGGCGGCCATTGAAGCCATGATCAGCGACAAAACCTGCGCGGTGATTGTAGAACCCGTGCAAGGCGAAGGCGGTGTTATTCCAGCAACGCAAGCATATCTAAACGGCCTGCGTGCGCTTTGCGACAAACACAATGCCCTGCTGATTTTTGATGAAGTGCAGATAGGCGTGGGCCGCTCGGGCTCCCTCTATGCTTATATGCACTACGGCGTCACACCAGATATTTTGACCTCGGCCAAGGCTCTGGGTAATGGCCTGCCAATTGGTGCGATGCTGACGACCAAAACCATTGCTAAATCCTTTATCGTGGGCACACACGGCTCGACTTATGGTGGTAATCCGCTAGTCACCGCCGTAGCCAACAAAGTGATTGAGCTGATTAATACGCCAGCCGTATTAGATGGCGTAAAACACCGCAATAAGCTGTTTGTAGATGGCTTAAACAAGATCAATACAAAACACGGTGTATTTAAAGAGATTCGTAGCAGCGGCTTATTGATTGGCGCCGAGCTAGCCCCTGTATTGCAAGGCCGCGCTAAAGATGTGATCACTCTCGGTGCAAAGCACGGGGTAGTGCTGCTGATGGCGGGCCCAAATGTATTACGCCTGCTACCCTCTTTAGTGATTTCAGAAACGGATTTGAATGAAGGCCTGCGCCGTTTAGAGGCAGTGATTGCTGAGCTGGTACCGGCGACAGTTGCGGCTTAGGTTTACAAATAGGATTAAACCCACACATTTAACCACGGAGGGCACTGAGAACAACAAATTCAACACAGGCATGTAATGTCTAACTGTTTTCTCCGTGCTCCTCCGTGTTCTCCCAAACTCCGTGGTTCAAGATTTGGGTTTTAAAATAGACTCTTCATCATTCCCGAATACCTTTATCGGGAATCCAGCCTCACTACTGGATCCCCGACTAAAACACTCGGGGATGACGGTTTGAAAATCTTATTAAGCAGTTGTGGCGTAGCCAGTAATGCCAAATGGTTTTCTCCGTGTAACTCCGTGTTCTCCCAAACTCCGTAGTTCAAGATTTGGGTTTTAAACTCCACCACCCACCTCCATTCGGATCGTCCCTATGCTTATCGTAAGACCAGGAAAACTGTCCGACCTTGATCAACTGGAACGCATGGCGCGCTCTAAGGGGCCGATTTTGCATTCGCTGCCGCCAGATCGTGCACGCCTGCAAGAGCTGATTTTGCGCTCAATTGACTCCCTACAAAACGAGATCGACTACCCTGGCGAAGAAAGCTATTTATTTGTATTAGAAGAAAACGGCACTCTGTATGGATCGGCTAGCATCGTCGCACTTGCGGGGCAGCACGAGCCTTTCTACGCTTTTCGCAACGAAGTGGTCGTGCACGCCTCGCGCGAGCTGCATGTAAATCATCGGATTCACGCCTTAGTGATGTCGCATGAGCTAACCAGCTGTACGCGGCTGACAGGCTTTTATATCGAGCCAGAAAAAGCCGCTTATGCTGATCTGCTATCACGTGCGCGGCTATTGTTTATTGCTCAGCACCGCCAGCGTTTTTGCAAAGACATTTTCTCAGTACTACCTGGCATCGCCGACGCAGAAGGTAACTCACCATTTTGGGAGAGCGTAGGGCGCAAGTTTACCCGCCGTGATTTTGCCGAAATGGAGCGTGAATCAGCCGGGCGCAGCCGTGGTTTTATTGCCGAAGTAATGCCGGTTGATCCGCTCTATGTACCACTACTCTCTATCGATGCGCAGCGTGTAATGGGTGAGCCCCACCCCGGATCACGCCTGCCTTACCAATCCCATCTGGATGAGGGCTTTGAGCCAGATCGCTTTATCGATATTTTTGACGCAGGGCCAATACTAACCAATACGCTGGATGCCTGTTACTCACTGCGCCACAGCGCGCTGCATCATCTGGCTTACACATCCGATGTGCACGGTACAGCCAGCTATCTGGTTTGCAATACCTCGGCCAGCGAATTTCGCTGCATTAAAACTCACCTACCCAAACAACTCAGCCACGATATTGCACTACCAACAGCACTGGCTGCGACACTAGAAGTCAGCACCGGCAGCGATGTACGCTGTGTAAAACTTAACCACTCAGGGGCGGCATGATGAAGATTGTCCGCCTCTGTCAATTTAGTGACGTAGATAAACTCGTTGAGCTGGCGCATAAAGCGGGCCCCGGCATGACCACACTCAAGCCTGATCCAGGTGCACAGGCAGCGCGTATCGATCGTGTTCGCCGCACCATAGAAGGCAGCGCAGCCATAGCCGATCAGGGCTATCTATTCTTAATGGAAGAAACGGACACTGGCGAGATTGTGGGGGTCTGCGGTATTGAAACCGCAGTGGGACTAGAGCAGCCGTTTTACACCTACCGCATCGATACCTCGGTTTACGCCAGCCGCGAAATGCATATCTGGAGCAAGATGGATAAGCTGACCATCTCGCACGATCTCACCGGCTACACCGAGCTGTGCTCGCTATTTTTAGACCCGCTGCACCGTGTCAGCTGCAACGGCGCGCTCTTGTCCAAATCTCGCTTTATGTTTTTGGCGCAATTTAGCGACCGCTTTGGCGAGCGCGTTTGCGCCGAAATGCGCGGCGTATTTGATGAAAATGGTGACTCACCTTTTTGGCGTGCGCTGGGTAGCCATTTTTACCGCATCGATTTTCACGAAGCAGACCGGCTGGTGTCCCTCGGTAAGAAGTCATTCCTTGCAGAGCTGATGCCGCGTTTCCCCGTGTATATCGACTTTTTACCGGACGATGCCAAAGCCTGTATTGGCGCCACGCACAAAGACACCACCCCTGCCCGTCATCTGTTAGAAAGTGAAGGCTTACGGCTAGAGCGGCACATCGATATCTTTGAAGCAGGCCCCGTGCTAGAAGCCCGTATCGACAGCCTGCGTGTGATGCGGGAAAGTGGGCTTTGTAGTGTGGTGATCAGCGACACACACAAAGCAGCACCATCAGCACCGCATTTAATCGCAACCGGTAAGTTAAAGAAATTCCGAACGGGGCTGATCTATACAGCGCCAGAGCAAGGCTTGATTATGCTAACCCCAGCAGAAGCCAAGGCATTGCAAGTGAGCACTGGAGATCAGGTCAGAATGATGGAAGCTTATCCACGGAGAGTGGTGTAGCACCAAACATAGCGATCGAAACCCAAATCTTGAACCACAGAGGAAAAGGAGAACACGGATGGACACAGAGGAAAGCAAGTAAGTTGGCGAAATCAAAGATCATTCCTACTCAGTCTAAAATCCTGCATTTACGCTGGATCGCCGACAAAAACGCTCGGGAATGACAACAATAACTCTAGAGGGGTTTCTCCGTGGAACTCCGTGTTCTCTGTGCTCTCCGTAGTTCAAGACTTGGGTTTTGCTTTAGGTTTTGAATCAACCAATATCTTAAAGGACAGCAATATGGCTCAACTGTTTATGAATGGCCAATGGCAAGATGGCACGGGTAGTGAATTGATTTCTACCAATCCAGCGAATAACGCGGTGGTGTGGCAGGGTAAGAGCGCTAGCAGCGACGATGTGAATCTAGCTATGCAGAGCGCCCGCGCGGCCTTCCCTGCATGGAAACGCACCTCGTTAGAAGCACGGATTGCCATCGTGCGCCGCTTTGCTGAATTACTTGGCGAGCATAAAGAAGACCTTGCCCACGCTATTGGCTTTGAAACCGGTAAGCCATTGTGGGAATCACGTCAGGAAGTGGCGGCGATGGTGGGCAAGATTGAGATTTCTATCCGCGCCCATGCAGAGCGCACGGGTGAGCGCAGCAGCGCGACCCCTGATGGCAACGCCGTTTTGCGTCATCGCCCACATGGTGTGGTAGCTGTGTACGGCCCTTATAACTTCCCTGGCCACTTGCCCAACGGCCATATTGTGCCTGCGCTGCTGGCGGGCAATTGCATTGTATTTAAGCCGTCCGAACAAGCGCCGCTGGTGGCCGAAAAAACCGTGCAGCTTTGGCAAGCGGCTGGCCTGCCTGCCGGTGTGATAGCACTGCTGCAAGGCGAAAAAGAAACCGGCATTGCTCTGGCGAAACACGACGATCTAAATGGCCTGCTGTTTACTGGCAGCTCTGGCACTGGCGTGGCGCTGCACAAGCAATTTGCTGGCCGGCCTGATTTTATGCTGGCACTGGAAATGGGCGGCAATAACCCGCTGATTATCGCCCCCACCGAAGCGCTGGATGCGGCGGTACACCACACCATTCAATCGGCGTTTTTATCCGCTGGCCAACGCTGCACCTGCTCGCGCCGCATTCTGGTGCCGCACGGTGAATTTGGTGATCGCTTCCTTGCCCGCCTGATTAAAGTGGCTGGCAAGCTATCTATCGGCCATTTTGATGCTGCCGAGCAGCCTTTTATGGGCTCGGTTATTTCTTTGACCGCCGCACGCCAGCTTATGGCCGCGCAAGATAAGCTGATTGCCCTTGGCGCTGTGCCGCTGCTTAAAATGCAACACGCCGACCCAAGCAACGCCTTTGTTACGCCAGCGATTCTGGATGTGAGCAAGGTGGCTAATTTGCCAGACGAAGAATACTTTGGCCCGCTGACGCAAATCATTCGCTACAGCGATTTTGCCAAGGCGATAGAGATGGCCAACGACACGGCCTATGGCCTGTCTGCTGGCCTGTTAGCTGATGACCCGGCGCTGTGGGATGAATTTAAAACCGAAATCGACGCTGGGGTCGTGAACTGGAACCGCCCAACCAACGGCGCATCCTCTGCCGCGCCATTTGGCGGCACCGGCAAATCAGGCAACCACCGCCCAAGCGCCTATTACGCCGCCGACTACTGCGCCACACCGATGGCATCAATTGAATCAGCCAGCTTAGTGCTGCCCGCTCAGTTGTCACCAGGGATGAGCTTATAAAGCATCCACCAAGAGAGCTTACTTAAGTGTCAAGTTTCGCAAGATCATAAACTCGTTTTTTAAATAATTCAGGTTTATTTTCTTGCCATTTTTTCATTGGTTGAATAGGGCTTTCGTGATCAAGTGCTTTCTGTGGAATACCGATTTGAGACAGATTTCGCGGGTTTTTGAGGCGAATAGCTGGCTATTCAACGAGAAAATGCGTGAAATATGGCCAAATCCGGCTTTTCCGTAGTAGATCAGTCTTAAGTCCGACAGGCTGCTAGGTGTCTGGCTAAGTTGCTAAGATTGAATACCCCTTCACGACTTGGATTGATATTTGATTAGAACGGCAAAAGATTCAAAGAGCGTCAAAACTTGAATATTGAAATCATCAATAGATACAGAAACACCATGCGGCAATTGCAATTTCATTCCCGTTAACGACATATCTACGGTCACGGACTCCACCCAGTGCCCATCCACATCCAATTCCACCCAAAAATTGCTTCCCTAAAGGGGTACGGCCCGTTTTTCATGCGTAGCCACTTCTACTATTATTTCTGTATCAAATTGAAAAGCCCCAAGGCAATGCTTTAATTTATCGGTTAGATCATACAAATCATGGCTAATGGTGCCAGTGGTATGAGCACGTTCCGCGCTATCTTGTAGGGCAGAAAACAAGACTTGCAAACGATCGCGCTGCTCGGACATCATTTCAATTTGCCCCTTAATTTCCTTAGTCACCGTTTGCGAGAGGTCAGTTGTGGTCCGTGCGCTATCGCTAATTTCCTCAATAGCCTTGGTGCTCACCAATGCCTGCTCCAAGCCTGTTTGAGTGCTTTGTAAAATAATTGTCATGGCCGCTCGGCTTTCACCAATCAAACCAGCCAGCTCTTTAATAATCCCGCCAATCTCCGATGTTGCCTCACCCGTACGGTAAGCTAGTTTTCTGACTTCATCGGCGACCACAGCAAAACCGCGCCCCATTTCTCCTGCACGCGCAGCTTCAATAGCGGCATTCAAAGCCAGTAAATTAGTTTGCTCGGAAATTTCCCGAATCACCTCGGTAATCCCTTGGATTTTTTGCCCCGCCTGATCCAATTGCAACACACTACCCTCAGCCTCCTGCGCCTTCTCTGAAATTGCGCTCATTTCCTGTTGGCTAGAGCGCACGGCCAGCAAGCCTTTTTGCGCCAAGCTACTGGTTTCATTCACCTGTTGCTGAATCTGCTCTGAGCATGCTCCCACCTTGTAAGACGCTGCATTTAAACGATCGGTCACATTATTCACTTGCTGCGCACTTTCCTCCCTTTGCTTAGAAGAATCCACAATGTCACGGCTAATCTCGGTAATTTGATAAGACGACAAAGTAATTTGCTTACTCACACGCAAAATTTGCCGCATATGCTCAGATAAATGCGAAACCAATAATCCCATATTTGCCAAGACACTCTGATTGCTATTTTTACTGACAAAAGAATAATTTCTTAAGATTAAATCACCAGTCACAATGGCTTTAACTAGGTCCATTAAATAAGAAGGCTCGCCGCCTAATCTTTTTTTCATTTCACGCATTAATAAAATCAGTAAACCGGTCACAATAATGACCCCAATTAAGCCCAATAATATAGAGGCTTTAATAGCTCGACTTGATTCTAAAATCAAACCCTCTGATGTTGTGGATGCAAATTCATTGCCCTTAATCACCAGATGATCAATTGCAGATCTGTGTGCAGCATAAGAGGGCTTTAGCTCAATTAAGGTTTGCTCAATCACCGGTTTATTACTACTTTTCACCGCAGGAATTAAGCGCTGATCGACAATATCCCAAAAACGTTTGGCCGTAACTTGCGCCTCGCCTAGTAGCATTTTCTTTAAATCAGGGGTGAGATCGCTGCCTTCCCAATAGCTAATTCGGGTGAAATAGTCTTTTTTTAATTGAGCCAGTTGCGCCAATAAACGTGCTTGCTCTTCAGCATCAGCACTCAGTAGCTGATATGACACCAACTGCGCTTCGATGATATACAAAGGGGGCGGCAAAATATCGGCCACCACATCCTTGCCTTGCCCCATCAGGCCTGCTGCAAGCGCTGTTCTACTCTGGAAATAATAAGACTGTACCGCCAGCCCCAGCACAATAATGAGTACCAGCGACAAGATCAGTAGCAGAAAGTTTTTTAAACTGAAACTTGCAATCAAAGCAATCACCATGAAAAATTATCAACAATTATAATTAAAGTTCAATTACAAAAGTAATACAAGAATTCAAGGATAGCTTGAACGATAAAATAGTACCTATAAAAAACCCTCTTGAAATGTATGTTGCAACAGGCAAACACATGTCAAGAGGGCTAGCCTGTCGAACTTAAGGCTGATCTACCGTAGAAAAGCGGATTAGCTCACTTTTTCTGTTAAAAAAGGGCGCGTCGCAAAGTTTTGTGAGATTTTTTCTAGCTGGCGCAAGGTATCGCCGCGCAAGGCGTGAATACCGTTATCGCCTTGAAAATTAGCACGCACTGCAGCAGAAAAATGCTCGCGCAACCATTTGCTGGTCATTTCAATAGCCTCATCGCTATCCGAGCCTTCAAACCACATGCTTTGTACGTGAGCAGGATCATAAAAAATGGTCGACTGCACATCTACCACGGGCACCTTCACCGCAGCCTTATCGCTCCAGCGCAAGCACGCCAATAATTGCACGCTACCTTTCTTGCCTATAGGGGTTTTAATCACCCAAATACGATCAGGATAGCTTTCGCTCAACTCACTTAATTTGCCACGAGATGAACGAAACCAGCCAATGTGCCCAGCAGCCATATCTGCTTTTACATCTTTCCAATAATACAAAACATCCATATTGAAGACTTCCTTTTTCGTTAAACACTTGCTAATCAGCCAAGCTAAATACCCTGCACTTAAATCAAGCAAAGAGCTCAAGCAATCTCATTATTGAGAAAATCACTTAAAAATGGCCAACAGATCCAATACCAAGATGACCTAGTGGATTACACATAAACTATGATTTGCGTAAATACACCTACCACAGCTTACAAAGATACCAAAGGCATGCAGGATAAAAAAGGAGCTCTTGTTGTTATACATCTCTAACAGCAATCATTACATGCAATTGTGTTGGGGTGTAGACAATTCACTTGTTTAACAAAGAAAAGCACTTTAAATTTACTCGATAATCACACTAATATGCAATCAGCTGTATCTATTTACGCTATAAATTAACATATTGTCATGCACCCACAGCCTACAAAAATCATAAGCTATTGTTTTAATTATGTTAGTTTAAGCAAGCACAAAAATATGTCTAATCAAACACGCAACGGAGTAACACGATGAAAAAGATTTTTCTAAGTTTCGGCCTACTTGCTTTGATTAACACTAGCTCATGGGCTGGCAGTGCCAATGTCATTTGGCAGGCTCCCGAAAAATACACAGATATCCGTGCCACACACGAACAACAAGATCGCTTCCAGCAACGACTATTTACGTACATGGAAAAAACATTTGCAGATTTAGCCCAAAAATTGCCCACTGATAGCTTGTTAGAAATCACCGTCACTGATTTTGATCTAGCCGGAGATATCCCACCCATGCAAGGGGGTCGGATGAATGGAGTACGTGTAATTAAAGATATTTACAGCCCTAAAATATCATTCAATTATATTTTTACCCAAAATGATAATGTTATTTCAGGCTCAGAGAATTTTCGCGACCTCAATTTTATGTCTGGCCTACACCGCATAAATAATCAAGATGACTTTGTGTATGAAGAAAAAATGCTCAGAAAAGGCTTTGATAAATTGCAGGCACGTTTAGTTAAATAAAAAAAGCCAAGCATTCGTGCTTGGCTTTTTTTTATTGATGAATTACTTAGCAGCAAGTAATTGTTCAATTTGCTCCTTAGGAATTGCCCCAGATACAATTTGGCCTGATTTAAAAATCAGGGCAGGTGTGCCGCTAATGCCAAGGGTTTCGGCCAGTTTCATATTTTTTTCAACTGGATTTTCGCAATCTGACTTACCTTCAAGCATTTGATCTTTAAGCATAAAATTGCTCCAAGCTGCTTGTTTATCAGCAGCACACCAAATAACTTTTGATTTACGCTCTGCATCTGGGTGAATACTTAAAGGCATTAAAAAAGTATAAATAGTGACATTCGTAATACCATTTAAACTTTCACGCTCTAAACGTTTGCAATAAGGGCAATCTGGATCAGAGAATACCGCCAGTACGCGGGAACCATCGCCACGCACTTCTTTAAAGGCTTGCTCTAATGGCAGTTTGCTAAAATCTGTTTTTTGTAATTCAGCCGTGCGCTGCTCTGTTAGGCTAGATTTTTTAGCTAAATCAATCATATCCCCAGCCAAGATATATTCACCTTTAGCATCGGTATACACAATCTGCCGCTTCGCAATCACCACCTCATAAATACCTTTCATTGGCGTGGTATTGATCGAGGTAATTTCACGGCCAGGTAATTGCTTTGCCAGCTTTTGCTTAAGCTGGGAAATAGAATTATCTGCCGAAGCAGAGCAAGCCGTTAAGGCTAAAAAACCAGTAGCAATCAAAACTTGAGTAACAGACTTCATTTTCATAAATATCCTAAGCATCCATTGCATGGCGAATTAATTGCCTTTTTAGCCATGGTAATTGGTTAGTGGCCCCTAAGCCCAGATTTCGTAAAGTTTTTAGCAAGGGGTTCGTATTATTAAATAATTTTTGCAAACCATGACAAACGCTTTGCATGGTGTAGACCGCTTCACTGCGCGCACGTTCATAACGGCGTAACAGCAAATAATCACCTATTTGATTCACAGGTGTTTGTACCAGTAATGCCGCCAATTCAGCCACATCACCAAAACCTAAGTTCACCCCCTGTCCAGCCAGAGGATGAACGGTATGGGCGGCATCACCAATCAGCACCACCTTATCACTCACGGTATGTGGCAATTGATTTAAACGAAGTGGAAAAGCGGCCGCAGGGGTAATTAGCTGCAAAGCACCTAAAAGTGCTCCACCCGCTGCTGCAACATATTGGCAAAGTGCTTCAGGAGATAGCGCCATTAATTCAGCCCGCTTAGCATCATTGCAAGACCAAACCATAGACATGCGATGACCTGCCAATGGCAGCCACGCCAAGATACCATCGGGCATAAACCATTGATGCGCCACCCCAAGATGTGACTTTTCAATCGTAAAATTAGCCACTACGCCAAACTGCTCATACGGTGTGACTTGCGGTACGATGCCAAGCTGGCTTCTTACCCAAGAATGAGCACCATCCGCGCCCACAACCAAACGCGCACGCAATTGACGGCCATCGCTTAAGCTAAGGGTAGCAGCACGCTCATCCACATGAAGTAAGCTAGGAGTAGCAGGAGTAATCATTTGGATATGGCTACAATCGGCAAGCCCTGCCCACAGTGCTTTTTGCAGTTCGCGATTTTCTAGCATAAAAGCCAGCTCATCCACGCCTGCTTCCAGCGCATTAAATTGCAAAGAAGCTGCGTTCGCATCGCCAAATATTTTCATCGCAGATGTAGCTTGTAAACGCGTCGCATCCATCTGCTGCCACGCACAAATCCGCTGCAATAATTGCCGACTAGCACGGCTAATTGCATAAATGCGTTGGTCCCAAGACTCTAGCGGCCAATCCCAAGCGGGCGGGCTGCCTTCTATTAGCATGACCGTAAGACTAGTCTGTTTGAGCGCCAAAGCTAAGGCACTTCCTACCAAACCGCCACCGACGATGATGACATCTGCGTCAAAATTTTCCATGAAGCGAAGTTTATCAGGCTGTTGCTTTAGAAACCAAACAAAGAACAGTTTGCTACAGCCAATTTTTCACAGCCCTAGGGGCTGATGGCGTATGACTCAAGCTGCGCTGGCTAGCTATCTTCGACCACCAAAGTCTTCCAGCAACATATCTTGCTGGGGCAAGACCAAGGTTTTTAGGGTCTGTTGACGTTTCATTCACGGCTGCGTTTGGCCCAGTTTTGGGGCTGAACCCAAAGGGCTGAGTCGGAAAATGGCCATTCACTGCGTGATGCTCCTCGACAATAACCAGTTATTGCCTTCGTTACATGCCTTTTGCCTGGCCGTTTTCCGGCTCAGCGCAATGGCGAATAAAACGTCAACAGCCCCTAGGGCGCTAACAATAGCCTATGCCATCAACATGGGTATTACGAGGATGACATCTTTTCCCTGCTAAGCTAAAACATGCTGACCCGTTATTTACTCCTGATCACGGGCTTTGTAAGTGGGGTATGTCTACTGCAAAGCCTAGCCTCCTTGCCTGCGCTTTGGCTCTTAATTGCCGCCGCAGTACTCTGCTTTAGCTTGCATCGTAAGCACTTTATTTTTTTATTACTGGCGGTGCTGTGCTGCGGCTTTAGCTGGGCAAATTGGCGAGCTCAGCTACGGATGGCAGATAGGCTTTCACCAGCCCTTGAACAGCAACTGATTGAGGCAGATGGCTATATTACTGATTTACCGCAAGCCACGCGCTTTGGCACGCGGTTTTTGTTTATTCCAGAATCAAGTAGCCAGCCCTTACCCAGCAAGCTGCAATTACAATGGTATGGCGCGCCAGATAAGGTAAAAGCTGGTGAGCGTTGGCATTTTTTACTGAAACTGAAGCAAGTGCACGGCCAAAGTAATCCTGGGAGTTTTGATTTAGAAAGCTGGTTTTTACAGCAAGGTATCGGCGCAACCGGCACAGTAAAGTCGGGAACCCTTTTACCCGAGCAACGCGCTTGGCTGCATCGGATACGTGCCCAGCTACGCAGCAAAATTCAACTGGCCCTACCCAGTGCGCCGTATCAAGGCGTGATGATAGCGCTTACAGTAGGCGATCAAGGCGCAATTCCACCTGAGCAATGGCAGCGCTTTGCATCCACTGGCATTACGCATTTAATTAGCATTTCTGGCTTGCATATTACTTTACTTGCTGCGATTGCTGCAGGCATCTGTAAAGCATGTTGGCGGCGTATCCCTTACCTTGCGGCACGCTTTGCCGCCCAACGGGCCGCATTACTCGCTGGCGTTATTACCGCACTCTGCTATTGCCTGCTGGCAGGGATGGCTGTGCCCACCCAACGCACACTTTTTATGCTGGCCATTGCAGCCCTCTGCCTATGGCGAGCGCAGCCCAGCGCCAGCAGCGCCATTTGGGCAGCCGCATTATGCGTCACCGTGGCGATTGATCCTTTTGCGGTATTATCGATTGGATTTTGGCTATCCTACCTCACCGTGGGTGCGCTACTTTGGGCGGGAGGACGGCAAATTGGACAAGGGCCTAAATGGAGGATCTGGATCAGCGCGCAAGCCGCAGCAACCATCGCATCAGCGCCCATCTTACTGGTAATGTTTGGGCAACTACCGCTGGTTTCCCCCTTAGCCAATGCGTTTGCGATACCTATTGTCAGTGTGCTGATTACACCGCTCGCTCTTGCTGGCTTGCTCGATCCTTTTGGCTACCTACTTTTCGCAGCCGAGCGCCTATTTGCGGGCACCGACTATCTGCTGCAATGGTGCAGTACGCTGCCCAATATTGCTTTCAATATGCCCTCCGCACTCACCCTTATCCCAGCAGGGCTTGGTGTAATGCTGTTGCTGCTGCCTCGCGGCGTACCTGGGCGGCATTTGGGGCTGATTTGCTGCCTGCCGCTGTTTATTCCTACGCCCAATCAAATCCCGCCCAATAGCTATCGGCTGACCGTGCTTGATGTGGGCCAAGGCTTGGCGGTATTGGTACAAACAGCCAAGCATCAGCTGCTATTTGATACCGGCCAGCTACCCAACGGCGAACGTGTGCTGCTGCCCGCCTTACGCAGCCAGAGCATTCGTCAGCTAGATGCACTGGTGTTATCCCATAACGATATGGATCATATTGGCGCAGCCCCGCCCTTGTTCAAAAACATCCCCATCCAAACCATCTGGCATAGTTTGCCCGACGATCATCCCCTCTTGAGCCCCCTGCAGATCCATCGGCAGCACTGCCAGCTTGGCAAAAGCTGGACTTGGGATGGCGTGCGCTTTCGCTTTATCTGGCCCGATCCGACCTACGCCGCAAGGACCGATAACGCACGCGGCTGCACGCTGCTCATCCAAAATGACCAGCATACTGCGCTGATTCCCGCCGATATTGGCATCCATGAAGAAACCGAGCTGATTAATCAGGGCTTAGGCAAGATCGATATTCTGCTGGTGCCGCACCACGGCAGTAAATCATCGTCGTCCTTAGCCTTTATTGAGACAAGCACGCCCCGCTATGCCGTTTTTTCCGCAGGCTATTTAAACCACTATGGTCACCCCAAGCCAGAAATCATCGCCCGCTATGCCGCCGCCCAAGCGATCAACTTACGCACCGATCAAGAAGGCGCACTCATTTTTGATGTGGATAAAGAAATAAAACTAAGCAGCTGGCGAAAAGCCCATCGCCATTATTGGCAACAGGCGAGTGCGGCGTTTTAGCCGCTGATACTCAAAACGAACAGGTATTTTTACTGAGAATAAGGCGTGGTAAATTTGCGCCACCATGGCGTGGGATAGCCACAGAATGGCCTGCTTTGTAGATTATTTAGCCAGAGCACTGCAATAGCCCACGCATACCGTGGGCCACGCGCCATTTACTGCAGATAAGCTGGGCTGGTGGCCAATAAATCAAGCCATTTGCCTGAAGAAACCCGATTTAATTTCTTATGTGCCCGCGCATAAAACTGCTCTGTTGCCACAGGCAGCTGCAAGTCTGGCCCGAATCAAGCGCCGTTTGACTGAGCAGCAAGCCAGCCCGCAAAATGCTGCATGCTAGGCGCACGATGCACCGGCCCATCATAGATCCAAGCCACAGACGTACAGAGCGTGGCTACATTACCCGACATCTGCACATTGCTATATCCGTTGGCGATATGATTAAAATCGAACAACAAGCCTTTAATTAATCGACGCTATAAACTTTTGGGTCCAGAGTGCCCATTGCCTCAATGGCATAGGCCACGGTTTACTGAATTTCACCGCCGGTAAATTTAGCCGTCTGCCAGCCAAAATTCTTGCCGTCTATCAGCCATCCCCGCCTTACACCCCATCTTGGTCAAAAGTGATACAGGCTTCGCGCTAGTTAATAAAATCTATCAATTGCATTTAAACAATCAATTTGTTTTAACTATTACAAAAACCCATAATCGCTTCAACAAGGAGCCACCATGAAGCAAGACACACTTGGGGAACTCTTTTGCGAACTGCTTGCCAGCCTTAGCTGGATGCAGTAATCCCAATCTCAGCAAAGGAAACACATCATGACTTCTAAAAAACTCACCACTCAGGCGGGTGCTCCCGTCAGCGACAACCAGCATGCGCTTACAGCAGGCCCACGCGGCCCGATGCTGATGCAAGATGTTTGGTATATGGAAAAGATGGCGCACTTTAATCGTGAAGTGATTCCAGAGCGCAGAATGCACGCAAAAGGCTCGGGTGCTTACGGCACATTTACTGTGACCCACGACATCAGCCAGTACAGCAAGGCCAAGATTTTTTCCGAAGTGGGTAAACAAACACCATTATTCTTACGCTTTTCAACCGTAGCGGGTGAGCGTGGTGCGGCCGATGCCGAGCGCGATATCCGTGGTTTCTCAATGAAGTTTTATACCGAAGAAGGTAATTGGGATCTGGTCGGCAATAACACACCGGTGTTCTTTTTGCGCGACCCACTGAAGTTCCCTGATCTAAACCATGTGGTGAAACGCGATCCGCGCACCAATATGTTTAATGCCAATTCGCAGTGGGATTTTTTCTCTAGCCTGCCCGAAGCCCTGCATCAAATCACCATTGTGATGAGCGATCGTGGCCTGCCTAAAAACTACCGCCAGATGCACGGCTTTGGTAGCCACACGTTTAGCCTGATTAGCAGCGATAACACACGCACTTGGGTGAAATTCCACTTTAAAAGCATGCAAGGCATCGAGAACTACAGCAATGAAGAAGCCGCAGCGGTGGTTGCCAACGACAGAGAAAGCTCGCAACGCGATTTATACAACAGCATCGAAAACGGCGATTTCCCACGTTGGAAAATGTGTGTGCAGCTAATGACCGAAGCCGAAGCGGATAACTACGCGATCAACCCCTTTGACCTGACCAAAGTCTGGCCACACGGTGATTTCCCACTGCATGAAGTCGGCGTGCTAGAGCTAAACCGCAACGCAGAAAACTACCATGCGGAAGTCGAACAATCCGCGCATAACCCAGCTAATGTGGTGCCTGGCATCAGCTTCTCTCCAGATAAAATGCTGCAAGGTCGTTTATTTGCTTACGGAGACGCGCAGCGCTACCGCCTTGGCGTGAACCACGGCCATCTGCCGGTGAACGCCCCTAAATGTCCATTTAGCAATTACCACCGTGATGGGCAAATGCAGAGCGGAAACTACGGCGGTAGCGCCTACCCAAGCTACGAGCCAAATAGCTTTGGTGGCCCAAAAGAAGACCCGAGCGCAGCCGAGCCGCCTTTGGCAATTTATGGCAGCGCAGATCGCTACAACCCGCTGCAAGATCAGCCCGATGATTACATCCAAGCCGGCGATCTATTCCGCCTGATCGGCAAAGATGCCCAGGAACGCTTGCTGGACAATATGGCCGGTGCGCTCAGCCAGGTCACCGTCAAAGAAATCCAAGTGCGCCAACTACGCCACTGTTATAAAGCCGATCCAGCTTATGGCTTGGGATTAGCGAGCCGCTTGGGGATTGATGGGGCTGAGATTAAGTAAATAGATTAGCTAAGCTGCAAATCAGCAAAAGGTCACCCTCTGGGGTGGCCTTTTTTTATGCTGATCAGGGATAGAATTTGAGTGTGTATTTTCCATACAAAAAATTGCGATAAATTTTTAAATATCGGACGAATAAAACCTTAGCTCAAGTCGCCATACTTAATTTAAAATCGCTAAAAGAAATGAATTAAAGCGATATCTCTTTCAAATTATTTTTCACCACAAGGCCCTTATGAAAACCGCAATGCTGATCATTGATGTGCAAGAAGCGCTCTGCAGCGGCGAATATGCTGCCTTTGAAGCCGTGCAAGTGATTAATCAAATTAATAGCGTGGCCCAATTAGCCCGCCAAAATAGCGTGCCGGTTATTTATATCCAGCACGAAGCCAATGATGGCCTGCTTGAATATGGCTCTGTTGGCTGGCAACTTGCCGTGGGCTTGCAAGCTCAGCCGGATGATTTATTGATCAGAAAAAGCGCCTCAGATTCATTTCACAATACCAATCTGCACACCCTGCTCAAAGACCTTGGTACCGAGCACTTAATTATTTGTGGCTTACAAAGCGAATTTTGCGTAGACACCACCGTCCGCCGCGCCCTTGCCTTAGGTTACCCTATTACGCTGATTGCTGACGGCCATTCCACCGTGGACAACGATGTGTTATCTGCAGCACAAATTTCCGCGCATCACAATGCCACACTATCAAACCTAGCCAGCTTCGGGCCGCGGGTTAAAGCGATTTTGGCTGCGCAGATCCAATTTAATTCAAAAAGCTAACGCTACATTAAATTACTCTGCACACTCAATTGCCAAATTAAGCTTCATCTTTTTGCATTCATTCCCCGACTTATTTTTGTAGGTACTGATCATGAATATCACCGATCTGCTATCAATCACAGGCTCTGTGCTATTTGCCCTTAGCGGAGGTACAGCAATTATCTTTGCACTGTTTAAATGGCTTGGGGGAGTTTGGGCGGCACGCATACTTGAAACAGAACGTCTGACTGGAGCACGCGAACAAGAGCTCCTTGTCAGACGGCGCAATGTCTACACCAAGCTATCCATATCCTTAAGGGTATTCTTAAGCGCTGCAACTCGAAACAATACAGACGATCAGAAACGTTTTCTGGAAGCTTATGATGAAGCCGCACTATGGGCACCTGATGATGTTATGAACCCCATTGGTCATCTATTAGACCTTATTAAAGCGAACTCAGCAGCCCGTGGCTCAGTTTCCGAAAATGAGTTACAAATTGCTTACTCCTCATCCATTACAGCGATGCGTAAAGACTGTGGTTTTCCTGATTCAAAATTCAACTACCGATTTGTAAGCTTCTAATAACTAAAATCCAACCATTTGCTTTTTAGTGGAAAACAAATGGCAAAGCACCATAACCACGCTCTTTGCATGGGGCTTTAAAGTCCCCTTGAAGCACGCCGAAGCGAGGAATAAGCGGATCGGGGTTTCGGAAAAGGGGTAGGGCTTGCTCCCGAGCAGCCTTTTTCGCCGAGCCGATTATCCGCAGTGAGGGGCCTTCGTGCTGGTCGGGGTCGCCTTCTTTGCTTACTTTCTTGGCGAAGCAAGAAAGTGAGTCCCAGCGGGGATACCGCACCAAAAATAACGTGCCGAAGGCACTAAAAAAACATTGCTTTTGAGCTTGATTACAAACAACAGATAAAACGCCATTTTTACTTCATGCCAAAATCTGGCAGGGCCGCACCTCGCAACATTACATACCAACCCCACGTAAATCTTCCCCCCAAACCACGCCAAGTTTTAGCTTCCCCCCGCAGAGGGGTACAATCCTGCCTTTGCTGCTTAAATCGATTCGCCATGTCCCCCCATTCAGTCCTCGAACACGTCTTTGGTTACCGCAGTTTTCGCGGTGAGCAGGAAACCATTGTCAGCCATGTGGCGGGGGGTGGGGATGCGTTGGTTTTGATGCCCACTGGCGGGGGAAAGTCGCTCTGTTATCAGATCCCCGCCTTGCTGAGAGATGGCTGCGGCGTGGTAGTGTCGCCCTTGATTGCGCTGATGCAGGATCAGGTGGATGCCTTAAAAGAGCTGGGGGTTGCGGCTGCTTATTTGAATTCGAGCCTCAATCAGGATGAGGCGCGGGAAGTAGAAAACGCGTTTATCAATGGCCAGCTCAAGATGCTGTATGTGGCGCCAGAGCGGCTAGTCACGCCGCGCTTTATGGCGCTGCTGAAACGTGCGCAGATTGGCCTGTTTGCGATTGATGAGGCGCACTGCGTATCGCAATGGGGCCATGATTTTAGGCCGGAATATCTGGCGCTGTCTCTCCTTGCCGATGAATTTCCTGGCATTCCACGCATCGCCCTCACCGCCACGGCGGATCACGCCACGCGCACCGAGATGATAGAGCGGCTGCGCTTAGAGGACGCGCAAAAGTTTGTCTCTAGCTTTGATCGGCCCAATTTGCGCTACGCCATGGTCGAGAAAAAAAATGCCCGCGATCAACTACTCACCTTTATCCGCAGAGAGCACGAGGGCGATTCGGGCATTGTGTATTGCTTAAGCCGCAAAAAGGTTGAAGACACCGCAGCATGGCTGCGAAGCAAGGAAATCAACGCCCTGCCCTACCATGCCGGGCTGGATGTGAGCGTGCGCACCAAAAATCAGCAGCAGTTTATTCGCCAAGAAGGCGTGGTGATGGTGGCGACCATTGCTTTTGGGATGGGTATCGACAAGCCCGATGTGCGCTTTGTGGCCCACCTAGATTTACCCAAGAGCATAGAAAACTATTATCAAGAAACCGGCCGTGCGGGGCGTGATGGCTTGCCTGCCAACACTTGGCTGGCTTACGGCCTGCAAGATTTAATCTTGCTCAATAGCATGATTGATAATTCCAACTCCCCCGATATGCAAAAGCTGGTGGAGCGGCGCAAGCTCGACGCCATGCTGGGCTTGGTGGAAGCCACCGCCTGCCGCCGCCAAACCTTACTGGGCTATTTTGGCGAAGACAGCCAGCCCTGCGGCAATTGCGATAATTGCATCAACCCGCCCAAGCTGGTGGAAATGACCGAGGCGGCGAGAAAAGCGCTGTCGTGCATATTCAGAACCGGCAATCGCTTCGGCGTTGGCCATTTAGTGGATATTTTGCAGGGCAAGGCCACGCCCAAAGTGAAAGAACATTTTCATGAACGCATCACTACCTTTGGCATCGGCAAAGATGTGGACGAATCCAGCTGGCGCGCCGTTTTTCGGCAGCTTTTGGCCCGTGGAGCCATCCGCTTAAATGCGTCCGGCCACGGCGGGCTGGAGCTGACCGATGCTGCTCGGCCCTTACTTAAGGGCGAAACACCGCTGTTTTTGCGCGAACGCACCGAGAAATTTAATTACAAGGGTGAAAAAGGCAGTGACTTTAGTAATGACGCCGACCAAACTCTGTGGCAAGCGCTGCGCCGCCTACGTAAAGAACTAGCTGACGAGCAAAATGTACCGGCTTATGTCATTTTTGGCGATGTCACGCTTAAAGAGATGGTGCGGCTACGCCCTGGCGATCATTATGAAATGTCCCGCGTTTCCGGTATCGGCGATCGAAAACTAGAAAAATATGGCAATGATTTTTTAGAAGTCATTGCGGCGCATCATTAAGCATGCCCTCCATCAAGCCAATAAGAATATTTAATAGTAATGTGGCTCTGCACAACTAAAATAAAACAAGAGCCATAGTATGCAAAGGGTAAAAATGAGCCTCAGAATAAGCCACTATTTATCAGGCTTGGCCATTGTACTATTTAACTCAAGCATAGCGGCCGATCTACACGCCTACACCGAGGATTTGCCACCACTTAATTATTTGCAGCAGGGCCAACTACAAGGCTACAGCGTAGAACTACTACAAATAATCGCTCATAACGCAGGTATTAACATTGATATTGAGGTGCTACCTTGGGCTAGAGCGGTTGCCACTGCCGATGTGGATCCAAACAGCATTTTATTTACCGTAGCCCGCACGCCGGCAAGAGAAGAGCAATACCAATGGTTAGGTCCAATTAGCAAGCGCCGCATTGTATTAATTAAACTGGCTAATCGTGGTCATATTCAGGCTAAAACAGTAGAAGATACAAAAAAATATACGGTAAGTGCAGTGCGTGACTCCGCATCGGCTAAAAAACTACAGCAACTTGGCTTTATCCTCGGAAAATCGCTTGATCTATCACCCAATGATGCCATTAGCTTTAAAAAGCTCATTAAACAGCGCACCGATATTATTGCTATTTTAGACTGGGGCGCGGCATGGCAAGCCCGCGAGCAAGGCCTGAAATATACTCAATTAAGCACCCTGGTCGTACTCGATGACGATCTTGATTATTACTTTGCTTTAAATAAAAAAATTAACCCCCTACTGTTTGCTAGGTTAAAAGCGGCATTAGCTCAAGTAGAAAAAACTGGTAAAATAGAGCAACTTCGACATAAATATTTTAATTAAAAGATGATGCTGCTCATTACGCTGTAAAATCTACAAATATCTCCTCACACATCGCTTTAAGTAAGCTCCCACGCACGAAACAGCTATCATCTTTACCTTAAACATGGCAAGAAAAGTAAAACCAATATGCCATTGATTTAATTAGGGTATATTTCAGCTTATAAGCAAACCAACACACCCCTACTAGCGATAAAAGCTGGTCGTATCTAAACGCGATACAACTGGCATATTTTTGCCACACTCAATGGAATTCATATGAAATATCTCCTCTTACTCTGCTTTTTTGCCAGCATGGCTGCCCAAGCAGACTCAATGCGCTGTGGCCAACAGCTTGTTAGCGACGGAGATCCTATTTTTACAGCAGAAGCCAAATGTGGCGCGCCCATGGATAAACGCGAATACAGCATGCCTGTCAGCTATATCAATAGCAAAGGCGATAAAAAAGTAGATCCCAGCAAAGCCCCCATCTTTCATCAAGAATGGACTTACAACTTTGGCCCCGATCGGCTGATGATGAAAATCAAAGCCATCGACAATAAAATCACCACGATCGAAACGCTAGGCTATGGGCATTAATGGCATACTAGCCTGTAGCCGTGTAATTATCGGTAAACGGCGACAACTCCACTAATAAGGAACAACATGTTTCCTCATTCACTTGCAGAACTCGATGCTTTAAAAAACGATTGCAAAGCGATGGTAAATAAACGTGCAGGGCTTTCTGCGGTGGCGGCAGTGATCCCCATTCCAGGGGCCGATATTGGCGCAGATATGACCTTACTATTGGAAATGCTTCCCGCCATTAATCAAAAATTTGGCTTAAGCCCCGCTCAAATTGCTTCGCTAGATCCGCAGCTTAAAAAAATTGTATTAATTGGTATTACTAGCATTGGCAGTCAACTCATTGGCCAAGTCATTACCAAGCCTATCATTTTACAAATATTAAGCCGACTTGGAGCACGCGTTGCAAGCAAATCAGTGGCTAAATTTATCCCTATCTTAGGGCAGGCTTTGGCCGCTGGTATTAGTTTTGGCGCAATGAAATTAGTTGGAAATGCCCACGTTGATGATTGCTATAAAGTGGCAAAACAAGCCTTATTGGCTACGCAGAAAATCAGCAAATAACCTAGCAATCTGCCTAGGTTAATTTAGCCTGCTTGCGCAATTGCCAAACATAGCCGCAATACGCCACATCCAGAATGGTTGAAGAGGCGGCCAAAACCAAAATAAACACATCTGCGGGATTGTGAAGATACATATAAATAGAAATCAACCCTGTACCCAAAGTGCGCAGCCACGCAATGCTCCAAGCATAACCCACCGCACTTGGCTGCTGAATAAGTAATATCATACAAAGCAAGCTGATAATAAATTGGCAAATATAGGCAGACCTTGCTCCGGTTGGGGTATCAATCCCAGCAAGTGTCATACTCCAATAAACCAAGATAAAAAATACTACACTGGTCCAAACTATTTTTTGATAATGCTGCTTGAATATCTCATTAGTAAATTGACCAAAGCCCAGCTGCAATACCTGCCAAAATATAAACAAATCAAAAATTAACCAAGCACGGTACGTCCAAACTAAAAACGCCCCCATATCGGTACGTAATAAAACACCCCACACAAATTCCCACGCCAAATTACTTGCTGCAGCAATCACTGCCATTTCTACCGCACGATGCTGTTTGGCCTGTAGCAAAATTAGCGCATAGGCCACCACCCAAAGCAGGCAACCTACCGCAAACAAACCCAATTGCAGCGGGGTATAAAAACTACCATCCACACTCACGGTATTAAACCACGCGTCTGGATTATTAATTGCGCCACCAAATAAAATCATACTTTGCTCGAAACCAAATCTGCAGCAACACCGCTTGGAACATGCAACTGCTCAGGAATTTGAAAAGGGGTGCCAGGATTTGGCCCCGCCCAATGCTTTTGTAATGCATCCATAAAATACTCGCCATATTCCTGCATAAAGCTTTCAGCAGTGTGCGAGCTATTGGCTAAGCGGCTTTTCAAGCGAAATATAAATCGCAGTAAATCAACAGCCCAGCCCCAAGCGTTATGCTTTTTTAAACCTAGATAGCCAGCATTACGGCGACCTAGTAGCGTAGCCATTAGTTCTGGCACTAGTCCTGCAGCAAGATCTGGAAGATTCGCTTGCAAGAAAGCGACGTGAGCTTTAGTTAGCATCGCACCCGCTTCAGAAGCACCAAAATTACGCCGCTCTAGCGCTTTCCAAACCTCGCGCGCCTCAGTTAAGTTGCTTGGCATGGCTTCGGGCATAATGCCTAAGGCTGTACCAATCACTTTCCATAAATAAAGCTGATCCTCTTCTTGCTGCTTGCTTACCTTAACCCCTAATTGGCGCAAACCTTCAATCGCCTGCTGGGAGAATGCGAGCATGGTGCCAATTAACTCTTCTTGGTTAATTGGCATTCCCCAGTCTGCATGCCAGTTATACGATGAGCTGCGTCGTTTAGCACGTGCAAAGTGGCGCACCGCCGCGTGCATTAAGCGAATCTTACGAATCGTTAATAAACCCTTGCCACCTTCTGCAAGGCTATTAGGCTCGGCCACATTTAAAATAAAACGCAGTGTTTCAGACGCTCTACGTTCAAAATGTCCCGTTAATTGCCCCGTTGCGGCCAAAACCTGTGCCCCGCCTACTTTGCCCGCATATAGCACAGGTAAAGAGCGGCACATCAAGCTAATCCCAAATGGAATACCGTAAGTAATAAAAAATTGCTGCGCTCGCTCAATGCGCAGCATATCGGTATCACTTTCTAGCTTGGACGTTGCTTCCAAATAATCATGTAATTTGAGTGGCATATCGCTAGGCCATGCGATATTCGTATCCATTTGAGCTAAAATATGATTAGCCTTACTAATATTGCCGCTCAGGATGAGGTCGCGCATACATTGATCCGCTAAGGGATCTGCGCTCATTTTAAGCTGATCTAGCGTGGCATCTGACCAAATAGGGGAATAGATTTTTCGATTCACAGATTTATTCTTGTGCTAAGGCAAGTGAGCGATCCCTTGATGGGCAAGCCACTCATTAATATTAGTTTCACTGATTGAGCCACTAGTTGAAAAAGAAATGAATGACTTAAGGCGAAACGCAAAAGTTATTCTGGCGTGCCTATACAAGTAAAACTTAAGCAGGTCACTAGCTTATGGATTATTTAAGTTTAATATACATATATTAGCGCAAATAATTACTCAATTGTTATTTTATGTTACTTAAACAGAAAGTTTGTTACTAGGAAAATAAAATAATCGAGCCGACCTTCACTAAGAATGATCCTGTGCCTACGCTGACACTCCAATATTTTCTCAATATTTTATCTCTAAGCAGATGCATTTTTTGCTTTTGCTTGCTGATAGCTTGCCCCAGCCATGCACTTATCGTCAATAGTCAATTGCCAGGTATACAACTCGAGCAAGAGCTAAAAATTTGGCAAGACCCAAGCCGAGAAATGGGTGTAAATGAAGTAGCAGCTCAACGTGATTTAGGCCATTTTCTAGCACAAAAAAACGCGCGGCACTCACTGGGCTATTCAAAAAATGCCGTATGGTTTTCCTTTGTGTTGAATAACCCCAGCTCAGCAGATCTTTTTAATTACGTGGAATACACCGAAGCCCATATTGGCAGTGTCAAGCTCTATACCCGCCAAGTAGGCGGCAACTGGCAAGAGCAGAATTTTAGCGTGGCTCAAAGCGCTAACAACCGACCTTTTGCTACGATTAGGCCCGTATTTTTACAAAAAATCCCAGCCCAATCCCAAGTTGAAGTCCTGATGCGCGCTATTTATAGCGATCATGAAGTCATGGCCGGCCCTATTATTGCTGATGTGCGTATCTGGGGCGAGCAAGCCTTTATCCAAGCCAATAATCTAGAAATGCTGTTGTGGGGGGCATGGCGGGGATAATGCTTTTAGTCGCGTTTGCCGCATTAGCCGTTTTTTCAGCATCAAAAGATAAAACATTTCTATTTTATGGATTAAAACTTTTAACTCTTTTTCTTTCTCATTTAAGCGCCATCGGACTACTGCCTTTATTTCTATGGCAGGGCCAATATAGCTTGACCCATTTATATGTATTAAGTGGGCTTTATTATGTTTGCGCAGCTCAGTTTGTTCGGCAATATTTAAAAACAGCGCAAATCACCCCAAGGCTAGATATCGCATTAAAAGGCATTATTGTCTGTGGAGCAATAAGCACACTGAGTGCCTTATTGGGCTTTACTCAATTTACCTTACTCGCTTTAGAAATTGGTGGCGCGGGCTTTATGCTGCATATTGTAGCTAGCCTCTACGCAGTGCGATATAGGGTTTCTGGTGCAAAACTCTTTGCCTTAGCTTGGACTATTTATACAGTTTCAATTACCGTAACCTGGGGTTTACGTGGCTCTGCCATGATCGACCACACCCCACTTACTTACCGATTTAATTCCGTGGGTATTGTGATTGAGATTTTATTATTCAGCGCAGCTATGGCACTGCGCGTTGCCGAGATTAATCGGCAAAAAGAGCACTTAGAAACGGTTTATCGCCAGCAACTCGAAAAAGAAGCTTCAGAATTAGAAGCACTGGTAATGCAACGAACATTAGAGCTAGATTTGGCACGGCTCGATGCCGAGGCAGCCAGCTTAGCCAAGAGCAATTTCTTAGCCCATGTAAGTCACGAAATTCGCACTCCGCTCACCTCTATTTTGGGCTATGTAGATCGATTAAAACATGATAAATCTTTAAATTCCATGCAAATGCAAAGCTTGGCACGTATTGCAGATAGCGGTGATTATTTATTAAGTCTGATTGGTAATGTGCTTAATGTAAGCCGTTTAGAAGTTGGTTTAGCTGAATTAGATGAAAGCCATATCTCAATTGAAGTATTAATTCGCCAACTTAATGCCCTATTTGATGAGCAAGCAAACGTTAAAAACATTGCATTAAAGGTTCATTCTGATGTTCAAGGGGAGTTTTTATTAGATACCGGAAAACTCAGGCAGATTCTCGTTAATCTGTTAGGCAATGCCATTAAATTTACTGAAGTAGGCTTAGTGCAATTGAATATCAGCTTGCAACAAACCGAAAAAAAATGCTGGCTAATTGCAGAAGTCAGCGATACCGGCCCTGGGATCGCTGATGCCGATTGCCAAAAAATATTTGCCCCTTTCGAACAAACGCTACAAGGCAAACGCGCCGGCGGTGCAGGCCTTGGCTTATCCATTAGCAAGGATTTTGCCCTGCTTATGGGGGGAAATTTGCATGTAGAAAGTACGCTTGGGAAAGGCGCAAACTTTACCCTCTGTGTACCGGTTAAAATCAAACCTGCCTCAAGCCGCCAAGCTACTTTTGCAAGTACTAACAACTCTCGGCTAGATGGCTTGCATATTTTAATTGCCGAAGATCAAGACATTAACCGCGAGCTGCTACATGATTTACTGATCAGCATTGGGGCAAAAATAACGGCAGTTGAAGATGGGTTATCGGCGCTCAACGCATGGCGTAGCAATAGCTCTATCGATATCCTTTTGTTGGATTACCATATGCCGCTTATGAATGGCATGCAAGTCTCACGCAGCCTTCGTGCGCTAGGCTTTAAAGGCAAAATATTGCTGCTTAGCGCTGGCCACCCCCCTCAAGCAGATACGCTGCAAGCCGCTGGGATAGATCAGTGGATAGAGAAGCCTTTCCATAGAGAAACGCTATTTATAGCCTTACGCGATCAAGCAAGTTTGCCTACGTTGCCAAGCACGGCACCAGAAATTCTTGATTTAGAAGGAACCGCTCAAGCACTTGCTTACTCATTAGAAAAGTGTGTAAGTATCGCGCAAAAAGGCTTAAATAGAATCACTCAGCTATTAGAAACGATGCAAAAAGAAAGCAACCTAGAAAACAAGAGCCGTCATGCACACAGCGCGAGGGGAATTGCAGGGCAAATTGGTGCGCATCAGCTTAGCACCAGCCTAAGCCTATTAGAAATTCAGCCTGATAATCAGCAATTACATATTCAAGCCACCGCCTGTACACAAGCAGCCTTTATCGCACTACAAGCGTGGCGGGACAAACTCTAAAATAATTAGAGCGCAGCACTGGCAAACCACTAACGCAATGGCGGCTAAACACCGCAGAAACAGGTATAATCCTTACATTAAATGAGATTTATCAATTGCCTTATGCGAATTAAATAACTCACACAATAGGCACAAAGGGCTATATATATTTACTACAAACGGCTCGGCAGCGTTCTGCTTGGCCGTTTTATGCTTTATAGACCTTAGTTTATGGCATTAAAGATTTTGGGATTATATGTAAGGGGCTATACAATCCTGAATTACTCTGTGGGATTTACCCGCTTTTTTTAAATCAAGCCCACAAGGTTTGCACTACTGTGATTAAACTTGAAAACGTCAGCAAGGCGTATCGGGTCGATGGCCGCGATATTCCAGCACTTGCTGGTGTGTCTTTATCGATACCTACCGGAACTGTATTTGGGATTATTGGCCATTCAGGCGCAGGTAAATCCACGCTGATTCGGCTTATCAATCTATTAGAGCGCCCAACAGGTGGCCGCATTGTGCTGGACGGCGACGATGTTACCGAGCTGAGCACCGCTGGTCTACGCGGCTTACGCCAGCAAGTTGGAATGATTTTTCAGCATTTTAATTTACTTGGCTCCAAAACCATTGGCGATAATATCGCCTTCCCTTTAAAGATTGCTGGCAAGCTCAGCAAGGCCGAGATTAACCAGCGTGTAAATGAATTGCTCGCACTGGTTGGCCTCACTGAGCACAAAAATAAATATCCAGCTCAGCTATCTGGCGGGCAAAAGCAGCGTGTCGGTATTGCACGCGCCTTGGCTAATCGCCCCAAAGTATTACTTTGTGATGAAGCCACCAGCGCACTTGACCCACAAACCACCCAATCGGTTTTGCAATTACTGCTAGATATTAATCGCCAACTAGGTCTGACTATTGTCTTAATCACCCATGAAATGGACGTGATTCGCAGTATTTGTGATCGTGTGGCGGTGATTGATGATGGTGCCATTGTGGAAGAAGGCGAAGTCACGCAAGTCTTTCTGCATCCCAAACATCCGACGACGCGCCGCTTTGTATTTGAAGCAGAGCATATTGATGAAAGTAAGCAGTTTGACGACTACACGCATGTCAGCGGCAAAGTGGTTCGCTTAACCTTTATTGGCGAATCAACCTACCAGCCTATTTTGGGATCGGTGGCACGCGATTGCGCGGTCGATTTTAGTATTTTAGCGGGCCGTATTGAACGAATTAAAGACACACCTTGTGGCCAGCTGACCATTGCCCTGAGCGGCAATGATATCGACGCCGCCTTAGCGCGTTTTGCCGCTGAAGGTATCGATGTAGAGGTATTACGCTAATGGAACTTTTAAATCAACTGACTGCCAATATCGATTGGTCAGAGATCTGGCTGGCTGGGCAAGACACCCTGCTGATGCTGCTTGGCTCCTTGGTATTTACCTTGGTACTGGGCCTGCCACTTGGTATCTTGCTATTTTTAACCGGCAAGCGCCAATTGCTCGATCAGCCGATTATTTACGGCATCTTATCGTTTCTAGTTAATATTTTGCGCTCAGTTCCATTTGTAATCTTACTGATTATTATGATTCCGTTTACAGTACTAATTGCGGGTACATCGCTCGGCGTAGCAGGGGCGATTCCGCCACTGGTAGTAGGCGCAACACCGTTTTTTGCCCGTTTAGTTGAAACCGCACTACGCGAAGTAGACAAAGGCATTATCGAAGCCACCCAAGCAATGGGCGCCAGTACACGACAAATTGTTTTTGGTGCGCTACTCCCCGAAGCACTGCCAGGATTATTGGCCGCCATGACAGTTACCGCGATTACACTGGTATCCTACGCAGCTATGTCGGGCGTTATTGGCGGCGGCGGCCTTGGCGATTTGGCGATTAGATTTGGCTATCAGCGCTTTCAAACTGATGTCATGGTGGTTACCGTTGTATTACTGCTGGTCTTGGTGCAGATATTACAAATGATTGGCGATCGTTTAGTGAGCCACTTTAGCCGTAAATAAAATTTGGCCGCGTGCTTTGTCCTGCTCATTTCACAGATAAAGCACGCTTTCCAAGAATCAACAGCTCTATTTAGTAAGCACACTCAACTCCCAAGGGAATCACCTTTATGAAAAAGATACTCGCCCTCCTTACCGCAACACTGGCTTTAAATGTGTCTGCAGCAGACACGCTGACCATCGGTGCCACAGCAGTTCCTCATGCCGAGCTGCTAGAATTTGTAAAGCCACAGCTGGCAAAAGACGGTGTGGTGCTTAAAATTAAAGTGTTTACCGATTACGTTCAGCCTAATGTGCAATTACTAGAGAAGCGCCTCGATGCTAACTTCTTCCAACACAAGCCATACTTAGCCGAATTTAACAAAGGCAAGGGTGCTAATCTGCAAAGCGTAGCCAATGTGCACGTCGAACCATTTGGTGCTTATTCAACCAAGGTAAAACACCTTAAAGACCTAGCAGTTGGTGCCACTGTAGCCATTCCTAACGATGCTACCAATGGTGGCCGTGCCTTGCTACTGCTAGAAAAAGCCGGTTTGATTAAACTGAAAGACAGCAAAAACATTCTTGCAACAAGCCGTGACATTGTAGAAAACAACAAGAAATTAAAATTCCGCGAATTAGAAGCGGCCACCCTACCGCGCGTACTTACCCAAGTTGATCTAGCCCTGATTAACACCAATTACGCACTCGCGGCCAACCTTAACCCAAGTAAAGACGCACTCGCTATCGAAGGGGCACAATCCCCTTACGCAAATATCATTGCTACCCGCGCCGACAACGCCAACAGCCCTGCAATGAAAAAATTAATTGCAGCACTGAACAGCCCAGCGGTTAAAGCCTTTATTTTAGAAAAATACAAAGGCGCTATCGTTCCAGCGTTTTAATATTCTGTACGGCATAAAAAAACCCAAGCAATAAAGCTTGGGGTTTTTTATGCCTAATCCATTTCTTCAGAACCGCACACCAGCCATGACTCTGCTAGGGCCTGTTGACGTTTCATTCGCCATTGCGCTGAGCCGGAAAACGGCTAGGCACAAGGCATGTGACGAAGGCAATAACGGGTTATTGTCGAGGAGCATAACGCAGTGAATGGCCATTTTCCGGCTCAGCCCTTCGGGTTTAGCCCCTTTTTGGGGCGGAACGAAAGTTAAAAATCGCTCATGGTACTCGTACCATGTCGCCATTTTCTCCTTGTTCAGCCCCAAAACTGGGCCAAACGCAGCCGTGAATGAAACATCAACAGACCCTAGCCAATTTGCAGTAAAGGGAAAGGTATTTACCACAGCTTAAATCTAAGCTTATCGCAGGACACAGGGTGAAATTGTAATTACACCGTGGCTTACAGAGTAAAACGCCCCTAGGATGCAATAGCGACAACACAAACATGGCGTTATTAACGTGCGTAGATTCGTGTCCAAAATAAAAATTACCGCAACCCAACCGCGATTACAGCTTAATATTTTCAAGCGATGCAACGAGGAGATCTAATTTTTAAGCAATAAAAAACCCCGGCGCAAAACCGGGGTTTTTCTTAAGCGGCAATAAATTATTGCGGCTGGATGTTCGATGCTTGTTGGCCTTTTTGGCCAGTTGTCACATCAAAGCTTACTTTTTGACCTTCTTGAAGTGACTTGAAGCCACTTGAAGTGATCGCAGAAAAGTGGGCAAACAAGTCTTCGCCGCCTTGATCAGGAGTGATGAAGCCGAAGCCTTTTGCATCGTTGAACCACTTTACAGTACCAGTTGCCATTGCTCTTTACCTTGAACTAAACATTATGAGCACACGCTCACTCACTCAATAATGCCTGTGAAAAACAATTGATGCAAGGATTAAAGTAGTTACTGTGCACATACTCGCAATTTAACAAGAGAAAAAGCACAATAGACTGTTGAATTCACAGACTTTTTAAGTATTTATCACATCGAAGCAGCATAGCCATAACAGCTTGTGCTCGCTAGACAATCATAAATTTTCTGCTGCCTCCCCTAAACCTGCTGCCATCACAGCTAATTTTTTTCACCCGTTTCTTTTTCTCTAGAGCATTACATTACCGCTTACCTGTCCCTTTTTTATATATTCATATGCATATCATCAACCAAAATCAAAGCTTAAAACGCAATTTTAGGTACTTTTTAGCTAACGAGAAAGACTATGCAAGCAACTGGTATAATCCAGACGATCTGAACCAACTACCAGAAAAACATCATGTCTAATATCCCCGCTTGCCCACAATGCACTTTAGAAAACACTTACCCAGATGCAGAAAACTATATCTGCGCCGACTGTGGTTTTGAGTGGCCACAAGCAGCCCTCAGTGATGATAGCGATGATGTGGTCATCAAAGACGCAAATGGCACCGTATTGGTTGATGGCGATGCCGTGGTGTTGATTAAAGATTTAAAAGTAAAAGGCACGTCTACAGTACTAAAGCAAGGCTCTAAGGTGAAAAGTATTCGCTTGGTTTCCGGTGGCGATCATGAAGTAGATTGCCGGATGGATGCCGGTAACTTTATGCTCAAAGCGTGCTTCTTAAAGAAAGCTTAATTGCTTCAGTGAGGGCTGATACGATTGGCCTTCACTCAAAAAACATCCCTCACTCGGCTTATTTCTTTATGCCAATCCTCCCTAACACAGACTCGGCTTAGGCCCAACATACAGAGCCGCTCGCTCCCGTAGAGTAATAAATAGCGAGTATCATTCGCCTAAGCCATTTACTTTACTGATCATGTTCCCCATTTTTTATTCCTTCCGCCGTTGCCCCTATGCCATGCGCGCCAGATTAGCGATTCAATACAGCGATATTACCGTTGAGCTACGCGAAATTGTGCTGCGAAACAAACCCATCGAAATGCTAATTGCATCGCCTAAAGGCACAGTGCCGGTTTTAGTGCTGAGCAATCAGCAAATCATTGAACAAAGCCGCGATATTATGCAATGGGCATTAATTCAAAATGACCCGCTCGATTTCCTTTGCCTAAAAAATCCAGCACTACAAACACAAATAAATCAATTCATCGATCACAACGATCAAGTATTTAAATTACATTTAGATCAATATAAATACGCTGATCGCTACCCAGAGCACGGCAAGGAGTATTATCGCGTCCAAGGCGAGCTCTTTTTGCAACGCTTAGAGCAATGTTTGGAACAAACTTCGTTTTTACTGCTCAATCAAATAAGCTTGGCAGATCTGGCTATTTTTCCATTTGTACGTCAATTTACCAGCGTTGATCCAAAATGGTTTGACTCCGCCCCTTACCCTAAGTTAAAGCAGTGGCTATATTTTTTCTGTAGCAGTGCTGAATTTGCACACTGCATGCAAAAATTCCCTGCTTGGCAAGCCGGTAACGATTGCTTCATTTTTCCTTAAATCACAAATATGCAATTCAAATGGTCGTGGTAGCCTTGCCGCTTGAATGTGCATGAAGAACTGAGTCATCGTGAGTCAATTTATTCGCCTAACTATGGATGATATTGCCCGTCTGGCTAATGTATCCAAAACCACGGCTAGCCTAGTGCTAAACGGACGCTCTGCCGAATACCGCATCGCCGAATCTACCAAAGAGCGCGTGCTAGCCATCGCACGCGAGCATCATTTTCAGCCATCCCAATCGGCCAAAACACTCCGCTCACGCAAAAGTGGCACTTTAGGCTTACTGGTGCCCGAGCTAAGCAACTTTGCCCACGCCAGCCTAGCCCAAGCTTTAGAGCCCCTTTGCCGCGAAGCAGGCTATCAATTATTGGTGATGAGCAGTAATGAGCAAGCCAATATGGAAACCGCAGGCGTCGAGCATCTACTCACCCGCCAAGTAGACGGGCTGATTGTGGTGCCCTGCAGCAGCGATGCTACGCAATATTTAAAATGGTCTTTGCGCCTGCCGCTGGTGTTTGTCGATCGCCATATCAAAGGCTGCCCGATTCCCTTTGTCGTCACCGATGCCATCGATGCCGTCACGTCCTTAGTCATGCAAACTATCGCCAAGGGCAGCAAAGAGGTGGTTTACTTTGGTGGACAAGCCGATTTATCCCCCAGCCAAGATCGTTTGGCTGGCTATCGCAAAGGTTTGGAATTAAGCGCTGTGCCAGAGCAAGAATATTGGGTCTGGCAAAGAGATTACCTGCGCCCATCGGGCTACAGCATGATGGCTGAATGCTATGAAAGACTTGGCCACTATCCTGACAGCCTATTTACCGGCTCGCTCACCCTACTAGAAGGCGCACTAGCCTATATCAACGAAAAACAAAATGGCATGCCTAAGCATTTAATGACTTTTGACGACCACAACCTACTCAATTGCCTACCTTGGAGTATTCAATCCGTAGTACAAGACAGCCAACTACTCGCCAGCGAAAGCTTAGCCCGCGTACTGAAACTCATGCAAGGCGAAGCTGTAGATTCGGTATGGGTGCCAGCAAGCCTGCATCAGCGCAGCTGATTTCTAGAGCAAATAGCACGATGGCATTAAGTGGCATAGGCTTATGCCACATGTAGATGTATTATAAATACTTATTTTAAAGCTCGGACCACCGCAATGCGTATGAATGTTTTTACCGATTACTGTTTACGCACTTTAATTTACGTGGGCGTACAGAATGATGGCATTGTTACTCGAGGGGAGATTGCAACGGCTTATGGCGTTTCTGACAATCATCTGATGAAAGTCATGAGCTTTCTAGCCCGCAATGGTTTTCTGGACACCACTCGTGGTAAAGGCGGCGGCATGCGTTTATCTCGGCCTGCGGATCAAATAAGCGTCGGCGCATTGGTGCGCCTAAGCGAGGCAGATAGCCCAGTTGTAGAATGCTTTGATCGTAAACACTCCACCTGTAGCATTGGCAGGGTATGCCGCTTAAAAGGAGTGCTCTTTGAAGCCATGGAAGCGTTTTATAGCGTGCTCGATCGCTACACTCTACAAGACTTAATCAATAACCCAGTTGAATTAAACGCCATCTTTAGTATTTCACTACTGCAAGTCAAAAATCCGCAGCAGTAAACTCCCACAAAAAATGACTTTATGAACCAAATAAATAATAGCCAGCACGGCATTACCTTAGAAAAAATGCTCACCGATTTAGTCGAGCATTTTGGCTGGCCAGAGCTAGCCCGCCGCATCCCAATTCAATGTTTTGAAAAAGACCCATCGATTAAATCCAGCCTTAAGTTCCTACGCCGCACAGCTTGGGCACGCAGCAAGGTAGAAGAGTTAGATGCCAGAATGCGTCGCTAAGCCTGCAGTGCATTCAATTTACTCATTCGAGCCGCTTAATCTAAGCGGCTCTATTTATTTAAAAGGTCCTAAATCAGCGCGGGCCAAATATTTTGGGCAGCATTTCGGCTTGTGGCGCGCCCTGTGCTTTTTGCATTTTGCCCTCGCTGTCTTTGTAAAACGTCACAGGGGTAGCAAAAACACCAAATCGCTGCATCAATTGATAATTAGCATCTAGCTTGCTGCGTGCTTCTTTTGGGATCTGTGCTAAAGGCTTTACCCCGCCGCTGGCATGCTGTTTTTCATGTTGATAAAGCGCAGCTTCTGGCGCTTTATCAACCATCAGCGCGGCCGCTTTGCCCAAGCTATCGCTTTTAATAATGCCCACCATAATATGCCGGATCTGCACCTTGCCTGCATTCACCCAAGGTCGAGCGTCATTCCACAATTTATTGCAATAGGGGCAATTAGGATCAGTAAACATATACACAATCCTTGGCGCATTTTTATTGCCATCGCTAATCCAATGGCTGTCTTCTAGCTGCTTCCAAAGCTTATTGCTAAATAGCTGATCAACATGGGCCTGATTAAGCAGCTCGCCTTTGCTATCAACCATCGAGCCAATAATCGCTTGTTTGCCATCCGCCGTTAGATAAACCGTAACCGGCTGCTGCTGGTATAAGGCGGCATAGCCTGTTACGCCGCCGAGGGCTTTAAAGCTATCCAGCACTTCCATGCCTTTGCTTTCTAAGGCTTTAATCGGAGCAGGCCAATCGGATACCGCCTGAGCGTGGCTCATGATTAAGAAGCTACTGATTAATGCGGTGATGATTACTTTCATTTGCTTATTCCTATTTGGGCTGAGCAGAGCGCAGTAATTGAAGCTTACTGGCTAAAGAAGCAGCAGACAGCTCACCAAGGTGAGAGCCCAGCAATTGGCCATCTGCACTAAAAAACAAAGTGCTTGGAAACGCCACCGTGCCGTATTCCTTAGCCAGCAGGCTAAAAGGATCAACCAGCACATGGTTTAGATTCAGCTTATTCTTGTGTAAATACTGCTCAACAACAGCATTTGCTTCGCCCTGATTGGCAAACACAAAGCGGATATTGGGTTCTGCCGCTTGAGCGGCTTGCAGCACCGGCATTTCTCGCAGGCAAGGCGGGCACCAACTGGCCCATAGATTAAGCACCAGTGGTTTATCTTCGGCCAATTTAGCCAACGTGGTCTTTGTGCCGGCTAAATGCTGCAAGGGCAAGGCAGAAAGTGGCGCGCTCTTTTGCATGCTTAGCATGGTCGTCATCGCCCCCCAAGCCAATATGCTGGCCAGCAGGCTCCAAGCAAGGGGCCGACGCAAGGGCACGTTTAATCTCACCCGCCATCCTGCATACAGCAATGCCGCCACCAAGCCGCCCCACACGTTGTAGCCACCATCGCGTAAATCGATCATGGCCCAGAGTGAGGGATAAAGATCAAACCACAGGGCAATAAACACCAAGCGAGCGCCCAGCAACCCTAGCCATAAAAGATCCAGCAGCAAGGAGGCAATGCCTTGGCCTTTCCCCAAATAGCGCCCCACGCCTGCTCCAATCAAGAGCGATAAACCCAGCACGGCATAAGCCAAAGGAAAAGGGCCGATACTCATTATGCTATTCATAACTTGGCTTGCGCTAAGCGGGCAAGAAAGGCATCGGCGCTCAGCTTGCCCACGACCCGCTGTGCTCGCCGCTCCTTACCATCGGGGCCGATGAGCAAGAGCGTAGGCGGGCCAAGCACCTGATAAGCAGAAAGTAGTGCCTGACTTTGATCGCCAGAGCTGGTCACATCAGGGCGGATTAATCGCATACCTGCTAAGGCTTGCTGCACGCGGGCATCTCCCAGCACATCGCGCTCGATTTCTTTGCAAGCCACGCACCAGTCTGCGTAATAATCCACCAAAGCCCACTGCCCTTGCCCGCTGGCCGATTGGATTTCTGCAGCCAATTCACCCACGCTCTTTACCGTGGTAAACCGCTCTAGAAAAGGCCGCTCAAGGGTGTTCACCGCTGTTGCCTGCATCAATCCTAAGGGCTGATAAGGATTATGATGACCCGCGGCAGCGCCCAGCACCATTGCCGCGCCCCAAAGCGCCATCACAGCAGCAAGGCTACGGATTGCCCAAGCTTTGCTTTGCGGCAATAAAGCCCGTAGGCAAAAAGACATCGCCAGTAATAAAGCCCCCATAACGCCAAAGCCAGCGCTGGCGGCATGATGCGGGCCATAAACAAAATAGCCATACCCAGCAGCACAAAGCCAAACACCATTTTGACCCGATTCATCCATATGCCGGGCCGTGGCAAAAAACGTGCGCCTAGCGTGCCCACCAGCAACAGTGGCAAGCCCATTCCCAGCCCCATTGAGAGCAACGCTAAGCTTCCTTTCAATACATCGCCGGTATTGCTGATATAAAGTAAGGCCCCCGCCAATGGCGCAGTCATGCATGGCCCCACCAGCAAGGCCGATAAAAATCCCATCATGGCCGCGCCACCCAATGTTCCGCCTTGCGACTTTTGATTGGCTACCGATAGTCGATCACGCACCACTGCGGGCAGCTGCAACTCGTACACCCCGAACATCGCCAGCGCCAAAAGCACAAAAATCATGCCGAACACGCCCAGCGCCCAAGGATTTTGCAAAAATGCCTGCAGATTCGCCCCTGCCATCGCCGCAGCAGCACCCAATGCAGCGTAAGTCAGCGCCATAGGTAAAACAAAAGCCAGTGAAAGTATAAAACCGCGCCGAGGAGAGGCCCCACTGCCTGCAATCAGGCTAGAAAGAATAGGCACCATCGGTAACACGCAGGGGGTAAAAGTCATCAGCAAACCCAGCCCCAAAAACATCAGCAACATCCATCCCAAATGCGCCTGGCTTAATCGCTGTGCAATTTGCTGATCTTCAGCCAGCTCGCCTGCAGGTAAGTCTTCAGACACAGGCGGTTGGCTATCACTGAGATTAAGCGGGTTGGCTAATGAGGGGCGATCTAAGGCATCCAGCTGATCCAATTTAATTTGCCGTGTTTGCGGCTGATAGCACAGCCCCGCTTCAGCGCACCCCTGCCAGCCGATGACCAGCTCCTTAGCATGAGGCGCTTTAAGCAGCACATCGACATGATTAAAGTAGACCTCGGTTTCGCCGAAGAATTCATCCGTTTTGGGCACACCGGCGGGCAGCTCTGTTTTTTCGATAAGACCCGCAGGCAGGCTCTCTACTTTTATATTTTTACGATAAAGGTAATAGCCTTGAGCAATATCCCAATGCAGCTTGATCTGGCCGGATTTCTCCTGACTCACCACCAGTTTAAAAGCTTGCTCTGGTGGCAAAAAATTTTCCTCTGCCTGAGCAAAAGGCAGCCATAGCAGGGCCAATAGCAGGCCTATCCATAATGAACGCAACATCAATCTCTCCAAAATCAAAACCGGAAATGTAAGGATGTCGCCTTCGGATTAAGGCAACATTAACTGTGCAATAATCTGCGCCCTGAATACGAAGCAAGGAAAAATCGCCCATGCGCGTGCTGCTGGTAGAAGACAACGAATTAATTGCACATGGCATTAAAGCAGGCTTACGAGCCCATCAATTCACCGTAGACAGTGTGGCCAGTGCTGCAATGGCAGAGGCTGCGCTTGCCACTTTAAATTGTGATGTGCTGATTCTAGATCTTGGCTTGCCTGACGAAGACGGCATGAAACTCCTGCCGCGCTTAAGAGCAAAAGGCATCGTTTTACCCATCCTGGTGCTGACCGCGCGTGATTCAGTAAAAGACAAAGTAATGGCATTGCAAAGAGGGGCCGATGATTATCTGCTGAAGCCTTTTGATTTAGATGAATTAGTTGCCCGCTTACACGCCTTGCAGCGGCGCGTAGCTGGGCGTTGCGTTGATCTGATCGAAGATGGGCCATTAAAACTCAACCCCGCCACGGGTAATGTAAGCCTTAATGAGCTGCCCATTGCCTTATCGCGTCGGGAAATGGCGCTGCTGGCCGCGCTGATGCAAGCCAAGGATCGGATACTCAGTGCCGAGCAGCTTAAAGACCGGCTGTACGATTTCAGCGAAGAAATCGAAAGCAATGCCCTTAATGTGCATATTTATCATCTGCGCCGTAAATTAGGCGGCGAAATTATCGAGACCATCCGCGGCATGGGCTATCGCTATGGTGGAGTAAAACAATGAGCTTGCGCCTGCGCTTATTACTGCTGATTGGTGTTTCTTTAAGCTTGCTATGGGGCGGCGTAACGACTTGGACTTTATATAATCTGGACCGACAAATACGCAATACGCTGGACCAACGCTTAAGCATGTCGGCGCAAATGGTAGCAGGGCTGATCTCGCAAAACGCTGCTGCTTGGGATGCAGCGGCCAAAGGTAATAAGCGCGATACCCTACTGCTACCAGCAGGCAAAGGCTTAGCCTGCCAGATCAGCTCCTTGCGTGGCGAAGTGCTGGCGCGCACCGCTCATACGCATCCCGATGCCACACGCTCTGAAGCGCTGGGCTTTACTGATTTAACCATCAATAAAGAGCAATGGCGAAGCTACACCACCGAAGCCTTTGGCCTGCGTGTCACCACCGCCGACCGGCTAAGCGAAAGAAATCAAATGCTGCACGATGTGCTATTTGCCACCACGCTACCCTTTATGGTTGCACTCGTTGGTAGCCTACTTTTACTTTGGTTTGGCGTAAAACAAGGGCTGCTGCCGCTAGAGAAAATTCGCCAAGCCCTTGCAGGCCAAGCCCCGCTAACTTTTAGCCCTCTCTCTACCCAGCATATTCCCAAAGATCTGCTGCCTTTGGTGAGCAGCTTAAATCAATTACTAAGCCGCATAGAGCAAACACTGGAGCGGGAACGACAGCTCACCAGCGATGCTGCACATGAATTACGCACCCCGCTCACCGCCATTAAAATCCACTTGCAAGTTGCCCGCATTACCGAGGGCGAAGAAGCAAAAACCGCTTTAGATTACGCCGAAGAAAGCGTAGCAAGGCTGCAGCATACGCTAACGCAATTGCTGACACTGGCCCAAATTGAAGGCGATTTCTGCTGGGATGACGGGCAAAGCACCTCTGCCAACGAGATCTTAAAACTAGCCATCAGAGACGCCGCCCCCCAACAGCCAGAGCGGGTGCAATTAGGCGCAATAGCCACCGCTCAGCTGGCCCTGCCTCAGGCGCTAGCCGTAACAGCGCTGCGTAATCTGCTGGATAATGCGCTGAATTACTCCCCGGCCAATAGCGTGGTAAGAGTGGAAACACAGCGCTTAGAATCAGCAATGTGTTTCAGCATTATCGACCAAGGGCCGGGGCTGCAGCCCGCCGAGCTAGCCTTAGTCACCCAGCGTTTCTGGCGGCGTAGCAGCACAAAAGGCAGCGGGCTTGGCCTATCTATTGTAGCTGCCATCGCTAAGCGATTTAATGGCAAACTAGAATTAAGCCAGCATGAAAATGGCGGCATAAAAGCGACACTCCATTTGCCAATTCAGAGGTAAATTTCCTCTAGATTGGTGGTGTATTCTTTCTAGAAATTCAGCTTCAAACGCCTGTATTGCGCGCCTTAGGCACGCAGCAAAGTAACAGAACGAGCTTGCAAAATGTAGCGCCAGACTTAAGCTTGCTAGTAGCTAGCAAATAATGTCTTAAAAAAATATTTTACTTACGCATTACCACAATAATACTGACATTATCATCCACAAAAAAAATAAAAAAATCTTCGTCATATTTTGCTGATCTGCTACGACTAAGGGGCAACAAGTAATTTTGCTTGTTGACTACTCAGCAAAATTTGGAGAATAACTATGAATCGTATTACCGGCGCAACCTTAGCTGCAGCAGCTGCAACGCTCTTTTCTCTTGCGGCTTATGCCGAGGAAATGCCAGCCTCAAACGATGCGAGCAAAGAAGTGAAGTGTGCAGGGACTAATAGCTGCAAAGGCACATCAATGTGCAAAACAGCAGATAACGCCTGCAAAGGCCAAAACGTTTGTAAGGGCCATGGTTGGTTGCCAGCCGCCAGCGCCAAAGCGTGTACCGAGCAAGGTGGAAAAGTTCTTTAAAGTCGCTATTTTTTACAAAGGGGGCCTTCTTTGCCCCCTTTATTTTATTTGAGCCGCTATGCACCCATTACTCACAGGCTTTGGACTCGGTCTACGCCCAGAACACTATGCAGATTTTTTAGCCCAGAAACAGCCAGTGGATTGGCTAGAAATCATTTCAGATAATTATCTTGTACCAGGCGGCAAACCCCTTTATTACCTCGATAAAATTCGCTGCGATTATTCAATGGTGATGCATGGCGTAGCAATGAATCTAGGCTCAATTGATCCCATTGATTTAAATTACCTTGCAGAGATTAAAGCGCTGGCCAAACGCATCGAGCCATTGGCGATTTCTGATCATCTTTGCTGGACCGGCGTAGATGGCAAATACTTACATGATTTGCTGCCGATTCCCTATACCGAAGAGGCCGTCAAACATGTCGCTGGGCGAATCCGGCAGGTACAGGATTTCCTAGGCCGACGCTTAGTGATAGAAAACGCATCGACCTATCTTGAAGCAAAAGCAAATCTAAACGAATGGGAATTTATCAGCGCCATATTGAGCGAAGCCGACTGCGGCTTACTGCTCGACATTAACAATATCTACGTTTCCAGCCGTAATCATGGCTTTGATCCGCTGCGCTATTTACAAGGTATTCCTCGCCAGAGCATTACCTATATTCATTTGGCAGGCCATACCGATCATGGTGATCATTGCATCGACACCCACGATCAAGCCATTTGCGCCGAAGTGTGGTCTTTATATACTCAAGCCCTTGCCCAATGGGGTGCGATTCCTACCATGATTGAGCGTGATGTAAATATCCCAGCACTACCAGAGTTATTAGCCGAGCTGGATCATGCCCGCCAGATAGGAGCCGCCCATGAATCTGCACGCATGGCAGCGTGATTTACAGGCCTGTATTCTAACGGCCAGTGATCAAATACAGCAGCCGTTAAATAAGGGAAATATCAGCCGCGAGCGGGAGATCGCCATCTATGCTGATGGCTATTTTTTGCGCTTAGCCGAGGCATTACAAAGCAATTACCCCGCCCTATTTCAAATTCTGGGGGACGATGATTTTTACAGCCTAGCCCGAGCTTATCTGCACGCCCATCCTTCATCGCAACCATCGATACGCTGGTTTGGCAATCAACTGGCCACCTTCCTCGCACAAGAGGCACCCTATGCCAGCGTCCCTATTTTTGCTGAGCTCGCTACTTTTGAATGGGCTTTGCGCCATACCATCGATGCCGCTGATACGCCCCTGCTGACGCTAGAAAACCTACAGGGAATTCCAGACCAAGATTGGGGTCTACTTCACTTTAAGCTGCATCCTTCCTTAAGCATTTTATCGCTGCAGTGGAACGCGCCTAAGGTGTGGCAAGCACTAATGGCAGAGGAAACGCCGCCAGAGCCACAAATCTATCCCCAGCCTTATTTAGTCTGGCGTAAGCCTGATTTAACTATCAACTGGCGCAGTGCCAATCCAGCTGAAATCCATGCCTTAAACTTACTGGCAAGCGGTGAAAATTTTTCCTCTATCTGCGAAGCACTGCTCAACGATGATATTAACGATGTACCTTTAGTCGCAGCCGGTTTTTTACGCGTTTGGATTGAGCAGGGGATAATCGCTGCAGCTTAACCACCTCCGCATGCGGGTCAGAATAGGCTTTCGAAACAGCTTATCAAAGCTGCCCGCATCCCCTAATACCTATATCGGTTATCCAGCAGAGCCGCTAAATTGCCGCCAATAGCCAAGTAGCAATGACCGCATTTCGTAGCAAGAATATAAGTTAAATCCCCATGCCCCTCCCCAGCATCCCTTTTTAAATATGTATTTTATTTGCATCTTTTAAAAATAGGTATATATTATGCACATATAAATTCCAAAACGTCTCACTCATCCGGAGTGCATCATGCATAAAACGCGTAATCTCTGGCGCTCGCTTGCGGTTATTTTCTTCCTGTCTTTTGCCGTGCTCGGCTGGATAGGCAGGGAAATTTACCTTGAAAAGCCGCCGATTCCCCAACAAGTTTTAAGTAGCACCGGCAAGCTGCTGTATAGCGGCGAGCAAATTCAGCGCGGTCAGGAAGCTTGGTTGTCCGCCGGTGGCCAACAGATGGGTTCGGTTTGGGGGCATGGTAGTTATGTCGCGCCAGATTGGTCGGCCGATTGGCTGCACCGCGAGGCGATTACCCTGCGTGACATCTGGGCAAAACAGCAGTTTACAAAGGACTACAGCCAGCTGAGCCGTGAAGAGCAAGCGCCGCTGGATGCACGTTTAATCTCGGTAATGCGTAGCAATACTTACGATAAAGCCAGCGATACGCTGACTATTCAAGCCGATAGAGCCGTGGCGATCGAGCAAGTAGCGCAGCACTATATGGGCCTGTTTGGCACGGATGCGTCGCAAGATAAGCTGCGCGAGCAGTACGCGATGATTGCTGGCTCGATTAAAAATGCTGACGACTTGAAAGCCTTACCTGCTTTCTTCTTTTGGTCGGCATGGTCGGCCACCACTAATCGCCCCGGCGTTGATCATATTTCCTACACCAGCAATTGGCCGCACGAGCCGCTGGTGGCCAATACCCCGACCACCGGCACCAGCGTTTGGTCGATTGCCAGCATTATTTTATTGCTGGCAGGTATTGCAGGGATGATCTTATTTCACCAAATGCACCGCGATGAAGAGCCGGTGATTTGCCCAGAAAATGATCCGCTAGTCACCCTTAAACTAACGCCATCGATGAAAGCCACCATGAAGTATTTCTATGTGGTGATTGGCCTGCTGCTGGTGCAAGTTGGGATGGGGATTGTTTCTGCGCATTACCAAGTAGAAGGCGGTAGCTTTTTTGGGATTCCGCTGGCAGAAGTGCTGCCGTTTACCATTAGCCGCACCATCCACACCCAGCTTGGTGTGTTGTGGATTGCCACAGCATGGCTGGCAACGGGCCTGTTTTTAGCCCCGGTATTGGGCGGCAAAGAGCCTAAGTTTCAAAAACTCGGCGTAGATGCGTTGTTCTATGCGCTGGTATTGATTGTGGTCGGATCGATTGCCTGTGGCTGGGTCGGCACCTTACAACGTTTGGGCACGAGCTATAGTTTTTGGCTGGGCAATCAAGGCTTGGAATACACCAGCATGGGCCGCGTCTGGCAAGTATTACTCTTTATTGGTTTATTGATCTGGGTGGGTTTGCTGGGCCGTGGCTTATGGCCTACGCTGCGTAAACCATCCGAAAGCCAAGGCATGATCGCCATGGTATTTATCTCTGCAGTATGTATCGGCCTGTTTTACGCATCCTCTTTGGTTTGGGGGCAAAAAACCCATTACGCGCTCATTGAATACTGGCGCTGGTGGTTGGTGCATCTGTGGGTAGAAGGCTTCTTTGAAGTATTTGCCACCGCCGTGATTGCCCTGCTACTCAGCCGACTAGGCTTAATCCGTGCCGCATCGGCCAACCGCGCCATTGTGCTTGAAACGATTGTGTTCTTATTTGGCGGTATTTTAGGCACGCTGCATCACCTCTACTTTACCGGCTCTCCAACCAGCGTCATTGCGGTCGGTGCGATGTTCTCAGCCTTAGAAGTCGTGCCTTTAGCGCTAATTGGTGCAGAAGCTTATCAAACTTATCGCCACAACCAAGCCGCACCGTGGGTGGCTAAATATCGTTGGGCAATCATGTGTTTTGTGGCGGTCGGATTTTGGAACACCGTCGGCGCGGGCTTGCTGGGCTTTGCGATTAACCCACCGATCTCGCTGTATTACGTGCAAGGTTTAAACATGACCGCAGCCCACGCACACGGCGCGCTATTTGGTGTGTACGGCATGCTCGGCATCGGCCTGATGTTGTTCTGCTTACGCGGCCTTGCTCCTGCTGCCAATTGGAATGACAAGCTACTGAAACCTGCTTTCTGGTCGCTGAATATAGGCCTGTTTATGATGGTATTTATGTCGCTGCTACCATCTGGTATTTACCAAGCCATTGCCAGCGTAGAACACGGCCTGTGGTATGCCCGCTCCGCCGCAATCATCCATTCACCCGTGATGGAAGCCTTGGTCTGGCTGCGTGTACCGGGCGATATCGTGTTCTCGGTAGGTGTGGTGTATCTCGCGGTGTTTGCCCTGAAACTGTTGGGTAGAGATCGTAGTTTGCCTTTGCCTGCAGGCAAGTTGGTAGATGCATAAAGGTATTTTGAAATAAATGTGGGATGGGTGAAATCCAATCCACCCATTTAAACACACGTAGGAGCGGCTTCAGCAGCGAAAGCACTACTGGCTAAAGCCTCTCCTACAAAAAGCATTAGTCTCTTATTTTTAATTTAAAGGAATTACCATGCATGACTGTAGCCTCCCCACTCAATTAGACGGTGTATATGGCTTTGATGCGCGCGGTGTCGCTAAGCGCTTTCGCCATGCTGCAATCTTTGGGGCTATCGAATCACTCAATACAGGCGAAACAATGCGCTTTATTAATGATCACGATCCATTGCCTTTATTAGCGCAAATTGAGCAACGTTATCAAGGCCAAGTTAAAGCCGCATATATTCAGCGCAATCATGAAGAAATTGTGATTGATTTTTCAATCCAACCCAAACCAGCAGCAGCGAGTGAAGGCTGTGGTAGTGGTGGATGTGCTTGTAGTGGGGAATAAAACTAGCAGCCTGTCTGACTTAGCGATCGTAGCGAGGGAAAGACCGGTTTGAGACAGATTTCGCGGGTTTTTGAGGCGAATAGCTGGCTATTCAACGAGAAAATGGGTGAAATATGGCCAACTCCGGCTTTTCCGTAGTAGATCAGTCTTAAGTCCGACAGGCTGCTAGGCCAGATATACGCAATATACAGGCTTAAAATACATTGCCGTATAACAACCTAAATTTTTCATGGCCACTTATTAAAAGCGCCATCCCCGAGTAATTTTATCGGGAATCCAGCAGTACTACGAACCTCCGGAAAAAACAATTCCGAGTGGACGATATTAAAAAATAAATACTTATTTGGCATAGTTTATCTTCTAAAAAAACAATGATTTGCTCCAACAAAACGGTGCCTAGATGCACCGTTTTTTACGCCTGTAAGATGTATAAAAAGATCACACTGCTTGTTGATTTTTATCAATGTTAAATATGTATATTAAATACAATATATGTATAGAAAAATATAAAACACACACAGCATGGCAAATGGAGCTTCATCATGAAACTGAAATCCTGTTATTTAAATACCAAATGTGCATTTAAATCTTTGCTTATTTGCAGTGCTTTAACAGCACCATTGGCATGGGCAGAAACTGAAGCCGCTTTGCCAATAGAAACCGCCGTGTTATTAGCCCCCCCCAATGTACCGCCTGCGGTTATTCGTAAAACACCGGCTAAAGTAATTGTTAATCTCACCGTCGAAGAAATGGTGCGCGAAATCACCCCCGGCACCAAATATATGTTTTGGACTTTTGGCGGCACCGTTCCAGGTAAAATGATTCGGGTACGCGAAGGCGATACGGTAGAGCTTAATTTAAAGAATTTAGCCAGCAGCAAATTGCCACACAATATTGATTTGCACGCCGTATCCGGCCCAGGAGGCGGTGCTTCACAAACCCTCATTGCTCCGGGCAATCAGGCCAAATTTACTTTTAAAGCATTAAACCCCGGCCTCTATGTTTATCACTGCGCCACAGCCCCAGTGGCGATGCATATTGCCAATGGGATGTATGGCATGATTTTGGTTGAGCCTAAAGAAGGCTTAGCGCCAGTAGATAAGGAGTATTACGTCATGCAGGGCGATTTTTATACTCCGGGTGTATTTGGCGCTGGCGGTATGCAGCCCTTTGATATGCAAAAATCAATTGATGAAAAAGCCAGTTATGTTTTATTTAATGGCGCTTCTAACTCACTCACCGGAAAAAATGCACTTACCGCCAAAGTAAATGACAAAGTGCGTATTTTCTTTGGCGATGGCGGGCCTAATTTATTATCTAGCTTCCATATTATTGGCGCGGTATTTGATAAAGTTTATTTTGAAGGCGGATTAAAATTCCAAGAGCAAGTACAAACCACCGCCGTCCCCCCTGGTGGCTCAGCAATGGTTGAATTCACCACCAAAGTACCCGGCAATTTAACCCTCGTCGATCACGCCCTCAGCCGTGCCTTCCATAAAGGGGCAATTGGCATTATGTCAGTCACTGGCGACGATCAGCCCGACATTTATAGTAAGGGCATTCATAGCAAATTAAAAGTGGAATAAATATAGCCAAGGATTTTACTCGGAATAAATCCCGCAATGATTTATCAAATAAAACCGTCATCCCCGAGTGTTTTTATCGGGGATCCAGCAGTCCAGCTGGATTCCCGCCAAAGGCACGCGGGAATGACGAGGTTTCAAAAACGGGACGTTAATATAAGCCAAGTCCTAAGGCGCGGAGTGAATAGAGCAGGCACTGTACATCAGACATCAAATTATCTCTTTCAGATACAACAGGATAATCAATATGAAACCGCTATTATTTATATTAACGGCCTTTGCATCTTTTCAAGTATTAGCCATCGATGTGAGCGCAGGCAAAGCCGTTTATGAAAAAACCTGTACCAGCTGTCATATAGCCAATGGTGATGGTTTAGCCGGTGCGTTTCCTCCTTTAAATAAATCTGATTATTTTAAAAAAGCCAACTCTGCCGCACTGATTAAAATAATAGATCAAGGATTAAGTGGTGAAATCACGGTGAATGGCCAAAAATTTGTTTCTGCCATGCCAGCACAAAATTTAAGCGATCAAGAAATAACTGATGTGTTAAATTATGTGAGCGTAGCTATGAATAGCGGCAAGCCCATCTTTAAAGTGGATCAGGTTAAAAAAATAAGGGCTCCAAAATGAAAATCCTAGCTCTATTGGCATTCAGCCTAATCAGCAACGTATTTGCTGCTGATTATATGCCAATAGCGGGTGGCACTTTACGCACCGCTTTGCCAACCGATGGCGAAACGGTGCAAGTGGCAGCTTATCGCTTAAGGTCTAAGCCGGTGAGTAATCAGGATTATTTAATCTTTTTAATAAATAATCCACAGTGGCAGCGCGGGCAACACGCCGCGCTTTTTGCAAATTCGGACTATTTAGCCAATTGGCAATCAGCCACAGATTATTCACCTAATCAGCACCATGCCCCCGTCACCCAAATTAGCTGGTTTGCCGCCAATGCCTATTGCGCCAGTGAAAATGCACAATTACCTACTTGGTCTCAATGGGAATTTGCCGCCGCTGCCGACGCCCTGCGCAAAGACGCCAGAAGTGATCCGCTTTGGCGGGCCAAGATATTAAGGTGGTATGCTGAACCAGCCTCCACGCCCTTAGCCCAATCAGGCCAGCAAGTTGCCAATATCTATGGCGTTTACGATATGCACCAATCAATTTGGGAATGGGTAGAAGATTTTAATGGGCTATTTGTCACCAGCGATAGTCGTGGTCAAGGCGATCAAACCTTATTAGAAACCTGTGGAGCGGCTAGCTTATCGCTAGGAGATAAAGAGAATTACGCCATCTTAATGCGCATTGCCTTATTGGCGGCATTAAATGGCACCGATACGGTGAATACCCTTGGCTTTCGTTGTGCCAAGCCAATGCAATAGTTAATAGGAAACAATCATGTTAATGAAGCCACTCTTGCTTAGTATCTTACTTTCCATCAGTGCGTTCAGTATCGCCTGCGATGATCATGCCGCACATAAGGCCGCCAATGCCATAGCAATACCCATTGGAAATTCTCTCTATCAAATCGATGTCCCCTTAATGGATCAAGCTGGCAATACATTTAAGCTGGCTGATGAGCAGGCTAAAATGACGATCATTACCATGTTTTATGGTGATTGCAATCTATCTTGCCCAATTGTGATGGAAAATGTAAAACGCACTATTGAAGCAGTACCCCTTGCACAGCGTAAAAATATCAGGGCGCTATTAATTAGCCTAAATCCCGGTATTGATACGCCTAAATCCTTGGCTGGATTAGCTAAAGTTCATCAATTTGATCCAGCTACTTATCGATTGGCCGTCAGTGATAACGACAGCCATACTCGGCAAATTGCCGCCTCATTGGGGGTTAAGTATCGCCGTGCAGCCAATGGCGAAATTAACCACAATACCCGATTTGTGTTAATGAACCAGCAGGGTATCATTATTAAAATAAGCGATACGCTCAGCATTACGCCTGATTCAGGGATACTGGCGGCGATTCAAGCCAATTTATAGCCACTCGTATTAATATGCCCTTAGGAAACGCGATTAAATCATCATGACAAATAAATATTTTCGTATAACGGGTCACCCGCCCTACGATGATTTAATACCCTATTTGCATAACCCCTTATTGTTTTATTAAAAAAAAATTCATTTCTAAACAACACATTCATTCAATGACTGAACCTCACCAATGAAAAAAATAATTGTCCTCGCATTAAGTTCCGCATTTTCAGCGCCATTTTCCAATGCAGAAACTATTCAACTCCCCCCTGTTATTGTCACCGCGCCTGCGATGCAAGAGGCGCTAAAAGTAGAACTTGATGCAAAAAACCCACAGCAGCCCTTGCCTGCTACCGATGGGGCTAGCTTTTTAAAAACCATTCCAGGCATGAATGTGATTCGCAAAGGCGGGATTGATGGCGATCCGGTCTTTCGGGGTATGGCGGGCTCTAGGCTGAATATTTTGCTGGATGGTGAGCAAATTCTGGGTGGCTGCGGTGGCCGAATGGACCCGCCCACGGCTTATATTTTTGCTGATTCTTACGACAAAGTGAGCCTGCTCAAGGGACCGCAAACGGTGCTATATGGGCCGGGTAACTCTGCGGGCACAGTGCTGTTTGAACGCAAAGCACCTTCATTTTCGCAAGGCGGCATCAAGGCCAATGCGGCGCTCACCGCCGGCAGCTTTGGCCGCTTTGATGCCATGGGCGAAGTCTCCACCGGCAATGGCAAGGCCGATGTCAGTGTGATTGCCACCCACTCTCAGCAAGATGATTACAAGGATGGCGATGGCAACACCGTGCATTCAAATTACCAAAGGCACAGTGCCAACCTGACCCTCGGCTGGACGCCCGATGAAGACACCCGTTTGCAATTTTCTGCCACCAAAAGCGATGGCGAAGCTGCTTACGCCGATCGTGGCATGGATGGCAGCCAGTTTGCCCGCAATAGCCTGAGCGTTAAATTCAGCAAAAAAAATATCTCCCCGCTACTCAAGCAAATCGAAGCGCAGCTTTCACACGCTTATATCGATCATGTAATGGATAACTACAGCCTGCGCCCCTACACGCCGGGTAAGGAAATGGCCAGCAATCCAGATCGCCTGACATGGGGCGGACGCATCATGGCCACGCTCAATACCAGCGATGACAGCCAGTTGAAAACCGGCCTGGATTTTCAACAGGATGAACACAGCTTACGCACCGGCAAAGATTATCAAGATAAACCGCGTATCGACGATGCCCGCTTTAAAAATAGCGGTGTCTTTGCTGAGTTCAGTTACTTTATTAGCGAGCAATCACGCCTGATTAGCGGTGCGCGTGCCGATTTTTGGCAGGCCAACGATAGACGCCTGAGCAGCGCAACGGCCAAGCAAGAACGCAATGAAGTGCTAGGCAGCGGCTTTATGCGCTTTGAGCAAGATATCAGTGCGGACACAATGCTTTATGCTGGTTTAGGCCGCAGCGAGCGAGCGCCAGATTACTGGGAGCTGATCAGTAAGCAAAGCGCAGACAGCAATTCTGCATTTAATACCGCCACAGAAAAAACCAGCCAGCTGGATCTTGGTGCAATCCATAACAATGGGCCTTTATCTCTAAGTGCCTCTGCGTTTTATAACCAGATTAACGACTATATTTTGATTCAGTCCGGCGTGCCCAATGGCAGCATGGCCACAAAAACCATTAGCCGCAATGTTGACGCCAGCACTTGGGGCGGCGAAATGGGGCTGGCTTATCAGATCAGCCCCAAGCTAAAAAGCGAGTTAGCGCTCTCCTATGTGCGCGGCAATAATCAAACCGATCACAGCGCCCTTGCCCAAATCCCCCACTAGAAAGCCGCATCAATCTCAGCTGGAATGAAGCCAACTGGAATGTCGGTGGGCTGATCCGTGCGGTTGCTGCACAAAACAGAATTGACTTAGGCAAGGGTAATATCGTTGGGCAAGACACTGGCAGCACGGCAGGCTTTACGATTTTCTCGCTCAACGCCGCTTACAAGCCCAGCAAAAATAGCCAGCTGAGCATCGGTATCGATAATCTATTTGATCGCAGCTATGCAGAACACATCAGCCGCGCAGGTGCGATGGTGGGTGGCTATTTGCAAACCAGCAAAATCAACGAGCCAGGCAGAACGCTTTGGCTGAAAGGGCAAATCAATTTATAAATGATAGAAATTCTAGGGTGGATGTGTTGTTTTATGCCCTGCTATTGATTGTGGTTGGATAGATTGCCTGTGGCTGGGTCGGCACCTTACAACGCTTGGGCACGAGCTATAGTTTTTGGCTGGGCAATCAAGGCTTGGAATACAGCAGCATGGGCCGCGCCTGGCAAGGATTACGCTTTATCTGAGGGGGTGCTGGGCCATGGCTTATGGCCTGCGCTGCGTAAATCATCCGAAAGCCAAGGCATGATCGCCATGGTATTTATCTCTACAGTATGTATCGGCCTGTTTTACGCATCATCCCTGATATGGGGGCAAAAAACCGATTACGCGCTCATTGAATACTGGCGCTGGTGGTGGGTGGGTGGTGCATCTTTGGGCAAAAGGCTTCTTTGAAGTATTTGCCACCGCCGTGATTGCCCTGCTGCTCAGCCGCTTAGGGTTAATTCGCGCCACATCGGCCAACCGCGCCATTGTGTTCTTATTTGGTGATATTTTAGGCACGCTGCATCACCTTTGCTTTATCGGCTCTCCAACCAGCGTCATTGCAGTAATTCACTTAATTTAGCTGGTGTTTATGGATTTAATGAGCGTGGCGTGGCGTGGCCAAACACTTCCGACACGCCGCTATTTTTGGCGCATTAGATACATTATATGAAGGCGAAACCATGCGTTTTGTGAATGACCACGATCCGCTGCCTCTATTCGCACAAATTGAGAAGCACTATAAAGGCCAACTGCAGATCAAATATATCCAGCGCGAGCATGAAGCCATTGTGATTGAATCTTTACTTCAGCCGGCTATAAACTCCGCATCGACATCAAATACTAAATATTTGAATTAAAAAGGAAAATGGCATTTAATGTGCCATTTTTTTATATATCTAAATAAAAATTAAATAAACTCTATTAAAAATAACACTCTTCAAGATTAAGTAAGATGATTATAGACTCAGTGCAATGCTAAGTACTTCAGCTAGAAAAAACCTCTCAAAGCTGTTGTTTTACACATGATGCCCATCCCAACAAGTGACTAATTTTGGCTAGCCTTTTTTGTATTTCAACCTGATACTGCAATTTAATTTTTCCCTATAGGTTTGCTCATGCCCACACACAAAATCATTAATCGGTGGCGCAACCTTCAAACCATCCATCTATTACTCGCGGCCTTAATCATCTTAACTACCGTGCTATTAGTTTGGCAGCATTTTGGGATGAATACGTTTTTGCGCTTTGACCCAAGTCACTTCAAAAAAATTAGCGTTAATGATGATAGAGAGCACATCAATGGAAAAAGCATTAGCCGGCTCACCACCAGCCCAGACTTCTGGCGATTAGATTGCCAGCTCAATGAAGGCTATCGCGCTCCTTATTGCTCATTAGATCTTGATCTTAGCCTCGGTGAGCAAGGGATTAATATCGATAATTACGACCAAATTACCATACGTTATCGCTATCCAATTCCCAATGAGCAAGCATTACTGATGCTGGTTAATTTTAATCCCGTCTATAGCACGCTAGATGACTACCGTAGCCAGAAATTTAATGAAGTTTTTCTCCCTAGCACCAATGAATGGCTCACCAGCCATTTAAATGGCAACCAATTTAATGTCGCTTCTTGGTGGGTTGCTTATAAAAAAATCCTCCCTGAATGGACCATCAATGAATTTAACAATGTACGTGAAATTCGTTTAGCTACGGGCATGTATCCTCAGCAGCAGCAATATCAAATTGATCTAGCCTATATAGAATTAAGTGGTAAATGGATCAGCACGCATAATTTGCAGCTATTGCTACTTGTATTATGGGGAGGCAGTGCAGCATGCTGGCTAATTGCTGAATTACGCCGTGCCATGCGCGCGTTGCACCGCAGCCATACTCGGCATGCAGATTTAGAAAATACTCAGCGGCATTTAAAAGAATTAAATCAATTACTTGCAGAACGAAGCATGCGAGACCCGCTCACCTTAGCATTTAATCGTGAAGGGCTTAGCGTAATACTCGCCAATGAGCAGCCCAATACGCCCAGTAGCATTATTTTTATTGATATCGACTATTTCAAAAAAATAAATGATAACTATGGTCATGCAATCGGAGACCAAGTCCTATGCCTACTTACGCAACATATTCAGCAGCAAATTCGTCCCAGCGAAAAACTCATTCGCTTGGGCGGTGAAGAGTTTGTCTTGCTATGCCAACACAGTGCTTTGGCACAAGCTGGGCAGCTTGCAGAAAAACTACGCCTCTGGCTATTTAGCCAAAGCTGGCCAACCGGCACCAGCCTAAGCTGCAGTTTTGGCGTGGCAGAGCGCTTAGAAAATGAAAGCTTTGAAGCAGCGCTGCATCGAGCTGATCTTGCGCTGTATCGCGCAAAAACTGCAGGGCGAAATCGGGTAGAAATAGCTGAAGAAGAGTAAGCAACGATGACTGGCATCGCTTTGTGATATGGGTGTATTTCATAGACGCTGCCCAAAATCCGCAAGGCTGCTGGCCGTTTGCCCATCTCGTACTATCTGCAATGGCGTACTACCGTCGCTCAAGCTATCCCTCTTTGCTCCACAACCACTTTATTGCGGTGCCTCACTCGAGGCTTATCAGGAAAATCCCGTAGTTTATTGAAAAGCACTACATTTTCTTGATTTAGATCTATATTTTTTGCTGTGTACGGTTTAGCATTACTCACAACTCACGTAGCAATCAGCATAAATAAGGGTGCAACATGACAAAAATAGTCGTCGTTGGCAGCATGAATATGGATTTAGTTGTCCATAGCCAGCAGCTTCCTCGCATGGGGGAAACGCTGTTTGGTGAGCAATTTTCAACGCATCTGGGCGGCAAAGGTGCCAATCAAGCCGTTGCAGCGCAGCGCCTTGGCGCCTCAGTTGCAATGGTGGGCTGTGTTGGAAATGATGAATTTGGCCAAAGGTTAGTCGCTGGCTTACAAGCAGAAGGGATTGATACCCGCTGGCTCAAAACGAGCCCAGACACCGCTACCGGCGTGGCTCTGATTACACTTTGCCAAGGCGACAATGCCATTGTGGTTGTACCAGGTGCTAATCATCAGCTCAGCCCAAGCGATATCCAAGCTGCCGAAGCGGCATTTATCGATGCCGATGTGATTCTTGCTCAGCTAGAAATCCCCTTAACAACCGTTATGGCTGCAGCGCAATTAGCAAAAAAACACAGCAAACCATTTTTCCTAAACCCAGCTCCCGCGCAAGCACTGCCCGCTAAGCTATTAGCGCTTTGCACCCTGCTCACCCCCAATGAGTTTGAGCTACTTCAATCACTGGGTGAACCAGAGGGCGATTGGAAAAAAGTGTTGGCTCAGCATGCGGCGGTAATGACCAAGGGCAGCGATGGCGCTTGGTTTAATCAAGATGGCCGGTTGCAGCACCAAGCGGGTTTTAAGGTTGACTTGGTTGACAGCACCGGCGCTGGCGACACGTTTAATGGCGCGCTCGCTACCTTTTGGCATCAGGGCATTGCAGAAGCCACGCATAAGGCTAGCGCCGCAGGCGCCTTATCGGTAACCCGCGCAGGCGCGCAAGGCGGCATGCCAACCCTTGCAGAACTCGAACATTTTTTAAAGCAAGCATCATGAAAAAGCACGGCATATTAAATAGCGACATCGCTCGCGTTCTTGCCCAACTGGGCCACACCGATAGTATTGTGATTGCAGATTGCGGGCTGCCGATTCCAGATCATGTGGAGCGTATCGATCTGGCGCTAAAACTGGGCCAGCCCAGCTTTGTAGACACGCTGCAAGAAATCCTTGCTGACATGCAAGTAGAACGTGCCGTATTTGCCACAGAATGCTTGGCAAAAAATCCAACCGTTGCAGCTCAGGCACAAGCCATGCAATCGTCAGGCATTAATATTGATTTTGTCAGCCATGAAGAATTCAAACAGCTGTGCCACAAAGCAAAAGCCGTAATCCGCACCGGCGAAGCATCGCCCTACGCCAATATCATCCTGCAATCTGGCGTGATTTTTTAAGCGATGCACCGCTGCGTGGGTACGACGTACTCACCCTACATTTTTTTAAGGTAAGGCAAATGCTGATCCAAATGCAGGGCATTAATAAAGCTTTCGGCCCAGTAAAGGTGCTGGAAGGTGTGGATTTTGCACTGGAACGCGGTGAAATCCACGCGCTAATGGGCGAAAACGGCGCGGGTAAATCCACGCTAATGAAGATCCTTACCGGCATTTACCCAAGCGACGCTGGCCGTATTCATGTGGATGGGCGCGAGGTTCATATCCATAGCCCAAAAGAAGCAGAGGCACTGGGCATCGCCATTATTCATCAGGAGCTAAACCTGATCCCACAATTATCTGTGGTGGAGAACCTCTTTTTGGGCCGGGAAAAAACCCGTGGCGGCCTACTTAAATCGGCTGAAATGCATGCGCAGTGTTTAGAGTTTTTGGCGCTGCTTGGCATACACAATATCGATCCTCAGCAAGAAGCTGGCACTTTATCCGTGGGCCGGCAGCAAATGGTTGAGATTGCCAAGGCGCTATCACTCAACGCCCAAGTGCTGATTATGGACGAGCCAACAGCAGCGCTCAGCCACAAGGAAACCGAAGTCCTGTTTACGCTGATGCACGATTTAAAATCACGTGGCGTGGGCATTGTGTATGTTTCGCACCGCATGGAAGAAATTTTTCAGGTTTGCGACCGTATCTCGGTACTGCGTGATGGCCAGTTTGTTGGCAGCCGCGTTATTAAAGAAACCCGTTTCGATGAAATCGTAAAAATGATGGTTGGCCGTGAAATGAGCGATCGCTATCCATCGCGTAGCAGCACACTAGGCCCCGTGCGCTTTAAGGTTGAGGGCCTGTGTGATACCAGCACCATCAGTGATATCAGTTTTGAAATTCGCCAGGGCGAAGTGCTCGGTGTGGCGGGTTTAATGGGGGCTGGGCGCAGTGAAATTGCGCACACATTATTCGGCCTCGCCGCTAGATCTGCAGGCAACGTTTGGTTAGATGGCCAACCTATCCACTGCCGCTCGGCGATCGAGGCTATTTCTCACGGCATTGGCTATGTTACTGAAGACAGAAAAACCCAAGGCTTAGTACTGAGTTTATCCGTCAAAGAAAACATCAGCCTTACTAAAGCCCCTAGCCACTGGGGCGTAGTTAATAGCCAAGCCGAGGATAAAAATGTCAGCGAGTTGATTGCTAAATTATCTATCCGCACCCGTGATGCCGATTTAGAAGTGAAATCACTTTCTGGCGGCAATCAGCAGAAAGTGGTGTTTGCCAAATGGCTGGGCATTGCGCCCAAAGTGCTGTTTTTAGACGAACCAACCCGTGGCGTGGACGTCGGCGGCAAAGCCGAGATTTACCACATCATTAATCAGCTAGCCGCCAGCGGCGTAGCCATTTTAATGATCTCGTCTGAGCTACCCGAGGTGCTGGCCATGAGTGATCGCATCCTTGTGATGCACCAAGGCAATAGCGCCGGAATATTCGACGCCAAAACCGCCAGCCAAGAATCCATTATGCATGCAGCAACCGGAGGGCAATAAGAATGAATGCTCAGCAAAAAGCCACACTACACAAGCTTGGCCCCCTACTCGCCTTACTGCTTATTTCAAGCGTTTTATCGGTCATGAGCCGCGATTTTCTAACCGTTAATAATCTACTCAACGTGCTGCGCCAAGTTTCAATTAATGCGCTGATTGCCTTTGGCATGACCTTTGTGATTTTGCTCGGCGGGATTGATTTATCCGTAGGTGCCGTGCTGGCGCTCTCTTCAGTGGCCATTGCCAGCATGATGGCCGCAGGAGTGGACCCAATCCTTGCCACGCTTTGCGGCGTTTTAGCCGGTGCAGCGCTGGGCGCGGTTAATGGGTTGATTATCAGCCGCGGTAAGGTCGCCCCCTTTATTGCCACTTTGGGCACCATGACCGTGTTTCGCGGCTTAGCGCTAGTGGCATCAGATGGCCGCCCTATTACTGGCTTTAATAGCGATTTTTTCGCCATGCTGGGCGGCGGCTATATCGCTAATCTGATCCCCGTGCCAGTCGTTACCACCATGCTCGCCTTTGTAGCGCTGTGGTTTTTGCTGAAAAAAACCGTCTTTGGCCGCCATGTGTATGCGGTAGGTGGCAATGAAGAAGCCTCGCTGATTTCCGGCGTAAAAGTGAATAGCGTCAAGCTGTGGGTGTACACACTTTCCGGCGCTCTATCTGCCCTTGCTGGAGTTATTCTGACTTCCCGCCTGAACTCCGCCCAGCCCAATGCAGGGATGGGATACGAGCTGGATGCAATTGCTGCAGTGGTATTAGGCGGCACCAGTTTATCAGGTGGCCGAGGCTGGATTATTGGCACACTGATTGGCGCTGTATTAATTGGTGTACTTAATAATGGGTTAAACTTACTATCTGTGTCATCATTTTACCAGCAAGTAATTAAAGGTAGCGTCATTCTACTGGCAGTCTTACTAGATAGAAGTGCAAAAAAATAAGCGACAGCCAAGGCACACAGCCTGAAACTGCACTTACTAAACGCACTTAAAAGCGAGAAAATACGCTTAGTGCTGATATTGATATCTTTACCCACACACAAGGCTCTCATTATGAAAATCTGGCTTAAACCACTCCTTATCGCTTCCATGGCACTTGCCTTCTCCGCTTGCTCTAAGCAAGGCCCAGAAAGCGCAGCACCTGATGCATCGGCCCCCGCAGTGGCCTCAGCGGGCAGCAATACCATCGGTCTTGCCATTTCTACCCAAAATAATCCCTTCTTTGTGACCCTAAAACAAGGCGCAGAAGAAGCTGCTAAGGCCAATGGCCTTACCCTGATCACCGTGGATGCCCAAGATGATGCGGCCAAGCAAATTGCCAGTATCGAAGATTTAATCCAGAAAAAAGTAAAAGTGATCCTGATCAACGCAACCGATTCTGATGCCGTTGTCTCCGCAGTTAAGCAAGCCAACGCCGCGCACATCCCTGTTATTACCTTGGATCGCAGTGTGAATGGCGGCGAAGTAGCCAGCCATATCGCTTCAGACAATGTGGCTGGCGGTAAAATGGCAGCGACATTCTTACTAGAAAAAATTGGTAAGCAAGGCGAAATTGCGGAGCTAGAAGGTATTGCAGGTTCATCTGCGGCACGTGAACGCGGCCAAGGCTTTCATGCTGTGATTGATGCAGAAAAAGGCGTAAAAGTAGCCGCCAAACAGCCCGCTGACTTTGATCGAGCCAAGGGCTTGTCGGTCATGGAAAACATTCTACAAGGCAATAAAAAAATTAAAGCCGTCTTTGCCCATAACGACGAAATGGCACTAGGTGCCGTGCAAGCGCTAGAAGCAGCAGGCTTGAAAAACGTGGTTGTTGTAGGCTTTGATGCAACGACTGATGCCGTTGCCGCTGTAAAAGCGGGCCGTATGGCCGCTACCGTACAGCAAAAACCAGAGCTGATCGGAAAAATGGGAATTGAAGCGGCCAAAAAAATTATTGATGGTCAAACCCCTGATAAAAATATCCCCGTACCTTTAGAACTGGTTAAATAAATTATAAAAAAATAAAAAGCCTGCATCTTGTGATGCAGGCTTTTTTACGTCTTATACCTAGTAAAACCAATTACAAATGTAAGGAAAAACAACACTTTTATGAGATGTAATCTGTATTGTAACAATTACCTTTGTCAGCTTCAAACAAGGAGAAGAAAATATTAACGTAATAAATCATCTTGGATTTTTAACGTTTTATCCGGAGAAAAATCAGCAATGCGAATGCTCTTTTTAGCACTAAGCTTTTTGCTGGCCAGCCAGAGCCAGGCTCATATCCTGATTTCACATGAAAATTTTGAATCGCTCCGCGACAAGATCCCTTGGCCTGAAAGCACTGAAGCCAATATGAAAGGCAGTTTTAATCTGGCAAATATTGACGCTGATGTCCCATTTAAACTGGAGGAGCAGAACACAAGCTTAGATCTCTCCTTGGGGCACTTGGGTAGTAACACCCACCTAATCAGCACAGAGACGAGCGTATTACTAGGCCTTGGCATCAGCGCACTACTGTACCGCCGCCGCAAATTACAGTTTTAAGCTCGCTATACGTAAAAATGCCCCAGATCATTTAAATAAAATCTGGGGCACTGCTTTATCTAAATTTTTCTTTGCATAAAAAATGACGTTAAAATTAAAAGCATGGGAATTATTATCGCCTAGCGGGAAAACAGTCATTCACTTTGGTACATGCAAAATAGGGTTTTATTTGTGCAAGAGGTGTGTTCAAGTACCACTCCGGTATCAAGCATACAATTAGAACTCCCCCTCTCTTTTAAAACATTCGAGACGATTACTGCCGCAGGTTGATTCAATCATCTTTGCGCAGCCAATAAAGCAACGCGATCGGTGCTCATTAATGGACTAAATTGCTCATCTAATTTGTTTTTGCAAATTACTTCACTTGCAGCCGTTAAAGGCAGAGCAAATGCAACCACAATATCGTCATCATCCAATTCATACTGAACGCATTCTCCATCATTTAAACCAATGACTTGATCTAACCTAGCACCGAATGAATGTATAACGGCATCCGTGTCTTATGCCTCATTTTCAAAAAATTGAATCTCATTTGCAAATCAAGATCAATGCCTATAGCGGCATACTCAATCACCACTACCCGCACCAAGATCGAAATCAGAAAAAATCATATCCAAAAATTCTTTATTGATTAGCCCAATCACTTTCATCGTATTAACGCCTCACTTGATAACGAGTGCTTAATTTAAACAATACATAGGGCAATTAGCCTCAATAAATAGTTTAAATCTGCCCTAAAAACCAATTCACAATATAAAAGTGATCTTCAAATAACTCTGCTTCCATACGGTTAAACTCAAATAGTGGCACCCATTTGGCACGATCTGCATCCTCACCACCACGCACTTTGGGCAAGCCTTCGCCGGTTGGCGTCAGCTCAATCAAAAAAGCATGGGTGATGGTTCGGCCACGTAAAGAGCGATGCGGATGATCAAACACCCGTGAAGAACGAATCGAGCCTGCTAGTACCGGCGCAGGTACTTTTAAACGTGTCTCCTCTCGCAACTCACGAATAACCGCGTCTTTTACCAGCTCATCTTGATTAATAAAGCCCCCGGTAGCGCCCACAGCCCCCGCCCTGGCAGGTTTTTACGCCGTACCAGCAGAATATGCCCAGAATGAATCACCACCGCATCAACCGTCACAAAAGTGGGGGGATGGGGTGACTCCGACCATGCCTTGCGATAATCCTGAACAAAACGCCATTCAGTTTCTAGATTCGCGTAAATATCCCCTTGGCGAAACACTTGTAAATGCTGGTAGACGGGCGCGGGGAGTTTATCGGCGCATAGCCCTGCCCCCCCTTGTGCAAATAGATTACGCCGCACTTGTGAGGCATGGATGCCGATAATTTCTGGTACTTCCACCCTGAGCCACTGCGGAAAAAGATCAAGATAATAGGTATGCTTGCTGCGGCTACTGCCCACAATCCCCACTTTAAACTGCGCTTCGCGGCTACCAAGGCTGGCGTTATCTACCGCGATCACCTTATCCACCAAGCTCTGCACCTCGGTCACCCACTGCTGATCGTTGTACATCCGGTCTGAGCAGCCCACCACAAACACGCGATCTTGCATCTCTGCTGGCAAAGCCGCACGCAGCATCGCCTCGCGCTCTGGCACCGTCCAGGGATTGCGTGGGTTTCTAGCCTGGCGGGCCGAGCCACATATAACAATTAATTTACCTGCACGCTCTAAAGCGGCTTTTACGACCTGCAAATGCCCTAAATGAAAAGGCTGAAAGCGCCCAATAAACACAAGGTAATCCAGCATTATCACCCGCCTGTTAGTGTTTCAAACGCAAATAACGTGCTTTAAAAGACAAATCGCCAGCAAAATCCTGCCAAGTATAAACTCAGCAGACGGCTAGCGATCCATAGCAAAAGACCCATAGATTAGATGAAGTACAGGCCCTTTTTGCTTACTCAAGGGCTTATTGGTAATAACGCTTGGAGAACTCCAGCATGCGCTCAATCGGCAAGCGTGCGTCATCCATTTGTTGAGGAGTCAGATAATCAATGCGTGTTCCCTCTCCCGCTTGAGCGCGTTTGACCGCATCAATGGTATTCATCTTCATATATGGGCATGAATTACACTGACAGCCCGCATAAATCGGTGCTTGCTTAATGTTTAAGTCAGGGCGGGCAAGGCCCATATTGTAGAGAATACCGTCCTCTGTCGCGACAAAGATCACCGCATCTGGCTCTTTATCGAAAGCCTTAATCCAGTTCAGCATGCCAGAAGTTGACCCCACGTAATCAGCCTGTTGCAACACGGGCAACGGGCTTTCAGGGTGGGCAATCAGGTATTTAGCCCCTGCTACTGCCGCGAATGCTTCATCCAGAGCAGCCTGATTGAATTTATCGTGGACTTCACACACGGCGCTCCACAGCGGCATATCGTAGCCATACTGAAAGTTTAAATACGCGCCCATATTACGATCTGGCGAGAACGCCACCTTTTTACCTTCGGCATAAAGGCTGGCAATAATGTCATCTACATTACGGCTGGTTACAATCCAATCCGATAAAGCCTTATGCTCGGCTGAGGAGTTAATATAAGAAACATGCACGTAATCTGCATGCTCTTCACGCCATTTTTGTAAGGCTTTTACATCGGTTTGAGTAACGAGTGAACAGGTTGAGCCACTAGCAGGCAAAATCACCTCCGCCTGCGGATTTAAAATTTTGGCGGTTTCAGCCATAAAACGCACACCAGCAAACACAATGACATCGGCGCCGCATTCTTTGGCATAGAGAGATAGCTCTAAGCTATCGCCAACTTTATCGGCCATTTGCTGGATTTCGGGCTGGGTATAATAATGAGCAAGCGTGACAATACGTTTAGACACGGGAAGTCCTCCGATGTAGACGCCGCCGTCATCTCGGCAGCATAAAAAATTAAAGGTTTGCTAATGACCAACATCACCACCAGTATCCCTGGCAAGCATCAGCAGGCATAAGATTAACATAAACAGACTTTTTAGCCTTTAAATATCAAGACACTATCGATATAGTGGCTTTTTTCAGCGGAAAAGCACGTAGATAGTGCTTGACGAAGCAGGGGCTCATCTTCATAATGCGACTCCTCTTCTGACGCAACGACAGAAAAGAAAATGTAATAAAACCTGCTGCGGGAATAGCTCAGTTGGTAGAGCACTACCTTGCCAAGGTAGATGTCGAGAGTTCGAGTCTCTTTTCCCGCTCCATTTATTATAGTAATAACCGTTGTACTTAAAGTAAGATGCGGGAATAGCTCAGTTGGTAGAGCACTACCTTGCCAAGGTAGATGTCGAGAGTTCGAGTCTCTTTTCCCGCTCCACTTATTTTAAATTTTTTAAAAAGCATGAACAATGCGGGAATAGCTCAGTTGGTAGAGCACTACCTTGCCAAGGTAGATGTCGGGAGTTCGAGTCTCCTTTCCCGCTCCAATTCATGCTGTATCGCCCTAATGCGGGAATAGCTCAGTTGGTAGAGCACTACCTTGCCAAGGTAGATGTCGGGAGTTCGAGTCTCCTTTCCCGCTCCAAATTTTAAGAATAAAGAAAATATCTTTATTTAAGTAACCATGGCGGAGTAGCAAAATGGTTATGCAGCGGCTTGCAAAGCCGTCTACGCCGGTTCGATTCCGGCCTCCGCCTCCATAAGTAAGACAGTTAAAGCCCTGATTAATCAGGGCTTTTTCTTTGTCTAGCGTTTCTGCCATCACCTTACATATCTGTAAAAAACCCCGAATAACAGCCATAAACCATATAATTAACCCACTGCAGGCATGCTTAGCCCTTGATTAGCAAAGCTGGCCAATTAGGCGAGACCAACTAAGCAATAGCGCGTTATTAAAGTAAGCGAGAAAAACCATGACAATAGAATTGGAAGTCTTCGATATCCAACTGGGCGATGGAAAAGAAGCGGTTAAAGGCGCGCTGATCACCACCCAATACAATGGATTTCTTGAAGATGGCACAAAATTTGACTCCTCTTACGACAGAGGCTCGCCATTTCAGTGCGTCATCGGCACTGGCCGCGTCATTAAAGGCTGGGATCAGGGATTAATGGGGATGAAAGTAGGCGGTAAACGCAAGCTTATCGTTCCTGCCCACCTTGCCTACGGCGAAAGACAAATCGGCGAGCACATTAAACCAAACTCAAATCTCATCTTCGAAATTGAACTCCTAGAAGTACTTACTCGGGACGATTAATAGCACCTTAATCACCCCCCTCTGTGTTTCAACATTGCAAAATCTTTACCCGCAACAGAGACCGTAGCAAGATTTAATTACTAGGGGTGCAACCAATGATAAGTTCCTTGAAAATCAATAGGCTGACAAAATCTAGCCTTCCTTAGTAAGCACTCACCATCACCGTCCGCCATTTTTCTTTACAAAAGAGCTTGCAAAATATCTAGGGCTAGTTATAATGCGCACCTGTTCTGCAAACGCAGCAGCTAGTGTTTGTAGCCCGGGTGGTGAAATTGGTAGACACAAGGGACTTAAAATCCCTCGCTTATGGCGTATCGGTTCAAGTCCGATCCCGGGCACCACAGCAAAATATTAAGCCCGCATCCTCACGGATTAGCGGGTTTTTTGTTTTTTAGGCTCGGCGTTTACTTCCCAGCTGCTAAATCAATAAATGCTCCCGTTGCATAAGATGCCTCATCGGACAAGCCACATAATAGCATGAGCCTCCTCTAAGGCGGTGCCACCCGCTGCATGGGGATAGTAGATTTAAGACAATCTACCCTCCCTGCCTCACCGCCGTCTGCATGAATATCGGTGTAGATAAAAGCTGGCCTGACAGCATTGACACGAATAGCTTCACTGATGACTTCTTTGGATAAGCCAAAGGTCAGGGTATCAATGGCACCTTTCGAAGCTGCATAATCCACGTATTCCCCCGCCGAGCCAAGGCGCGATGCCGCGGATGAGGCATTAACAATCGCCCCGCCGCTGCCACCATAACGATTAGACATCCGCTTGACGGCTTCTTTAGCGCATAAAAAATAGGGAATCACATTGCTAGCAAAAATGCGATTTAAACGAGCGCCATCCATTTCATCCACTCGCATTTGTTGCTCTAAAATATCTGCGTTGTTAACCAGAGCCGTAATAGAACCAAACTGCTCGTCAACGATTTGAAATAGGCGCTGCACTTCGGCATCAAGCGATACATCCGCAGCCACAGCAATGGCAACGCCACCTGAGGCGGTGATCTCATCCGCAATACTTTGAGCCGCAGCGTGGTTTTTTAAGTAATTTACGCAAACAGCATAGCCACGCGCGGCAGCCAGTTTGGCGGTCGCAGCACCAATGCCGTGGCTAGCACCGGTAAAAACGATCACTTTATTCATCTCTTCTCAATGTGATTAAACTTAAGCGCGCACCACCGCAGCCAAAGCTTCAATATCCCCCGCCATAATCTCAGCTAAATGCTCGCTAATGATTTCCACCGGCCAATCCCACCAAGCTATTTCTTCTAATCTTGCCACTTGATCTAGGGTAAAGCGATGCTTAATAAGCTTAGCTGGATTACCACCAGCAACGGTGTAGGCAGGGATATCACAAGTAACAACAGATCGAGCAGAAATCACTGCACCATGGCCAATTTTAACGCCGGGCATAATTAATGCATCAAAACCTATCCAGACATCATGACCAATAATGGTATCGCCTTTGTATGGAAATTCAGAGAGTGGAGGGGCGTTCTTTTCCCAGCCATTGCCAAATATTTGAAAGGGGTAGGTTGAAATACCAGAAAGCTTATGATTGGCACCATTCATTATAAATTTTACCCCTTTAGCTATGGCGCAAAATTTACCAATGATTAACTTATCGCCTATAAAGGGGTAGTGGTAAAGCACATTGCGTTCGAAGTTTTCTGAATCTTCCGGGTCATCGTAATAGCTGTAGTCACCAATGATGATATTTGGATTAGCCACGGTGTTTTTAATAAAACAGACCTGAGGAAAGCCATCCTTAGGGTGAGGGTTATCTGGACTTGGGCCGATGGTCATGATGACTCCTGCTACAGTTTAATTAACAAGATAAAGGGTGGCTGCAATTTAGATTATTTTCAAGAGGGCATGCTCCAAACACACCAATAAGAAGTGCTTAGACAAGAGTACTTATTTGGCCTAAATTGTGATTAATACCTAAGCCACAATTTAAATGCATAAGCATATCCTAATAACATTATTAAAAGAGGATAATTCGGATTAATTCTCTTTACTTTTAGGTCAATATATGAATTCAATCAGAAGTAAAATCACGCTATTAATCGCGTTGTCTATGCTTTTTGCAACAATCAGCATCACCCTGATTACTTGCTTTAACATCCGCAATCACACCTATGCTGAAGCCGAGCGAGAGGTAGACTCGGTTGTCGCAGGCCAATCGGCAATGATCAGCCAGTGGCTTAATGCACGTAAGCGCGTTGTTAAATCTGCACTGCGCCATAGCGGTGAAGAGAACGTCAGCCTTTATTTGCAACAGCTTGCCGATGCGGGTGGCTATAGCCTGATGTTTGAAGGCGATGGCACAAACAAAACTATGATGTATTCAGTACCCGGCCAAAGTAAACCGAGCCCTGAGTATGATCCAGCAGCACGCCCTTGGTATATTCAGGCAAAATCAGCCAATGATGTGATTCTTTCAGAGCCTTACCGCGATGCCGCCCTGAATGAATTGGTCATCACTTTGGCACAAAAAGTCGGTGGTCAAGAGAAAGTAATTGGTGGCGATATTTTAATTGGCGACTTGGTGAAATCTACTCTTGCCATCAAGCTGGCAGGCAATGGCCATGTATTTTTAATGACCAAAGAAGGTAAAGTCATTGCTTATCCTAAGTCAGGATTTGAGCTTAAGCCCATTACTGAGTTAATTCCAAGCTTAGACAGCCAGCACTTATCAGCACTTTTAAATAAAGGAAGTGCCAGTCAAGTAGAAATTGCAGGTGAGCCATTTTTAATCAAGCTTTCCCCAGTTGCGGGTAGTGACTGGATACTAGGTGTTGCCCTAGATAAGGCTGAAATTGATGCGCCGCTTATTCGCTTGATTATGATCATTATTGCCGCCGTTGTATTAGTCTTAATTATCGTACTTACATTCTGTACCACTTATTTAGTTCGCTTATTGGCGGGCTTATTACAGATTCGCGATGCCATGCTGGATATATCCAAGGGCGAAGCCGATTTAACTCAGCGCATCCCAAGTACTGGTAACGATGAGGTGGCTGAAACCGCACAGGCGTTTAACCTGTTTATTGAGCGCTTAAATATTTTATTTAAAGAATTACGCCGTGAAGCCATTGAGCTAACCGGAGGGGTAAGTACAGTTAATCACTCAGTACTAAAACTTGCAGATGATTCACACATGCTGGCCGATATTTCTAGCTCTAATGCCGCAGCCATCGAAGAAGTGAGCGTCAGCATCTCGCATATTGCCGAAGCCGCGCGCGAAACCGACAATCTAGTGAAAGACGCGGCAAAAGCTTCGCTGCATGGTAGCGAAAACGTGCTTAAAATCAGCACAGAAATGGAGCACACGCGCCAATCAGTCAATGATTTATCTAGCCTACTGGTATCACTAGAGCATCGCTCCCAAGATATTAGCAAAATCACCAATGTGATTCGCGAAATTGCCGACCAAACCAATCTACTGGCACTGAATGCTGCGATTGAAGCGGCACGGGCTGGTGAGCAAGGCCGCGGCTTTGCCGTAGTGGCTGATGAAGTGCGCAAGCTAGCTGAGCGCACGGGCAAGGCCACCATGGAGATCAGCCAGATGATTGGCGATATCCTTAGCGAAACAGGGCTTGCTGTTAGCAATATGCAAACCACGGTAAAGGCCGTAGATGTAAGTAGCGCGCTCACCCAAACTGCTAGCGAGCACATGCTGTTGATTGGCCATTCGATGAAACAAGTAACCGAAAGAATCGGTGAGATTGCGCTATCTACTAGTGAGCAGCAAAACGCTACCACCGCCATGGCGCAAAGCACAGAATCGATTAATGGCCAAATTCTTGATTCTGATGCGGCCCTGCAATTCTCTATGAAAACGCTAAAAATGCTCGATGAATTAGCTAAAAATATGCAGGATACTTTTAATCGCTTTAAAATCTAATTAATTGTGTTTACTCACGCGCTGCCCTGCTGGGTGGCGCTTTTTTTGGACATAATTATGCCAATGAGTTAATTGTGCCGATTCACTTATCCTCGCTTGTATTATTTTAAACAAAAAACAAACGGCGTAAGGGAATCCCCAGTAGTAAGATCTTCATTTAGCTCTTATCCTCCCCCCTAAATCACTCCGCATTCAAAGCCCCTTTCTATTCACTAGAAATCGGCTACGCGTTATTATTAAATAATGCCATATAGATAACAAAAGGAAATTCAATGCCACAGGTAAAAAATCCACTCATTAGGCTATTGAACAGCACCAGTTTAGTCAGTCAAATATTAGTTGGCTTAATTCTAGGCATTATGCTTGCGCTATTCTTTCCTGAATTTGCCAAATCATCTGGCTTATTAGGTAATTTATTTGTAAGCGCGTTAAAAGCTGTCGCGCCAATTTTGGTATTTGTATTAGTTGCTGCATCGATTACCAATCATAAACCCAGCCAAAAATCAAATATGCGGCCTATTCTGGTTTTATATTTATTCGGCACCTTCGCCGCTGCAGTAGTCGCTGTGGCAGCTAGTTTTTTATTTCCATCTACATTAATTTTGGTCAAACAGGCCAGCGACATCACCCCGCCTAGCGGCATTGTTGAAGTGCTGCGTAGCCTGCTGCTTAGCGTGGTAGATAACCCAGTAAAAGCACTAATGAACGCAAACTTCATCGGCATTTTAGCTTGGGCAGTGGCACTGGGCGTTGCCATGCGCCACGCCAATGAAACGACTAAAACCGTGATAAGCGATTTATCGGGCGGCGTGTCAGTGATTGTGGGTGTGGTAATTCGCTTTGCACCGCTTGGGATTTTTGGCTTGGTGGCCTCTACTATTGCTGAAACAGGGATTGAATCTTTGTTGAACTACGCTCATCTGTTATTAGTACTGGTAGGCAGCATGCTGTTTGTAGCACTGGTGATGAACCCAGCGATTGTGTTTTGGAAACTACGCCGCAATCCCTATCCATTAGTATTTGCTTGCCTACGTGAAAGTGGCGTTACCGCCTTCTTTACCCGTAGCTCCGCCGCCAATATCCCGGTAAATATGGCGCTATGCAAAAAACTAGGTCTGCATGAAGACGATTACTCGATATCGATTCCACTAGGCGCAACCATTAATATGGCCGGCGCGGCGATCACTATTTCGGTACTGACTTTAGCAGCAGTCAACACCCTAGGTATTCAAGTTGATTTACCAACTGCACTTCTCCTCAGCGTTGTCTCTGCCATTTGTGCCTGCGGTGCTTCTGGCGTGGCAGGTGGCTCGCTCTTGCTGATTCCTATGGCTTGTAGCTTGTTTGGTATCTCTAACGATCTAGCCATGCAAGTAGTTGCCGTCGGCTTTATTATTGGCGTACTGCAAGATTCCGCCGAAACCGCCTTAAATTCATCCACCGATGTCTTATTCACTGCTGCAGCCTGCCAAGCCGCCAGCAATAAAGCACAAGATCAACTGGCTTTTGCTGATCGCTAAGCGCTCAGTAGCCAAATATCCTTTTCAAAAGCGCAGATCAATCTGCGCTTTTTTTATATCCCTTTACTACACTCCCGCGGACTACTCGTAAAAATTCCTTTCCTCTGGAGCGGCAAACTGCGAGAATCAATTGACCCATCAATCATTGACCAGTCTACTATGCAAACACCCAACACCGAACGCACTTTCACGCAATCCTTGCTCGCCATGTTGGGTATTTGCTTTGTGACTATGATGGTGGCCCTTGATCAAACCGTGGTGGCCACCGCACTGCCCACCATCGTGGCAGAGCTGCATGGCTTTGAGCTTTATGCTTGGGTTTCTACCGCTTATTTACTGGCATCGGTGGTTACCATTCCCATCTTTGGCCGCTTAGGCGATTACTATGGCCGGCGGCCCTTTGTGGTAGTGGCCATCATCATCTTTACCTTGGCATCCATCCTCTGTGGCATGGCCAATAGCATGTTACTGCTGGTGCTAGCCCGTGCTCTGCAGGGGATAGGTGGCGGGATGCTGGTCGGGACGGCGTTTGCCTGCATTCCCGATTTATTCCCCGATAGTAAAGTGCGTCTGCAATGGCAAGTCATGCTTAGCGCGGCCTTTGGGATTGCTAACGCGATTGGCCCAAGCATTGGTGGCTTACTCACCCACTATGTAAGCTGGAGGGCCGTGTTCTTTGTGAATATCCCAGTTGGCCTACTAAGTGTATTTTTTGTTAGCCGCTACCTGCCACGGATTAGGCCTAGGCCGCAGCATAGCAATAAGATTCGGCTCGATTGGCTAGGTGCACTGTTGATTACACTGTTTTTAGGCAGCTTGCAGCTATCAGTAGAATGGTTACCAGCGCAAGGGCTGAGCCTAACGGTAGTGGCTACGCTGATCATTTGCATCCTCACTGGCGTATTAGCTTGGCGGCAAGAAGCCAATAACGAGCACGCCATGCTGCCCTTTGCGCTATTTCGCGATCCCGCCTTGGCGGTGCTATTTAGGCTATCGCTGCTAATGGGCTTTACCATGTTTGCGATTTTGTCTTACGCGCCCTTGCTATTACAAGGCGGCTTTCATCTTTCGGCCAGCCAAGCGGGGATGCTGATTACCCCACTGGTGGTCTGCATTACCTTTGCCAGCATTATCAATGGCCGTGTCGTGCCGCATTTACCCAGACCCGAAGCGATGCTTTATGTAGGCTTTGGCCTGCTACTGGTTTGTGTACTGGGCATGATGCTAATTAGCCCACAAACCTCGCATACCTTGGTGATTGCACTGATGGTGTCTGGTGGCTTGGGGCTGGGATTTATCATGCCCAATCTAACTATATTTGTGCAGGAAACCTGTCCGCGCAAAGACCTCGGCATTAGCACCGCGCTACTACAATCGTTGCGAATGATTGGCGGTATGTTGAGCACCGCACTGGTTGGCTCTATTCTGACTTGGCGCTACGGTCATGAAATCCAGCAGCGCTTTGCCAACCAAACCGCCATTGCCAATTTAATGCACGACCCGCAAGTATTGGTGAACCCAGAAGCGCAGCAAATAGCGGTTACTCAGATCAACCAAATGGGCTTTGATGGCTTAGCGCTGATCGAGCAAGCCCGCGCCACACTCAGCCATGCCATTCAAAGCAGCCAATGGCTGGGCGTAGCCGCCATCTTATTTGCCTTCTGGTGCTTGCGCCGAATTCCCCGTATTCAGTTCAAATCAAAGGCCGTAGCATGACACCGCATGAAGCTGAGCAACTCAAAGTATTACAACAGCTTGGGCGCAGCTATCGCACCATGCTGGGCGCATTTGAGCTATCCGTGGGTCAAGGTCTAAGCCGTTGGCGAATTTTGAACCAACTACATCAAGAAACGCTATGCACGCAAAAATTTTTGGTGCATCAGCTCGGCATGGATCCAGGCGCATTAACGCGACAGCTTAAATCAATGGAAAAAGATTTATTAATCCATCGAGTCAATGATAGCCAAGACAATCGCCTCAGCAATGTCACCCTTACCACGCAAGGGCATGCCGCCATCACTCAAGCACAGCCCAAACGCAGCGAATTTTTAAGCGTGATTTTGGCAGAATTTAGCGATGAAGAACTGCAGGCGTTTCAAGGGATGCTGAATAAACTGGAGCGTGGCTGTGAACAGGTTGGCTTAAAGGAATAAACACAAACCAACAAAATATCATCATTCTGCTCAGCAGAGTGAGCAAGGCCCTGTACCTTGCCCACCTCGTACTGCTAGCGCAGCGATTCGATCCGCTTTAGAGCGACTTTCAGTGTCACACTTGGGCAGCCGAAGTTTAGCCTGACAAAGCCTGGTAAGCCAAAATCTCGCCCATCCGATAGCCCCACACCCAACTGTTCAAAAAACGGCAGCGGGTTGATAGGATCGAGCGCCCTTGCGTCTATCCACGCCAAGTACGTGGCTTCTGGCAAAGTAATTTTTAGGCGGGTTGATCCGGCAAACCAATCAAGCAGAATATCGCGGTTCTGCCGCAGAGTGGTAATCAACTCTGCATGCCATACGCCATCATCACGGTAGGCGGCTTCTGCCGCAGTAAAAGCCAGCAGGTTGACTGAAGGCACAATCCCCGCCATTTGCTTACAGAAATTTGCACGCAATGTTGGGTCTGGAATCACCGCCAGCGAGCAGCCAAGCCCTGCGATATTCCATGCTTTAGAAGGGGCAAGCAGTGTAATGGTTTGCGCAGCAAAGCTGGCATCCACGGCTGCCAGTGGCTGATGCTGCACGCCTTCTTGCAGCAGTAAATCGCAATGAATTTCATCTGAACAAATAATCAGCTGATGGCGACGGGCGATGGCAATCAGCTGGATTAGCTCCTGCTGATTCCAAGCACGCCCAACCGGATTATGCGGATGGCAAAGCAGCAGCAGCTTGGTTTTAGGCGTGATTGCCGCTTCTAAGGCAGCAAAATCCCATTCCCAGTGATGATCTACTTGCTGCAGCGGCACGGCCAGCAAGCTGCGGCCTGATAAGCCTGGTGCACGTAAAAACGGCGGGTAGATCGGCGTGGCAGTCAGCACCTCATCCCCCGCCTCGCCCACCGTGCGGCAAGCCAGATTTAAACCCTGCACCAGCCCCGGCAACCAAACGATCCAGCTGGCATCAATTTGCCAGCCATAATGCTGAGCCGCGTAGCTTTGCACCGCCTCTACCAAGCTATCCGGTGCATCGGTATAACCAAACACCCCATGCGCCACCCGCTCCTGCAGCGCAGTAATAATGGATTCCGGGCTAGCAAAATCCATATCCGCCACCCACATCGGCAAAATATCTTGGCCAGCGTATTTATTCCATTTCTGGCTAGAGGTGGCACTGCGATCGACGGGAGTCTGGAAATCCATAGTAAATCCTTTTACAAAATAGTAAGCAAAGGATAACGGTTTAAGGGGGCACTTAATAGCTACAGATCAGCATATACAACTCAATACATCTCGTTTACACCGCCAGCGCCTGCTCCAAATCAGCGATTAAATCTTCAATCCCTTCAATCCCAACTGAAAGACGAATCAGATTATCGCTGATGCCTAATTTAAGGCGGCGCTCTGGTGGCACGGAGGCGTGGGTCATCCGCACAGGCTGGCTGATCAGGCTTTCCACCCCGCCAAGGCTTTCGGCCAAGGTAAACAGCTTGGTGTGAGTAAGCACTTGATGCACCGCTGCGTCATCGCCCTTTAGGTAAAACGACACCACACCGCCACCGCCTGACATTTGTTTTTTTGCCAAGGCATATTGTGGGTGGCTTTCTAAATAAGGGTATAAAACGCGCTCTACCCGTGGATGCTGCTCCAGCCAATTAGCAACAGCCAAGGCATTTTGATTATGGCGCTGCATACGAATTGCCAAAGTGCGAATCCCACGCAGCGCTAAAAAGCTTTGAAATGGATCGAGCACCGCACCAATGGCATTTTGCAAAAAGCCTAATTGCTCAGCCAGCTCAGCGTTATCCCCCACCACCACCGCTCCGGCGATCACATCGGAATGGCCATTTAAATATTTAGTTGCCGAGTGCAGTACGATATCCACGCCATGCTCTAACGGGCGCTGCAAAGCGGGCGAGGCAAAGGTATTATCAGCCACAGTAAGCACACCTACTTCACGGGCAATCGCCACAATCCCGCTTAAATCACTGAGGCGATTCAATGGATTAGAAGGTGTTTCGATCCAGATCATTTTGGTTTCTGGCTGAATGGCCGCACGTAGCGCGTCTAAATCGCCGGTTGGCACATAAGTCACCGTTAAGCCTGCGGTGCGCAGCTTTACTTTCTCAAATAAGCGACCACTACCACCGTATAAATCATCCACCGCCACCAAATGGCTATTCACCGGGAGTAGCTCCAGCACGGTCGCAATGGCAGCCATTCCAGAGGCAAAAGCATAGCCACGTGTACCGCCTTCTAGCGCGGCAATCGCCACCTCAAAAGCATCACGCGTCGGATTAGATGAGCGCGAATACTCATACTGATCCGGCTGGCCGGGGGATGGCTGGCGGAAAGTAGAAGAGGCATAAATTGGGGTATTAATTGCACCCAGTGGATCGCGGTGCAGGCCGCTGGTTACGGCTAGGGTTTCAAATGAACTCATAATGACACTCCAAATTATATTTGTGGTGAAGCTGAAGGTTTGATGCCCTGTATGCAAAAAAGTCACAAGGAACCTCAGCGATGAGTAAGAATACGAAAGATATTTAACGCACGGGCTCATATCACCATTTATTTGCTTAACGCGAATGCACCTAAGCCCCCGCCCCACTCACAAATTTTTTACGCCAGAAGGCCAGTAAATCACTCTGGGTAATGAGGCCGTAAAAGCATGTTTTATCAGCGATAACGGCTATTTTTTCGTCATTGAAAACTTGCAGTAAATCTCTGACTGATGCATCTGGCACTAAGGTGGTGACTTGGCTAGTCATGGCGGCCCGCACCGGCATAGCAAATTGCTGCGGCTCGCCGTGCACAGACAAGAGTAAATCCCACTCGTCGATAATACCGACAATTTCACCGTTTTCCAGCACCGGCAATTGCGATACATCGTTGCTGCGCATGCGCTGCCAAGCTTGAGAAAGTGGCTCGTCTGGATCAGCAATCAGCGTGGCTCCACTGGCGTGCGGGCGGCCAATGAGATCAGCCAGATTACCCGTTTTAGCGTTTTCTATCATGCCTTGATCGATCATCCAGTGATCGTTATACATTTTGCTTAAATATTTATTACCGCTGTCGCCAATAAAGGTCACCACGCGTTTGGGCGTGGTCTGCTCGCGGCAATAACGTAGTGCAGCGGCCAGCAGCGTGCCGGACGATGCACCGGCAAACAGGCCTTCAGCCAGCAGTAGCGCGCGGCCAGTTTCAAAGCTTTCTTTATCGCTGATGCGGTAGCTACGTTTAATTGAACTACCGTCAAACTGCGGCGGTACAAAGTCTTCTCCTATGCCCTCAACCAGCCAGCTGCCTGCGCTGCCAAAAGCGCCGGTTTCTACATAATCCGCCAGAATCGATCCCACTGGGTCGGCCAGTACAAACTCGGTTTGCGGAGAAACGCGGGCAAAAAAGCGTGATAAGCCAGTGAGTGTGCCGCTTGAGCCTACACCCACCACCACCGCATCCACTTTTTCCTCCAACTGACGCCAGATTTCCGGCCCCGTGGTTTTTTCATGCGCGGCAGGGTTTGCCGGATTACTAAATTGATCAATATAAAAAGCGCTCGGAATCGATTGCGCCACGCGACGCGCTTTATCTTGGTAATAGTCAGGATGCCCCTTGCTCACATCGGAGCGAGTCAGAATCACTTCCGCACCTAAAGCTTGCAGATTCAGCACTTTTTCACGGCTCATTTTGTCCGGAACAATCAGCACGGTGCGATAGCCCTTACGGCCCGCCACCAGTGCCAGCCCAAGGCCGGTATTGCCAGCAGTGGCTTCAACAATGGTACCGCCAGGCTTTAACTGCCCGCTTTGCTCGGCGGCTTCAATCATTGAAAGTGCAACGCGATCTTTAATTGACCCTCCGAGATTTTGGTTTTCCAGCTTTACAAATAAGCGACAGAGGCCCGTATCAAGCTGGGTAATTTCTACCAATGGCGTATTACCGATCAAAGATAAAATAGATGCTGAGGTCATTTATTAAACTCTTCTGTAGTTTTAATACCGGCTGACAAACAAAAAACTGACTTGCTAAGGTCAGCATGTCCTGCTGATAACGCTCACCGATGCCATGACCACGCAAATAAAAAAACCGTAATCCCGCGCGGCATAGCGCAGATCACGCAAGAATTCATCACGATTTTCACTTTCAAACAGGGATAAATCTAAAATGGGCAAGCTCATTTAAACACCTCAATCACCTTGTAAACACGGCAGGCTCCACATTGCAGCGTCAACAAGAGATGAGAAAAAAAGGATGTTTAAACATACAGGCCCCTATCAATCTAACGATTATTTTAAAAATTTTTTTAGAACAGTTTGATCTAAAAAGGCCAGCTTATCCGCTTTTTATATTATTTGGCTATAAAAAATTACTTTAATAGTATTTTTTATACTTTTCAGACACAGAGGATGACCACTTGCCAGAAAGGGCCACAGCCCCCTACTGCGAGGGAAAGCAAGTAACCAGCGAAGGAACGCTGTAGGGTTCAGCCAAGCAAGCGCAATAAAACCCTACTTTCAACGAACAGATAAGCCCCATAAAACGATCTGCTTAGCTTGCCTGCTGCGTTGTACTTTACTAATTTACGGTCTAAAACAAGGGTAAGAGCCCCCTAGCAGCCTGTCGGACTTAGACGGTCGAAGCGAAAAATCGCATGGTCGAGACCAGATTTTGCCGGATTTGCAGCGCCAATAACGAGTTATTGGTCAAAAATCTGGTGAAATATAGGCCGATCAGGTGATTTTGCAGCTGACTGATGCTAAGCCCGGCAAGCTGCTAGCCTCAGCAACTCAATCACAAAGCCAGCTAAGCAAATAGATATAGCTCCCTATGAAAAATCTTCCACGAATAGCGCTTGAACAGAGAGAAAGTGCGACTAATTAGTACTGGCTTTATTTGGAGTAGAAAATGAAATCAACGCTTTTGACTCTAATCATACTGAGCAGCCCAGCACAAGCACTGACCTTAACCACGGAGGACTACCCGCCGTTTAATATCGTGGATGCAAAAAGCCAGCAGGTTAGCGGCATCTCTACAGAGAAAGTAATTGAAGTGATGGCACGTGCCAAAGAAAGCTATACCATCACCGCCTATCCTTGGGTCAGGGCTTATCAATTAGCTCAAAAAGAGCGCGATACTTGCGTTTTTTCGACCACTCGCACTCCAGAGCGCGTAGCGCTATTTCAATGGGTAGGCCCTTTAGTCAAAAATAATTGGTATATCTTTGCCAAACAAGGTGATAATCGCGCGCCTAAAAATCTAGATGAATTAAAGCCTTATTCAATTGGCGCATATCACGGCGATGCAATCGCTGAATATTTACTTAAGAATGGCTTTAAAGTTGATCTTGCAAAAGCAGATGAAGACAACCCACAAAAACTATTAAAGAATCGTTTTGATTTTTGGGCTACGGGTGAACTCCTTGGCTTAGCTATTTTAAAAAGGAAAAACTTATCAGATAAGATATCGCCCATTCTTTTATTTAACCAAACAGAATTGTATCTGGCTTGTAATCTAAACGTAGATAAAAAAAAGATAGATATTTACAATAAAATTTTGCAAAGCATGGATAAAGATGGAAGCAACTTAGCCATAGAAAATAAATATAGAAAATAAAGCACTAGCAGCCTGTCGGACTTAGACGGTCGAAGCGAAAAATCGCATGGTCGAGACCAGATTTTGCCGGATTTGCAACGCCAATAACGAGTTATTGGTCAAAAATCTGTTGAAATATGGGCCGATCAGGTGATTTTGCAACTGACTGATGCTAAGTCCAACAGGCTGCTAGAGTCTGTTGATGTTTCCTTCGCAATTGCGGTGAGCTGGGAAACGTCAACCGACCCTAGCAACAACGCCCCAAGCCCCCCTCGCTACTCATCTTTAGGCATAATTACCATGTCATTGCCTAATAAAATTTCTGTTCAGCACCGCGCAACTATGCGAATATTGCATTTGAAAACATCCACTTAGATTAAAAAGGAATATGTAAATGCGCAAATTCTTACTTGCTGCAGCTCTATTGGGTTTTACAATTCACGCTAGTGCCACTGATTTACTCGATACGATTAAACAACGTGGCACACTAAAAATTGCGGTTGAAGGCACTTACCCCCCTTTTAACTTCAAAGAAAACAATGTGTTAACAGGATTTGAAGTTGAGCTAGCTAAAGCTTTAGCGCAAAAAATTGGGGTAAAAGCGGAGTTTAGTACCAGCGAGTGGAGCGCCATGCTGGCAGGCCTACAGGCGGGTAAGTACGATATTGTAATTAACCAAGTAGGTATTACTGATAAACGTAAAGAAACTTTTGATTTTTCTGAGCCTTATACACTATCTAGCCCGCAACTGATTGTGCGCAACAATGACACACGCGTATTCAAAAGTTTAGAAGATTTAAAAGGTAAAAAACTGGGCTTGGGCCAAGGCACTAACTATGCCGATATCGCCAAGGCTGTAGGAGGAATCGACGTTAAGACTTATCCAGGCTCCCAAGAATATCTGCAAGATTTAGCGCTTAGCCGTATTGATGCAGCGCTGAACGATAGCTTGCTTATCCCTTATATTGTTAAGAAAACTAAATTGCCACTGAAAGCTGGTGCTCCGCTGGGCGATATCGAGAAATCAGGGATTCCTTTTGTAAAAGGCAATCCTAAATTTAAGGCATCCTTAAACAAAGCCTTAGCTGATCTACAAGCAGAGGGTAGTTTCGCCAAAATATCTAAAAAATGGTTTGATCGCGATGTGAGCAAAGCCCCTACTGCACAATAAATGGCCTACGAAATACATGAAAAAATGCAATTTCCCAACTGTTCGTATTTTTGGTGTATTTCGTGGACTAAAAATGGTTATATATAGGGTCTGTTGACGTTTCATTCGCCATTGCGCTGAGCCGGAAAACGGCCAGGCACAAAGCATGTGACGAAGGCAATAACGGGTTATTGTCGAGGAGCATAACGCAGTGAATGAAACGTCAACAGATCCTAATATCAACGAGTAAAGGTAAGATTTACGCCCCCTGTTATAAAGGGGGTTTTTATTTTTGGAGTAACGGAATGGATTTGCCCAGTTTAATACAGCTACTTAAAGACGCCTTCCCGATTTTGCTGCACGGCGCAGGCTATACGCTCTTTTTAGCGGTTGCTTCCATGTTTGGCGGCTTGCTGATCGCTATCTTGGTGGTTTTAATCCGGTTAAGTAAAATCCCCGTACTATCACAAATTTGCGCTGTTTATGTTAGCTGCATTCGTGGCACCCCCCTATTAGTGCAATTATTTGTGATTTATTTTGGTCTGCCCAGCATCGGCATCCAATTTGAGCCGCTCACCGCGGGTGTTTTAGCCCTCAGCTTAAATGTGGGTGGATATTTATCTGAAACGCTGCGTGGCTCTATCAATGGCATAACCCAAGGACAATGGGATGCAGGTAAAAGCTTGGGCCTAACAAATAGTCAAACCCTGCGTTACGTCGTTGCCCCACAGGCTTTACGCCTAGCAGTGCCTAGCCTATCAAATAGCCTGATTAGCCTAATTAAAGACACCTCGCTGGTATCAGTGATTTCAGTGAGCGAGCTTATGCTGGCCAGTAAGGAAGTGATTGCTACCACCTTTCAACCCTTCCCGCTTTATTTAATGGCCGCCGCTATTTACTGGGTATTAAGCGCATCTTTTGAATCCGTACAACGCAAGCTAGAAGTAAAGCTAAACCAAATGTATATTAGGTAAGTTGCAAGGCAACAGAATATAAATAAGCCATCCAGCATCCGCCGCTGCTTACGATAAAAGCACCTTGATCTCACTTACCTGAGTAAATCATGCTGCAATTACCAGAACTGATTGAACTGGAAGACATCATCCTACAAGCGGGTGACGCTATCCGTTTGCAGCAGCATGGAGAGGTCAAATACGCAGCCAGCCGCTTTCCCCTCTATAGCATCAGCATGGGCAGTCAACGCGCAGATGCACCGGTACTGGGATTTTTTGGCGGAGTACATGGTTTAGAGCGTATTGGCAGCCAAATTGTGCTGGCTTTTCTTCGCTCCTTATTAGTCAGGCAGAGCTGGGATAGTAGCCTGCAGCATAAATTAAAAAACATACGGCTGGTGTTTATGCCGCTCATCAACCCAATTGGTATTGCCCGAGGCACACGGAGCAATGGCTATGGGGTAGATTTAATGCGCAATGCGCCCATTGAATCAGCAGAAAAAACATCTTTTTTAGTAGGGGGGCATAGAATTAGCCCACATCTGCCTTGGTATCGAGGTGAATTAAACTCAAGCATGGAATTAGAAAACCAAGCACTTTGCAGTGTAGTTAAATCCCAATTACTCAATAGCCCATTTAGCATTGCCCTAGATTGCCATTCTGGCTTTGGCCTAAGAGATAGACTGTGGTTTCCCTATGCTCATACCCGCACACCTTTCCCTAATTTAGCCGAAGTCTATGCGCTTAAAGCCCTATTTGACCAAAGCTACCCGCAGCACCCCTATGTGATAGAACCACAGGCTTTACAGTATTGTACCCACGGCGATATTTGGGATTATTTATATACAGAAAATAGTAGCAGTGGTCAGCTTTTTTTACCCCTCACTTTAGAATTAGGCTCTTGGCTATGGGTTAAAAAAAACCCACGCCAGTTAATGTCATTATTAGGTTTATTTAACCCCATTGTGCCACATCGCCAGCAAAGAGTATTACGTAGCCATTTACTATTGTTTGAATTTTTATTGCGTGCAGTTCACGATCACAGCAAATGGTTACCCAAAACCAATCACTATCTAAACTGTAAACAAGAAGCCGAAGCGCTTTGGTACGGTATCGTATGAAAACATGGGTACTATTACGCGGGCTAATGCGCGAATCTCGGCATTGGGGTGATTTTATTGTAAAAGCACAAACCGCTTGGCCAAATGATAAAATAATGACCCTTGATTGGCCTGGTAATGGCGTATTGCATCAGCAAAATAGCTTAAGCCATATTGAAGAAATGGTAGCGCATATCCGGCAAAGCCTAGCGACACACCCTGGGCCCTATCATGTATTAGCCATTTCATTAGGCGCTATGGCAGCGGTAGCATGGGCTAAGGCATATCCAGCAGAAATCAGTGCCTGCATTCTTATTAATACCAGCTTAAGGCCAATTAATCCTTTTTATCAGCGACTCAGGCCGCAAAGCTATCTAGCTTTACTGCGATTATTCATCAGTAGGCCTGAAAATAAAGAGCGTATTATTTTGCAATTAACCAGCCAAACTCGGCCTCAGGCCGCTTTAGCAGCTTGGGTGGTAATGCAACGCCAATACCCGATTAGCCACCTAAATATCCTACGCCAATTGCTAGCCGCAATACGCTATAAGGCCAGCCAACCCCAAGTGCCGATTTTGCTATTATCTGGTGGAGCAGATCAATTAGTGAGCCCCGCTTGCTCACAAACACTTGCCAATAAATGGCAAGTACCCTGCTTAGTTCACACTCAGGCAGGCCACGATTTACCATTAGACGATGCTGATTGGGTACTGCGGGCGATTGCGCAGTATTTAAGCTCGCACCATTAATTGCTGATCTAACTCTTCAATGCACGCCAGCATTTGATTACGGCATTGCTCGATTAAAGCAGGTAAATCTTCCTGCGTTAAACCAGCGGTTGAGATAGGCTCTAGCGAGCGCATCAGTACATCCGTAGCATGCCAATTATTGAGCTGCATATGCTTGCTATAAGTGCTCACACAGACTGGTAAAATAGGCACTCCCGCATTAATTGCCATCTGAAATGCGCCTTTTTTAAAAGGCAATAAACCACGGCCTTTATTCCGTGTTCCCTCAACAAACACCCAAATTGACGTGTCTTTATGTTGTAAAGTATCCGTTGTGGCCAGCATGGCTTTTTTAGCCCGCTGCGCATTGCCTCTATCGATAAGCACATTGCCCGAGAGCCAAAATAATTGACCAAAAAATGGAATCCATTTCAGGCTTTTTTTACCAATGGTGACGGTGCGTGCAGGCACAGCACCACCAAAAACAAATAAATCATAATTAGATTGATGATTAGCCACAATGACACAGGAACGTTGATGCTCTAGTAGGCCTTTGATCTCAGGCTTAACCTTAAAGCCAAGAATACGCATGGCAGGCAGCGAGTAAAGACGGCCACAGAGGCGGCTATTATCAGGATTAAATGGGCGGCAAAGGCCAACCAGAATGCCAATCATGCCAGCAACAATAAAGTGTACCGACATCAACAGCATTCGAAGCAAATAAAGCATAAAAGCGCCCATGACAATAAAGGGCAGAAGTGTACGGATCTATCCGCTATTTCACAATTAAAGTTGCTAAATAGCCGCTTAAACGATGTGAATTAGATAAATAACTGCATGTAGCAGCGCTATTTCTTACGCCATTCATGAAATTATCATGGTAAATAGTAAGGGCGCGATAAATTGCGCCCCAATGTAATTAAGCAGAAACCGGTACAATGCGTAATTCTACGCGGCGATTTAAGCTACGACCCGCTTCAGTTTCATTGCTGGCTCGAGGCTCTGCTTTACCACGACCTGATGCATCAAGACGTACTGAATTAACATGACGACTAACAAAGTAATCCGATACCGATTGAGCACGGCGCTCTGATACGCTTTGATTTACCGCTACGCTACCGGTGTTATCGGTATGGCCAACGATAGAAATAGATGTTTTGCCATATTGATTCACAATTTTGGCAATTTTATCTAACGTTGGGGTATAGCCCGCTTTTAATACCGATGAATTGGTATCAAAACCAGTATTAGAAGTCATGCTTACCAATAATGATTGATCGGCCATTTTTTGCACGGTGATATCGCCACGCTGAATTTCAGCCGCTAATTGCTGTTGGAAATCCTTGGTTTGCTTATCCATATAATAACCAATTCCTCCCCCTGCCAAGCCACCGCCAATAGCGCCAATCAACGCACCTTTGCCACGATTATTATGATTGATTGCCGCCCCTGCAGCAGCACCACCAACCACGCCAATTAAAGCGCCTAACTCGGTTTTATTAAAATCTCGCTTTTCCCCCAAATCATTGGTGGCACACGCTGAAAGTAATAAGACTAAAATAAGTGGCAGAGTAATACGCACGATGATTCCTTTTGTTTTTTTGAAAGGCAAATATTTGACCTATCCGTATAACAAATACAGCCAATGCCAATTCAATATTTAATGAATATATCCTTGATTATAAACGCCTTAGGCATAATTTAAATCAAAAGAATTTGGGCATATTACCCAGTATGGGTGAGGAAGAACACAGCAAAGATGGGGATTAAACCACGCCCCACCCCATACCTACTAAAGAACAATAAAATACTTAATCAGCGACTTTTAATTCATGCAAAATACTTAAAGCCACCGCTTCAGCAATTTTAATCCCATCCACGCCTGCCGATAAAATTCCCCCCGCATAGCCAGCACCTTCACCTGCAGGGAATAAGCCCTTAGTATTGATACTTTGCAAGCTGTCGTTATCGCGTTTAATCCGCACTGGCGACGAGGTACGCGTTTCAACACCAGTAAACAGCGCATCGGCCATACCAAAGCCTTTGATCTGTTTATCAAAAGCAGGCATCGCTTCACGAATGGCGGTAATGGCGTATTCAGGCAGACAATCACTTAAATCAGTGAGATGTACACCCGGTGTATAAGAGGGCACGACCACACCAAACTCGGTAGAAGGCTTGCCTGCAAGGAAATCACCCAGCTTTTGAGCTGGCGCTTGGTAAGTGCTGCCTCCCACTTCAAAGGCTTTGCTTTCCCATTTACGTTGCAGCTCAATCCCTGCCAGAGGATGGCCGGGGAAATCAATCTCTGGCGTAATCCCCACCACAATCGCGGCGTTGGCATTACGCTCATTGCGTGAATACTGGCTCATACCATTGGTAACCACACGGCCCGGCTCAGATGCGGCAGCCACCACTGTGCCACCTGGGCACATACAGAAGCTATACACCGAGCGGCCATTGCTGGCGTGATGCACCAATTTATAATCCGCCGCACCCAATATCGGATGGCCTGCGCTTGGGCCAAAGCGTGCGCTATCAATCATGGTTTGCGGATGCTCTACTCGGAAACCCAGCGAAAACGGCTTAGCTTCCATATACACGCCCTGCTCAAATAATTTGTAGAACGTATCGCGCGCGCTATGGCCAATCGCCAGCACCACATGCTTGGATGGGATTTTTTCGCCATTGGCCAGCTCAACGCCTTCAACTTGACCGTTATTCAGAATCAGCTGCTCTACTTTGCTGGAGAAACGCACTTCGCCGCCCAACTCAATAATATTGGCGCGCATGCTTTCAACCATGCTGACTAAGCGAAACGTTCCGATATGGGGCTTGCTGACGTACATAATCTCGTCCGGTGCGCCCGCTTTTACAAACTCTTGCAATACTTTATGCCCAAGATGCTTAGGGTCTTTAATCTGGCTGTAAAGCTTGCCATCCGAAAACGTACCCGCGCCACCCTCACCATATTGCACATTTGATTCAGGATTTAACTCGCCCTTTCGCCACAAGCCCCACGTATCTTTGGTGCGCTCACGTACCGCCTTACCACGCTCAAGGATAATCGGCTTAAAGCCCATTTGCGCCAGCAATAGGCCAGCAAACAAACCACAAGGACCAGTGCCAATCACTACAGGGCGATCTGTAAGACCATCAGGAGCGCTAGCCACATATTGATATTCAATATTTGGGGTGAGCATAATATGGCGATCGCTACTTAAGCGCTTTAGCACCGTGGCTTCTTGCTTAACTTCAGCATCTAAGGAATAGATCAGCAAAATAGCTGCACGTTTACGCGCATCATAGCTGCGCTTAAAAATACTAAAGCGAATGAGATCACTGGCAGAAATAGCCAAGCGCTTCAATAGCGCCTGTTTTAATTCTTCTTCCGAATGATCCAGTGGTAGTTTTACTTCATTGATTCTTAACATTCTGTGCTTCCGAAATTCAAGGTGCGCAAATGGCACTGATTTACATATTTTATGCAGTACTAGGGTCTGTTGACGTTTCATTCACGGCTGCGTTTGGCCCAGTTTTGGGGCTGAACAAGGAGAAAATTGCGACATGGTACGAGTACCATCAGCGATTTTTAACGCCGTGCAGCCCCAAAAATGGGCTAAACCCGAAGGACTGGGCCGGAAAATGGCCATTCACTGCGTTATGCTCCTTGGAAATAACGCGTTATTGCCTTCGTCGCATGCCTTGTGCCTAGCCATTTTCCGGCTCAGCGCAATTGTGAATGAAACGTCAACAGACCCTACAAAACACCCACCATAAAATATGCAAACAAGCCCACTCCTCCAGTTCAACCCGCTATTTTGCCGGTTTTCTAGATAGCTTGCAGCACTATGGCATGGCAAATAAAGCCACCGAAGCTTTAAGCCGCCCAATACTTCGATATAAACAGGCCATATTTTCTAAACTCATTCCTCCAGCCAACACCAGCCGCGATTTGCCTGATCAAAGTAAAACACATACAGCAATAAACACAGCAATGTCCATTGCATTAAAAATTTCATCCCTTTGCAATACAACTTAAGTCTTACTGCAAATTGCTATCATCTATACTCGCCCTTTCATTAAAAATCAGAAAGAGAAGAGAAGAAATGCGCGTTTCACTATTAGCAAGTCTGATCAGCAGCACGCTGGTTTTAGCTGCATGTAATAACAGCGACGATACTCCTGCAGCAGGCACGAAACTTGATTTAGCCGTACTGCAAACCACCGACCTACACGCCAATGTGCTGAGCTACGATTACTACAAAACCACGGATGACACGACGCTTGGTTTTGAACGCACCGCCACCCTGATCGACACCGCACGTAAAGAAAACCCAAACAACCTGCTGGTTGATGATGGCGATACCATCCAAGGCACCTCGCTTTCTGATTTTCAGGCGCAAATCGAGCCAGTGAAGTGTGATAGCCAGCTGGCTATTCATAAAGTAATGAGCGCGATGAAATATGACGCGGGCAATATTGGGAACCATGAATTTAACTATGGCCTGAAATACCTTGGCCAAATTGCGGGCAACTCCATGAAAGCCGGCCCTGAAGCGGGGCAAAACTGTAAAGGCCCAGATTTCCCGCTGGTCACTTCCAACGTAAACAACGCTGGCGATAGCAAGCCTCTGTTTGCCCCTTACGTTATTCTGGATCGCACTTTTAAAAGCGCAGATGGTAAAGATGTCCAACTGAAAGTCGGCATCATCGGCTTTACCCCTCCCGGCATTATGGATTGGGACAAACGCAATCTGGAAGGTAAAGTCAGCGTATTAGGTATTGTGGACGCAGCAAAAAAATACGTTCCAGAAATGAAAGCCAAGGGCGCTGATATCGTAGTCGCACTGGCGCACAGCGGTATTTCTACTGCCGATTACAGCTCAAACATGGAAAACGCGGTGTACTACCTCGCCAAAGACGTGCCTGGCATTACCGCCATTGTTTCTGGGCACTCGCACAGCTTTTTCCCTGATGGCAAAAACTACGCTGGCATCAAGAATGTTGACAATGTAAAAGGCTTAGTCAATGGCGTGCCCACCGTGATGTCTGGTTTCTGGGGCAACACACTGGGCGTGCTGAAGTTGAATCTTGAATTTGATGGCAAAGTCTGGAAAACCAACGATTCAAAAGGCGAGTTGAAATCAGTGAGCACGAAGGATGCTGCTGGCGTAGCCACCGTCGTACCAGCAAAAGCCGAGATTGCTAAGCTGGTAGAAAAAGAGCACCAAGGCACAATCAAGTATGTCAATGCGGGGGTTGGCAAGAGCGAATACCGCATCAGCTCTTTCTTCACGCAAGTTGCACCTACTGCGGCGATGCGCCTGATTAACTTGGCTCAAACTGATTATGCAACTAAGTTTGTCAAAGCCAATTTACCGCAATATGCCTCGCTGCCGATTCTTTCTGCAGCCGCGCCGTTTAAGGTTAATTTCCGTGGCTCGGGCTTTACCGATATTGCGGCTGGCGATGTGGCGATCAAAAATATTGCTGACCTTTATCTTTATCCAAATACACTGCAAGCCGTAAAAATTAACGGCGCTACAGTCAAACTTTGGTTAGAAAAATCGGCAGAGCAATTCAATCAAATTGATCCAAGCAAAGTAGCAGATCAAAACCTGATTAACGATAAATTTCCATCGTATAACTTTGATCAAATCGACGGCATTACTTATGAAATCGATGTAACCAAAGAGAAGGGCAGCCGTATTGTTAATCTAAGCCTCAATGGCAAAGCAATCGATCTGAAAGCTGACTTTATCGTCGTCACCAATAACTACCGTGCTAGCGGTGGTGGCGGTTTTGCGGGCCTAGATGGTAGCCAAATTGTGATAGATAGCGGTGGCGATGCCAATCGCGACATCATCGTTAAATATGTAAAAGAGCAAAAAACGCTAACACTGGCCAAACAAGGCCCAGTAGCAAACTGGCGCTTTGCTAAGGTCAAAATAGCGGGCAAGGTGCTGTTTGAATCTTCAGCAGATACGAGCGCACTCAGCGTGGCAGCTCAAGAGAAAATCAGCAATATCGCCCTCGACTCCACCAAGGCGGACAAGAGTGCATCGGTATTTAGCATTGATCTAAGCAAGTAAGCATTTGTTGATGTTTTGTCTAAAAATCCTCAGGGCGCAAGCCTTGGGGATTTGGAGTTTTTATGAAAGCCCTATCCAAACCGATGCTTGCCCTCGTCGCCATCACGCTTTTTGCCACAGGCGGCATTGCCATCAAGCAGTATCAACACCGCCAGCAAGCCCGTGCCTTAGCCATGCCCAACGAAGCAGTGCATCAATTACGCCTTGATGCCAAAGACGGCAATGCACGCCTGCTAGAGCTGGCAACGCTAGGCCATCCGCTGGCTGCACGCCTCATTGCAGAACGCACAGACGACAAAAACATGGCCCCGCATTGGCTAGAAAAATCGGCCGAAGCTGGGGACCAAAAAGCACGCTATCTGCTAGGCATGGCCTATTTAAAAGGCGATGGCGTGAATGAAGACAAGCAAAAAGCCAGATTATTATTTAGCACCGCAGGCAATTTAGGCATTTACCGCCTAGGCATGCTGACGCTTAAAGGCGAAGGCGGCAGCAAAGATAAGGCCAAGGGAATTGCAATGGTAGAAGCCGCAGCCAAAAATAACGACGCTGCCGCGATCTACACCCTAGGCAATTGGTATCGCTACGGTGATTACCTAGGGCAAGACGACCAGTTGGCCATTAAACACTACAAAAAAGCCGCCAATCTGCAATATGTACCCGCCCTGCAAGAACTAGCGCTGGCTTTTGAAATGGGCGAAATGGGCCTTGATATCAACCCAGTACAGGCGCACTCCCTTAGCGAAATGGCGGGGCATATCAGCCATTGCAAGCAAGATCATAGCAATAAGGTCATGATGTTTGATTAAGGCTTGGGGCCGCCATTTCAGGCGTGGCCCGAAGCCGGCTTGTCGATCTTGGCAGCGGCCTGTAGAATCGCTGCGGAGTTGGGTTCCATTGGCAACCCACCGCCAAAACACTAAAAGACTAAAAACCCGCATAAAGCCTCGCTTTAGCGGGTTTTTTATTGCCGTCAATCAAAATACGGGCGCGCGGCAAAAAGTAGAGGTGCTATAAGTAGCCCTCTACTCGTTTCACACCATAATCAATTTTCCATATTTTTTAGCTTGAGATTTCCACCATGCCGCATCGCTCTCCCGCCATTTTTTTAATGGGCCCTACCGCTAGCGGCAAGACTGCCAGTGCGATTTATTTACTGGAAAGCGGCTTGCCGGTGGAGTTGATTTCGGTTGATTCGGCGCTGGTATTTAAAGATATGGATATCGGCAGCGCCAAGCCAAGTGCGGATGAGCTGGCCCGTGCCCCGCATCATTTGATTGATATTATTTCACCGGAAGAGGCTTATTCTGCTGCGCAATTTAGGCGTGATGCGCTGGCTTTAATGGCCGATATTACAGCGCGTGGCAAGGTGCCGGTGCTGGTGGGTGGCACCATGCTGTATTACAACACCTTGCAACACGGTATTCATGAATTACCGCAAGCTGATGTGGCGCTGCGGGCACAAATCCACGAAGAAGCCGCGCTCATAGGCTGGCCTGCCATGCACGCCAAGCTGGCCGCCATCGACCCGATCACCGCCGAGCGCCTAAAACCCACCGATGCCCAGCGCATCGAGCGTGCTTTGGAAGTCTGCCAGCTTACTGGTCGAAAAATGTCTGATTTACTGGCCGAGCCCGCCAGCGGCGCGCTACCTTATCGCCTGCTGAAGATCGCCCTGCTGCCACAAGACAGAAAATGGCTGCACGACCGTATTGCATTACGTTTTGATCAAATGCTGGAGCTGGGTTTACTCGATGAAGTCAGCCGCTTGCGCGCTAAATATGCTTTATCGCTGGAGCTGCCGTCGATGCGCTGTGTGGGCTATCGGCAGGCTTGGGAATATCAAGATCACTTAGTGGATTATCCAACCATGCGTGAAAAAGGCATCGCCGCCACCCGCCAATTGGCTAAACGCCAGCTAACTTGGATGCGGGGAATGGATGATTTGTTTGAGATTAATTGCCAAGAAAGTGATTTGGCAGAGCGGGTAAAAGCAGCCCTTGAAAGCTGGCTTTAATGCGGCGATCTATCATCGCGCCAGTGTTGCATCCGTCTTTCGGCCCAGCGCTCTAAGGGGCCACCCAGATTAATCACCAGCAACGCTAATACCACAACAAATAGGGCGATATCCAAATAGCCAGCACCGCAGGCCAAACCTATCGCCGCCGTAAGCCAGATGGATGCGGCAGAGGTCAGCCCCTCCACAACATTATCGGAGCGATGCACAATCAAGCCCGCCCCTAAAAACCCAATGCCGGTAATGAGGCCCTGGGCCACACGGCTAAAGGCTTGGGCATCGTCATGGCTAATCACGCCATTTAAAGCAATCATCAACGCAGCGCCCAAGGAAACCAAAGCATGGGTGCGCACGCCGGCTGGCTTTTTATGCATAAAGCGATTTATACCAATCATTCCCCCCAAAAACACGGCCACAAGCAAGCGCAAGAAAATATCTAGATCTAAAAGCATTCTCATAAAACCTCACCACTACGGATTGAGTAAGCCAGATAGCAAGATAAAGCATAAAACGCTTAACGCGGCATAAAGCTTGCGTCGTGTAGCAATTCACCCACGCCATTAATAAAAAATTGCACCCCGATACAAATCAGCATAAACCCCATAATTCTTGAAATAGCACTAATGCCTTCATCTCCAAGCACCGCAAACAAACGGCTGGAGGCGCGTAAGGTGAGCCAGCAGATAAATGCTGTGGCAGCAATCCCAAGAATCAAAAGACAATAGCCCGCCCAAACAGGAATATGCCGTTGCGAATGCAGGGTAGAAGACATTGAAATCACCACCGCAATCGAGCCTGGCCCCGCCATCGAAGGCATGGCGAGCGGGGTAAACGCGATTTCACGTCTGGCGCCTAACTCAGGCTTATCATCAATGGGCGGTGAGGCATCAGGAAACAGCATTCTAAAACCCAAATAAATCACCACCATTCCACCTGCAATGCGTAAGCCTGGAATAGAAATATTAAAAAAATCCATAATCAAGCCCCCCGCCATCAAGAAGGTGATTAAGATTCCTGCCATATAGTAGCAAGCCAGTTTGACCTGCTGCTTTCGCTCTGCATCAGATAAATGTGCCGATATCCCAGGCAAAATGGCCGCGGTGGAAAGTGGGTTAATAATAGGTAACAGCGCCGTGACCGTAGTCAGGATGTAAGACAGGTACTCCAGTACCAAGCGAAATAAGGTCATCTTGTCCACGCAAAAAAGGGAAGCGTACACTTAAACAGTGCCCTTCCCTCTTATTATGAATCAAGAATAGAGAAAGTTTACGCCGCCGTATTAAACACCTCTAGCTTGGCCTCCACCACGGAAAAATTCCACACTGGGTAAGCAGGCAAGCCATCCACATAGGGTGGAATCGCCTCACCCATAATCAGCGGTGCAAAATAAGTGTGCGCTGCGGGGGTAATATGAAATCCATCCGCGCGGATATATTCTGCTGGTAGATGCTTTTCATGATTTGCCACTTCTTCTAGTTTTACCGATCCAATCGTCCAAGCATAAGGCGCATCGCTAGTGCGAACAATAGTTGGCATCACGCCGCGCTCACCGGCCAGTGCAAACTTAACCGCAGCAGTGCCCGCTGCCATCGCTTGATCCACATCGGTTTGCGACGCCATATGGCGAGCCGCACGTTGCAGATAATCGGCCACTGCCCAGTGGCATTTGTGGCCCTGCGCTGTTTTGATCAGCTGTGCCAAGTAAGGCGCAACACCGCCTAGCTGGGCATGACCAAAAGCATCAGTACCACCGGCTTCGGCAACAAACTTGCCTTCGGCGTTTTTAATGCCTTCCGCAGCCACGATCACGCAATAGCCTTCGCGGGCAATGGTTTCTTCAACGGCAGCAAGGAAAGTAGCTGCGTTAAAGGTGACTTCCGGCAGCAAAATCAAGTGTGGTGGCAAGTTTCCTTCGCCAGACGCTAAGCCAGCACTGGCCGCAATCCAGCCGGTGTGGCGGCCCATGACTTCCATAATAAAGACTTTAGTGCTTGAGCCGCACATGGATGCCACATCCATGCCCGCTTCACGGATCGATGTACCCACATATTTTGCCACCGAGCCAAAGCCGGGCGAGCAATCTGAATGCGGCAAATCATTATCAATGGTTTTAGGTACGTGAATCGCGGTGAGATCGTAGCCAAGGTATTCAGCGTGGGCAGCAATCTTTAAGCAGGTATCGGCCGAATCGCCGCCACCGTTATAAAACAGATAGCCAATATCGTGCGCGGCAAAGACTTCAAATAAGCGGGTTAGCTCTTTGCCAAAGCGCAGCTTATGGCGGCAAGAGCCAAAAGCGCCACCAGGCGATGCGGCCAGTGCGGCAAGATCTGCCTCGCTCATGCAGGCGGTATCGACCAGCTCTTCAGCCAGTACACCCAGTACGCCATTTTTAGCGGCATACATACGGCCAATCTGTTCAGGATGTGCGCGAGCTGCCGCAATCACGGCCGCTGCCGAAGCGTTAATCACAGGGGTTACACCACCCGATTGGGCGTAAAGCGCGTTTCTGGCCATGAGAGATTCCAAAAAGATAAATTCTAGGCGCGTATTTTGCGCGCTGCAGCATGTTAAGTCATCGGGGCTTTTTGCATTAGGGTTTTAGAGCATGTAAAAAAGTGGGGGTGTCCACGCGTAAACGTCACCCCAGCTTGCCCTGCACTGCAGTGCCTATAGGCTCAAAATATAGCTATTTAATGAAAAAAACGCCATAAATCTACAAATAAAAACCCAAAATACCCTGCACCAATTAATCCCCTCAATTTATTGGAAAAATATAAAATCAATCCATTTTAAATATGAAATTGACAATACATATTAAACTTCATAGCGGCTAGCTGTTTTATCGCGTAACCCAACATGCACGCCACATCTGCATCTTTTTTGATGGGTATCGCAGCGCTTAACCCATCCTACAAAATGTGCGAAAACTTATACTCGGCTACTTACTGAATAAAGATCGCGAAATAAAACAAGACTACGGCATGGCCAGCGGCATTTTTTCTTTATGCTTGGCTATTCTGTGTTTTTTAGGTGTCATTGCATTTCATTTTTCTGAATATCTCACCACACCTGAGGCATAATCAGGAACAATCAGATTAAATACAAAAAAATGCCCCAATTTAAATAGGGGCATTTTTAATGGGCGTCGCTTATTTCAAAGGTACAGGGCTAAACATGGGCCAAATTAAACCTGATAAGTTGCTATAGCCGCATCCAGCTCGCTACTTAGCTGCCGCAAGCGTAGGCCTTCAGAGGCTGTGTTTTGTGCAACAGAGCTGCTTTCCTCAGACATTTGCGCCACGCGCTCTACCTGCTGAGCCATCATGCTACTTGCCGCGCTTTGCTCACGCATTGAATCGCTAATTTCACTAACCTGTACCACAACTAGATCGGCATTCTGGCGAATGTTCAATATAGCTGAGCTGGCTTCTTGAGCTTGCAACACGCCCAAATCAACTTGTTTTACGGTTTGCTGCATACTTAGCACCGTTGAATTGGCTTCATCTTGAATGGCAGAAACGGTAGCAACGATTTCTTGAGTAGATTGACTGGTTCGCTCAGCAAGCTTACGCACTTCATCGGCAACAACAGCAAAACCACGGCCAAGATCACCCGCGCGCGCAGCCTCAATTGCGGCATTAAGTGCAAGCAAGTTAGTTTGATCAGCAATGTCTTTGATCACCTTCACAACGGTATTAATGCTTGCAGTGCGCTCCTTCAGTGATTCAACTTGCCCCGCTGAAACGCGGACATCTGCGGCAATTTGCTGGATACTTTGAATGGTGCTTTCAATCACATCACCACCGCTTGCGGCCATCAAGCCTGCCTCTCGCGCCGTACGATCGCATTCACTACTTCGATCTGCAACCAAACTAATACTCACCGTCACCTCTTCTACCCCCGCCGCCATACTCGATGCAGCCCCACTTACATGGTGTGAAGTGCTCGATAACTCATGGCTGGCAGAAGATAATTCGCTGGCGGTCGCCGTCACATCGCGGCCAATTCTATGTAGCTGTTGCAAGCTAGCTTGCAGGGTATCAAGTAAGCCATTCAAAGCGTGCAACGACTCCCCAATTTCATCATTGCTGCTTACTTTCATGCGTTGAGTGAAATCGTAATTCGTGCCTAAATTAACTAAGAATTGGCGCAAGTCCATAAGTGGCTTTTTGATGCCTTGCGTAATCCAATAGCCAATTGCAAAAGCCAAGATCAGCAGTACGCCCCCCACAACTAAAGAGCTAGTAATAGCCTTGGCAATATGCGATTTAACCTCCTGCCCTGCTTCTTTGGAATACTGACTATTGTATTCTTTAGCGATACTAAGCGCGGTAAAAAATTTTTCTGCCTGAGGGGTAATTGAATTAGAAACAAACGCACGCGTTTCTTCCGCAGGGCGGGACAATGCAAAACGTGCCCCTTCAGCCATCAATGGTTTTAAAGCGGTAAATTCTGCGACGGCAGTAGCTAAGTTTTTACGATCAATATCATCATCAACGTATTTTTCATAACTTTGCAGCAAACGATCAACGTCTGCCAATAAGCCCTGCATTTTATCAATTTGCGCCTGCTTTTGAGCCGGATCCGCTTCAATAATATAACTGAGCTCCAAGCGACGAGCGCTCATAAAGGTGAGCTCAGCATTATTTAAGATTTCTAAAGATGGCATCACATTGACGACTACTTCGTCGACCAGCGTATTAATTGCGCTGAGCTTTAAATATCCGACGGTAATCAATAGCAAAATTGAAACGGTTGTTGTTGCCACCAATACGGTGAGCCGGTGAGCGATTTTCAAAGTTTTTCCAAATAGTGAGTTACATAATTCAAGCGAATCAACCAGCATCTCGCCTAAGTACCTGAAAATTAAATAAGCGATACCGCTAAATAAATTGAGCACCGCGCCACTTTGCCAAGTAGGCCTGCAATTTTACTCATTATGCCGCTTGCGCAACAAATGTTCACCCCGCATTTAACTAGAATTATTTCATTTAATGCAAGGATGCAATAAAAAATTCCGGCCTAAGCCGGAGTTTTTTGTTTTACACCGCGATTAATTTCGCTGGCTATCTAGATCCATTGTGGCTAAAGAAACAAACTTGCTCTTATTTTTATACTTATAACCAAACCAAATAATTAAAAACAGCGGAATACCAATATAGGTAGCGGCAACGCTAGCCCAATCAATGTTCCCTGCCATAAAGGCTTGGTAGTTTTGTCCCAGCATAATCACCATGCAGAGCGCAAACGCAAACAAAGGCCCAACGGGATAAAAGCGCGAGCGATAAGGCAATGTACTTAAATCACGACCCTGAGCGATATAACCTTTACGGAAACGATAATGGCAAATAGCAATACCTAGCCAAGCAATAAAGCCCGTCATTCCTGAGGTATTTAATAGCCACAGATAAACTGTTTTATCGCCAAAAATAGAGGCAAAGAAGCACAACATCCCCACGACCGTAGTGGCATAAAGTGCATTTCTTGGCACGCCATTATTGGATAACTTAGCGAAGACCTTTGGCGCTTTACCTTCAGTAGCAAGGGAGTAAAGCATGCGGGTAGAAGCATACATGCCCGAATTACCCGCCGATATAATTGCGGTTAAAATCACCGTATTCATCAAGCTAGCGGCAAAGGCAATCCCTGCGTTTTTAAACACCAGCGTAAATGGGCTAACCCCAATATCACTCACATCGCCTTTTAATAGATTAGGATCGGTATAGGGGATCAACAAGCCAATGATTAGAATGGCAAATACATAAAATAATAAAATACGCCAGAACACTTGCTTAATCGCTAGGGGAATATCTTTTGCTGGATTAGCCGATTCGCCAGCAGCAATGCCGATCAGCTCAGTCCCTTGAAAAGAAAACCCAGCAATCATGGCCACCCCGAGCATGGCGGGGAATCCTCCAACAAAGGGCGCATCACCTAAGGTAAAGTTTTCTAAGCCCACCGAATGCGTGCCTTTCATGATGCCAAACACCATAAACAGGCCAGTGCCGATAAATACAATCACCGTCACTACTTTGACTAAGGAAAACCAGTACTCTGCCTCACCAAAGCCTTTCACCGAGATATAGTTCAGCGAAAACATAATCCCTAGAAATAAAGCGCTCCATAGCATGCTAGGGCTATCGGGAAACCAGAACTTCATCACCATACTGGCCGCGGCCAGCTCAACCGCAATAGTAACCGCCCAGTTGTACCAGTAGTTCCACCCCAGTGCGAAGCCAAAGCCTGGCTCCACAAATTTGGCACCGTAGGTCGAAAAAGATCCGGAGACCGGCATATACGCAGCCATTTCAGCCAGACTGGTCATTAAAAAATAAACCATCAGACCGATTACTGCGTAAGCAAGTAAGGCACCGCCCGGCCCCGCTTGCGCAACTGTCGCACCAGAAGCCACAAACAGCCCAGTACCAATCGATCCGCCAATGGCGATCATGGAGAGATGGCGAGCGCGTAAATTACGCTTTAATCCGTGGGCCTGACCTGTATCTTCTCCAATCATTACATATTCCTTTGCTAGACTTTAAAAACCATATGCCAAACAGCCCGTTACATAGGCGCTGTAATCAGCGGCGCGTGATCTTAGCACCCACAGCAGCCACCCTTACAGCGGAAATTGATGAATAGGGAATAAAACCGTTTTGGCAAAAGTTCCCTAATTCCTAAAGCAATATTTCCTACCGCGGGTTAAAGTCCGGTTTTTTCCTGCCGAATCTGCTTATGAATGCCGTCTTAATCGCCGTCACACTGATGCTGGCACTCTCACTCAGCCGCGTAAATGTGGTGATCAGCATTTTAGTCAGCGCCATGGCTGGTGGATTATTTGGAGGGCTAAGTATTTCGCAGACCTTGGCAGCTTTTAATGCGGGCTTGGGTGGTGGCGCAGGGATTGCCTTGTCTTATGCCTTATTGGGCGCTTTTGCACTGGCGCTTGCCGAATCTGGCTTGCCGCACGCCATGGCCGATGGTTTAGCTAAGCTAGCAAAGCAAAGCAGCACCGGCAGCAAAATCAAATGGGGAATTATTCTAGCACTACTGGGACTTGCGATTGCCTCACAGAATATTTTGCCGATTCATATCGCCTTTATCCCGCTCGTCGTTCCGCCACTACTCTACACCCTAGCCAAGCTAAAAGTAGATCGTCGTTTATTAGCTTGTATTCTGACTTTTGGTCTGGTGACGCCCTATATGGTGTTTCCTGTGGGCTTTGGCGAGATTTTCCTGCAACAAATTCTACTCGGCAGCATTGCTAAATCAGGCCTAGACGCCAGCCACGTCGATGTGATGCACGCAATGGCCCTGCCTGCACTGGGCATGGTGGTTGGCTTAATGATTGCGGTGTTTATTAGCTACCGCAAACCGCGCCAATACAATATTGATGCGATTGCCGCGATTGAGCGCGAAGACATTCTTTACAACCGCCGCAGCCTATCAGTGGCAGGCTTGGCCATGGTGGGCACTTTTATTACCCAGCTTTATGCTGATTCCATGCTGTTTGGGGCATTGGCAGGGTTTATGATTTGCGTACTGGGCGGTGCTGTGCCACTTAAAAAGGCCGATAGCATTTTTGCTGAAGGCATGAAAATGATGGCCGGGATTGGCCTGATTATGATTGCCGCCTCTGGTTTTGCCGAAGTACTCAAAGCCACTGGCGACGTCACCAGCCTCGTTGAACAGTCTATGAGCTTAATTGGTGGCAATAAGCCGCTCGCAGTGTTTTTAATGCTACTCGTAGGGCTGATTGTTACGCTGGGCATTGGCTCTTCGTTTTCTACCGTGCCTATTTTGGCCACCATTTATGTACCGCTGGCGATCAAGCTGGGGCTAAGCGCTGAAGCCATCGTCTGCCTTATTGGTACAGCGGGTGCGCTGGGCGATGCCGGCTCCCCTGCTGCAGACTCCACACTGGGGCCAACCGCAGGCTTAAATATCGATGGGCAACACGATCATATGTGGGATACCGTAGTGCCCACCTTCTTACACTTTAACTTGCCTGTGATGGTGTTTGGCTGGGCAGCGGTAATGGCATTGTAAGTTTAAATCAATGGTACGCAGGGCCATACGTATGGCAGGAGCGCCACTAAAATCAGTATTTAATTTAGGCTAGATCATTTAACCCTTGGTTTTTTAAGGGTTAAATGAAGCCCAAAACCAATTTATACAAAATACTCAACCATATTATGGTTTATTCTAGATTTGAGAGCCGTAAGAAATCAAACAAGAGAAACACCATAGGCTATTGATTTAATAAGATATAAATTTAAATACCCATAATGACCGAGTTAACGCCCAATTCCTCTATCTAGACAGCACTCAAAGCTATTGATAAAAAACAACACCTCCCTAAATATCCCGCAAGTATGAAATGGATATAACAGATTGAATTTTAAATCATTTATTGTATACACAGAGTGCGAAGTAATTACTTCACCTTATGCGTATAATCTCCCTACTTGGAGGAGAATCGCACCCTTTTTTTAATGACGCTTAAAAAAGCCAAATTGAGATAAAAAAATAACGCTTATAAACTGATACAATCAGGTTTGATCTAAAACAAGCCAAGTATTAAAGCGATCCATTACAAATACAATATTGAAGAATTAAAAAAAATATTTTAAATCACACCCAGCAATAGGACTAAACCATGAATAACGTTCGTCATGAAGAAGCCAAGCTTTCTGCTGCACACCTGCAAAAAGCCTTTACTCATGCCATCCCAGAAACAGCAGTTATTCTGGGCTCTGGCCTGGGCGACTTCACTAAAATCGTCAAAGTATTAGAAAGTATTTCTTACGGCGATATTCCACACTTCCCACAATCCTCCGTAGCGGGCCATAAGGGCAAGCTGACGATTGCTGAAGTGGCAGATGGTAAAAACGTATTGATTATGGAAGGGCGCTTTCATTATTACGAAGGCTATACCCCACAAGAAGTGACTTTCCCGATTGCTGTGTTTAAAGAGCTGGGCATCAAGCAGTTGATCGTCAGCAATGCGGCAGGTGGCTGCAATCCTAGCTTTACCGCAGGCGACATTATGATCATTGACGATCATATCAACCTGACTGGTAACCACCCGCTGATCGGCAAAAACGACGATGCATGCGGCCCGCGTTTCTTAGACCAAACTGCGCCTTACTCGCCACGCCTGATCGCACTAGCTGAATCACTCGCGACTGAATCTGGCGTTGCGCCTAAGAAAGGCACCTATGTGAAGATGACCGGCCCCACTTACGAAACCCGCGCTGAAATTAAAATGGTTCAATCCTACGGCGCAGATTCAGTGGGGATGTCTACCGTATACGAAGTGATTATGGCTAATTACTTTGGTATGGAAGTGCTGGGTATTTCCTGCATCACCAATATGGCGACCGGCCTAGCTAAAACCCATCACAACCACGCAGCCGTGGTGGATGTGGCCAATAGCGTATCCGAGAAGTTTTCTAAGTGGGTTAAAAACATTGTGGTGGCCCTGTAATCATGGACGTTCAAAAAGATTCCAAGCGCAGATTAAATCTGATCGCATACGTGTGCTATTTCTTTACTGGCGCTTTAATCACCACACTGGGCTTGGTACTTGGCCCCGTCTCTGCGGCATTCAATAAAGACCCTGGCTTTATCGGCCAAATGTTTACCCTGCTGAACTTTGGCTTGTTTGTGCCGATTCTGGTGGGTGGTGTGCTGATGCAGAAATACAGCATCAAATCACTATTGGCCATTGCTTCTGCCGTGACCATCGCACTGACCGTGGTACTTACCGTTGTGCCATCGATCACGCTGTTTGGTTTTACGGTACTGATGATTGGTGCTGCAGCCGGTATCACCATGGCCGTGGGTAGTTACTTAGTGGTGCGGATTAATCCGGATCCTAAAGACCGCTCATCTAGCCTGATTTTTACCGACTTCTTTTTCAGCTTTGCCGGTGTGGTATTGCCAGTGATTCTGGGTTATCTGTTTAAGCACAACGCCAGCTGGTTGGTGATGTACTTCCTGATGTCTGCTATTTCTCTGCTATTGATTGTGTTGATCGCTAAGGCGAAATTCCCAACCGTAGAGCGTGAAGTAAAATCGGAAGATGGCACGGCTATTAAAGAGCCTTGGGGCAAAGCCATTTACTACGTGTGTTTCGCTGCCTTTGCGTTTATTTATGCCGAGCTGGTCTTCACCATGTGGCTGCCTACTTACCTGCAAGATGCAGTTAAGCTGCCCGTTGATACTGCCGCACTATACGTCACGCTATACTGGGGCTCTAAGGCTATTGGCCTATGGCTAAATCATTACACCGTGCGTTATGTACAACTACGCACCTTCCTGATTGCTTCGGCCATCGTGGGCACAGCTAGCATTGCAACGATCGCTAACGTGCCACAGGCAACGGTAATTGGCGTAGCGCTAGTGTGTTTTGGCTTCTTTAACTCAGGCATTTACTCTGGTCTGATCAGCTACGGCAGCTTGCAAGTTAAAGTATCGCCACCAAGCCTGATCTCAACCATTCTGACCTGCGGTTCGGTTGGTACACTGATTTTTGCTTCTGTATCAGCGTATATCTTCTCGAACTACGGCCTGCACTGGGCACTGAACTCTTCCGTGATTGTGTATGTATTCGCACTGATCGGGATTATTCTGGCCGGTTCATGCAGCAAAGCAGAAGAACTACACGGTAAGCTAGGTCTGTAATCACCGCTTTCCCCCTAAAAAAAACGCCCCAATTGGGGCGTTTTTTTTACATCCTATTTGCTTAAAAAAATTTAATCAAACGACCAAGGCATCGCCTTTGGCAGGTCTTGTTCCCTCATCATTTAACGCAGTGGCGTGCTGATTTTTGTGTGCGTCAATGCTTATCTGGAGGGCGGGGGAATAACGGTGCTGCCCGAACGCCAGCTTTGCCTTGATTTGCTTCAAGAGGCGGTTGAAGCTGGGGCAATGCTATATCGCTTCATAATCAACGTTTTATCGGGTGCTGCGCGAGGCGAATCAGCTCAGGCATCAGCCGAACGCCGAGCTCAAGTGCGCAGTAAACGAAGGCCTTATCGCCTTCGCACCGAATCAACGGTATAGCTGGGACATCACCTATTTACCGACCACACTGCAGGGCAAGTATTTTTATCCATTTAGCAGGCTGCAGCAGCTAAGTTAAAACATCGGCTCGGACGTAAGCAACTAGGCGGACGTAAGCACCTGCTCTAATGAAGTACGCCTAAGTACTGAAGTAAATAAACACAAAGAAAAACTCTGTTCCATTTCTTCTGCCCAAAACAAAACCCCCGCCTCTTTCGAGTACGGGGGTTTTGTTTACGGCTTAGGGTGTCTGGCAATGACCTACTTTCACACAGGTAATCTGCACTATCATCGGCGCTAAGGTGTTTCACTGTCCTGTTCGGGATGGGAAGGAGTGGGGCCACCTCGCTATGGTCGCCAGACTTTAACGGGTTAACTCGTTGCACTTATTGCTCTGCAACGCGTTCAGTTCAATAGAAGAAGTAATGTCTTACATTTCAAATTTAGTTTTCTAATCTGGGTAGATTATACCGTCGCGCACACGCGTCTCAGGTTATAGGATCAAGCCTTACGGGCAATTAGTATCGGTTAGCTTAATGCATTACTGCACTTCCACACCCGACCTATCAACGTCCTGGTCTCGAACGACCCTTTAAAAGGCTTAAAGCCTTGGGGAAATCTCATCTTGAGGCGAGTTTCGCGCTTAGATGCTTTCAGCGCTTATCTCTTCCAGATTTAGCTACCCGGCGATGCCACTGGCGTGACAACCGGTACACCAGAGATCTGTCCACTCCGGTCCTCTCGTACTAGGAGCAGCCCCCCTCAAATTTCCAACGCCCACTGCAGATAGGGACCAAACTGTCTCACGACGTTTTGAACCCAGCTCACGTACCACTTTAAATGGCGAACAGCCATACCCTTGGGACCGGCTACAGCCCCAGGATGTGATGAGCCGACATCGAGGTGCCAAACTCCGCCGTCGATGTGAACTCTTGGGCGGAATCAGCCTGTTATCCCCGGAGTACCTTTTATCCGTTGAGCGATGGCCCTTCCATTCAGAACCACCGGATCACTATGTCCTGCTTTCGCACCTGCTCGACTTGTCTGTCTCGCAGTTAAGCCGCCTTATGCCATTACACTATCAGTACGATGTCCGACCGTACCTAGGCGACCTTCGAGCTCCTCCGTTACAATTTGGGAGGAGACCGCCCCAGTCAAACTGCCTACCATGCACGGTCCCCGATCCGGATAACGGACCAAGGTTAGAACCTCAAAGGGGTCAGGGTGGTATTTCAAGGACGACTCCACACAGACTAGCGTCCATGCTTCAATGCCTCCCACCTATCCTACACAAACCACTTCAAAGTCCAATGCAAAGCTACAGTAAAGGTTCACGGGGTCTTTCCGTCTAGCAGCGGGGAGATTGCATCTTCACAAACATTTCAACTTCGCTGAGTCTCAGGAGGAGACAGTAGGGCCATCGTTACGCCATTCGTGCGGGTCGGAACTTACCCGACAAGGAATTTCGCTACCTTAGGACCGTTATAGTTACGGCCGCCGTTTACTGGGACTTCAGTCAAGAGCTTGCACCCCATCATTTAATCTTCCAGCACCGGGCAGGCGTCACACCCTATACGTCGTCTTTCGACTTTGCAGAGTGCTGTGTTTTTGATAAACAGTCGCAGCCCCCATTTCTCTGCGACCCATTTCAGCTCCAGCCGCAAGGGCTTTCACTTAATATGGGCTCACCTTCTCCCGAAGTTACGGTGATAATTTGCCGAGTTCCTTCTCCTGAGTTCTCTCAAGCACCTTAGAATTCTCTTCCTACCCACCTGTGTCGGTTTGCGGTACGGTCAATATAAAGCTGAAGCTTAGAGGCTTTTCTTGGAAGCATAGGATCAATCACTTCAGTCCGAGGACTTCGTCGTCACGTCTCAGCGTTATAGCAGCCCGGATTTGCCTAAGCCACACGCCTACTCGCTTAAACCCACTATTCCAACAGTGGGCTGACCTACCTTTCTCCGTCCCCCCATCGCACTTTATATCGGTACGGGAATATTAACCCGTTGTCCATCGACTACGCATTTCTGCCTCGCCTTAGGGGCCGACTCACCCTGCGCCGATGAACGTTGCGCAGGAAACCTTGGGTTTTCGGTGTGCGGGCTTTTCACCCGCATTATCGCTACTCATGTCAGCATTCGCACTTCCGATACCTCCAGCATCCTTCTCAAGACACCTTCGCAGGCCTACGGAACGCTCCTCTACCATATGCACATCGTGCATATTCGCGTCTTCGGTTATCAGTTTGAGCCCCGTTACATCTTCCGCGCAGGACGACTCGACCAGTGAGCTATTACGCTTTCTTTAAATGATGGCTGCTTCTAAGCCAACATCCTGGCTGTCTATGCCTTCCCACCTCGTTTTCCACTTAACTGATTATTTGGGACCTTAGACGGCGATCTGGGTTGTTTCCCTCTTGACCATGGACGTTAGCACCCACAGTCTGTCTCCCATGCTCGCACTTGACGGTATTCAGAGTTTGCCATGGTTTGGTAAGTCGCGATGACCCCCTAGCCATAACAGTGCTTTACCCCCGTCAGTGATACATGAGGCACTACCTAAATAGTTTTCGAGGAGAACCAGCTATTTCCAAGTTTGTTTAGCCTTTCACCCCTATCCACAGCTCATCCCCTAATTTTGCAACATTAGTGGGTTCGGACCTCCACTGCGTTTTACCGCAGCTTCATCCTGGCCATGGATAGATCACTTGGTTTCGGGTCTACGCCCAGCAACTATGCGCCCTATTCGGACTCGGTTTCCCTACGCCTCCCCTACTCGGTTAAGCTTGCTACTGAACGTAAGTCGCTGACCCATTATACAAAAGGTACGCAGTCACCCCATTTTGCAAGGGCTCCCACTGTTTGTATGCATCCGGTTTCAGGTTCTATTTCACTCCCCTCCCGGGGTTCTTTTCGCCTTTCCCTCACGGTACTGGTTCACTATCGGTCGATGATGAGTATTTAGCCTTGGAGGATGGTCCCCCCATCTTCAAACAGGATTTCTCGTGTCCCGCCCTACTTGTCGCATGCTTAGTACCAACCAATCTCTTTCGTGTACGGGGCTATCACCCACTGTCGCCAGACTTTCCAGACTGTTCCACTAAAGTTTGATTTATCACATGCAGGCTCTTCCCATTTCGCTCGCCACTACTTTGGGAATCTCGGTTGATTTCTTTTCCTTCGGCTACTTAGATGTTTCAGTTCGCCGAGTTCGCTCTACATCACCTATGTATTCAGTGATGAGTGACCCAAAAGGGCCGGGTTTCCCCATTCGGATATCACGGGATCAATGCTTATTTGCCAGCTCCCCCGTGCTTTTCGCAGGCTAACGCGTCCTTCTTCGCCTATCATCGCCAAGGCATCCACCAGATGCACTTAGTCGCTTGATCCTATAACCTCAAACACGTATTAACAAAGTTAATACAATTCAAAGTATCTGATTTCGCTTTGTTTGCGACATCGATTATTCATTTCTGACTTCGAACAATCGATTTTGATACAATCTACCCTTATTTATTTCTAAATTTGAGTATTACTTCTTCTATTTTTTTAAAGATCAATGTACTGGCTTGCTATGAAGCAATCAGAACTAATGTGACTTTTTAATCGCATGAGTTCTAAATCCTTCAATCACAATCCTTAAACCTACAGTCGATGAGTGTGAGTACTCAATCCAAAAGACTTTTCTCTTGAAAGGAGGTGATCCAGCCGCAGGTTCCCCTACGGCTACCTTGTTACGACTTCACCCCAGTCATGAATCCCACCGTGGTAAGCGGCCTCCTTACGGTTAGCCTACCTACTTCTGGTGAAACCCATTCCCATGGTGTGACGGGCGGTGTGTACAAGGCCCGGGAACGTATTCACCGCGACATGCTGATCCGCGATTACTAGCGATTCCGACTTCATGGAGTCGAGTTGCAGACTCCAATCCGGACTACGATCGGTTTTATGAGATTAGCTCCACCTCGCGGCTTGGCAACCCTCTGTACCGACCATTGTATGACGTGTGAAGCCCTAGCCATAAGGGCCATGAGGACTTGACGTCATCCCCACCTTCCTCCGGTTTGTCACCGGCAGTCTCCTTAAAGTGCCCAACTAAATGGTAGCAACTAAGGACAAGGGTTGCGCTCGTTGCGGGACTTAACCCAACATCTCACGACACGAGCTGACGACAGCCATGCAGCACCTGTGTTCAAGTTCCTTGCGGCACTCCCCGATCTCTCAGGGATTCTTGACATGTCAAGGCTAGGTAAGGTTTTTCGCGTTGCATCGAATTAATCCACATCATCCACCGCTTGTGCGGGCCCCCGTCAATTCCTTTGAGTTTTAGCCTTGCGGCCGTACTCCCCAGGCGGTCTACTTCACGCGTTAGCTGCGTTACTAAGGAACGAATTCCCCAACAACTAGTAGACATCGTTTAGGGCGTGGACTACCAGGGTATCTAATCCTGTTTGCTCCCCACGCTTTCGTGCATGAGTGTCAGTATTAGCCCAGGGGGTTGCCTTCGCCATCGGTGTTCCTCCGCATCTCTACGCATTTCACTGCTACACGCGGAATTCCACCCCCCTCTGCCATACTCTAGTTGACCAGTTTGCAATGCAATTCCCAGGTTGAGCCCGGGGCTTTCACATCACACTTAATCAACCACCTGCGCACCCTTTACGCCCAGTAATTCCGATTAACGCTTGGACCCTACGTATTACCGCGGCTGCTGGCACGTAGTTAGCCGGTCCTTATTCTTCCGGTACTGTCATCCCCAAGAGGTATTAGCCCCTAGGATTTCCTCCCGAACAAAAGCGCTTTACAACCCGAAGGCCTTCTTCACGCACGCGGCATTGCTGGATCAGGCTTGCGCCCATTGTCCAAGATTCCCCACTGCTGCCTCCCGTAGGAGTCTGGACCGTGTCTCAGTTCCAGTGTGGCGGATCGTCCTCTAAGACCCGCTACAGATCGTCGCCTTGGTGAGCCTTTACCTCACCAACTAGCTAATCTGATATCGGCCGCTCTAATAACGAGAGGTCTTGCGATCCCCCTCTTTCCCCCTCAGGGCGTATGCGGTATTAGCTATCCTTTCGGATAGTTATCCCCCATTACTAGGTACGTTCCGATATATTACTCACCCGTTCGCCACTCGTCAGCGGTGCAAGCACCCTGTTACCGTTCGACTTGCATGTGTAAAGCATGCCGCCAGCGTTCAATCTGAGCCAGGATCAAACTCTTTAGTTTAATCGCTAAGCTAGTACTTACTGGCTTACTTTATTCGGCACATCCATCGCTGAATGCGCCTTACTAATGCAAGCACTTGTTCGCTTCCGAATCAAGCACTCACACTCATCGACTGTATTTTTTTAAAGATCAGCTCGCTGGCTAGAACACCGTGTTGCTGTGTGTGCTGCAGCGAGAGGCCGAAATATACGGCCCTTGCCGGACTAGGTCAACCACTACCATGCAATAAAATGCAGGAAATACGGTAAGCTATTGATTACTAACAGTAAGAAAATAGATGCATTAAACCCTGTAACGTTGTCTGCCAGATAATTTTCAAAGCAAGCTATGGAAACACCGTGTAGATTGCGTACCGATTTGTATGTTTCACCCTAAACCAGAGCGCCCCATGCCTACTGAGCAGCAGAGTATTGTTATAAGCAATGAAATTCGCACGGCTATTTTAAGACTCCAACAGCTGGATGAAGCCGAATGTGCCGCGCTGCTGGCTAGCCTGCAAAACATTGGTCTGGCCGATGACGAATCAATATTGGAAATAACCCACCTGACCGCCGCTGCTAACCCCGCATGGAAGACACTATATATAGGTGAATTGAAAACGCTGCTGGCTTTAGCCATTGGCGACAAACACGCCACGCTAGAAGGCTGCAACTGGATACATCACTTTGGCCAAATGGAAGATTCCCGCCGCCGCGTGTACCGCTGCATAGATGGCCTGATTAATATGCACAAAACCGAGATGTTTCATCATTCATTAGAACTTATGTACAGCACGGAAACACTGTACTTGGCGATGGACTTATTAAAGCGCAAGCAACGCTTCTTTGGCTTAGATGAGCTTGGCTTAGATATGTAGCCGATTCATGCATGCTTACTTGGCGTTATATAACAGGCTGAAATTCAATGCGGCCACTATAAGCATAGAGCCGCAGACCTGTTCATTTATAGAAGTTCAGCACCACACACTACTGGCGCACCTTGGCCACGCAACGAGCGCGCACCTCTCCTAAACTTCCCTGCTCATTGGCACTGCATGAACGATAGCGCTCGGCATACTGATTAAAATTAACCCGTGCCTGCTCCAACGGCAGTTGGATTAGTTCATTAATATAACGGCGGCTGCCAATTTCGAAATGCTGGTAATCAATGGGTGCATCCCAATCGCCGCCCCAAGTCATAAAGCCATGCTGGGCAAATAAGCTCACCACTGACTCGTTCACTAAACCGGCACGGCGAGTTTTCTCTGGGCGCAGCTCATTTCGATTGATATAACTCTTCGCACTAGCCGCAGGCAACACATTCACCCCGCCATCATCTGCAAAGCTTATATATGGATTTTGCAACGGATTAATATCCATCGCCACGCCATAAGCATGCTTAGACCAGCTTTTAGCCCCCGTTATCGCTCGGCCATTAAATGCACTGCTATTATTGGCATTCATAGACTGCACATCATCACCAGCAAACTGCTCCAGCGGCAGCGCCGAAAAAAGTGGAAATTTAGCCTGATATAAAGCCGCGAACAAAGCCTCTACCTGCTGCGCCACCACATCCAGCACCAGCAACTGCCCCTCTGCTTTTTGCCCCTTCATATCCCAATGCAAAAAACGCACTCTTTGCAAACGATCGCAAGGCAGCGGATTAGCCGCCGTAATCACGCCGCGCTCTTGCAGCAAGGCGCAATCTGCGGGGCTTAAGGGTGCAGTGGCTGCGTATGATGCGATTGGCAAACATAAAAGACACAAAAATCGTAGCAATTCACAGCTCCTGAATAAATACCGGCATTAAACAATGAAATCTAATTTTATTGACCCAAATATTTCACCAACAACGTATCCAAATCCGCGCCAGTTAAGGGACGGATAGCGGACAAAAAACGAGGAGGCAACTGACCCGCTTGCGTAAAATCATCCGCCAGCAGCAAAGGTAAAAAGTCATCCAGGCTGCGTTTATTCTGACTATTTACTTGTAAAAGCCTGTCTACTTCTGACCAAAACGTAGCACCCTGAGCATAAAAAAGCGGATATACCGATCGATCACCCTGCTTATATTTACGCTCCAACGCCAGCAATCCATCTTTAGGCACTTGCTCTGGCCGAATAAATCGAGCACGAAGTTTCGCAAGCTCCTCAGCCGGCAACTTACTTTGTGCCAACGTTTTTAAGCCATAGTAATGCGCCAGCCCCTCGCCAGCCCAAGCGGGCGATTTAACTTCATGACCCACAGACATTGCCGCAAGCTGATGAAATTGCTCATGCGCAAGAATCATCAAGGTAAGCGCGGTACTGGCAGCGGTATTTTTTTCAGCGCCTTTAATATAATTAGCCAGAAAAGAACGATGCCCCGCAGCACCACCCGCGCCCCCCTTTTTTTCATCAATACCCAGCCACACCACCAAAAGATGACGCTCTTTAGCCGCAATATTTTTAGCTGGGGGAAGGATTTTAGCTAAATAACTCAAAGCATCCGCATGCAGTGCAGGCAACTGTAATCTGGCGACTTCGGCCGCATCATCCGCCACATAATCCACACTAAACGGGCCGATTTGCTGCTGGCTTAAAGCCAAATCACCAAAGGCATAATATTCTGGCGCACCTTTAGAAGGCACTCGCCACTGCCCTGCAGCCGCCGCCATCGCCCCTTGCTGCGCATTCACGCCCACAATACTCAGTGTGTCTTCAGCATCCCCATCCAAACGTAGTAAAGAAGTAGGCTCAGATAACAACCACCATTTTTTATCCTGAAAATAAACGCTCTTTTGCTCTGAAGAATTCACCGAGCCATTCAGCACGGATTGCGCATAAATATCCCAACTAACCTGAGCACAGCCAGCAGGCAATACCCACTCGCCCGGCTTGGATAAAGCCAGCGCCTGCTTATCGCAATGCGGCGCAACAAGCTGTGAGGCCAAGCCCCTGCTAAGCCCATGCAAACGCAATACCCTATCCTGAGCACTGGCAGGAAAATCAGTCAAACTAGCATGTAATTGCGTGGGATTTTCAGGAGAAACCGAGATTTGATAATGAGCAGCCAAGGCTTGAGATGAAGCAAAGCCCAAAACAATACAAACTTTATAAAAAAACATAGCAAGCCCATATATCAGGAAACAGAGCATCAAACCGTACCGGAAAAAACAGATTGAGCTCAAGTAAAAATAACCCGCCACAACTTATGAAACAGACATCAAATCTTTAATTGCCCTAGCAGCCTGTCGGACTTAAGCGATCGTAGCGAGGGAAAGACCGGTTTGAGACAGATTTCGCGGGTTTTTGAGGCGAATAGCTGGCTATTCAACGAGAAAATGCGTGAAATATGGCCAAATCCGGCTTTTCCGAAGTAGATCATTCTTAAGTCCGACAGGCTGCTAGGCAGGCGCTCTTCTACGGCTGAAGCTATGGCTGCGCTTTTTGCCTGTGTTTTAACCGTTGCGCTGATCGTGGCTTTTTGAGCGACTAATTACTATGTGTCGTTCAATGAAAGACTATCTGTCGTTTTGGAAAAACTATATGCCTCAGCTAAAAAGGCTTTTGTAGGTAATTATAGGCAGTGTGGCTAAGGCCGTTAAGTGCAATAATTTTGGCTTGCAAAATCAGCAAGAAAAATTACTTTCAATTATTCTGGATTAAATTGTGCTTAGTTCTTCCTTACGCGGTAAGTGTTCTGCCTGTGCCCCAATGTTTGTTTTGCTTGAATATGAAAGGTTTTTGTTTGATAACCGTATTGATCTTGTCTGGGAGCGTCTTGGAAGCGCGCAGGGTGATTTTAGTGTTCAGTTTGAAAATAGCTCACTCAGAGATGCCCTGGATTGGTTGGTTCGGCACGGGGATACCGATGAAGCTCTAATTAAGCTCGCGCTTGAGGTGCTACTGGATGAAACCACGCCTGAAAATGCCCTTTATCTTGAGAAGTTTTTAAGCCTTAATCCGGTACTGATCGGCAAAAAAATTCAGCAATTGATGTTAGATCTTTTGGTAAAGCATCAATTTTTGAATGATGAAAACGCGGCTCTGGCCAAGCCGCATTTAGAGCAGGCAGGTACGCTGTCGCATGAGCATTATTTGCTGCGAGAAGTGCTGGACTGGCTGATTGCAGAGGGATATTCCAGCACATCCCAAGCACAAAATGCGATTGATACTTTGCTGGCAGAATATGCTTTTGATGCAGATACATTATTGCGAATGCGCCCAATTAACCCTGAGCGCATAAATCGCTCTTTGCATCCCTTGCTAAGCTGGCAATATCTTCAACAGTTGCAAGAGCTGGGTTTCCTCGTGCCTGCACAGTATCAAAATCTGCAAGCCCGCTTTGATGCAGGCGCATTGCCGGAGTATGACGATGCATCCATCAATGGCCTACTAGATTATCTCATTGCCAGCCATTACATTCCGCAGCAAGAGGCTGAGCAAAGAAAAACCTATTTGTTTAGTGGGCAAGTTGAAACAAGCCTGCTAACAGAATCTTTTATTTATGCTCTACAAGCGCTGGATTTTGATCGCACGACCTCGATGTTGCAGGTGCGCCAGGAGCGGAATAAGGCTTCGGATAAGAGAAGTGTTCTGCTGAGCTGTGCCGTGCTGATTTTTTGTCTCGGGAGTGTAATTGGATATATGCAGCTACCTGCAACGACACTATTGTGTAATGCGAAGAACGTTAGCATCAATGTCTCTATGACACTGTATCAAATGGAAGCCAAAAATAATCATTACCGTCCCTCTGTAAATAAGGAGCAGCAAAGGTCTCATATTCATCCAGCCGAAGAGATTGGATACGATAAGCTGAGCCGATCACGTGCCTGTCGTGTTGTTTTTGAAAGTGAGGGTGAAAAAACAGCAATTGGTTATTTAATTGTGCCTGAGAATGAGAAAACCGATTTATTTAGCCTCTCGTTCAAACCCGTTGACTATCTGAATGTTCGTTTTGGGCCTAAAGCGCTTGATCCGGCGCTGAGCGGGCCTCTGAGTAGTGAAGTCTTAAATCAGGCGGTGCGGGATGGCTTGAAGTCTATTGATGCTGGAGTGAAAAACAAATGGACGCCAGATTTGAAAGATAAAACTTCGCGAATTGATGGCCTATGGGGCGTTTTGCCGGATGGAAAATGTACCTCATCCGCAAAAGACCAACTAAGTTGCCCTGTATTGATTGATTACACCGATTCGTATCTGTCTGCTTTGGGAATCTCGGCTGAGGTGCAGTTTAAAGCAACAATCGATTTAAAAAAGGTGGGAGGTAAGTGGCTGGTGGGAGATGACTTCTTATCGCAGTTTATGGAGCCTTTGGCGCTTGCCCGGGTTAAAAATGTGGTGGGTGGTAAAGGTACTTAAGATAAAGCAGAGGGGGCTTGGCCCTCTCTGCTTTGAGCTAAGGCTGGTGCTTTGCTTTATTGAGCAAACTATCCAGTGCCCGCGCGAAATAAAATCTCTTAAATCACCTTAGGGCAGGCATCGGTAAAAATACGAGGGCGTCCGGGGCGAGCTCCGTCCTGAAGTCCTACAATACCAAACTGGCTCCATGCATTTAGCCAAGTGTTGGTTACATCACGACCACCCCCAAAAATCTCGATGAGCTGAGAAATTGAATAACCTTTTGAGTTCAACAAAACAGAATGTGATCTTTGCCGAAGGCGATGCTGATGGTTATTTTTGTAAGCATCTTCTAACTGAGTCTGCTCTGCTTCTGTTAAAGGTTTTATAAACTTCATGACTAATTTCAACTGGGTAGATTCGATATTGTGGCATTTGTGTAAGTATTATGTTTTGTAGGAAAACTTATACTCGGCGACTTACACGATAAGCCGTGGTGGTAGCCGTTGGAGTCATGAGCTTTTATTTTTTTAGATGGAATTGAATGATTAATCTAATTGCAGCGACTCCTGCTTTATTTGCTGCTATCGCACAAGGCGATAGCAGTGCTAAGATTTATTTTTTAGGCAGTAATGGCTCTCCCCACTCGGCACGGATTTCTGGAGGGAATGGGGCTTCGAATGCGGTTTTATGCGAAAGCCAATTAAAGGTTCCCCATAGGGAATAAAAAGGCCCCGTGATTGGGAAGAATATAAAAAATATCGGTACAAAAATAGGGTGTTCTTTACACCAATGTTTAAACCTAGATCCTAATGGGCAGACCAGCCCCATAGATTGCCACCAACTATTAGGGGCTGCCTCGGCTAAAGACTCGCCAGCAGGCAAGGCCGGGCCGTTTTTTTCCATATAGGCATGTAGATAGGCCCATAATGCCTGCACGGAATATTCACTCATGACCAGTGGATTACCAATGGTAAAGAAATCAACAAAGTCTGGTATTGCTTCGTGCTTTAGCATTTGATCCCAGGCTTTATCATGGTCACTTTTTGCGACTTGTTTTTGTGCAAAGTCAGGATCTTTAATCCCCACCCCCAGGGTGTGAACCGTCGATGGTAATTGCCCCAACATCACAACTTTTGAAACATAAACAAAGATTAAAGAATCCCAATCGTATTCAATAATTACGGTAGGCCAAGCATAAAATGGATTACGTTTTTTTAAGCTGTTTCTAACGTAATCGATAAGACCAGGTATGTTTCTAAAAACACGGTAAACTTTTTTCTTTTTTCTATCAAAAAACAAGCTGTCGTTTTTAAGTGAAAACATATCGGCTCTTAGCGGATATAACCCAAAATGAAAAGCAACCATAACGGAAAAAACACTGAATATGAACATGACCAATGCCATCAGAAAAAGAACTACCCCTGCACCATTAAAAAACCATGTGAAAAAATAGGCGCTATACATCATCAGTGGGAAGACCCCAAAAATGATGAGCATTGCAAACACAGTTACAAGGCCACGCTGATAATGTGTGGTACTGGCCAGCTCAATAGCTGCTGGATAGATCGTTTTAACTTCGCTCAGCGTACTGCCACTTTGCCGCGTGGTTGTTTTCTTATTCAGATATGTGACGATGCCTAAGCTGGATGAATTGATCAATGCTGGCGGGTATTCACCTTGCAGTACACGATAAGCCGTGGTGGTTGCCGTATTTAATGTCATTTTTAATAAGCTCACGGATATTTAATCGAGGCGGGTGCAGATTTATTTACGGGCGAAGATTTATTTGCGGCCGAAGGTTTTTTTTCTTCATATTTAATTTGAGGTTCAGATTCAGATTGACTGCTCATTTTTAAAGCCTTAAACAAAGCTTTTTCCTCTTCTGCCGATGTACTAAACCTATTTGCCTTACCAAAAAAGCAATCTTCGGCCCAATCCTGTAGCGCGGTAGGCGTAAGCATTGCAGAGCCAGAATATAAAAGTACACCCAGCCCCATTAAAACCAAGGCCCAGCCAGTTAAGCTCAGGCCCAAAATAGCAATCCCCCTTCGGTGGCCACCGCTGTGGCAGAAACAAGCTTCCCTGTTCGCAGCCATATAATCACCACCTCAAAAGTTGCCCCGATACCTGCTCCTGCTCCAGTAACATATAAAGCACTAGTGCTTCCCCACGCAAATGATGAGTTCATATCATTGCGCTTAAACCGCTCCCCCGCAAAAACAAAAGCCTGCACACCATCCACCAGCAAAGCCCCCCAGCCTGCAAAGCCACCTAGGGCTTTCAGCCCCATAGTAAAGACACCATGCTTCGCAAATTGCGCGGCAGCAATGCCCGCCAGCTCCCCTGTAGCCCCAACCGTACCCGAGCCATTGCTGGCAATGCCAAACCAGGCATCGCGCAAGGCTTTTTGATCTTCTGGGCTTGCAGCGGCTAAAGATTGAAGGCTGCCATTTAAGCCCAGCATTTGCAGGGATAAAAAGCCGATGGCAATGCGGCCTTCTGCCTTGATAAAGACCGCTTTACTACCACGCCAGCTGTTTTCTTTTAAGTTATATAAGGCTTCTTTGGCCGTCTCTGCCACGTGCCTTTGCTGCGCAAACATCTTGCCAAAATCATCTGCGGATACCTTTTGTATCCCCGCTACGCCTTGCGCGGTTAAATTAAGCTTAGAGATATTTAAGGTTACTTTTTCAGCGTCTTTTAGGGCCGTGGCGCTTTGTGTAGCTTGTTTCAGCTTATCGGTATCGGTAAGTACATGCAGCTCGATCAGGCTTTGATTGCGCATGCTATTCATCAGTTTTTTACTTGGCGTATAACGCTTACTAGCAAGTAATGCAATCGCCTCATCAAAAGGTAAGAACACACTGACTAATAGGGGCCGAGGCTTGATCTTGGTTTTATCAAGCACACTGGCCAGAATATGCTCCATATTCTGGCCAAGCAAACCCATGCCAAGCAGCTTGCGTTCTATGGTTTTAAAGCTGCTGTGCTGACTGGCGTAGCCCACCGCCCCGCCAATCAGTGCCGTAGAAACCCCCTGATGAAAGCCAAATACCGCCTCATTCAGCCAGCTAAACTTAGCATTAAGCTGCGGCGCAAGTAAGTCTTTGAGTAGGTTATAGGTTTTGGCTTGATTATCTTCGGCCACATATTCAAACACTGATTTTTGATTAGAAAGCTGCGCACGCAGCATCACCGCATCTAGATCAGTGATTTTTTTAAGCGCCTGCTGATACGCCAGCTCGGCGCTGCTAGGCCCCATACTGCCCCCGCCGTAAACATGAAAAGCCTCTTCGCTATAACAAGTCCCCGCGCTATGGTGGGTTTGCTTAGGATCGTTCGGATCGTTCTCATCAAAATGCAGGGCAAAAAAATCAGTCACGTTTTTTTGAGATGCAGCGGCGTAATCATCATCGTATAAGGTGATGATCTGTTCCATCTCTGCCATTTTTGTATCGTACTCGAGCATAAACTGCGCACGTTTTGGCTCATCAAAAAAAGTACTTAGTTTTGCCCAGTCTGTTTGGGTGCGCTCATTAGCCTTCGTCTTACGAAGTGCATCATCTTCTAGCTGATAAACCTCTCCCATACTTGCGGGTGTAACAGGCTGCCCCGCATGAGCTGGCTTCCATATGGTGTCTTTTAGGCTAGGTCGAAAAGAGGGGTTAAGTTTATTTTTATCATATAGCGCTTTATTCATTGGGCCTAAACGTCTTTGTGCCCCATCGAATAAGGTGGTTCCAGTCTTCTTATAATTATCCTTACCGATGCAATTTTTTACCCCAAGAAGAAAGCCTGAGCATATGACACCTCGGCTGTAAGGGGCGGCAACTTCATTTTTTCTTACCAGCGCCCGCATGCGCAAATGATTTAGCTCGGCAGAAACCGCCACTGGGTCATGCAGGGCAAACACAAGGCCTTTATCTTTGGTCTTGGGGTGCATATTGCCAAATTGCTGCATATGGCCATTCAGCTGAGCTAGCGCATCTAAGCCATCTTTAAAGGGGAAGTAAGGCTCCGCATCTTTGCCCGGGCTGATATTGCGCAGCGCATATTCAGCAACAAATTTACCTGGGCTTTCTGCCTTGGCAACAAATGCATTATCTGGTGCTTTTCCGCTATCTAAGTAGGCTTTAACATCAAGGCATTGCATGACTTTGGGATTGGCTTGATTGGCTTTTTTTAGCTTGTCATTCCATAAGTTGGCGCTATACGCCAGCCATATTTTCCCCGTTTTATGCGCTTGGGGAATCGTCAGCAAACGTACTTTATGCAAATGGCCGAGTTTATTACAAGAAAAAGGCTCTGCTAAATAAAAGGAGGGATGTGAGGCAGAGTAAAGCGCCCCTTCTGGCGTAATCCGGTAAATATCCCAGCCATCTTTTTTGCCTGCTGGCGGGGTTTCATAAAACACGTATAAATAGCCCCGGCGCAGGGTTCGCAGTACATAGCGCGATTGCTTAGGCGTAGCAAGCTGAGCCGCTTTTTGCGCAATGGCGTGCGAAAGCAGCTTTGCACTGCCAGGTGGCTGTAAATCTGCTTTATTCGCAATCACGGAGGGGCGCACCAATAGAATAGGCAGGCCACTTTTTTCACACGCTCTACAGGTATCCGTCATTGGTTTTCTTTTTGTGGTGAGTGCAGCATGATCTGATCCCATTGGCTTGCTGTGATTTCAGCCAAGGCGGTATTCAAAGGCGTTTGAGTTTCTTTGGCGTTTTTAAAAATGGCGCTCATGGATGGATGCTGCCAAAACTGCGGATATTGATCCGCATAGAGGGCAAAGGCCACTTGATCATCGATTTGCGGCCAGCCCAATTCCCTAACCGTTTTAACCCATAGCCGTGCATTTAAAAACATCTGGGCATAGGGGGCTGATCGCGTGGCATACCATTGCGCTAATGTTCGGTTGATCGCCTCGGCATCGAGGATGGCTTCTGCTTCATGGGGCTTTAATGCTAGCGTTGCTTGGCTGCCCCCAGTGCTTTGTAGATGGGTGACTCTGCCGTCAATCGATAAAAAATACCAGTTAGCAACAGGCCCAAGCCACAGATGGATGCGCTCTTCACCCAGCAGCGCTAAAAGTAAGGGCAATGTTCTGGGGTCAGCGGCTCTTAAATAGCGCGTGCCTTTTAGCCCCTTGATTCTTTGCTGCATCATTCTGACTAACCATGCCGCCAGCTCTTCACTACCTGCATGGCTTTGTAGCCAAGCGCATACAGGCAGCCCACCAAAGCCCCTATCTAGCAATGCCAGATTATTTTCTAAGGCAATCTGAATAGACTCTGCAAATAAAGGGTCTTCTTTACCCTGCAATTGCACTAAATAGGGCAATTGGGCATAGGGCAAAGATGGCTCGCTAAAAATCAGCATAGTGATGCTTCGCCCATCCCACGCTGCTGTGCGGGAGTCTTGCAGAGTAGGCGTGTTTTCTAGCGGCGCAGCATCTGGCCCGCCATCCAAGGGGCGTGGCTCGCCCAGCATGGGATCAATCAGCAGATAAAAAGCGCCGTCTTGTTTTGATGATCCAATTTGTGCAGCTAGCTGCGTCATATGGGTCGGCTCTATCGCCAGTGGAGGCCATGGGTCAAACAGTACTGTGTTTTGCATTAGTTTTGGCCTGTGTATCAAAGAACGGCTGCGCCGCCCGCAGCGGCATCTTTCATTTTTTGTGAACAATCCTTGGCTTTAACAAAGGGTACAAATTGGGGCGTTAAGCTCGCTGGCCCGCTCATATCATGACTCGCGCCTTTAATACTTACTTTCCCAGGGCAGTGAATCTCGATATCACCGCCTTTTAGCCGGATATAGCCGCCACCCGCGGTCATCAGGATTTCTTCTTTGGCCGAAATGTTGATCAGCCCTTTGCAAGCCGTCACTTTTAGGTCTTTATCGCCGGTGATTTCAATATCGCCGCTTTGCGCTTGCAGCTGGATTTGGCCTTTGGCGGCAATCAGTTTGAGCGCAACTTTGTCTTTTACCCCAGCTACAAATAGGCTGATGTGCTGGCCTACGTTATGTATCCAGCGGCGGCCGGAGGTTTGGTTGGTATCGCGCTGCGCAACCAAATCTAAGTTGGTGCCTGCGGTAAGGGTTTGGCTTTGCGGGCTGGTGATGGCCACGCCGTCTTCACCGTGTAGCAGGATGATATTCTGCTGGCCTGCTTGATCTTTGGATTTGCTCTTACCATCTTTATCGGTGTTGCTGCCCGCTTCAAGGCTTTTGCTGGCGTGAATATGATGGTGCAAATGGCCTTGGCTATTTGCGTCACCCACGCTATTGTCCGGATTAATCGTTTTATTGTCTTCGCCGGTTTCTATGCTGTCGGCAAGCTGGTGGGTGGCCGTTTCGCCTAGGCTTTGGGCCAGTGAAAATGCTGATTCAAGCTGGCTTTGCGCGGGTGTGTGGTCTAGCTGCTTGCCGCTAGCGCCACCTTTGGCTTCGGTACTGATGAGTAAGCCGCTGGCGCGAATCGCACCTTGTTTGTCGCTGCGTAATTCAAAGCCTTCGCCGCGTGCTTCGCCTTTGCCATCGGTGCGTGGATGGATCAGATAGCCAAGGTTAAGCTGGGTTTTACCGTGCTCGCTAGATAATTTAGTGCGCACTTCATCCTTGGTATCATCAAACAGCAGCTCGCCATATTGGCCGCCTTCATGCTCTTTGGTTTTGATGCCAGATAGGGTTTTGTTGGCAGGCAAAGCGCCAGCACCGCTAAACGCGGGCACTGAATGGCTGCCGTTATAAACAGTACCTGTTACAATGGGGCGGTCGATATCACCTTCTAAAAAGCTTACAGTCACCTCCTGGCCCACTCTAGGGATGAACTGATGCCCAAAGCCTGCACCCGCCGATGGATAGGCGACGCGTATCCAGCAGGATGACTTATCGTCGAGGTTGGCACCAAACTCTGGGTGTTCCTGAGCACGCTGCCAATGTAGCTGAATTTTTATGCGGCCGAGCTCATCCGTATGCACCTCTGATCCGGCGGGGCCAACTACCGTGGCGGTTTGTAAGCCTAGGCTGGTGGGCTTGGTAAATTCTTGCCCGATCAAATGGCTAAAATGGCTAAGCACAGGCTGGCCGCGTCTTTGCGCGGTGAAGTCCGCTTGGTAAGGCGCGTTATCTTTGGCGGAAGTGGCAAGCAGGCTAGGTGCAACTAAGCCAAGTTGCTGGGTTAGATCTGCTGGAAAATTATTGTTTGCGGTGAATTTAAGCTCGGTGATGGCGAACTCTCGCTGCTCCGCGTTATCCCACTCGTGCGCAGGGTGATCTTCTAAGCGGAACCATTGCCCGGCTTGTAAGCTGCGTAATGTGCCAGAGCCGGTAAATGATTTCTTTTGCGCATCCATTGCGTCTTGGCGCAGCTTGGCATCATTATTGAACTGGTCTAAATCGCTGGCGTAGTAATGCGTTTGCGGATCGTAATATTCTAGGCTGGCCTGAATTTGCTGCCCGCCATCTCCCTGATCAATCGCGCTATCGCTTGAGCTGTGGCTGGTATTGCTGGCTTTGTAGTCGTAGCTGGCAAGGGAAACTGAGCTGCTGCCAATTTGCCGCTGGGTATTCCATTGGGTAAGAGAATCACTTTCCTCCGTACCTGACGCACGATGAAAGCGAGCGATGGGCTCTAAAGCTTCGGGGATGGAGAATACATCATCAAACACCACCAGCTGCACTTGCGGGGAATCACCCGCCAAATGCTCGAATCGCCAAGCCAAACCACTTTCTTTCATTAATCGGCATAAAAACGCAAAATCGTCTTCGCGATACTGTAAGCAGTATGAGCGCGGTGGATATTCGCCTGATAGCTTGAAATCCAGCGTTTGCACGGAGGCAAACACAGGATTCTTGGCCTGATGCTCGGCCAGTACCTGTTTCACAATATCGACTGGAGATAAATCCTGAAAAACGCGTGAAGTACGCCGATACCTAAGCAGCGCAAAAGGCGGCTCTACGGTGAGGGAATATTGAGCGAAGCCCCCATCAGAACCTAATAGCTGCGCCTGACTAACCACCCCACAGCGCTCAATCGCATCGCCATTGGCGTTTGCTATAGACAATACCACCGGCAAGCCTAATAGCGATTTAAGTTCTAAATCGCCATTGGAGGATAGGCACTCAATTTGATAGCGATAAGCTTGGCAGATCCCCTCGCTACCTGTTACGCGCTGTGGTAAGAGCTGCTGGCCCCATGCCGCACCATCACCTAGCTGAAGAGAGATAAGACGCTGCTCTTGATTAAAAGCAGAGGCGAAGGAGGCAAGCAGATCACTAAGATTCATGATAAATCAACGATATATGGCGAGCGCAAATATTACATGAAGCTTTAAACCGCCTGTTTTATGATTTACCTTATTTGTGCATATTCACTAATACATCAGCCAATTGGCGTAAGTAATTACCCGCCATCTAAATTAAAAGCCCACTATGCACACTCCAAACTCCGTCTTACCAATCGGCAATCGCGGTTAAGTGCAGATGATTGGTGCGTAGCTTGGTTTGGGTTTGGGTTTGGGTTTGGGTTTGGGTTTGGGTTTGGGTTTGGGTTTGGGTTTGGGTTTGGGTTTGGGTTTGGGTTTGGGTTTGGGTTTGGGTTTGGGTTTGCGCTGGGCTGAGCTGGGCTGTAGCCACTGTTGCCCAGTGCGATATGGGTGATTTTTGCTTAAAAACTAGCCTGGGTTGCATTAAAAAACGCCGCCAAACCGGCTTCGGTAATGACAGATTGTAAAAGTGCGGTCGTCATCAACAGGCACGATTGATCACCACAAATGAGCGGCCATCATCCAGCATGTTCATGCGTGATCGAAAAGCCTTATCCGTAAAGGAAACAGGCTGAATCTGTGTATGACTAGGCTTAGCCATATTGGCCTCCTGCAGATAAAAAAACGCCCCAGAGCAATGAAGCGCCAGGGCGTAAAAAAGAAAACATTTTTTATAATACTTGTAACAATCCAATTTACTTTATTTAATTAAACAATATTAAATACCGTAAGCATGTCTAACCGACAAGAGATAATATTTTTTAACACATTTAATTTAATAGAAACAATAGCAGCATATACATAATGGATTTAATTTTTGCAGCGTTTTTCAATACAGTGACATCTTCTTATCAATATTCAGTACTTATTCAAGAGTCACTTTGGCGCGCAAGCATATTTTTCCACCTAACATAAGCTTAAGAGCTATAAAAGTTTTTCAACCCTTCATCAAGTGTCTTATTGGCGTTTTCTGTATCACCACGTCTAATCATTTCATCTACATTTTTTAATGTTTTTAGACAAACATCACTGAAGCTAGGATCGTTCTGTCCAATTGTTGCCATTTCTCCAACCTTAGAGGTTAACTGTCTACAAAGAGCATCATTACTTACAAAATTCTTAATGGTACTCTTTAATCCCATATTTACCAATGTAAGATCAACCGCAACGCTTCCACTGTTACCTTCCATTATTTTTTTCGTTTCATGTTTATCCAAAATTAACTCTAACTTATGTCTTGCCAAGTCTCCTCTAACATTACTTATTTCATGCCTCAATTCACTCATATAACCGGGTGTTATTCCTCCAGGCAAATTTGATACACTTCTTAGCTTTTCCGAAATTTTACTTATTGTTTTCTTGGAAACGTCATTGTTAGCAGCCTTGCACCTCAAAGCCTCTACTAATGAATGATTGCTTTGTATTTTCATGATTAATCCTGAAAATAATTAAAATAACAAAACCAATAAAACATATATTTCAGATTTCGATCATTCATCAGTGGTCCTGAAAGTGATACCTGCTTAACGAAGAGCATGATTACTCTAAACTTAATAATTATTAATTTCAACCTCCTTAAAAAAATAGCATCCATTAAACCGCCTCACTCGTCAGCTGCCCATCCCCCTGCTCCCTGTACGCGTATTTCATCAGGCTAACTTCTCCCGCGCTCACGTCGCCTTTGGCTTCAATGGCCCCCCCAAACTGGCTTTCGCTCCGCCATTGGCTAAGTGATTAATGGCTGCGCCTACCGTCAGATTCTGGGTCACGATGACATCATCGGCATCTAGGGTCTGTTGACGTTTCATTCACCATTGCGCTGAGCCGGAAAACGGCCAAGCACAAGGCATGTGACGAAGGCAATAACGAGTTATTTCCGAGGAGCATAACCCAGTGAATAACCATTTTCCGGCAAGCCCCGTACTGCCTCGGAAAGTACCAGGGTGCCCAGCGAGTACAAGAAAAAACAGGACGTCATTGAGCAACAAGCGCCACCTATAAGGAGAAAAACTGACACAGTTTCAATCTTTTTTGTAATAAAAACTGTGTGAATGCCCTTGACCGATTAATCTCTTCCCAGAGAAAATTCATGTCAGGCATCACAATAGATCGTCAAAATTTACAGGCTCTTACATAACAGCCTTCACAAACTATTCGCGCTTACCCATAAAAAAATCAGCCAATATAATGTAATTAAAAGGCTGCAAACGCAGCCTTCTTAGCAAGAATAATTTCTGAATTAATTAGCGATTCGGCTGTGGGGTTAAACGCAGATAAGGCCGTACAACTCTGTAGCCCTTTGGAAAGCGCTGAGCAATTTCATCTGCATCTTGCAAGGATGGCACAATCACAACATCATCACCATCAAGCCAATCTGCCGGTGTAGCTAACTATCAACAAAGCTAATCCTGATTATGTCTATTGCTCAGCCAAGCGCCCATACAGCGTGGTTTGGCTTGAGTAAGGCATGCAGCATATGTGGACTAATAGCCCCCCAATTCAAAACCGTTCAGACCATCCGAATTCATGCCATACGGATTGCTAAATGAAGGGGACCTAAGCAATAGACATAATCAGGTTTGCAATAACAAAATATGCAATTAACACACACTCTATTTATTCAATATAAGATATTTCCTATTGTCCCATTTACAAAAAAATAGTCCAATTAATGAAATGCAACATGCTTAATGCATTGGCTAAATTTGAGCAGGAGAGAGAGTGCAGGTAAGTCTTCAACCTGCGCTAGCCAGAGGGAAAAATAGGAGAGAAAAATACTGCATAAAAATAAATATACTCTGCCGGCGCTACCAAATGATAAAAATACAAGGTTACATAGATATGAAATTAATGAGCGAGTTAATATATACGCTATATAAAAATTAATACATTTATACTAAAAAACATTAGGGGTATTACATTTATAACAAAAACATCATTAACAATAATTAATTTCATTAAAAACATATATAGGTTATCAAATGATAAAATCAACCACACTATCAAACATCGTTCCGCAACAAGATTGCGTTCAACCCAAACAGGTAAGTGAAACAAGAATAGAAAAAACTAATGAAATAAAGAATATTAGTTCTGTTAGTAATTCACCTATGGAATTTTCAAAAAATAGAAATTTAGTTGAAAAAAGTGCTAATACTATTAAAAACTTCCTTAAAAAAGCCATAGCTGCTCAAAGCTATAGCAACATGTTCTCTAAAGGAGCCTACTTCAAAGAATTAGGCATTGAAATGGAGGAACCAAAAAATATAAAATCCTCATTTAACTCACTACAACATCTGGATAAAATATCGAATACTTATTTAAGTAAAATAAAACAAAAAACAAAAGACCTAACACCCGATGAAAAAAACTTACTTAGTAAGATAATTGATACAAAATTACATTTCAGACACCAGAGCAACTCAAACCTTTCCAATATTATGTCCCTCGACAAATTGCAGCGTGATGGCATAGCTACTGCAAAAAACACGTATTCAGAAGATGTAAGATGTTTAAGTAATCAAGACTTCGTTTTTTTTGGAGTTGAGTTCTCGGATGACAAATCAAAACTACCACTTAATTCAAAACATACTACGGTCGACTTTGGGGCTATCGCATACATAACTGACGACCAAAATCCTTACGGTTATTTAACATTAACCGATCACTTTGATAACAAAGTACCACCTGCATTTACTCATGAACATAAAGATTTCATATCTCAATTTTCTCAAGTTAGAAACGAAATAGAAAGGTATGTACATGGAGAAAATGGCCGACATGATATACCTATTTATAACGCTAAGGACTTGAAGGTTGCGCTGGGACTACATCTTATCGATTTTTTGAGAAATAGTACTGATAACAAATTTAAGGAATTTGTCCTAAATAAAAACCTAGGGAATAAGGATTTAGATAGAGTCCTCAACTTTGTATTTCAACCAGAGTTCCATATCCCACGAATGGTTAGCACAACCAATTTTAAAAAAGTTCAGTTACGAGAAATAAGGTTGGGCGAAGCAATTAGTGCATCTAACATTGAAGAGCTTTCTGCCCACATAAAGAACAAGGACGATGCATGTAAAGCAATGGGAATTGCCATTAAAAAATCAAAACCTGATATTGTTGAATATTTGTTTTCAAAGTTCAATTTTAGCAAAGAAGATACACATAAAATGTCGTCATACGATGGCGGCATAGCATACATTCTAAGCGATAAATCTTCTGACAGTAGAATACTAAAAATATTTCTGGACCTTAAATTGGTAGAACCTAACAAGAAATTTACAACCGTGAATAGTGGAGATACCATGCTGGATAATGCAATCAAATACTCAAAAAAAGAAATGATAAGTATTTTACTTGAGCATGGCGCTGTTTGCGGTAAAGAACTAAGAAAAAATGAATCGAAGATGAAGGAAGTTAATATATTAAACAATAAAACCAAATAAATAAAAAAATACTATAGCCACTTAGCTTAAAAGAAAACCTGCAACAGCAGGTTTTCTTTTAAGCTTTATCGTCGATCAGTTTTCTGCCAAACAGGCAACTCTTCTGCCGGCTAGGCCTCTGCAGCCCCACCGATCACCTTCACGGCTGCTGAAGATAACGATGACAGCACTTCATACTTACCATGCAGTGATTCTAGCCGCTGATTGGTATAGCGGCGCAAACTTCCCCATGACTTATGGCCAAAGACCATAGCCACTTCCTGTATTTGATATCCAGCCTCAAACAGTCGGCTAATACCCTCATGCCGCAAGTCGTGAAATCTCAGGTCCTCAATGGCCAGCGCCTTGCACATACGAATAAATGCTGCACCAACAGAGCTGTGGTTATAAGAGAAGATGCAGGGGTCTGTCTTGGGCTGGCGCTGCAAAATCTCCCTCGCATTGCCAAACAAAGGGATTTCTTGATCATTTATTTATTTCGTTCTTGGATGGATCTTTACGTTGCCGGACTAATAGAGTGTGCTTAGCTTCATGTACATCCATCCACAAAGCCTTGCAGATTTCTTCTTGCTGCATGCAAGTGCTGATGGCAAAACGAATAATATCCGCCATCAGCGGCGTTTTGCTGTGCTGAAAAGCTTTCGGTTTATATACCAATAGCTCAGCCAGTTCATTCGCCACAACTCTACGCTCACCCCAATGCCGACCCCAGATAAATAACATCCTGGGTAATTGTAGAAGGGCCAGCCCCCCTCACCCAGGCGCAGCTTGCAATGGGCAATCACATCTGCGGCGGTTAAATCACCAATCCATTTTTTAGCAATAGGCTTTTTGATCAGGTTTTCCATGACATGACGCTTGGTCCTGCCAAACTTCTGCACTTCCCCAACTTCATCAATATAACGACGTAATAATTCACTAACGAGCAGCTTGGCAATTTTGTGCCATTCCACTGCTCCATCACCCTTTAATGCCTGCTCTAACTTTGCTGCCCAATCCTTTACCAGCTTTTCTTTCGAGAATGTTTTGGCCTCAGAATAAATTATCTGACCGCCGCGTTTGACCCGAACCTGTGCGCGATAGGACAATGAACCATCAGCTGCCTTTGTTTGACTCATTGTTGCCATTTTTTCCTATGTGCTACACGAGTTCTACAGCGGTGCTACATGCACCACCACGAAGCAAAATTCGTAGCATCGGTAGCAAAAAACAGCCCCAAATGCACAATAATTAATCAATATACAAATAAGTAGAAACAATGAATACGCAAGAAAATCAACAAGTTACAGATATAAAACCTAGCCGCCGTTATTCCATTGCACCGATGCTGGATGGGTTCAACACATAATAAATAACAAGTAAAATCATAGAGTTACAAACAACAAAAAACACGAATAGGATTTATTTTCCTATTCGTGTTTTTTTTAAACCTTGCTTATACTGATCCCATAATGAATGGGATCAGTACCCATCCGCTAACCACCCCTGCAGCGCCGTCAATTGCTGCTCGACTTCTCTGCAGTAACCGGCCTCGATGCTGTGTTGCTCTGCAACTTCAGAGAGCTTAACCCCGCTGGTTTGTGCATCAGCAGCTCTGGGGGCGTCGGGCGGATTACCACTGTTTGCGGCGTTCCACACGCTGACAAAGCCATTGTTGATAACAGCAGCAGCATCGTTTTCTTGAGTAACATAGATCGGAACCTCTTTGATTATGGTTTGGCCCTGCTCGCGCACGATGCGCACTTTATCGACGTATTTTGTAACCACCTGCACCGTGGCCACGGCGTTATTTAGCTGCGCTTTGTTCACTGTCTTTTCTGCATCGGCGATCGCTAAATCCCACTGCGATTGAACGCGGCCAGCGCCGTAGTGCCAACCTGTTGCCATACCCAGCGCAAAAAAACCAAACAGCAGCGCTAGGCCAAGTAAACTTTTTTGAATAAATGTCATTTTTTGCCTAAAAAAAGAGCGCCCACATAAGGCGCTTGTATTGATTGGGTTACCGCAATATGACTCACCGCTTTACCCACTAAAACTGTGGATAACTAATTAATCACCACCGCATCGCAAAACTGTTGGCACTCTGACAATGTGGGCGGGATCAGCCAATGCGATGGGAAGTGATTGTAATTAAATTCATAACAGGGCCACTCCCGACAAGCTGGCAAGGTATTTTTCATACAAAGCCAAATCAGATGCAGATGGTGCAGCAGCAACGGCAATTAAGCCGTATATGCCACCACCCCAATAAAAGGCGCTCCCCTCTATTGAGCCAATACGAATAGGCGTTGCCACTCCCGCTCTGCCTGCGGACACCGCAGTATTTGAACCTCCATTGAGCCGCCCCGTTTGGCTTGCCAGTGCCCCGATCGACGACAATACGAATGGCGTGTTAGCTGCCAGCAAGCTGCCGACTGGAACTCCTCGCCAAGCGCCACCAGCATTGGAAGACCATGTTTCTAAGCCACCAGCAGGGGTTTTGTACAAAATCCCTTCTGCCGTCGTATTTCGTTTACTGGCAAGTGCTTGGTGAGTAGCCGTAACTTGAGTGTTAAAAAACCCGCTACCAATCAGCGCTAATTCATTACTCGGAGGGGAAATAGGGCTAGCTAACGTATCGTTCACCCCGTCAAATTCCCACCATAGCTGGCCAGTCGCAGCAGACACTCCCCCCGTCACCACTCCACGCCTAAGCAAAGGTTTATTTGCGGTTGTTGCCTGCGTTTGGTGTGTGCCAGAAGCCAAATCCCGCACATAGCCCACCTGCCCATCGATCGCAACACCACCAGAGCCGTCAGCCATCAACGCATTATCTGCTAGCGATGGCACCCACAAGCTGCCACCGCTTAATCTCAGCCGCTGAATCACCTGATCCTGCAGCGTGAAAAATTTATCGAATAATTGAGCGCGTAAAACGGTTTTAACTGGCATCAGTGCCCGCCTCCCTCAATTTCACCGCTCACAACAAAACCCACACCGGATAGGCTTAGCTCTAGAAAGGCGAAATTAGCTGGAATCGTCACCGCCCCGCTTGTTCCTGCTGCCAGCGTAGACGCAGGGGCTACAGGTACTTTTATTGCTGTTGACGTGCCCACATTCACAGCAACCGTAGCATCACCGCCCCCCATATTTTTTAACATCAGCACCGCCCCAAAACAATTGCGGGGCAATACCAATGCGAAAACACCGGGGCCGATGGCCGTGGCTTGCCCATTAAATTCAAAAGCTCTCACGGCAGCCCCTATTTAATTTCAAGCGTCACGGCTTCTTTACGATCCAGCGCAGCTTTGATTTTTGTAAAAATCGCATCGTAAGCAATGCGCGAGCCGCCGACTTTATTCAACCAGCGCGCATTCCCCACCAGTAAGCAGCCTTCGGTATCCGCTGCGCTATTGCCGCAGTGGATACGGATACCATCAAAGCCTTTCACACCAGAGAGCAACGGCAAGGGCTTTTTAAAGCGGGGACTGTATGTAACTGTTAGAGGGTAAATCCCTCGCGGGATTGCCGTCTGGCCGTAGATTTTAGCCCCGCCTGCTTCTAGCTTTCTGTCTACGTCTTCCAGCACAAAACACTGAAACACACCATCGATCGACAGCACGCCGGTTGTGGACTCGGTAGTAAAGAAATCGCGTTTTAGTAGCAGTTGCATCATCACCTCTTCAGTTTTAAAACTTGCTTCTTTAGCCACATCTCAAGGAACTGAGCGCCGGTAATCCCTAGAGCGCAACCGACGGCCATGAGCGCCAGCGGTGGCAAATCCGGGATTTGAATCAGCAACGCACCTGCCACCGCCGTGGTGGCACTACCCAAAATTGAGCGGCCAATCACCAGGCGAACAGTCAGCTCTTCTTGAGAGACAAGCAGCTTGCCTAGGCCAATCGCGGCCCCCAGCAACAGCAACCAAACCAGATTTTTTTCATGCTCTTGCATAGGACTCCAAAATCCATAGACGTAAAAAAACCCGCCAGTGCGGGGTTCTATTTTTTAAATATGCAAAGCAGGCTAAAACTGAATTAAGCCTTTAGCCTTTAATGCTTTAATAATTTCAGCAGACAGCAGTTGAATGACCGTTTGCCCAGGGCTAGCTTGTGCTGACAAAACCACCACCGCTTCATCGGCAGGTAAATAATGGTTTTGTGTGCCAATACTCACCATACCCGCCGCGCCGTTATCAACCTGCACATTGACATATGCAGTAATTGATCCACTCGCATCAATGGTAATCGGGCTGACACTATAGCCAACGGGCTTGCTGATCATGGTCAGCGGGGCTGGTAACACTGGCACCGCAGGCGGCTGACTAAGTATATTTTCTGTAATGTTCATTGCTTTCCCTTGTGAGTAAAAAAACTAATAATTTGTAACATCAATCACCAGCAATTGATTGGGCGAACGATTGATATTCTTCCATGATGGATTTGGTTTTTTCTGGATTGATACACCCGTAACCACCGAATCGCCCACTAAAGCGAATCGCCCACCTCCACGATCAGAAATCGAAACCCCTGGCAAGCGAGATTCAAAACGGCCATAGCCCGGCGGCAAGCCTTCATCGTGATATTCAAATTTTGCGGAATACCCACCTGATATCACACCAGCCAGTGAAGCAACGGCTTCAACCGTCCCCTCCGGTGGTGCCATAGCCACAACCCGCATATATCGCTTCTCAGAAGAGAACACGATCTGACCATCTGCCGACCGAATGCGCAGACCACAGCCACTTGGTGCATATTGCAGAGGCTCAGCAAACACATAAACCGTAAACGACTGCCCACCACCGCTTGTATAAAAACGGTGAACACCGCCATCTTTACGCCAGTACGCCACTCCTCCCGTATTAGGCGCGGGGGCCAGCGCCAGAATGGCGTTTTCTTCCCCTGGCAAAGCAGAAAATGAAGCCACCCCTTGCCCCGCTTGGCCCCATGAATCCAGCACGCTAGTAAGCTGAACTTTGCGCCGAAACTCTAAATTTTTATAATTAGAGTCAATTTGCAGCACGCCGGATGGCGTAAAAACCCGTAACCCTGCCTCTGCCATATCAAAATGATCCGTAGTAAATTAAGCCGGAATAACTCTCCCCGGCAGACCATGACACGGTATTGCCGCTAATCGTGATCGCGGGCGGGATAATGTAGGTATCATCGGGCACAAAAACCGCCCAGAGTTGATTCCCCTGCAGTAGCGGTGCCCAAGCAGTACCACTACCTGCCACACGCACCGAACCTAAAATCTTCGACACGCGATCGGTCATATCAAGTGTCAACCGCCCCTGTTCGTCATAAACCCGCAGCCCTTGTGCCATTAGAAAATACCCAGATCAACACGGCGCACGCCATTGCCATCAAATACCGTGATCAGTTGATTGGTGATCTGCATATAGCCCTGCCCTGCGTTTTTAGATTTCAAATTCACTTCGCATGCTTCAATGGCAGATGCCCGAATCGTGCCATTACGCACCTCAAGATTGCCATTCAGAACGTCGTAATGAAAAAACGAGCCATTGCCATAGTTTGGATTACCCAACAGCATGCCGCGCTCTGAAATATGAAAACCCGTTTGCCCAGCAGCTGGCCAGCTCCAGTAATTAGAAAAATTACTGCTGCAAATGGAGCCACCACCATCAACAATCAGGTTGCCGGTGCGGGCATTAACGGACTGCAGTGTGTCTACTTTTAGAGACTTTGCAGTGATCGAGCCATCTACAATCAGCTCAGCTCCAAACGCCCTTTCCAGACGAACAGCGCAGCAATACTGAGGATTTGCGGTTGATCCACCACCAGAATATTGCCCCCATACTCCAATACGACACAGACGTGCATTACTAGGAATTGGCCGAGACGTATCTAAACCAAACTGAGCGCCATATCGTGTAAATCGACCTCCAGACACCAGACCTCCGTGAGTGTAGCCAGACAATGCACCACCCCATCCGTTAGGAGCAATCTCTACCCCTGCTGCGTCGTAAAAAATAATGTAAACATACATATTACGATCGGAGCCCGCCTCTGCGCCAAGTGCAGCAGTTAACCTATAAACATGACTTGGGTTGATCGGCATCGCTTTTGCCGTATGAATACGTGTATTAGGCGTATCAAACCGAAAGTAATTTCCCTCTGCACCATCCCACGACGACGGCCCAACAATGGCACCAACGCCGTTTGCAATAACCCAAGTTCCAGGTAAAGACTTATCTGAAAAATTAGGGTCTGGATTGATTTCGCCACCACTGGTAATCAAAACCTGATCGGCGGAAATGATAAATTGACTTACCGATCCATCATTAAACGCCTGCACCCCAGATAGTTTTTTACGCCCATCAGTAGTGGCTTCAAGCACGACACCCCACTTAGATGAAACCTTGCCATCAAGCGCCGCCTGAGCATTTTTGATTTCCGTCACGCTAGCAGAAATACCATCAACAGCAGTTTGACCAGTGCGCCACTCTGACGGGCCAGCAGCACCTTCTGTAACCCCTTCAAACATTGCACGGGTAAAGAAGTGCCAGCTATCACTAAAGGGCGGTAGCGTGCCATCCTTACCAATTACTGTGTTGACTTTCACCGCACCAACAGGGGCTTTTCTCAATAGGAAAATACGCTTGTATCCAGATAACAACGCCCCACCAAACGAATTACTCGCATCTCCTGTATATAGATTGATGGACTCTGCCCCTCCAGCGGCTACAGGGATCAACTTCCCAGTAGCATCTAAAAACTCAAGGCTAACCCAGCACCGCGCACGATGCGCCCCCGAAAAAACCGAGAAGCAATAGGTTTTCCCTGCCTCTACAAGATGAGTTTGATATACCCACGTCGGTGAGCCTCCAGCAGCGAGCGTATGCAGGTAGGCTGTTTTCGCCGCCGTAGCAGGCAGAACTTGCCAATCGTTACTAAGACTATGCCCACGGGCTAAATTGACGCTATCCCCTCCGACCTGCCAGCCAAGCAAAGGCACGGCACTATCATTAACTGAAAGAAAATCAGCATTAATCAGCATATTGCTGCTAGAGCCCACCTTAGCCAGCTTGGCCTCCAAAATACTCACATCGCCAATCGATGCTTTCCCGTTCAGATCTTGCACAGCCTGCGTAACCCGCGCCTTTAAATCCGCCTGCCCTTCAATCTGCCAATCCTGCAAAGTACCGGCAATTTTTGCTGCATCTACCGCCTTGATCAAAACCGAATCAATTTCGCCCGGCTTCAACCCTTCCAACAGCTTAAGTGGTGTACACGCTAACTCTGAGGAAATATTCAGACCTGTTTTGCCAAAGGCGTCATAAGCCGCAGCACGAACATAGACCGGCACGCCACCGGCTAATTTCTGCCCGCTGCGTAGCGTGGTAATTGGCACTTGGGTATTTGGCCCGTCGTAAACCAAAAAGGTGTCATCTGCCGTGCTAAAGCCAGTGTTAGCCGAAGCCCACACTTTCAGACCTTTAAAATCCAGATCGGCAGGCGCAGCGCAGCTGAAAAGCACCGCGTCATAGCCTGCAGTCATCAGCAGGCCATTCAGCGCAGCCGGTACCGGATTAGTGGCCAACAATGACGACCACGGCCCCGGCTGAGCTCGGGTATTTTCTGCCCGCACTTTCAGCGTAACGCTACGCCACGGGCCACCATCGGCCAGCATCGATTCAGCTAGGTATTCAAAGTGCGCTACATCGCCGATGAACAACTGACGAATCAGCACGCCGCCGGTTGTTCGCAATTCCACTGTATAACCCGTGGCACGCGGCACCCGATTCCATTTAGCCCGCAAGCCGTTACCGGCAAATGGCTCGATCAGCGTCAAGCCGATTACCGCCGCAGGCGGGGCAGAATCGCCCTGCATGGTGTAGCTGGCCGCCGTCATTCTGGCTGACACACCCATTGCACCCACAGAGCCCACCTCTACATCGACTAGGCCAACGGGTACATCGCGGATTTCATAGCTGGCATCACTAGGATTAGCCTCGCTCCAATTGCCCGCGCCAAAGCGCCAACGCACACGGTATTCTCGTGCGCCTTGCACCATATCCCAGCTTAAAAGCAGCTTTACCGTGATTTTTTCTGCATCGTTTTGTAGCAGCTCTGCAAAATTAATCACGGCAGGTGCAGCGGGGATCACCGCTGCAGGTGGACGTTTTACAGGCTCTAACCGCAAGTTTTGCTCTACCCGTGCATATTTATCAGGCATATGCAGCAGAGCTGTTACCGCAATTTGCCCAGGCTCCGTCTCAGCAATACTCACTACCCGATACAGCACCTCTGGCACGGTATCACTCGCCAAAATCCAAACGGCTTGCGGCACTGGCACAAAGGGCAGCGGATTTTGCAGTGTCAGCACATTGCCAACCACGCCAATTACCACGCCCTCTGCTAATGTGCCATTTGGCTGCACAACTGTTAGCCGCTCGACCCCACCCAGCGCCTCGTAGCTATCTACCGTAACTTTTGAAGCGGTAGCGCTGACAATACGGCCACCGGCCCGCTTGGCCTTGCGTAGGCGATCAGATACTTTAATCACGGTGCCGGGCAGAATAAACGCGCCATCTAAGCCACATTTAAACGAAACAACTTCGGATTCCATCGCCTCGCTATACAGCAACCAGCGCCCCAGCCGGTGCGCTTGCCCGCGAGACGTGCAGCCAATTGCGGCGATCTCCGCCTGACGTACGCCAAAACGCCGGATACCCTCATCATCCGCCACGTATTCAATCTGGGGCCGGTACATATTATCGGGGTCGTTCCACGTTACCAGCGCCACAGTATGGCGGCTGGATGCAGATGCACCCTGATACTCAAACCGGCCATCAATCACATTGGCATTGGTGAACTGTGCCTCTGCATCGGCAGGCGCGTCTTGTGTGGCAAAGAGCGAGCCAGCCGCCCAGAAGCTAATGCCCCGAAACACGCTGGCCAAATCTTGCAGCACGCGATAAGCATCTTGCCGCGTTTGCAAATACACATTGCAGGTAAAACGTGGCTCAGTACCGCCGAAACCCGTAGCCACTTTCTCATCGCAGTAGCGGGCGATTTCGTACAGCGCCCATTTATCCACGCTGGATGCAGGAATAAATTGCCCCAAGCCATAGCGAGAATTGAGCACTAAATCATAAAAAACCCATGCCGGATTATTGCTATACGCTGGCTTAAAACTGCCGTTCCAAATACCGTTATAAGTACGCGCCACCGGATCGTAATTGCTGGGCACTTGAATAATCAGCCCGCGCATATGATAGGCGCGGGTGGGAATGCTATTGAACTGGCTGGAATCAACCGACAGCGCCACCAAAGCGCTATTGGGATAGCGCAGCTTGGCATCGATGATTTCGGTATAGCTTTCCCAGAAAGTTTTATTCTGCAGCGCCACCAGTGCGCTATCAGGGGTAATACGCCGCACGCGCACTTGCCACGGCGCAGCGCCGGTTAGTTCGACACGGTAACTGCGTACATACTTGCTCACGGCCTTGCCACGGATCGTGTCGCGTTTTTTTTCTACCCACGGGCCACCAGCAGATTGCACATCGATGGCGACTTCAACGGCAGTACCGTTTAAATCCCCATTGCTGGTGTTTTGTGCTGACAGATTAGGAAACGACAAACGCACCCGCACGGCATTCACACTGGGGCTGATAATGCTGCGCACTAGCGGCACAGCCACTTTGACCTCTGCGCCAACCTGAATTTCATTTTCTACAGCAGGAATGCCGGGGATATAGCCTTGGCTTTGTGTGCCTGTGCGGGTATCCACTGTAATGCCTGTAAAATTAGGATTACCGGACGGATCTTGCAAAGGGACTTCATTTAAGTAAATGGATTTCATGCCATTGACCAGCCCTTGAATCTCTCCCTCAGAGATTAAATCCAACACCCGCGCCAGATCACGGCTACGTAAGCTATCCGGCGCTTCTACTGGCGTGCGCCCGCCCTCATCCCCACCTTTGCCGCCACCACCGGCACCAATAATATCGCGTGCGCTCATAGGGCTACATCATCCGTAGAAATGCCCGCGCTGATGACAGCAGAGCCCACAATCAACTCGCCATACAGCACCGGCACGGGGTGGCCTTGGGCCGTGGTATTCACTGCCCCCGAAAATACAGTAGAAGGCTTGTTGCCAGGGCGCTCTTCTGGCGCATCGGCAGTGCGCTGTGGCGAAAGCATTTGCACGACACCACCAATAATCATGCCCACACCGGCAGCGAAAATACCAGCGGCCACGGGGCCGGACCAGAACGTCATATAACTCACTGCAATTAAAATCACCCCCATTACAACCTGCAATACACCTGCCTTAGCTCCACGCAGCGCTGGAGCAATACGAATCGCCGCAGAATCAGGATGCGGGTCATGCAGCTGATCTTTATTCAGATCTTTTTTACCCACCAGTACGTGATACGCCGCACCGGCCTGCGCCTGTTTGGTGAACCAAACTTTAAAGCCCGGCACAACGGCCATTAGCGCACGGACGGCTTCTGCTGGGTTTGCAACGTCCAAAAAAAAGCGCCTGCCAAACTGGCGGCGCATTGCACCGTATAAAATGATTTCACGCATATCGAACCCTTTTAACCGTGACTTTCTGCCAGAAACCGCCATACACATCGCGGCCAGACAAACGCCCGTGGATATGGTGCATGATGATGCCGTCACCTAAATAAACCGCGCCGTGATTGGGTTTGTCTGCCCTGATCTGCATCAAGATCACATCACCAATCTGCCAATCATCTACATCCTGCACCTCAGCAAAACCAGCTTCCTTGAAATGATCCATGTAAAGATTGTCATCACCCAGCCACCAGTTATCGCGCCGATTAAAATCAGGTAAAACGATGCTGCGCTCTTGGCGATACCAATCACGGATTAGCGCGTAGCAATCCAGCACGCCATGCACAAAGGGTCTGCCCAACAGCGGAGCCTGATAATCATCAGGGCACAGCAACTGATGCCCAGAAGGCGGGTGGCTCACAATCAGCCACGGCAGGCCAGAAATATTGCAGCTAACGCGATCAGCGGGGCTAGGCTCTGGCGATGCATTGGGGTGGCTATGCACCACCGCCAAAATCTCGCCCATATCTTCAGCCTCGGCCAAATCCTCGGCAGCCAGTACAAAGTGCTCGCTGCCCTGGGCACGGTTTGGGTAGGGCAAATAAGCCGCACCATCCGCCAGTGCTACCACTAAGCCACAGCATTCACGCGGAAACTCTGCTGCAGCATGCGCCGCGATCTCTTCCATGATTTCAGCGCTAAACATATTCGGGCTCCAGAATGCAAAAAGCCCCGCAGATGCGAGGCTTAGAAATGTATTTAAAACTCAGTAGCGCAGCAGGCCCGCCGCAGGATAGCCCCCGTAAGGCAGCTCGCTATTGGCACCAAAGCGCAGTTTGCAGCTGGCCAGCCGTTTACCGCACTGATCTTTTACTGAATCCGTTGTAGCCAGATCATTAATATCTGCCACCGGCCCGCCCGTATAACCGCACTCGCTGCCCCGATAACGCCAGGTGCAGCAGTTCTGCACAATTTGCCGAGCAGGCAATTGCTGGCCCATCAGATCCATCGGGGAAGCAAGCTCGAATTCAATCAGTTCGGGCGTTTCTAGCGCTTTGCGATCGATCATCCAGATCTCTGGCGGGAATTCTTGCGAGGGATCAGCCGATGGATTCACACCATCAGGGAAATTAACCGTATCAAGGTACTGAGCCAGTGTGCGGCGGCGTGTGACTTTGCAGCCCAGCAAATCATTATGATCCCCTGCCAGCGCCGACATTAAGCCCACGACGTTGGCCACTTTTAAGCTGGGGCGCGGCATTGCGCCTTTATTGCTGGCCGCAAATCCGGTGGCCTCAACCGGATAAGGGGCGTACTGCTGCCCCTTCCAAACCACAGGCTGAGTCAGCGCATTAGTGCCTGCATGAAAGCGCACCACATCGCCGCCGATCTGTGTCATATCCAGCTCGAACAGCTCAATATGTGCGCCCGGCGTGAGGGTTTGAATATCTGTTTTTAACATTTACACCCCCGGATCAAAGCACTCGATAAACTCGGCAGTGATATCGACATTATTAAAACCCTTTTCGTCTTTCGTCCATGTTTCACAACGCACTTTGACAGGGGCACTGCGCTGAGGAGACCACCAGAACCAATCTACGCCGCCATTTCTGGCCTTAAAAAACTCATCTATCGCATCAGCGTCCACCCCCTTACGTGCAGTGAATTTTAAGTTCCATGTACGGGGATGAATATTTAGCCCAGCTGGCTGGCGCTGCTCGTAACCATCCCCAAATCGCGCCGTAATAATGCGTGGCTTGGTGTTGGTCTGAATCCCATAATCAGAAATCCAATTAAAGGTACTAGCGGCCATAAAGTAAGCCCCCCGGCCTTTGCTCTTGTTGAATCACCGTCAAAGTGACACTTTTCATTCTTTCACCCAAAGCCTTAGCCACGGCGGCACCGTTGCTATCGCCACTTTGTTTTTCTTCCTTCGTGCCGTTTGCGTTGTAAACCACGGATAAATCAATCGTGACATCACCACCCGATACGCTGACCTGCTGCGCACCACCAGTAGCGCCGCGTGGTAATGGGCCCAGCATTTTTACCCCCAGCGAGCCGGTGCTATCCCGCGCCAGCGGCATAATCGCCTCTGCCCCTGCCTCACCAAATAAAGCCATAGGCGCAAGCGTTGGGCGCGTGGCGATCGTGTTGGTAAATGCACCGCCTTTGGCAAAAGCAGTGACTTTACCGCCAGCAAATGCATTGCCCTTGGCTGATGCGGTGGTGCTACCAAACATCGACGACACGGCCATAACAATGGCTTTCTTAATCGCAATCCGGGCCAAATCGGCCATGATTGATTTGGCCATATCACCAAACGCCATTTTTCCGGTCATCGCCGCATTGACCAGACTATCCTCAAGCCCGCCCATTGCGCTGCCTGCCAGCTCTTCAGTTTGCTTGGACACGTTTTTAGCGTTGTCCATGTAATCATCAAAGCCCTTCTTCGCACCACCCAAAGCATCGGCCTGCTTGGCATCTTTATCTGCCAGCGATTGCACAACGCCCTGCTGATACACATCGCGCAGCCGTTCGGCTTCGGCTAGCTCTTCACCCGTTAAACCTACCGAGCGCTTTTTAAAATCCACAGCGGCTTGATGTAAGAGGTTGAGCTTTTCTTGCTCTACTACAGAGCGGTTAAGCAGATCGTTTGAGAACTGCATTTGTTGCAGACTTTGAATATTTTCACGACCATACAGAACATTACTCTGCTGCATTGCCGCCAGATCTTTGGCTGTAGCTTGATCTTGCAAGCTTTTCTTACGCGGGCGATCAATCTCCCCAGCAAACTTGCCGCCGGGAACAAACTCATCCTCCAAAGCCTGCCTATTCTGATACGGGCTAACCACGCCAATTTTCTTGAAACTGGCAGTATCACGCTGAGTTTTTGCAATATCCGCCGCACTGCTGCGCATATAGTCGTAATACTCAGCGGTTTGCTTAGCAGATACAGCCTGCTTGTCCGCCTCTTTAGCTAACGTCTGCAAAACAGAAACCCGATCTTTGCCTAGCGCGGCACCTTCTTTATCGTATTTCAGCCACTCAGCCAGGGCAGCAACATGTTTCCCATCTGCAGAGCTAACACCAGCCGTGCTGTCAGCAATTTGGGTATTTGCTGCAGCAATGGCCTTGGATAACGTCAGCTTTTGCTGTAGATAATTACTTTCAAGCGGATCTGACTTTTTAGATTTGTCCTTGTACTTGTCTTCAATGTCAGACACGCCTGTTTTATGCGCGGCGTTAATTTGCTTTAACAGCTCTTCACTACCGCCTGCAATGGCAAGCTGACGCTGATACTCCTTATTCTCTTCTGCCAGCGCTGTAGTACGTTGCTGGGCATTTGTCAGGTGCGAATCAAGATATGCTTTGGTAGAAAGCGCCTTGCCCAAGCCAACAGGCGAATCCTTATAGTTTCCATAACCGGCTTTTGCATACATGGCATCTTTGCCATCGTAAATTCTTTCTGAGCCAACCAGCAAAGCTTCTCTGCGCTTGCTTTTAAACGCCTCAAGCGCTCTTTCTCCAGACTGAATTTCGCCTCGGATTCGCTCCCCACGCTCCGCCTCAGCATCAATAGCCGCTTTTAGCTCCGCTTTGGCATAGTCAGGCATCTCAGCCGTTGGCACGCTTCGTAATGAGGTTTCACTGGCCGCAGATTTTGCACGCTCACTTTTTAATACGGCCAAAGCATCATTTGCTTTCGCAACATCAGAAGCCTTTAAGGCGTCGCTAACATCACGAGCAGCCTTACAAGAAGCATCTGCAGCCTCGTTCGCTGCCCGCTTAATATCGTCCCAATTCCATGCAAGCAGCCCAAGGCCGATCACGGCAATGCCAATCGGCCCACCCAACGCCGCCAACGCAGTACCAAACATGCCAGAAGCCCCTGCCGCCGCAGTACCTGCAGCGGCAGAACCAACCTGAGCAATATTGAGCGCCTGTGTCGCAGCAGCTGCAGAGCCGGTTGCGGCTACGCTTGCTTCACGCAACACATTCAACCGAGCTTGCGCTGCAGAAGATGCATTTGCACCACCCGCAGACTCCAACTCTGCAGCCGCCAACGCCGTTTCTGTCCGAATCAGCGCAGCATTTGCAGCCGCCAATTCCATCGACAGCACCGCCATAGCCTGAGTACGCTGAGCACGGCCAATATCTGAGATCTGCGCCAGTAAGCGCGTCTGCTCTAACTGCAATTCACTACGAATTAATACAGCCGTTGAAGCATAGCGCTCACGATCTGCGGCCAAAACAGCAACACCGGCCGCAACCTGCTGCTCAGCAGCCAGTACTGCCGCCCGTGCCCTGCTCATATCCTGCACAGCGAGCAACTGCATACGCTCTGCACGAACCACAGCACCAGCGGCTAATTCTGCCTCTGCAGCTAATACCGCTTTCTTTGCAGAAATATCAACAATTGCAGCTTTAGTGCTGGCAGCAAAACCGCCCACCATTTTTACTGAGTACACCCCAGCAAGCAAAGTGGCGCTTTGCCCCACAAAACCCATCACCGTCAGCATGCTATCTAAGTGCTGATTAACAAAGGTAATACCCGCAGCAATATTGCGCGAGATACCAGCGGCTTTATCAAACTCATGCATGGCCACCGCGCCATGATCACTCAGGGCTGCACTAGCTCGCGCAATAGTAGGGGTGATTTGTGCAAACTGAGCATCAACACCCGACAAACCCCGCAGCATCGCAGGAAAAACCACATCAGCGGTGAGTTGCCCATCATCAGCCAACTTTTTAAGCTCGCCACGCGGCTTACCCAGACCCACTGCCAGGGCATCCAGCAGAAAGGGCGTCTGCTCATTTAATGAGTTAAATTCTTCGCCACGCAATACCCCTGAATTCATCGCCTGAGCAAACTGAATTAAAGCGGCCTTGCTTGATTCAGCAGCAGAGCCCGATACAACCAGCCCCTTACTCACCTTATCGGTAAACGCCAGCACAATACTTTGCTGATAGCCCAAATTGGCCGTAGCACGCGTCATATCCACAAACAGGCCCGCTGTTGCCTGATAACCCGTTTGTGCTTTTTGCGAGCCTAAATAAAGCTTTTCCTGCACTGCAGCCAGATTGGCCGCACCGTAGGTCACCAGCTTCATACGGCTATCTAAATTTGTCAGCTCATCATTGAGCGAAACCAACTCGGACACACTGAGCGAAATCCCCGTCAGCGCCAGCGCGCCAGCCCCGAGCCGCTTTACTGCAGCCAGATTATTACTGAGGGTTTGCGTATGGTTAGCCAGCCGCACCATATCTGTGCTGGTATTTTTTGCCTGATTGCCAACGGCGCTAATAGCCCGAGTGGCTCTACCTGCCTCCGCAATAAGCACGCGGCCGTCGGCAGTAATTCTGATTCCAATTTCACCAGCGGCCATTACTTATCCTTACGCGTCAAAATGGCACGCTCCATCACTCGGATCAGATCGAGAATGGCGGCATGCTCTTTAGAGGGAATGGCTTGCTGGGCAAGCACGGCGAAAACAACTTGATAATTCAAACCCACCCATACCCCCTCTACGGGGTGAAAATTCCACTGGGTCTCGCAGATTTTAAAAACTTCGTAAGCCGTTTTATGCTCTGGCCAGATGACAAAATCAGGCTGAACTGGCTCTTCTGGGGGAGCGAGTCCAAAGGCAACAAAATCATCATGCAGCGCCTTTGGGTTCGATTCGACGCCGCACATCCAGCGCAGCGCGGCGTCACTTAGTTTTTTAGTTTCAGCTCATTTAGGGCCTTGTGGTATTGCTGCAGCGCAGTAGTTGCCATGCCCGCCACAGAAAACAAAGCCAGGCGATTCGCCGTGGTGCAAGGCAAGGGCTTGTCATCGGCATCAGTAGGGCCAGACCAATCATCAACCACTTCTTCCAGCGCATCGATCATCGTGGTTTGACCGCCAAAAATACGAGTGAAATCATCAGCGCTTACACGCTTAAAGCGTAAATCCAACTTGAATTCGCGCTCTTCATCTTTCTCTACACGAGTTGTGAATTTAATTTCGTGCCAGAATTTTTGTAAATCAGCAATTTTAAACATGGGTTAAAGCCTTATCTGAATGTGAGTTTAATTTCGTCGTTACCCGCCAACGGCGTCAGCGCTATGCCCATTTTGAGCATCGTGATGCCATCAGCGTATTCATATGCAGGGCTATTGACCGAGCCACGCGGTGCGTCGATTTGTACGATGTTGCCCGCCGTTGCGCCATGAACCACGGCCAGCGCTCCAGTACCCACGGTTAACGCAGCATCGAACCAGTTTTTAGCGGCAATGGTCGGCATTTCTAGGGTGATATCACCCTCAACATCACGATCTGTTAGCTCAACGCCCTTGTAATTCACTAGCTCGCGGTAAGCGATATTGGCACCCAGATTAATATTGAGTGACTGCACTCGCCCGCTAAAACCATGCAGCGCGATCGTAGTTGCAGGCCCAACCAAGACGGGAATCTGCACTGCAGAGAACGTAGGCGCTAGCTGCGCAGCATCAACAACGGGGTTATAAATGCCCGTCATTGTAAATTTCAGTTTTGGAATGCCTTTAGCCGTCATTTCTAGCGACCAAGTACCCCGGCTACCCGTGGCCTTATGCAGCAGACCATCTTGATTAAAATACAAAGTAGCGGATTCAAAACCGGCGGAAATGGGATTGTATGCAACTGAAACACTCGCCGTTGCCACCGCCGCCATGCCGCAAGCACGCAGCAGCACATCAACATTAGGCGCAGTACCCGCCACGCCAGAGCCTGCTAATTCAGCAGATGCTTCAATCTTGACACGCGCACCGCTAACCAACTTATCCATGCCCCCTAAAAATGGGCGAACGAGCGTACGGTCTACAGAATCATTTTCCAGCGGAGTAATCGTCAGATCACTACATTGAATGGCCTGCGCCCCCGTAGGGACGGCATCAACGCCATACGTACCCTCAAGCTTTGCGACTAATAGTCGTTTCTTTTCCAGTGCCACGGTCTACCTCACTTTCAATAGGCGTAAAAAAACCCGCATCGGCGGGCTGGGTAACGGGTGTTAGCTCCCCAGTTTTGGGGTGGCGGGTGTAAGACCCGCCGGTTTGTGGGAGATCCATGATTTATCCGGTTAAGCTGGTTTCACTGGTGCGATACTTAATGTTGTAGGGCACCAATTTGGCGGCAATGACTTCGCCGAATTCTTCCCGCTTGAATTCATCCTCGATGCGCTCAAGCTCAATGATTAAAGGCAGGCCAGATTGCGGTAACGCACTATCTATCAGCGCATCAAGTTCTTCTAAAACAGCATCAGAATCAACTTGCCGGCGGCACATTAAATAAATAGTGATTAAACGGGACCAATTACGCAGCCCCGTTGGCCCACCTGTTGGCAGGCCACTGCCCAAACGTACAACAACCGCCCTGCTCACATCATCAGGTAAAGCGTGCAAGGGGTCGTATTCCAGAGCAACATCGAGAGGCAATACAGCACGCAAACGCTCCATGATGAGATCACGGATTTGTAGAGCTACGGTTTTCATACCGCCACCAGATCCGCACGCCAGAGCGCGCCGTCCCCATCTGGCCCAGCGTTTTCAATTCGCCAAGATTTCGCGCGAAACTGAACCTCTGAACCGTTTTTCATACCAGGGAAATCGAGCTGTTTGTAAGTGATCGCTGAGCTGTTCGACAACATAAAGCCCTCGACGCCCTGTGCTGGCTCGCTCTCAAACAACACCCGCTTATTCAAAGGGCCAAAGGTCAGTATTTCGCCAAAGTCTGCGAAAAACACACCGAGCGGCTCTTTCACTCTTGGCTCCTCACTTTAAGCGTAATCGGCTTACTAGCTTCGGGCTCTGCCTCAGAGCGCTCTTCATCTTCCACAAACTCACGTACCCGTGCGCATGCGGTTAAGAGCCTAGCCACTGCATCATCCAGCTCCAGCACCTCACCTGCTTCATGATGCTGGCCGTCAATCAGGCAGGGCTCAACAATTTGTACTTTTTTAGCCATGGTTTTATCCTTTCCCCCGCGATAAAGCGGGGCCGTTACTTAACTTGTTAGGGCATCCGCCATTACGGCAAATGATTCAGGATGGCGAACTGTGAAGTCAGCAGACTGGAAACACGTCACGCGCAATGCACCGGTTGTGCTGTTGCTGTACGGGTCAACCAAAATATCCAGACCACCCCACAGGCCCATCAGCAAATCAGCCCAATTGCCGTAAATCAAGGCAGAACAAATACCGGCGGACAGGCCCTTAGTCAGATTGGACGGAATCTGATTACTGATTGCCACATCACCGGCAATAATGTCCCAGATTGAATTACCGTTCGTGCCTGAGAATTGCTGAGATTTTTTCAGCTTGCCGCGCACCTTGGTATTAGTCAGGTACTTCATCATTCCAGCAGAGGCATTCACGTTTGCAACAGCAGATTCAAGATCCACAACGCTATCCCACACCGGCGCACCACCGTTCACCCCACCCGCTACCGATCCAATGCCAGCGGTATTCAAAATACCGCGTGGCTGGCCAGCAGTGCCAGAGCCACTTACACCCGCCATATCCAAACCCAGCGCCATATTTCGCTGTAAATCCATCTGAATAAACGCTTCTACATCAAGGCTAGACTGCTTGAGCAATAAACGGCTGACTTCGGTAAATGCCGCGATCGTCTTAGGCATTAAAGCAATCTGATCAAAAGAGGCTTGGGACTCTGCCGGTGCCCCGTTTTCAGCGACCCAATAGCACGACACGCCACCTGTTTGGCGAGGAATGGCAACATTGCCAGTTAAGCCCGTTAAACGGCTGATATTGAGCTGGTCCAACACCATTTCATTAATCAATAGATCAATAAAAGAGCCGGTTTCCAGACTGGTTGCCACAGTATGCCCACCTGCCGTAGCAGGATTTGTCATCAGATCACGCTTAAGAATTGGGCGCATCAGCTGACGCATAATCACTTCATGCGGGATCGTCGCTGTGACCCCAGCGCCTTTTGCAATACTGTCTCGCTTACCTGCCGCTGCGCGGCAAGCATCTAATTCAAATGCCGCATCACGCGCATAAGCAGGATCAGAAATACCCAGAATCAACTTACGGAAACTGAACGATTCCGCTTCTTGATCTGTTAAACCGGTTTCAGCGTCTTTTTCAGTGGCACGGATCACGCCAGATTTTTTATCTTTCGATAAATCATCCATCACGGCAATGCGGAATTCATTTACCGCCGTACCCTGGGCAATCGCTTGCAATGCACGGGCTTGCTGGCCAAACTGACCCGCGATAGCGTTAATTTCTGCAACACGGCTACGTTCTGCCGTAATTACGGCGTTTTCATCGACAACAACAGTCATGGGTTTAGGCTCCATCAATTTGGTTTTGGGGGTTTCGGTTACTGCAGGGCTTGCAACTGGATCGATAACAAGCGATTCAGGCGCAAATTCGTCGGCACTGCGACCGACACCCACGGTGTCATCCGCAGGGATAGACACAATGGAGATTTCATAGGGCTCCCAATCCGTGATGCGGTAGGTTTCTACATCGTTCGTTTTGGATTCCAGTTGATAAGCGTTGATTTGATAACCAACTGAAACCTTGCTACGGATACCATCCAGCACGTCTTGCCAGATTTCGGTAGCGCGCGGCGATTGGCCAAAACGCACAACAGCGCGGCCAACACCGTTTTCAATCGTCACCGATTCCACCACGCCGATCTGATCACGGCTGTTGTGATCCATCAGCAGTGGCGCGGCATTATTCAGCCGCCCTAAGCGCACGGCCTCTGTTTTGTGGCTAAGGATTTCTACGCCCCACCAGCGCTCATAAGGCTCTTCACTAGAAAAAGCCAGCGTGACACGGCGGTTTTCTTCATCGATTCCATCACGCACCACGCTAAACGCGCGGTGCGCAATATTGGGCTTGTTAGGCTGAGGCATCGGCCCCTCCAGATGATGCAATGCCCGCATCAGCGGGCACTTTTTGTTGAATGATTTTTTCCATAATGGGCTGCCACTTATCCAGATCAGCTTGCAAGCGCTGAACAAAGCTCACCGGGTCTACACCGCGCGCTGCGAGTAGATCTGATCTCGTCGCCAAACCTGCATCCAGCAACATAATGTCGGCCTTGGCATCTCTAAGCGGATCAACCCATTGCCAGCGCCGACCTTGCCAGCGGTGCGCCTGAAACTTCGCCAGCTTGGCCATCGGCAAGACAAGCTGGCCGGAAAGGATGGCCAGCGACAACCACTCTTCGTATAAGGGGGCGAGAAAGACATCCGCAAACCAACTTTGCAAAGAAAGCCATTCATCTCGCTCATCAAGCAAGCCAGCTCGGATAGAGGAGTAATTAACGTTTTCCAGATCATTGGATAGCCCGTTATAAGAAACCCCCATCCCTGCAGCCATGCCGCGTAAGCAGGCTTTGGTGAATTCGCCATAGAGCGCGTGCGGGTAATCGGGGTTAAACGATTTAAAATCTACCCCCGGAGGCAAGGTCTCGAATGTGCCCGGCTCAGCATCGGTAATCATTCTATCTGCGGCATTGTCGTATTCACCCATCGCAGGGCCACCGCTGCTGGTCTCTTCTTGGGTAAAGAAGCCCATTTTTGCGGCACCCACCCTTGCCGCAGTGACTGCAGCCTCTTCATAGCCAGCCAACATATTTAAGCGCAGCATGCCGGTAGTCATCCACGGCACACCTCGCGCTTGGCCGATCTCTAAAGGCAGAAATAAATGCCAGATTTGATCCGCCGGAATACGCAAGTGCTGCCCAGTAACGCGCGTATCTTGCTTAATGTGATAGGCCACCGGCTTAGCCCATTCATCAATCTCTACGCCCATCACAATGCGGTTTTGGCCAGCGGCTTCACTGTTTAATGCTTCATCCAGCAAGCTGACATCGATCAGCTGCACCTGATAGCCAAACAAGCCCTTGCCCTTAATACGCCGCACCAGCGTTTCGCCGTCTTTGGCTAAGGTTTCAAGTAACAGCCTTTGCATCGTTAAAAAAGAATGCTGGCCCGTTACCTCGCACTGGCCACGCTTGCCCCACTGTGCAAATACCGATTCGATGTAGCTGCTATCCGTTTCATCGATGATGCCGTTTGGCTTAGCTGCCTGCACTTGCAAGCCAAAGCCTTCGGGGCCAACGATATTGCGCACCGCCATCCGCACAAAATTACGGGCGTAATCATTATTGCGGGCCAGATCACGCGATCTGGCCCGTAGCGCCTTTAAGCCACGCTTTAAATCCTGATTAATGGTGGTGGGCGTGGTAGACCATGATTCTGTCAACCTGCCGGATTGTGCTGCGCTAAAAAATCGTTTTTGCACTACGGGTGCATTTCTTTGCCGCTCCCGCTCTGCCATCCACTTTTTAAGTACTACGGACCCAGATTGATTAACCCGCTCCGCGTCATACCAAGGCTTAGTCATCAGAACCTCACCTTAATTTGTGAATGATTCTTAACCGGCTGTTGCAGCCCTTCAGCCAGCTCTAGCTGACGCACTCTCAGCTCATGCTTGCGGATATCTTCAAGCAAGCCCGCCCGATACTTCGCCCGGCGGTTGTTATGTGCATATTCCTCGATCGCCGCATTGCCGCTATTTAGATGATCCAAATACGCTTTGCGTAATGCGGCCAGCGCCTCTCGCTCATACACCAAGTCAGCAGAAGGTATTGGATCAGCCATGATGTAGCCCTTCTTTATCAATAAAAAAAACCTGCCGAAGCAGGGTCAGGAAAAGCTCACCTCCTTCGAGGCGTGGGAAAAAGTACAAAAACATCAGTTAGCCAGCTCTACGACGGGTTTGTTGACGAACGCGTAGATACGGCAAATGCAGAGCTGGCTAACGGATACCGACTTGCTAAAATCGGCACATAAATTACTTAGTTAGATAGCCTAAGCCGCATCTAACTCAATTGCACTTTCTCCCCACCACTGTTCAACCTGCTTACCAGTGGCATCTTTATAACGAACAAAATAGCCATTTGCATCAGTCAGGTATGCAGCTTGCCCAATCACTTCGCCAGTCTCACCGCTCAGTTTCAGACGGACCTTATCCGACAATTTAAATTTAAAACCTTTATTTTCAGACATTTTATTACCTTTAAAAGTTAAACAACGAGCAAAAGTCAGCGGGCGCATGGGGCTATTGGGCGAAGTAGATTGGATCCCCGCACCGCGCTGGCTTTTGCTTGCTAGAAAAAGAAACGCCCCAGCAAGGCTAGGGCGTTTAAGAGGAGGCTTACAGCGCACATCGATCCGCCTCCCGATGGGGAAATGTCGGGGAGACTTTGGCATGGGGTGCCTGATGGGTTCGGGAGGCGGATCGATAGGCGCTGGAATGCAAAAAACCCGCTCAGAGGCGGGTTTTTGGGCTTGCTAGGCTGCTAGACGTAGAAATAAACAGCTTAGCGGAATTCATACTAAAGTGTCGGAGCTGACCTGTCAACACTCTGTGTAAAAAATTTCTGCCTTTGTACAACACGGGCGGCTTTTGTTGTCAGCCCGCTGACTTTTTTAATCTCTTCTTTTACTCTGGCATAACCGACCACCAGTAAATCAACCTCACGCCAGCCTACCTGCAATGCTTCCATCGTAATGACATGCGCCCGATGTAAACGGCTGTAATACGTATCACGGCTACAACCACACGCCTGAGCATGTTGAATCGCTGTACCCGCAGTTAAATAACACTCCTGCACGGCCTGCCTAAGTTCTTCAGGCAAAAACGCGATAATTTGCGTTAATTCGTGCATATCTTCATCTGAAACATGCAATGGGATGCCTGCAAATCGCTTGTCTTGCACTGCATCTAAGCGACTTAACTGGCTTTGCACATAACCGACACCCATATCATCTCGCCGTGCTTGCCAGCGAGCCCAATTACTTAACTGCCCATCAATATACTGAATCACTACTAGTCTCCCAACCCCCAGGAAACCTCCGTTTAGCCATCGTCACACACCCCTGTGCGCGTGGCTTTATTTGTACCTTTATTTTACCCGAAATCAAGGGTGGGCGCAGCTTAAGTTTCTTGCTTTCTGTAACCACATTGGTTACACTAAGAACATGATTAAATCGTTCAAACACAAAGGCTTAGAAGCCTTCTTTTTGACCGGCAGCAAGGCTGGAATCCGCCCCGATCATGCAAGCAAGCTCAACATTGTGCTGACCCATCTTGATGTGGCAGATTGCCCACAGGATATGGGCACCCCAAGCTGGCGCTTGCACCCACTAAAAGGCCCCCTGGACCAACACTGGGCAGTCACTATCAACGGCAACTGGCGGCTAACATTTCGTTTTTTGCCCGATGGCAATGTCGAATTGGTTGATTACCAGGACTATCACTAGGAGAACACCATGCGTATGCACAACCCAGCCCACCCCGGCGAAGTGCTTCAAGAATGGCTAATTGATATCAGTGTCACCGAAGCCGCCCGCAAACTAGGTATTACCCGCGTCCATCTGTCACGCATTCTGCACGGCCATATGGGCATCAGTGCCGATATGGATTTGCGCCTATCCGCTAGCCTTGGCACTACACCGGGACTCTGGATGAAAATGCAATTGAACTACGATCTGTGGCAAGCAGAACAAAAGCCCCGACCACAAGTTGAGCGACTGGTCGCCTAAAATTACCACCGCTTTGCAAACCCTTGCCCACGTCTTACCGGCCTTGCCACTGGCTTTTTAGCTTGTGGCGCTTCAACTAAGGGATGAGTGGCTGGTAATGGTTCTGGCTCGCTTGGGGTTACATGGGCGGGCTGTAGCATGGCCTCGCGTTTATCCCAATCTGCCGTTTTCCATTTATGGATATACAGCTCAGGGTGGTGGCTGGCGGCCAGTGCGTAGATATCGGTATCCAGCACTTCATTACGCTTGCCCTTTTTGATCTCCCAGCGATTTTTCTTAGGGTTAAATGCTTCGGACACCAGTTGATCAAAATACTTGGCTTCTAGCTGATGGCTGAAATGTTCTTTGCGCTCATTGGCCGGTTTATCTGTGTCGGCATTCAGCCGGGCATAAATCCAGTGCTTAGCGGTATCACCACCTACCGTATAGAGCGATACGCCCTTTTTAATCGTTTCGCCCTTCCAGTTCACATCTTGCTTTGTTGGCTTGCCCAGAATAGCTCGACCAGTCGTGTTGGCTCCTTTGAGCGCCAGCGGACGCCGTACAGATTCAGAGCGGACAAACTGGTAAACCATATGCGTATGATGGCCACCAGTATCGATGCCGGTGGCTTCTAAGCGCATGATCTTGCCCCAGGCATTAACGAACACGGCACCATTGAGGTATTCAGCCAGCGCCATCCAAAGTTTATCTTCTGCTGGATTCCCCCAAAGCACATGGTAATCAATCGTCCAAGCATTGGAATCGCGGCCCCAGCCTTTAATTTTGATCTCTAAACGATCATCCTGAGTATCTACCCCAGCAGTCAGTGCAAGGCAGCCAATCGGAATGGTACGTAAATCATAAGGCTCTACCCGTGCCAGCAAAACATTGGGCTTTAAATCATGGCTGCGATCAGCCCATGTTTCGCCCAAACGGGTATTCATAAAGGGCATCAGCTTAGCGGGATCACCCTGCGCCGCTATCCACTCGTTCGCAAGCTCTACCCAGCTCAGGCCCAAACCCACCGGCGAGTAAAGAGCAGAGATATGGTAGCTAGGATAAGCCGCGCCGGGATTATGGGCGTGCCATACGCCAGCGGCCATCATGGCCGTTTTGTGGTGTTCTTCAATCACGCAGCCGTTGTGCTCGCACACATACCAAGCACGGGTGACGTATTTTCCGATTAAATGCCACTGCACCTGCCCCCAGCGCAAATGCTGAAGCTCGCCACAATGCGGGCAGGGAAGCATGTAGCGGCGCTGATCGCCGCCTTCAAACTTCTCTTCTATCTTGCTGCCATCTTTAACGGTGGGTGAGCTGACACCAAATAGCTTGCGATCATGAAAGGTGGTCTGCCGTACTTTCAGCAGCTCTATCGGGTCGCCTTGCAAGGTAGTCCAGTCGTACTCATCCACCTCATCGGCAATGGCATAGCGCATCGAGGTTGATTTTAAATCTGTGGTAGAGCCCGCTGTTTTGGCATAAAGAATGCCGCCAATAAATTTCTTACGCTCTGCAGAGTTATCCCCGCCCTTATTACTACGAGTGGCCAATACATCGCGCACCGCCGGTGTTTGCTCTGCCATCGGGTCAAACTTCTGACTAAACCAGTCTTTGAGCGCTTTTTCAGTGGGCATCACCACACCGACCGGCCCCTTAGCATGGTCCATGATATAACCCAGCCAGTTAGAGCCACATTCAGTGCCCCCCACTTGACTGGACTTCATAAACCACACTTCACGGGTGGGCGAATCCTCACTCAGCTGATCCATAATCTCGCGCAGGTACGGCGTGCGGCTGGTTTTCCAATCCCCCGCCTCTGCGCTGCCTTCGCTGGATAGCTTGCGGTTTGTATCTGCCCACTCAGATACCGTTAAAAATTGCTTGGGGCGCACCGCTCGCTGAGCGGCTTTATAGGCGATTTGGTAGGCATTGGCGGTTTGCATTACGCCACCTCCGGCGCTATTTCAGTCAGTTTTTCCGCAAAGCTGCGTTCCATCTCGGACAAAGCAGCATAAATTTCTTGCTTGAGCGTAGAGCGGATCTGGTCCAAATCTTTACCGATTAACTCCCCCGCCACCCGTGCAGGCAGGTTTTCTAGCGCATGGCGAAAAGAGATCGACACATCCGCCACCGCAGCAGCCACCTCTTTGGCCTCTACAAGCTCGCCAATACGCACGCGGTAATCGGCCTCTGCCTGCAGCGCAGCAAAATGCTCTTTCTTAGCGGCGCTATCAGCTTTGCTGGGGCCACCCCACTCAGAAAGTTTTTCAGGGACTTCATCAGCAGGCTGCTGGCCTCTTTCATTAGCAAAGCGCTCAGCGACGTCAGGGCGATCGCTCCCGCCCGTTTGGATAATCAGCCGCTTACTGGCCTCAACATCAACCTTGCCATCCACGCTGAGGCACAAACGCCCTTCTTGCTTCAATTTGGTCACATAGCTTTTTGCCCAGCCCATCTGCCTAGCAAATTCTGCTTGAGATACAAAATCGCTCATGTATTCATGGCCTTGTTAAATTCTGTTTGAAAGTGCTGTTGGTACGCAGCTTGTGCATAGTCTTTCAGCTTTAAACGCTGGGTATATTTGGCCGATTTCACATAGGCCAGTACTAAACGCGTGCCCCAACCAAAGCCCGTACGCACCCGCTGATATACACCAGCAGGCATGCCCTGCTTATTACCCGGCTGCAGCGCAAAAAAGGTGCCATTACGCTTTTTATTGCGCGCCATTGCCTTAGGGTCATGCGTGCGGTTTTGGTAGCCGGATAGAAGCTCTGTACCAATCTGGCTAACGATCTTCATCAGCGTACCGCGCCCCATATTGCCGTAGCCATCCACCGGAAAACCTTTAGCGGGCACACAAACCCAGCCACGCGGCATAGCATTGACTGCTTGCAAAGCCAGCTCAAAGCGTTTTAGGTGACGCGCAGCAGCCATATCTGCCCCGCCGTCGATGATGTTGCGCATGTATTTGGTTTGCCAGTCTTTGAAATCCACACGGGCCGTCATCGAGCCGCGCTCATAGCGAGCGGCCCGCACAACCAGCGCATTCATCGTGAAAGCCACTGGACGATCAAAGATACGGGGCAAATCAGCAACGATGGCCGCTTTGGCTGCGCTGGCGGTCTTTGTGAGTGCAATGGCAGTGCAACGCTGCGCCTTGACGCTTAAATCATGCCCAAGGAATTGAAGGGCGTTTCCAGTAACTGTGAATTCTGTTCTCATTTTTTTACTTTTCCCGTGATGTTACTAAGGTGATTCATCTTGTTACGCACAAAAAAACATCTAACTCATTGATTTTTATAAGATGTTACTTACATTACTCATGTTACTCATACAGATATATATAAAAGAAAGAAAATAGACCTGTATCTCTATGCGCCTATACGCGAGCGAGCGCATGCATGTATGAGTAACTTGAGTAACAAGGGTAACTTTCTATATTTGACGCGGGTTTGCGGGGTGTTTTATGAGTCACTTCGTCAGTAACATGACTCACTTTTTTAGGCGTATTCATGTACCGCCCCTTTACGTGCTATCTCTAATGCATTTGTTACCTTCTCAATGCATGACGAGTTCCACGATGTCGCTGTTTCCCCAACAGGAATTTCTGTTTTTCCGAAGGGGTACAGCATCGTCACTTGGCGCTTGCAATGACCAATGGTGACGTGAACGCGTTCACGCTTAGCAAAACCGTTCAGCTTGCTGACTTTCCCCGTGAAATCATTTTTGCGATCAATGAAACGCTGTCCACTTTTCTCTGACCAGCGCCGATAAGACTGATAAAGAATTTCGCAATCGCATGGCAAAGGAAGCACGCCAAGATGGGCCAGCAATCCTTCTGACCAACTCATTGCAAATTCTTCCCAGCCATCCATAGAAACATTTATCAGATCGCGCTTGGCTACCGTCATCGGCGGTTCTGAGTCAGGATGAAAGCCAGTTAAATCAACCTTCAATAAATAATTGTGCAGCGCCGCCACGCCGCCAGCTTTAATCTCTGCATTGATAGCGATGTAATTGATCTTGTCCAACTTCGGTGGCGTATAAAGAATCAGATTTCTTCGATCATCGCGCTCAAGCACAATCGGCTTATGCTCATTAGAGAGAAACACTAAATTGACGTGGTTTTTCTCTTTATGCGCCGCAACATGCTTTGGATTTACCCGGATCGTGTCGCCAGTGACCATGCATTTCAATTTGTTTTTAATGTGATGCATTTCTTGCTGGGCAACCACTTCATCGGCAATCAGGAAGAGCTTCTTACTGGACCAATCGTTATGCTTGTCTTCCAGCGCAGTTTGATCGATGGTTTGCCCATATTCGCCGTAGATATCGCGGATGCAATCAAAAAACAGGTTTTTACCCGTACCCTGCGGGCCATGGATAACGCACGCGCTTTTCATCTTTGCGCCAGGATGCTGAATTGGATAAGCCAGCCATTTAAGTAGCCAGCCATAAATAGCATCAGCGTCAGGCTCGCCGCTGCATAGGTAATAAAGCAATTCCAGCAGCTCGAAACATTCGCCCGCTGCCGGTTTAGTTGGCCAGCCAGCCCACATATTGCAAAGGATTGTTGTATCAAGGCCTGTTGGATCAAAACCAACTTGTTCCATACGAACAACTTTGCGGCGATGTATCCCTGCCTGCCAATCACGAACAAAATTCTTATCTGCGCAGGCATCACGAACATCGGACAATTTCAGCAGCATGTGATGCTCATGGTCGAAACAAACACCACCCGCCCCGTAGACCAAGCTAAAGCGGGTAAATAATTCTTCAGCATCACCAATTACAAGCTTCGATACTTCCCCGCCCCCCTGAGCGCGAGCGAGCGGCTGCACCGCATTGCCAACCCAGCCCAATACCGTAAGGCGGTTTTCAATCTGAGTGCGAACAACATGCAGTCCTTCCAGCGCATGCAGGTCGTTAAAATCTGTAGGGCCTTTTTTATCGCTAGGGCGCTCATTCGCAAATACAGGCGCAATCCATGCCCCAGACACAGCCAGTGCTGCGGCATCAGCAGCCAGTGCCCCAGCATTTTTTGCCTTGGTTTCTGCCCCGCAAGCGCAGCAGTGTGTAGCCGTAACTAAATTGTATTTTTTGCAGCTTTTTACTACGCACTTTTGAACGTAGTCGTCATCGCCGCAGATAAGCACCTTGGCTTTTTTGTACTTAGCCTGAATGGCCTGAGAGACAGGTAGTAAATTACCCGCATCAAATGCAATCACCACCGGCAAACCGGTTGCCTGATGAATTGAGGCGCCTGTGGCATAGCCTTCTGCGATCAGAACAACATTGCTAATCGTACCAATTTGAAAGAAATAGCCCTTTTTAAGCATGCCTTCAGGCCAGAAATCCTTATCACGGCCCGTCTTTTTGGACTTGGTGGCGTAAATAATCTGCAAGCCATGGATTTTTCCTCCCCCATCGAGCAGCGGAATCGCCATATTTCCGGCAGCAGTAAACCGTACACCATGCCCAGCCACTCCTTTACGTGCTAAATACGTGCAATCACCGTCATGATTTAGCCGTGCCCACATCGCCGCCGCTTCTTTTGCAGCGCGATCAGCCATTTGCTTACGCTCAAAATCAACACGTTCCTGAGCAACCTTGGCGGCAGCTTTGATGGCGGCCAGTTGATCCGCTGAAAACGAAACATCTTTGCCCAGCGCTATTTTTTGCGCGTTGTTTTCATTGCCCCGCCACATGCCAAAGCTGCCAACGATCATCGTTTGGCCGTCATCGCGCAAAATCTCATGCACCATGTACCAGCCCCGCTTTTCCCGATCGCCCTCAACCTTAACCCGCTTCATGCGGCCAACATCAATTGCAGTCACCAGCAGACCAAATGCCTGCAGTTGACCTAGCGCATCATCGTAATTTATTGGAAAGCTCATACAACTCACGCTCCGCGTTCACTATGTTTAAAACCCATCTACAACCGAAACAATGGGGTCCGAATTACCCGCAGCTTAGAAAGTTGGGGGAGTACCTTTTTCCGGCAGGGATCTTGTAAGCTTGCCTAGATAGGGGGAATGTTCACCAGCAGGTGAACGCTGCGCCGCTGCGCGCCTTGCTTCCAATGGGGAGGCGGGGTTCAGTGATAGAATCTGAGATGCAAAACGCATAAACCCCTTAATGAAGCACACAACCTTGAGGTAAGTTTTCATATGGATTCAAGCATTCAAGCTATCGGTATGGTCTGGTACAAAGAGGCTGATTACCCTCAGCTTTTGCAACTGTTCAGCGATGCACACTTGCTCCCCCGCACCTTCCTGCAGTGGCAGGACAAGGCAGAGCAAGGCCGCAAGCGTTACTTGAGAGCAGGTCACATCATCGTCAAGGCGTACATCAATCCAAATACCTTCCCTGCTTGGTGCAGCAGCAGAGGCTTGAATATCGACGCCCGCGCTCGCACTGAGTTTGCCAACCTCGAAGCGGCCCGCGTGCTGGCTGAAGCAAACCAACACTCTTGAATCAAGCCCTGAAGAACACGCCTCAGTCGTTCCTATTTCTTTTTGCATAATCCACCATTAAGGAAAATTAAAGTGACTCAAGATCAACTAGACCAACTCAACACCACCCAAGAAGTTTTGCGCGGACTCATGCAATCACTTGCCATCGCATCAGGAGTGAATACATTAGACTTGGCACGTTTACTCAAGGCATCCGCTCAGCACACTGGCTTAAGCCCAATGGCACAACAGATGCTGCAAGACTTGGCGTGTGGGGCAGAAACACTCCCTCAGACGAAAAGTCGGCCAGAGTAAATAGCTTCTTGCCCATCCAAGCGGCCTGCCGCTGAACCAGTTCCGCCAACTCGGTTTTCGGCATCGCTGCACATCTAGTTTTTGCCAGATGCGTGGAAGCACTCCTATCTCGCAGCAGCTGCAGACGCCCTTGCATCTGGACCAGCACCTCCCCATCCGCACTCAGACTAAACAACTTGCTGCCTGCCCAATCCCTAAGCCAAGTCCCCATTTGGTTACGCTGCATATGATCCATTGCCTTACTCCTGTGATGTTTTCGGTTCAAATCGCATTTATCTTTCCAAGATGGCTAGCAACTGCAAACACAAGCGCCTTGCCGCTGACTTGCGCTCATGGCGAGGCAAATAGCGGATTCGCCAAGCTTGCTTATTCAGCGATGCCTGACGGAAATCCATTACTTCACCACGGCAGCAAGTACCACTGCTCTGATGCCATTCAGCGCAGCAATCTGCTCATCGATAGAGCGCTCAATCCGCTCTGCCTCATGCTGCTCAATCTTCAAATCGACATAGGCATCAACCAGTGCAGCACTGGTAGATGCTGCTGTACCCATCTGACTAAGCAATACCTGTCGTGCTAATTGCTCTGCATTACCCACAGCAAAGCCTTGCAGTAGCAAACGTGATGGCACAACCACATGGCCAGTAAGGGCAGCTAACGCCGCAGCAATTTCAGGAGAGCCACTGCTAGCAACAATATGGGCTAGCTGTAGTACAGAGAATTGCTTCTCAGGCAGATTAGGATTGGCACAATTGGCCACGCTTGAATAAGCACGATCAAACACTTCAGATAAGCGCCTTAAACCCGCCTTACCTGCCGACAACTCCACCGCCAGCACAAAATCGCGATACGTATTTGCAAACTCTGAGTTAGTCATATGAAGAATGCCGCCTATCAAGTTCTTCTTTTCTTTCGCCGTAAGCCTCTACTATTGGCTACGGGAAATGTTGTAAAAAACCTCGCTGGGGAGCGAGGAACTGAACTCACTGGGGAGTGAGATCAGGGGAGGAATCGGGGATCGTTCGCAAAACATCCCAGCGCACTTGTGGGCAAATATCTTCACACCTCACCTCGCGCTGAGATGCCAATTCAACGAGCGGTGCATAAGCAATCGGAAATGGCCGAACCTTTGTCAAGATTTGAAACAACTGACTTGGTGACATGCCTATTTCGCGAGCAAATGCGCTGATGTTGCGATCGGAGAGGTAGTTAATTAGCTTGTCCATACCGAGATATTAGCAATGCTAATTCAAGAACGCAACACCATTGATGTTTTGTCTATTAGTAGCAACGCTAATAACATAGTGAAGATGAGCAAACCAAGACGTCAGCTGAGCGAAGAAGAACAAGCAGAAGCACTGCGGCTTAAACTCGCCTTTGAAAAGAAAAAAGAAAAAACAGGAATCTCGCAAGCAATACTTGCTGATTTAGTGGGATGGTCCAACCAAAGTGCAATTAGTCAGTATTTTAACGGACATATTCCGTTGAATTTAGAGGCTTTAATTCGTCTTTGCCCACATTTAGATGCAGATCCATACATCATCAGCCCACGATTGATGAGCATGATGGATGGATCAAATGCAAATTACACTCCACCTACAGAACAAAAAAGTGCATTAAATCCAAAAATAAGTAGGCTGATTGCCCTTTTAGAACGGCTAGATCAAACTGGGGCCCTTCCAAAACAAGCTTTGGTTGGAATAGAAAATATTCTGCTTAGTTTTGAAGATATTGCAATTCAATCTCAAGCACAAAACCTAACCAATACTGCGATTACATCAGCAGGCGGCAAAGTATCTAGCAGCCTGACAGACTCATCAGATATTTTTAAAACAGCGCCCGCCAACACCACCGCGCCTCAGCCAGATTATGCGGCCCTCAGCCAGATGGCAGCCAAAACCAACAAAAAATCCCCGCTTTAATTTACCGCGCAGGTCAATGACGCAAGCCGCGATATCCGTAAGGATTCGTGCATGCAGATCAATGAGCTTCGCGCCCACCTCATCAAACGCTTGATTGCAGGCTATCCAACCCAAGAAGCCTTCGCAATCGCCGTGGGCGTAGAATCGTCAACTCTGACGCGCTGCCTTGGGCCCCGCCCATCGCGCAGCATTGGCCCCAAACTATGTGAGAAAATTGAACTGTCTTTAGGCTTGAATTCTGGCCATTTGTCGGATTTTGGCGCACTAATTGACCTCGCAGGTATACTGCGATCCACGCATTTTGAACAGCATCACCCAAACCAGCTGCAACTGATTGCCAATCTAGTCGTCCACCCCCTCACACCAGAACAAGCGCTATTGATCAATCAACTAGTCTCGCAGCTTAATAAATACCCTATTTAAATGACCAGTAAAAACCCAACAATCCACGTTCTGGGCCCAGAGCGCCACGCCGGCTGGGCCTGTGTTTCACCTACATCTGCCCTGGCCGATTTAATTGATGAAAACAAGCAACACGTCATGGCCTACATCAAGCCATTCCCGCGTAATAGCAGAGGCTGCTTCAGCGAGATCAGCCGCTGGACACTCGCCACATCACAAGGCATCAGCACATCACCTAAAGTTTGGATTCACTTACTCAGCCCCGAGCGGGCTCGTGAGGCATGGCCCGATCAAATCTGGCCGGATGAGCCAACCATTTGTTTTGCATCAGCAGAAATAAATAACGACATTGCCGACTGCCAATTTCAAACCGACAGCCCACTCTTGATTGAGATGCTGCTTAAATGGCCAATGCTCTATCACACTATCGCCCTAGATATTTGGCTAGACAATATCGATAGCCACGCAGGTAATTTAATCTGGACGGGCGGAAATGATTTTGTAGTGATTGATGGGGCAGAATGCTTTGGCGGGCAATTTTGGACTGCGGCACAGTTAGAGAATCCTGCCTATAGTATTAATAAACTTGCGGCGTTGATTGGGGCCATCGATGATTTCGCCCCAACAGCCAGTGCAAAAATAAAGATCCTTGCCGCCAGCACCTCACACAATGCCGCCTTTATTAGCTGTGAAAGCCTATTACAGGAATGGGCCAGAAAATTAATTGGCCCCCAAGAGTGCCATGCACCGCTGGATGCTTTGCGGCGTGGTCTTGGCCTAGTTAATACACGATGGAATACAAATGCCTTACAACCCACTCATTGAACTCACCGCACTAGCAGAAGCACTCCCCCCAGTGCCACGGCAAGTCACCGCGCAGGTATATGCCGTGTTTTTAAATGGGGTACGCCAAGTGCGGGGTGAAGCGGGCGCGATTGGTGCATTATTTGATTTTCCTGCCCCGATCAATCTCATGGTTTGCCGCACGCTACCCATCAGCCATTTATTAGCTGCATTTAGCGCCAAGCAAGTTGCTGCATGGGAAACTCAGATCGCTATTTTTGAAGAGCGGGTTAAATCCCAAGCGCTAGCCAGGGGCAAAGATGGCGCATTGCAATCAAGCAGCCCAGAAACGCTGGTACTCGATGGCCCATGGCAGGCCAATCACGACACCCCTGATCTACTGATTGCACGGCAAATGCAAATACGCACTGGCTTTCACAAAACCCTACTCAAACCCCGCAGCCGTGGCGGGCTAGAAAACACGGCCTCCACCCCTGATCCGCTCGTCATTTTGCTAAAACAACGCTTTGGCATGGTGAAAATGATTGAGTCAGAAGAGCACTGGCAGGTATGGCAAGGTAAGAAACAGATTATCGGCATCCTCGACCACGAGCACTGCAATACTGCCGAAATTCTGCAAGCCGCCATTCGCTTGGAGGAAATCAGCGGCACCGACAAAAAATCTATATTTTTAGTCTGCGACAATGCCAAGGCCATGCAACATAATAAACTACTCATGGAGCGGCTAAGCAAGTTTGACACCAGCCTATTGGCCGCAGACAGCCTAAAACTACTATTAGAGCAATTGACCAATGACCAATATTGAAATACGCGCCTACCATTGCGATGGATTTGGCCACGTTAATAACGCACGCTGGCTAGAACTATTTGACGAAGCCCGCTGGCAATTCTGGCAAGATCGCGATTATGCATGGTTTAAAAACCAACAGCTCGCCATTGTAAGCAGCAGAATTGAAATCGATTACCTACGCCCAGCCATCACCGGCGACAGCATCAGCATAACCAGCACATGGGAAGCATTCGAGCCCCGCGCCGCTTGGCTCACCCAAACAGCCACCCGCAACGGCAAACCACTAGCCAGCGCACGAGTAAAGTTGGCGGTACTAGGGCCAGACAGCCCAAGAGCCTTGGATTTAGCGGGAGAGCTGTTGGAGAAACTACGATAGCAACAGTAAGCTTAACCCAACCCGCTTCGGCGGGTTTTCTTTTTCCTATATAACCTGTAAATTTCTACTCTCTTACAATTCGAAAGCATAGAGATGAAAAAAACCATCCTTTATACATTATTGGCAACACTCTTAACCAGTTGCGCATCAACCACAAACATCAAATCCAAACTTAATGTTACAGAAACTGAAAAACTACTCGAGCAGGGGAAAAACACCATTAAGGGCAGTGCTTTAATTCGTCAACAAGCAGGGGGCATAGTCACATGCGCTGGAATGAAAGTTACCCTCTTGCCCGCAACAGACTACTCAACGGAGAGAATGGCATCTATTTATGGAAATTCAGAGCAGGGTTATAACTCTGCAGGACTATATGGAAAACGTATTAACTTTGAGAACACCCCTCCAGAATATTACCAACTAACAAAAAATACCCAATGTGATGCCCAAGGATTTTTTAAGTTTGAAAATATTGCAAACGGTGCATTTTTCATTCACACAACTATCACATGGAAAGTTAATGACTACCTCAATGAAGGAGGCTCAATCATGAAGCGCGTCGCAGTATCCAATGGGGAAGTAAAGGAAGTTGTCTTGGCTCCGTAACACAATCAAAATGACTCTTACCCGCTTCGGCGGGTTTTTTTTCGCCCTAACCCAAGTAAAACCAAGAAATTTAACCCTCAATCCATACCCACGATTACAACAGCGTATCCTTATTTAACATCAAAAATAATATTATCGTTGCTAATTAAAATTAGCATTGCTAATATAATCACATCACCCCAGCACAACGGCCTCGGCTCTGGTGATACCGACATATCTTCAAACGCCGTTGTGCATCAAACATAAAAAACCCGCCATGGCGGGTGAGGAGCTAGAGATGGGCAACATCGATCAAGCCACGGCTTATCACACCGATGACTATTCACGCATCGACTGCAGCGCCGTGATTGTGCAAGGCAAAGATGGACGGTACCGCTTACGCACACATGCCCCAGGTGAAAAGGGCCAACTAGGCCCCCTCATGGAAAGCTACCGAAGCGGCGACCAAGACGACGTTTTAAACCTGCTACGCGATTGGATGAATAGCAAGACCGGCGATAACCGCCCGATTATTCAGCAGTTACGACGTAAACCTGATTGAACTCGACATTAACGGCAGGTTGATCGACAGCTCCACGGTTTTTGGCTCGGTAAAACACCAGATCGCCTGCTCCAAAACTTAATGGGGTGTTGTCTGAATAGCCAGATAACTCTTGGCGCAATTCACCAACCGTCATGCAGTAATGATTTTCCATGGTTGCTCCTTAGTAAAAGTTGAATGTGTCCTAGTAAGACATCAACAGTTTATCACAGGAGCGACCACCCTTACTTTGTATGTCAACTAAAAAACCCGCCATGGCGGGTGAGGAGCTGGAAATGATCCCTGTTTGCTACCAACAAGCCTGCTGGACTTGCACTACCGCCACCGACGCTCAAGGGCAGGTAGGCATTGGTCTAAAAACAGCCGATGGCATCATTCATCGCTTTCTATTAAACGCAGAAAACGCGCACCACCTGAGCACCACCCTAAATGCACAGGCACAGCGCCATGCGCCGAGTGAAGAGGACCAGAAGTCTGTGGCATTGGGCGTGATTCAACAAGAGCAAAGGCCAGGGGGCTTACTTTATGGCCGCTAGTACCTTTAATTGGCTTACGGATTATGGCATTCAAACCAATACCGAGCCGATCGGAGCGACCACCCTTACTTAATATGTCAACTAAAAAAACCACCACCAAACTGAGGCTCCCCATGAAATTAATAAAAAACGCCATTGTCTTTAATGTAGAAATGCCCACATCGAAAATACTTGCCGACAAACTAGAAGCGCGTCCATTTATTGAACCAACCTCACTGGAAACACTGTCGATTGGCTTTGTTGGCGTACCTATCAGCAATGAAACGGTCATCAATTACGAAGGAGGCATGGCCTTTGCCGTGCGCATTGATGAAAAAGTAATCCCTAACAGCGCCATTGAACTAAAGACGCAGGAATTAGTGGCAAAAGTTGAAACAGAAGAAAAACGCAAAGTTGGCAAAAAGGAAAGACGCGACCTTAAAGATATCGTAGCGACTGACATTATTAAGCGAGCCATTGCAAAAACCTCAATCATTACTGTTTTCTTTGATACAAAAAAGAAATATCTAATTATCCCCATTAGTAGCAGCCGCCATGCACAAATGATTATTAATTTATTAATAATTGCAATTGAAACGCTAAAAACATCTACCATTCATATTAATAGCGTAACCAAAGGAATTACAGCCTTACTATGCGACCAAGTAAATGGCAATAACACAGCATTTGGCCACTTTAATGTAGGAGATCATGTACAGCTCCAAAGACAAAAAAAAGAAAAAGTCACATTTAATTTGCACAACGCAACAGCCGCTGCTGAGAAAGGTTTTATTGAAGCACTTGATAGTGGTTTTGAAGTAAAACAGATTCAACTCATATCAAAATTAGGCTCCTTTAATTTAACCGAACAATTCCACCTTAAATCTATTGCATTTGATGATTATGAAGAAGCCTACAACAAAGAATCTTTTGTTGACGTATGGATGCACGAAGCCGCCGTACAAACCCTCATGACATCGACCTTAATCAGCAATTTATGCGAAATGATCGGCTACCTGCCCGAAGAACAAAGGGCTGCAGCTTAACGCTCCCAGCGTATAGCCCCTGCCAAAGCGGTGGCTATGCGATGTGAGTGAACTATTAAACGGAGTTAGCTATGCGGGATTTAATCATTGTTTTAGTGCTCTTTTCTTTATTTGTAATTGCATGGATGGCTATCTGTTTAATTTTAATTAAAGTTCCAGCCCCAGAAAACAGCGCATTTGCTGTAGTGGTTTTATTAGGCATTATTTATATTTTTTACGGCCTGTCTATTACTTTTAATCCTACTGATTTTGAGAAACAATCATGAATAAACCACGCATTATTATCGGGCTCAGCGGATTAGCTGGGGCAGGCAAAGACACTGTAGCTGATTTTCTGCTGGCTCAGCATGATTTTACAAAAATGGCGTTTGGCGACGCATTAAAACAAACAGAGGAATTAGAAAAACGTATCAAATCAACAGTGGGAAACATCGTTGTTACCAGCGTGCACTTTGACGATCAAGCCGAATTAATTAGTAAATTAAACGGGCATATCTGGCAAATCAATCGCCGTAATATTGCAGCAGTTAATCCGCATTCTAGCGAGCGCGGCATATCGCCATATTTTATTGATCAGAACATCAATAATTACGGCGACATTCGCAGCCTGCATATTATTTGTGAGCTGCATTTGCAATCAACGATACAACATCAATCACGCAGCTTGTGGGGCCACGCATGAACCGCGCCAGCCGCCGTAAAAAAGTACTTACCCCCACCATCTTTGAAGTACGCAGCGCCTTTTTACTGATCGATCAGATGTTTGATGATCTGCGCACTGGCCAGTTGGAATTCGCCAGTATCGAAGGCGGACCTGAATACGCGGTTTTTCGGGATAAGCACGATGACCGCTTACCCATCGTGCCCGCGTTAGACGGCTGGATCAACTGCTGGGAACGCCTGGGCAAAGATATGCATTTCAGCATTGATCAGCAGCCGCTACGTGTGCTGATGCAAGTACTAGATATACCCGATGCCTACCTAACCAGCGAGCAAATCGCAGCGGCCAGCGCCGTAGTAGAAAACCAGCGCCGCATGTATCGCACTCTGGATGTTTACAAAGTACGGTCAACAGCGGTTACAGAACAGACCGCTATTCTGCTAGAAAAGGCCACAGCATGAACACATCATTTGTACTACTTGCCTGCTACCAAAAAGCACTGGTGCCACTAGAAACGGTCGGGGTGGATTTTCTGGGGCTGGGTAAACGGGAAGTGAACGAACAAGCCGCGCGAAACAAGCTGCCATTCCCCGCCATTCGTTTAAGAGACAGCCCACAGGCCCCACGCTTTGTAAAAATCGAAGACCTAGCAAACTGGATCGATCTACAAGCCGCAGCCGCCAAACAAAGCTGGCAACAAAGCCAAATCTAAAGGAGCAAGACATGCGAGGAGCACGAGCACACACACGGGATGCGCAGGAGTTAAATCAAACCATGAACCTGCGTAGCATCATCAAAAACACGGCCACCCCAGCACAAATCGCCCGCGACACCGCGATCAGCAAAAAGCGGCTGGATTGGCAACTAGGGGCGGAGCTAAAGCAAGCAACAAAAGAAGTTTGGGAATGCAGGGTGTAAAGAACTAAACACTTTCTAAACATTCTCTAAACAAAATCTAAACAGTTTCTAAACAGAAACTAAACACTTTCTAAACAAAATGGCCGATTTACTCACTGAGTTATCCAGCCGCAAACCGCAAAGCACCGCAGCAAGGTTAAGAGCCTTACTGCCAGAAATTAACGCCGCACAAGCCGATGGCTACACCCACGTAGAAATACTGGCAGCACTAAAGCAGCTGCACGGCCTTGATATCAGCTTTGAGGTTTACCAAACAACCCTGTCCAGAATCAGGAAGCCGCCAAAAAGGAAAACCCATGCGCCCACGGCCACAGCCCCGGCCAAAACAATTACGGCCCAAGCATTACCCGCAGCAAAAAATAGCAATCCGTCATTTGAATTCGACAAAACACCATCCGACAATCTCTGGGAGTAAAGCAATGAGCATTCATTTTGTATTACAAGGCAAAGGCGGCGTTGGCAAAAGTCTTATTGCCGTATTACTGGCGCAATACCTGCAGGAAAAAAACGACCATTTATTTTGTGCAGATACAGATCCAGTAAATGATACATTCAGCCGCTATAAATCTCTTCCCGTGCAAAGACTAAATGTTTTAAATCAAAGCATGGAAATAGATTCACGAGTTTTTGACTGCCTAATTGAAAGCTTAATGAATCAGACTTGCCCAGCCGTTATTGATAATGGCGCAAGCACTTTTATTCCCCTCTCTGCCTATTTAGCAGAAAACGGGGTAATCGATATGCTCAATGAAATGGGCAAAACGGTTTATATCCATACCGTATTAACCGGCGGGCAAGCAATGGATGACACCATGAATGGGCTAGTGGCACTGCTCAGAAATCAACCAGCCCAAATCGTAGTATGGGAAAACGAATACTTTGGTGATGTCAGCAAGAACGGTAAGCGCTTTATCGATACCAATATCTATGAACACAATAAAAACAGAATTAAAGGGATTATCAATATCAAGCAGCGAAATAAATCAACGTTTGGCAAAGATATTGAATTGATGGTCAGCAATAAATTGACTTTTAACGATGCACCCGCCAGCGGCCTATTCACCGCCATGCCACTACAGCGCTTGGCAACAGTGCGCCGAGACATCTTTGAACAGCTTGAAACGGCTGGCTTGTAAACCAAAGGGGCAATTATTCAATGAAGAAACCAAAAGCCTGCACTAATGGCCCGCGCCATAAGTGGAAATTTGTAAAAGATATCGCGGTAAAAAAAATGAGTGGGTGCGCCAATGGTTTTTCCACTCTCTCGATTACGGCTAAAGGCGTTTATAGCTGCGAATGTGGCGCTAAGAAATGTGGCAATCCTCACGGAGGGATTCAGTAATGAGTAACGCAATTGAATTAGCCCAATACCTAGAAGCTGGCCGTCCGGGAGAGCTTGAATTACTTGGCTATTTGTCCGATGCAGCGAAGGAACTGCGGCGCTTGGCAGCAGTTGAAGCTGAGCTGACAGCGCTACCGGGGCAAGTTGTCCCTTCTGGTTACGGGATTTTACCTTTAGCTCTTACCGCAGGAAATGGCGCTAAATATCTTTTATCTGGTGAGTTCAAGGAGATATATGAAGACGCATGCGAATGCCAAGCCTTCGACGACGAAGATTCAGATGATGAATGCGAGATGTGCGGTGGCTATGGCGAGGTGCAAATAGTTCGAGTTATTAGTTGGAGCAATATCAAAGCAATTTGGGCGATGGCAGCTTCAAATTTAGAGATCAAATCATGAGCCGTAGCGATCAAGAATATATCGAATTCTGCATATGGCAAGGCGAAGAAGGGGAGCTCAGCCTGCAGACAGTCAAAATTAGAACGGCAAGAAAAGAACACCATTGCATGAGCTTTAGCGAGACCAACTCCCACACGATCACCCTGGGCCAGCGTTACCGTCACGAACGAGCACGAGTAGACGGCGACTTTTGGGGGGAGTGGAAAATTTGCTTAAGCTGCATGGATAAATGGATTAATGAGTTAGAGGGAGAGGAAAGCGATGATTAAATTAAGCGATACCCAAATAGATATTTTAGGCAGGCCAAACTTTGCCCGCACTCAAATCGCAAAGCTTTTAATTGCAGCAGGTATTTACGAAGATAAGGCAAAAAAGGCTGAATATGAGCAGGCCGTTTTTATCCACTGGGCCATGGCTTTACTTAACGAACACGGCGAAAAGTGGCGAGAAGTCGCCCAAGCAAAACTTGCCGAATACGATGAAAAAATCAAAGCCAAGGCGGTGGAAAATGAACCATCCACTTGAAATTGCGCCCTACCAAACATTAAAAGATTACGCGCTATTAGCAAAGCTGGCTAAAGAGCAGTCCATCATTTGCATCGTAGATTATGCTTGCCGTGGTATTGAATTGCCATTGCGTGATGTTTCACAAACAGGTTACCAAAAATACAAGCATAACGAACACTTCCAGATTGGCGTACGTGGCATGGGTTATGTGAACGCATTCAGTGAAAAAGATTTCATCGCGTGCTGTGAAATGAAAAACGTCGAATTCATCGTTCCAATGGACAAGTTGGAGGGGGTAGAAAATGAGTAAAACACTACAAATCGCAGAAAACCTAGCCATATTCACCGCAAATCATGAGCGTGTAGGAGATATTTTTGCCCCAGCCGTTTCGGAGTTATGCCGTCTTGCCGCCATCGAGCAAGCCGCCATTAATAACAAGACCGAGCCATTTGGTTATTTTAGGTGCAATTCGTTTGGATGGGAGGATTGCCGCGAAGATGACGAAGGCGCTATTGCGCTGTATGAGCGCCCGCCAATAAGGATCATTGGCAAGCCAACAACCGAAGCGATTATGCAAACCAGTACTAAAAATTAAAAATCAAGAAAACCACCAAGCCCCTTGCGGGGCTTTTTAACGCCTATCAACTCGATCAGACAGCTCAGTAATCACTCTTGGCTTATCCCTGTGCAAATCAACAGCCCGCAGCTGGGTATAACGTGCTAGGTTTTTCCATGACCGATGCCCAGACACCAACGCCACTTCCTGAATCGCATACCCCTGCTCAAATAAGCGGCTGATTCCCTCATGCCTCAGATCATGAAAATGTAAATCAATGATGCCAGCACGCGAGCAAAGCCGGGTGAAAGCGGCACTAGCACACTCTGCTTTATAAGGAAAAATGCACTCATGCGCACGAGGCTGGGATTGAATGATATCCATCGCAAAGCCCAGCAAAGGGACCATCTGGTTATTACCGATCTTTTTCTTAGGGTCTTTACGATCCCGAATCATGATGGTGCGATTTTTCTCATCTAAATCGCTCCAGCGCAGAGCTACAATTTCCCCAAGACGCATCGCGGTTTCAACAGCAAAACGCATTACATCTGTAATTGGGATCACACGCTGGTGATTCGTCGGTCTGGCCACTGCCATTAAGCGTGATAGCTCTGATTCGCCAAGACGCCGATCTCGCTCTGCAGATTTTCCAATCATGCCGTTTGCGTGCAGATACTCTGATGCCAGCTCAAATATTGAAATATCAATATTCATACCAAAATATTTATTTGCTGTTTTTAAAACGCCCCCTAAATAAATAATATCTTGATTGATCGTTTGTGGCAGAGTACCGCCCGAGCCACGTTCACGCGCATACTCGACAATAATATCCGTGGTGAGACGACTCAGCGGTAAATCCCCAAGCAGGGTGGAACGCGCTAAAATATTCAGGACGCTGCGCTTTGTATCGCCGATCGGTTTGTCTTTTTCAATAAACTCAATATATTGCCCAATCAGCGACTGCAGAGTGACACTTTTTAATTTGTGCTGATTGATCGCTGTAGCATCTTGCATCTGCTCTGTTAGCCTAGCGGCCCAGTCTTCAGCCAAACGCTTTGCTACCGCCTCTGCCCGTGTACCAGCACCTGAAACTTTGAAATTTCTGGATTCATTCAGCAGAATCTTTCCAGCTCGCTGAATGCGTACTTGTGCCTGAAAAGAAACCGAGCCGTCTTTATTCGATACGCGTAAAATGGTGGCCACTTTAAGCGCTCCTATTCGTGTTTTTCAGACCCTGAAAATAGCAGCAAAATAGGAGTTGATGCAACTGAGTACCGCTCAAACCCGCATTCGACCGTAGAAGACCGCAAACATGAAAAGCAAGCTATGACTGAAGAAAACCCAATAAAACCAATGGATACAAGGGGTAGGCGCTACTCTATAGCACCTATGCTGGACTGGACAGATCGCCACTATAGGTACTTTTCCAGACTGCTAACCAAGCACACTTGGCTGTACACCGAGATGGTGACAACTGGGGCGATTATTCATGGGGATAAGCAGCGGCATCTTAATTTTGATGAGATTGAAAACCCAATTGCTTTGCAGCTGGGTGGATCTGATCCGATGGCTTTAGCGACTTGTGCCAAGCTGGGCGAGGGCTGGGGCTATGACGAGATTAATCTAAATGTGGGTTGCCCTTCCGAGCGGGTGCAAAATGGCGCGTTTGGTGCTTGCCTGATGGCGGAGCCGCGTTTGGTGGCGGATTGTGTAAAGGCCATGAAAGATGTGGTGGATATTGATGTCACCATCAAGCATCGTATCGGCATTGATCAGGAAGAAAGCTACGACTTTGTGCGCGATTTTGTGGGTACGATCGCTGATGAAGGTTGTAATACTTTTATTGTGCATGCGCGCAATGCAATTTTAAAAGGCTTGTCGCCTAAAGAAAACCGCGAAATTCCGCCGCTTAAATATCATTATGCTTATCAGTTAAAACAAGATTTCCCGCATTTAGAAATCATTGTAAATGGCGGCATTACGACGCATGAGCAAGCGGCGGAGCATTTAAAGCATCTGGATGGCGTAATGGTGGGGCGTGAGGCTTACCATAATCCTTGGATACTGACTCAGGTAGATGAGTTGTTTTACGGCGGCGCGGCGCATACCGCCTCCCGTGTGCAAGTCATGCACGCGATGCGGCGCTTTATTGAGGCAGAAATGGCACAGGGCTTGCCGATACGCTTAATGACCCGACATATTCTGGGATTATTTCAGCATCAGCCGGGCGCTAGAACTTGGCGACGGGTGTTGTCTGATTCCAAATTACTTAAAGATGCTGACTTCCAGCTGATTGAAAACGCTTTACGTGAAGTAACTAAAGGCCATTCTTAACATGAAACAAGCGGCCCTAATTTTTGCATTGCTTGCCCCTCCCGTATTTGCCACCGAGGTTACCCTACTTGCAGCGATGGGCAGCAAGGGCATTTTGCTAATCAATGGGCAAAAAAAGACCTTAACTGTGGGGCAGCAAATTGGTGAAGTAAAGTTGGTAACGCTTAGCAACGAGCAAGCTGTAGTTAGTATTGCAGGCCGCCAACGTCAGCTATTACTTGGGCAAGGCTATATCGCCAGCAGGAACAGTGTGGCCGATACCGCTGGGGGCCTCACGCTGAGCCCGGATGCGCAAGGCCATTATTTTGCCGATATTGCCGTGCGTGGCATTAGCCAGCGCGGCATTATTGATACCGGTGCCAGCCTTTTATCTATGCCGCGTAATCTGGCCAGCAAAATGGGTGTGGATTATAAGCAAGGTGCCGAAGCCCGCGCGCTAACGGCCAATGGCACGATTAAATCCTGGCAGGTCACGATTGCGCAGATTCGTATCGGCTCCCTACTACTTAATAATGTGCAGGCCAGCGTGCGCGATCAGGACAATGGGCCTTTATTAATTGGCAATAGTGTTTTGAATCGCTTTCAAATGAAGCGCGAGCAAGAGCTGCTTATCTTACAAAAAAAGAATTACCAATGATGAAACGCATCGTTTTAGCCAGCAATAACGCCGGTAAGGTGAAAGAATTTAACCGCCTATTTGCCGCGCTAGATATCCAGATTGTTCCACAGGGCGAGCTGGGCGTGGCCGAGTGCGAAGAGCCGCACCACACTTTTATTGAAAACGCCTTAGAAAAAGCCCGCCACGCCAGCCGGATTACCGGCCTGCCAGCGCTAGCCGATGATTCAGGCCTTTGCGTGCATGCTCTGGGCGGCGCACCAGGGGTTTACTCGGCCCGCTTTGCGGGTGAGCCAAAATCGGATGCGCGCAATAATCAAAAATTGCTCGAGAGCCTTGCCGGGCAAGCGGATCGCAGCGCTTATTACTATGCCGCGCTGGTGCTGGTGCGCCATGCGGATGACCCGCAGCCGCTGATTAGCGATGGTATTTGCTGCGGTGAAATCCTTGAAACTAGCCGAGGTGAGGGAGGTTTTGGCTATGATCCGCTGTTTTTGCTGCCGCAGTTTGGAAAAACAGCAGCAGAAATCAGCGCAGACGAAAAAAGCCAAATATCGCATCGTGGCAAAGCTTTGCGTGAATTGATCGCTAAATTGCAGGAAACAGGCTTATGAGCACGGCTGTAAATCAAGGCGAAACCCGCTGGGCCACATGGCTAAGAGGCGATGAATCGGTGGTGTCTTGCACCGAAAAAGTAAAAGTCATGAATGAAAATTTGGACGAGCTAAAACAAATGGCTCAGGATTTACTAGAAGACGGGCTGCTGATGGAGGTATCAGAAGCCCAGATTAAAGCCGTGCTGCACCGGCTGGTGGATGAACTGCATAACCCGTATCAGAAATAATAATTTGAAACCCAAAGTTCTGTAGACACAGAGAAAGGGAAGAACACAGAGCACATTGAGAAAAGCTGCCTTGCCTATTCACGTAGGGCGGGTGCAAACCGCGTCTTTTTTAGCATTGCTCGCGGGTTTCACCCGCCCTACAGATGATGCAATACCTAAGGTTTTTCTCTGTGTGCTCTGTGTTCTCATTTATCTCTGTGTCTACAGACCTTTTACTTTATAAAGCCCGCAATACCCATAAGAAGTGAACACCATGCAATCGATTTCCATGCCCATCGGCAAAGCTAACTGGGCGCTTTCTGCCTTACCGCCTTTGGCGTTGTATATTCACTTTCCCTGGTGCATTAAAAAATGCCCCTACTGTGATTTCAACTCGCACGCGCAAAAAGGCGCGCTGCCAGAGCAGCCGTATATTGCTGCCCTGCTGGCCGATTTAGAATCCTGTTTGCCGCTGATGTGGGGCAGGCCGATTAGCAGTATTTTTATGGGCGGCGGCACACCAAGCCTGTTTTCTGCGGAGGCGATTAATCAATTGCTGGAAGGGATTCGGGCCAGAGTGCGTTTGCACCCCGATGCCGAGATCACGCTAGAAGCCAATCCGGGCACCTTTGAGAGCGAAAAATTTGCCGGCTACCGCGCCGCAGGCATTACGCGCTTATCTATTGGTATTCAAAGCTTTAATGCCGAGCACCTTCAAGCGCTAGGCCGTGTGCACGATGATAAAGAAGCGCATCGCGCCATCGAGATTGCCCATCAGCATTTTGATAATTTCAATCTCGATATTATGTATGCCCTGCCCAAGCAAACGCTGGCCGAAGCGCTGCTAGATATTCGTACCGCCATTGCTTGTAAATCCACGCATCTTTCGGCCTACCACCTGACTTTAGAGCCTAATACCCTGTTCCACCGCTACCCGCCTGCCTTGCCAGATGAAGATTGCAGCGCCGATATGTCGGATGCGATTGAAGCAGAGCTGGCCGCCGCTGGCTTTGCGCATTACGAAACCAGCGCCTTTGCCCAGCCTAAGCGCCAGGCTAAGCACAATTTAAATTACTGGCAGTTTGGCGATTACCTAGGAATTGGCGCGGGTGCACACGCCAAAATCAGCTTCCCAGATAAAATTATTCGGCAGATGCGCTATAAGCAGCCGACTGAATATTTGCAAAAAATGGCTTCTGGCTCTGCGGTGCAAACGGAAGAGCAAATTACTTTAGAGCAACTGCCGTTTGAATTTATGCTCAACGCCCTGCGCCTGACTGGCGGCTTTGATTTAAGCCTGTTTGAAGAGCGCACCGGCTTACCGCTAACTAAAGCGATTCACCAGATTGAAAAAGCCGTTGCAGATGGATTACTCGAGCGCCAGCTTAATCATATCCAGCCCACTTTACGTGGGCAGCGGTTTTTAAATACGCTGCTAGAGCGGTTTTTGCCTTAAAACTTGGCTCATTAACTTCCCGCTACAAAACGTCGTCACAAGCCCCCTGCCTTCAGCCGCAGGGGCTTTTTTATTTGCCATTCACTGCAGATTAACGGCAAAACCAACCACTCAACCTAAAAAAAACCCCGCTACTCGCATACTTTAGCTAACTCATTAAACGCTGATTAATATTCCATAAGAATAAAAACAAATGAAGCAAATCGACTAAGGCAAACGAGGCGGATATGCGAAACCCACACGGATTTACCCTGATTGAAATTATGGTCACTATTGCAATCGTCGGCATTTTAGCCGCGATCGCCATTCCTCAATACTCCGACTATGTGACCCGCAGCCGCTTGGTAGAGGCACAAAGCAAGCTCAGTGATACTCGAGTGCGGCTAGAACAGTTTTTTATAAACAACAGAACCTATGTTGGCTTCACCTGCACACAGGCCGCAATTGGGAATGAAAACTTTGGCATCACGTGCACCACGCAAACAGCCAATACCTTTACGATCACCGCAACAGGCACCAATAAAATGACTGGCTTTAGCTTCACGCTGGATGATCTTAACCAAAAAACTTCGGCAATTACGGCTGCAGGCTGGTCTAGCCCTTCTCCCAATAATTGCTGGGTCAGCAAAAAACCGAATATCTGTTAGGCGAGCCTGCAAAATGAACGACTCCCCACAAAAACACCATGGTTTTACCCTGATAGAAGTCATGATTGTGCTTGTTATCTTTGGCTTACTGGCAGCGATTGCCATGCCCGGGTTTCAAGCCTGGGTTCGCAGCGCTAAATTGCGCAGCTTTGCCGAATCTTTTCAAACCGCAGTTCAGACAGCCAGAGCCGAATCCATTAATCGCAATGCCTATATTGAGCTTGTTTTAACCAATAGTGCGGTTGGGGCAGATGCTGCCAGAAATTCAAATGCTGTAACGGTCAGCGCAACAGGCACGGCCTGGCTGATCCGCGAATGCACAACCTGCGCCAATATCGCAACCGCAGCGACTGCAGCAGAAACCTACCCCTTTATTGGTGGAAAAGTGCTGGCAGAAGGCGGCAGCAGTAATCCCCCTGCACTCAATGCCAGCGCCGGATTAATCCGCTTTGATGGCTTAGGTAGGGCTAATGCAGCATTTAACTTAATTGTGGCCGATGCCGCAGCCCAAGCAACCCCTGCAGATTGCAGCCTTGCAGGCGCCGGGCCGGTGACCGATCCGGCCAGAGTTTGTGTCGTTTTAGACCGGGGGGGAAACGCCAGAATGTGTCTGCCCGATGCACCGGCAACCCACCCCAGTTCTTGTGCTAGGAGCTAGAAGCCATGATTTATAAGCATTCTCGCACTAAGCAAGGCGGCTCCATGCTGCTGGAAGCCATGGTAGGCATCACGATATTTTCATTTGGCGTGTTGTCTATTCTGGCCCTGCAAGGCAACGCCATGCGGCATGTATCCAGCACCTCTTCGCGTACATCTGCCATGCAATTAATGCAAAGAATTGATGGCCTGATGAGAGTTAATCCACGCACCGCCAATTTAGATAGTTTCCGTATGACCAGTTGCACATCTGCCGCAGCAACCTCCACCGCAGGAATTTGGTCCAGAGCGGTTGCCGCGCAACTGCCTGGCGCCACCTGCACCATAGCCATTGATAACGATAACGCAGCTGGGCGCACGATCAGATGCTTTCGCCGCGCCACGGTTACCATTGCCTGGCCGGTACGGCGTGGCGATCTAACCGGTGCCAATGGCGTTACAGACAGCAGCGGCGGGCAAATGAATGTCGCCACCAATGTGGCTGATATCCAGACGGTGTGGAGCGACACCCCCAACGGCACTCTGTGCAATAACTAAAGAGACATGCTATGCGCCAGTCCAGCGGTTTTGGTTTAGTGGAACTCATGGTTTCAGTGGTTGTTGCACTGGTTTCAATGATTTCTATCTATCAAATTTTTGGTGTAAATGAGGCCTACCGGCGCAACAGCATGGGCGGCTCAGGCGCGCAAATCAATGGTGGAATTGCCGTGATGCAGATACAAAAAGATGCAGAACGATCCGGCATGGGCATTGGGGATGTGGGCGCACTCAACTGCAATGTAGTTTCCAGAGTAGCCGCTCTGAATAATGTTCCGCTAATCCCTGTTTTAATCCAGAGCGCGGGCACATCTGACAGCCTTACATTTCTATATGGCGCAAGCATAACAGGCGGAGGGCAGGTGGCCCAGCTGGCAGATATTGAGCACGGCAATGCCGATACTCAATTTGCCAATGTTTTAGGCGGGCAAAGCATGGCAGTCAATGATCTGGTGATTGCATGGCAATCGGGGCTGGCCAATTGCCCGGTGTTTCAGGTGACCTGCACCAATGCCACGCCGTGCGCCGGCACACCCGCTTCAACCGATGGTTTTGCCATTGGCAACGCAGCCAATACCTGGAACTCTGCCACAGTTAATTCACCCTTCCCAACCGCTTTAAGCAAAATCACCCGCTTATATAATTTTGGCCAGCTCACCCGGCGCACTTACTGTGTTTATCTTAGTGGCAACAGCAATGGTTGCGCGGGAGCCGGTACCCAAATCCACGGCTCACTGCTAAGCGCGGATGCGCTGGATGCAGCAGCTGCAGCCGATGGCACATGGCAAGTTGTGACAGAAAATGTGATTCAAATGAAAGCCGAATACGGTTTAGATACCAATGTGGATGGCGACACGATCCCAAACAACGTTGATACCTGGCAAAAAGCAGCCCCGGCCCAATGGCCTCAGGTATTAGCCGTCCGCTTTGCCGTACTGGTACGCGCCAGTAACCCGCAAAAACCCAACCGAGCTGGCACCTGCGTTAACGACAGTACTAATAACTACACCGCCGCCACGCCCAGTGATGCGTTTACCCTCACCACTGCGGCCTACTACTTAGGCTGGTCTGGCGCTGATGTTTTTACCCAGCCCACCAATGCCGACTGGCAATGCTACCGCTACAGCGTGCATGAAACCGTAGTGCCGCTGCGCAATCAGATTTTGCTCAATCAACCCACCTCCACTCTCTAAGGAAGACGATAGCATGAGCACGCCGCGTATTCCTGCCCGGAGCCACCAGCAAGGTCTGGTGCTGTTTATCTCTTTGATTGTGCTGGTGATTATGACCCTGGCGGGTATTGCCATGATCAGATCCATCACTACCAGCACCCAGGTTGCCAATAATCTGTCGCTGCGCCAAGGCACTACAGCCGCTGCCGATGTGGCTCTGGAAACAGCACGCCAATGGCTGATTGCCATCTCCGGCACATCCCCCGCCACATTAAATGCGGATTCTGCAGCCAATGGCTATAGCGCCACCAACACCGTCAGCCCGATTAACCCAAATGACGGCACGCAGTGGCGCACAGGCAGCAACTGGGTTTGGGTGGCCACCACGTGCGCCCCCAGGCCCTGCACGCCCGCCGCCATGCCACAAGCCACCAGTACCGCCACAGTCACCAACGCAAATGGCTTTAGTGCTTCTTATTTAATTCAGCGCAGTTGCAGCAACGCTGCTGCCCCCTCGCTGGTGATTGATACCGTTGCGGCTACGGGCAACCCTTGCAATCTGGTAAAAGCCTGCCCAAATTGCCTGAAAGAAAAAACATCGTTTAATGTGAATTACCTGATTACGGTAAGAATTCAAGGCCCTAAAAACACCGTCAGTTTTTATCAAGCATCTCTTTATTAAGCCACGTAACAAGTTTCACCCGGCACTCAAGCCGTTTTTATTAAGGACCAAGCATTATGAAACTCAATCTGTTTACCCTAGGATGGCTTGGCCTTAGTGTCAGCACCTTGGCAGCACAAACTACAGATAAGCCGCTGTCAACCTTAACCACCGGCGATATAAAGCCTAATATTATGTTTACAATTGATGATTCCGGCTCGATGGCCTGGACGCATATGCCAGATAGCGTGGCCAATTGGCGTACCAGAGTGGGTTATCACAATTCCTATTGCAATGGGGTGTATTACAACCCCGCCACAACTTACCTTCCCCCAAAAAATGCGGATGGAACAAGTAAACCGGATGCCAGCTATACCGCGGCCTGGTATGACGGATTTAATACAGGCACCTCGGGCGGGCCCAATAACTTCAGTACATATAATTTATCAAACAACTTTTTTTCTTATGACAATGTAACTGGCGGTGCTTACGCACCACAACAAACAGCCTTTTATTGGACTTATTCCACCAGCACACCATCAGATTCGGAGTGCAATACCTCGCTGCCATCGTCAACTAACACGCTTACGACTGGCTCGTGGACAAAAACAAAAATCCCCAGTGATGGCAGTGCAGCATCGGTGGCTGCACGGCAAAACTTTGCCAACTGGTTTAGTTACTATCGCACCCGCATTTTAATGATGAAATCCAGTGCAGGGCTTGCTTTCTCTGATATGGATAGCCGTTATCGGATTGGTTTCTCACGGATTGGGCGGCTATCTGCAAATAACTTTGCCAGCTCAGGCTTTCTGAATATCCTCGATTTCGATGGCACACAGAAAAGTGCTTGGTACACCATGCTTTATGGCGTGCCAGCGAGTGGTGGTACACCTTTAAAAACCGCATTACAGGCTGTGGGGGAGATTTATTCGGGCAATAAAAGCGCGGTAACCGACCCTATCCAGTTCACCTGCCAGCAAAATTTTGAAATTTTAACTACCGATGGCTACTGGAATGCCAATGGCGACTACGTTTCTGTAGGCAATCAGGACACAGGCTCCGGCGTACCAAGACCAATGCTTGACGGAGCCAATCAATCGAATAATCTAGCCGATGTGGCGATGAAATACTTTAAAACCGATTTACGCCCAAGCATGGCCAATAATGTGCCGGGTATCCCTGCTTTTGATACCGGCCCTGAAGGCAGGCAAATGATGCGTACCTATACCTTAGGCTTGGGGATGGATGGCACGCTCAATTATGTGGATGATTACGAAACCAACAGCAATGCCAGCTTAAATGATTTTGTAGGCATTAAAAACGGCACAAAAAACTGGCCAACCGTGGTTGGGGATCAATTAACCACCATTGATGATTTATGGCATGCGGGGGTGAATGGCGGAGGTAAATTCTTTAGCGCCAAAGACCCTAATGCCGTAGCCGCCAGCCTGAAAAGCGCATTGAACGATATCAGCTCTAGGCAGGGATCAGTGGGCGCGCCTGATGTATCCAACGCGTTTATGACAGCAGCGGACAATACGGTTTACAACAGCAGCTATAAAACGCGTGACTGGACCGGAGATGTAGCGGCCCGAACTGTTGATGTAAATAGCACAACCTTCACCACCACCGAGCGGTGGTCCGCTCAAGCCCTATTGGCATCCCGCTCATTAACCAGCAATCCCCGTGCTATTTATACCTGCACAGGCAGCTGCACCAGCTTCACTACTTTTGACGCTGCAAACTATGGCAGCAATGCATCCATTACGGCGGGCGTGACCAACTTAAAAACAGCAAACGCACTGAACGCAGCCCAGCAAAGTGCCATTACTGGCAGCAAACTGGTTGATTACTTGCGGGGTGATCAAAGTAATGAGCCCAGCACTTCAGCCCCTGATTTAGCCGCTACAACGGCGCTTTTTCGCCAGCGTACCAAAATTCTTGGAGCAATTATCCATGGCGGGGTGACCTATGTTAAAAAATCCGAAAAAGCCTATGCAGACTCCGGCTATGGTGCATTTTCACGGGGCAACTTAAGCCGCCGTGCCATGCTTTATTCCCCCGCCAATGACGGCATGCTGCATGCCTTTGATGCCGTAACAGGGCAGGAAATATGGGCCTTTATCCCCCCCAGTCTGCTGCCCAGCCTGTGGAAACAAGCCGACAGAAACTACGACAGCAACTTCCAGTATTTTGTAGATGGATCACCCACCATTGCCGACATTAATAATGGTAGCAGCTGGAAAACCATTCTGGTGGGCGGCTTGCGTGGCGGTGGCGGTGAGTATTACGCCCTTGATATTACCAACCCTTCGGCCACGGCGCCTGCCGCCCCTTTATGGAGTTTTAAAGACAGCCGACTCGGTAAAACATACGGTTTTCCAGTGGTGGGTAAAATAGCAGGCCAATGGAAGGTATTGCTTACAGCGGGCTATGACAATAGCGATAACAAAGGCTACCTTTTTGTCTTAAATGCCGATACCGGTACTCTGGAAAAAACCTTTAGCACCACCTGCACCGCCACCGATGGCACTTGTGGGCTATCCAAAATTGGGGCTTTATTTACCGAGCATGATGTAGATGACACCATCAAAATGGCCTACGCGGGTGATTTAGCCGGTAATTTATGGCGCTTTGATGTGGCAGGCGCGCAGGGCAATGGTGTATTAGCGGCCACCACTGGCACCAGCGCACTGCGCCAGCCCATCAGCTCTGCCCCGCTGATTAAAGAAATGCCCGCCTATAAAAACAGCAGCGGAATTCCCGCCCATTATGTGAACTTTGGAACGGGTCGTTTTTTAAATCAAAATGATATGAGCAGCAGCGATACACAAACCATTTATGGCTTATTAATAGACCCCAGTTTAGGTGCTATTGATTCAAGTTTTAATAACTTGCGCTCATCAGGATCATTAGTTGAATTGGTGATTGATAAAACCTGCGACAAAACTATTAAAGACAATCTGGGAGGAACAGTCAGCACGCTGGATGGCATTAATGGCGCAAGCTTATCTAATAACTGCCCAAATTCTGTAGCGGGTGACTTTAGTAATGGAGATGGCAATTTTGACACCATTACGTTAAAAAGAGCGGCCAATTCTGCCTTAGGCACTGATTTAACCAGCTGCAAAAACAGCACCAAAGGATGGCGGGCCAATTTACCCATTAGCAAAGAACGAATTCCTAATGACCCCTTTCCTTTTGATACCTATGGCGTATTCAGCTCAATTGTTCCTGGTGCAGATTCCTGCACACCTGGCGGGATCAGCCGCGAATACAAAATGCCGCTTAATTTAAGCAAAGACTGGTTATGCGCCAACCCTTCCACTGATGTATTTATCAGCGTAGGCAAAAATTCGGATGGCAAATTATCCGATGACCCATCACGCAGAGTTTCTATTACCACTTCTAAACTTGACAGTGTTCAAGTGAATGCAGATGGCACAGGCTCTGCCGACTCTGCAAGGCTCAATACTCAAGTAAAAGGCAAACGCTCGTCTTGGAGTGAAATTCTGCGCTAAGCCAAGCACCTCACCAGCCCCTTGCATCAGGGCCGGTGAGGTGATTTCACGTTGTGCCCATAAAAAGACCTGATTTATCAGGCCATTAGGCATGGGGAATCAACAGCAGATAAATATTTATGAGTGGTTTTTTAGCAACAAACATTAGAATTTCATGATATTTATCATGTAAAGCTCAATCTTTAATCCCCTACGCCAGCCTTTTTACCCCTGTTTTGCAGCCTAAAACATCAAATAATCGTTTGAAATTTGCAATTCAGAACCACAACTACCGTTCGTCTATAAATATTGACCGGCGATCAAAATCCATAGGCATTTTAGCCTACTGGATAAATGCTCAATTTGTAAGCATTATGCTCTCAAACACAGTAGGAGCAATAATGCGAGTTTCAGCCGGCTTTACCCTTATCGAAGTCATGATTACCGTAGCGATTATCGGTATCTTGGCATCCATCGCCATCCCAAGTTATACCGATTACGTCACCCGCAGCCGCTTAGTAGAGGCTCAAAGTAAGCTGAGCGAAACACGGGTGCAGCTTGAGCAGTTTTATATGAATAACCGCACTTATGTTGGGTTTCCATGCGACAGAAATGCACGCCCAACAGAAAGCTTCAACATCAGCTGCGGAAGCCCCATCGCAGCCGACAGCTATACCATAACCGCGACAGGCACAAATAGAGCCCTCGGCTTTACGTTTACACTTAATGATCTGAATGTTAAGCAAACCACCGCCGCCCCCGCAGGCTGGACCTTTCTTCCAGTAGATCAAAACTGCTGGGTCACTAAAAGGTCTGGCTGCTGATTATGGATTTACTTATTCCTCAACGTAATCAGCGGGGCTTTACGCTGATCGAAATCATGATCACATTAGCTATTTTTGGCATTTTATTATCTTTAGCAGGGCCGCCGTTTCAGGCTTGGGTGCGGGGCACTCAGCTTAGAACCTACGCCGAGTCATTCCAAAGTGCGGTGCAACTTGCCCGTGCCGAGGCGATTAAGCGCAATGGCTATGTAGAACTCATTCTTACGAACAATGCTGTAAATGATGCAAATAATGTAAACCCTAGTGTAGACGGCACAGCTTGGCTGATCCGTGCCTGCCCTGCCTGTGTCAATCTCACCACTGCCGCGCCAGGCTTAAGCCACTACCCATTTATTGAAGGCAAAACAGTTGCTGAAGGAAACTCGGCCCGATTTAATCTTACCGCTGATCAATCCATGATTCGCTTTGATGCACTTGGCCGGGCTAATCAATCTTTACTGCTAATTGTAAGCGCGAATAAATCGAACGTAGGCGACTGCAACATACCAGCAGCCGATAACAGCACCGTACAAAGCCCGGCAAGAGTTTGCATGCGGGTTGATACGGGCGGCAATACGCAGCTTTGCCTGCCAGACGCGCCGAAAAACAATCCAGCTAGCTGCTCGAGGTAAGCACTATGACTATTTTTCATTCCCAGCGGGGATCCATGCTGCTTGAGTGTTTGATTGGCATCAGTATTTTTTCATTTGGCATACTGGCCATCAGCGCCTTGCAAGCCAATGCCATGCGTCATTCTGTGAGCAGCAGCTCACGAACAACGGCCACGCAGTTAATCCAGAGAATAGAGGGTGAAATGCGCAGTAATGCATCGAACCTAGACAGCTTTGCCATGGCAAGAACCGAATGCAGGAGTGCAGCCCCGTCCTCTGCTGACGCTAGGAGATGGGCGGCAGCAGTAAACACAAACCTGAATAATGCCATTTGCACTGTGGCGGTTCAAAGAAATACCCCCGCTACCAGCACGCCATGCTCGAGTCAGGTAACAATCAGCATTAGCTGGCCAACCCAACGTGGTGCCCAAACTGGGGCCGTTGCAGGTAACAACCAAGGGATGAATGAAGCCACCACCGTGATGCATATCCCCACAATTTTAGAAACCAATGATCCCCTAGAAACAAGGCATGTACGCTGTGGACTATAGAATGCATCCATCATCAGGCTTTGGCCTTGTCGAAATCATGGTCGCCATTGTGATTTCACTGCTGGCTTCGCTTGCTATTTACCAGACCTTTAATACCAGTGAAGGTTTTCGCCGCTCTACCTTAGGCAATGGCAATGCTCAAAGCAGCGGCGGGATTGCCATTATGCAAATCCAGAAAGAATTGGAACGTGCAGGCTACGGTATTGGCTCAAACCGCGCACTGAACTGTAATGTGGTTTCACAAAACCCCAATTACACCAACTTCCCTCTTGTGCCTGTACGCATCACGTCTGTGCCAGGTGGCTCTGATCAGATTTCACTGATGTACAGTACCTCAGCTGCAGCGGGCATGCCTGCGATGTTTGGTGAAGGCACCACTCACACCAATAATGATGATCAGTTCGTCAATATCCTATTAGCAAGCCAGTACAGGGCGAACGATTTAGTTGTGGTATGGCCAGATCCGGGTAGGCAGGCACAAGCCAACTGCCCTTTATTTCAAGTAACTTGTACCAATGCCACATGCAGCGGTACAGGCACGCCTGCTGCAACGCCGGGTAAAGACTTTTTACTGCGCCATACAGCCAATGCGCTATGGAATGGCACTGCATTAAACCAACCTTTCCCCACATCGCTGCCGATGAACACAACTCGCCTGTTTAATTTTGGCGCAATGGTACGCCGCACCTACTGCGTGTATTTAGAAGGCAACCCCAATCAATGCCGTGGTGCGAACGATACAACGGATGGCAGCCTGATCAGCATGGATATGCCTAAAGATAGAGCCATCGATCAAAACAGCTGGACCAGCACCACAGAAAATGTCATCCAGCTCAGAGCGGAATATGGCTTTGATACCAATACAGATGGCGACAACATCCCCAATAACGTGAGTGTTTGGAACAACACAACCCCCACTAATCTCTTAGGATGGCAACAGCTGATCGCAATTCGCTATGGCGTACTGGTGCGTAGCAACTATCCAGAAAAACCTGATAGAGCAGGCAACTGCAGTACCACGGCAAGTAATGCCATATTTACATGGGCAGGTGGCGCATTCACCACGCCCACCAATGCTCAGCCCAGCAATACCAACTGGCAATGCTATCGCTACACCGTGCACGAAACCGTGGTGCCGCTGCGAAATCAGATGTTTGCCAATCAGCCTAATTTACTTAGCACGGCAGCGCCGTAAAACAGATGCCTAATATTATGAATCCCATTTATAAACGAGCATATATGCCATCTCAAGCTCTAAAAAACAGGCAAAAAGGGCTGGTGCTGCTGATTTCACTGATCGTACTGGTAGTCATGACATTAGCAGCCATTGCCCTTGTCCGATCAATGAGTGGCAGCAATCAGATAGCAAATAATCTGGCACTACGCCAAGGCACAACCGCAGCGGCTGATGTGGCGCTAGAAAAAGCGCGCTTCTGGCTGGTAGCCCAATCCTTGAATGCCCCTGGGGTGCTAAATAGTGCATCCAACGCCAATGGCTACAGCCCGATCAATACCCCAAACCCCATTGCCGGCAATGCATGGGCAGCCGGTATCAATTGGGTTTGGGCTAATCCCAATGTAGGAAACGCTCCCTTGCCGTCAACAACAATAAATAAGCCGTTCAATGCCAACGGATATGCAGCAGCCTATTTTATTCAGCGCAGCTGTGCCACCGCAGGGAAAAAAACCCCAAACCGAAGCGGTTGCGACCTGCAAAAAATGTCGCCTAATGAGCCTGAAAGTAATTCCGAATATCAAATGATTTACAAAATAACCGTGCGAATTGAAGGCCCCAAAAACACAGTCACTTTTTATCAGGCCACGTTGTTCTAAGCTATTTGAGGTAAAACCATGAAAATTATTGCACTCAGTATTCTAAGCATCAGCCTTAATAGCTGGGCAGCCCAAACGGTAGACAAACCGCTCTCTACGCTGAGCGCGGGAGATATCAAACCCAACGTTATGTTTATCATCGATGATTCAGGCTCGATGGCTTGGAGCCATATGCCAGATGATGTTGTCAATTGGCGAACTAAGGTGGGCTACCACAACGCCCTGTGTAATGGCGTGTATTACAATCCCGAAATCAACTACCTAGCCCCTAAAAATGCCAATGGCACGGATATGCCGAATGCTAGCTTTAATGCGGCTTGGGATGATGGATTTAGCCGCGGCAGCACCCAAACCTACGATCTGGCAAGGAATTTCTTTGCCTACAACTCAACAACTGGTGGCAGTAACGGCCCCAGAGAGCGCGCATTTTATTGGCAATTTACAAAAGTGGGAGTTCCATCGGCCAGCCAATGCGAAAAACAATTAAACAACGCAGGCTCTGATTGGAGAAAAGAGCAAATTCCACTCGACAGTAGCGCTCAATCTATCGCAGCACGACAAAATTTTGCCAACTGGTTTAGCTATTACCGCACCCGCATGCTGATGATGAAATCCAGTGCAGGGGCGGCATTTTCCAGCATTGGTGACCGCTTTCGCGTGGGGTTTTCCTCCATCAATAACCTCACCGCAAACAGATACGATAACACGCGTTATCTAAATATTGATAACTATGCCACCCCACAAAAAGCGGCTTGGTATTCCATGCTCTATGCTACCAATCCAGGCGGTGGCACACCGCTAAAAACCGCACTCAAAGCCGTAGGAGAAATTTATTCCGGGCAACGCCCAGCAGCGACTGTAACAGACCCCATGCAATATAGTTGCCAACAAAATTTCACTATTCTCACTACTGATGGATACTGGAACACCAGCAACAATGCCGGTATTGGCAACCAAGATAACACCAACGACATCCCCTATCCAATGAGGGATACAAACAGCGGAGAAACACTGGCAGACGTGGCCATGTATTACTTTAAAAGGGACCTCCGCTCCAACATGGCCAATAACACACCAGGGGTAGAAGCGTTTGCTAATGGCGCAGCAGGGCGTCAGCTCATGCGCACCTACACGCTGGGTATGGGTATGGATGGGCAGCTTAAAAGAAGCGACTACGAGCCACTTACTAATCAACAAGTGCCCTGGCCACGCGTGCCTGGGGATACCCTTACCACCATCGATGACTTATGGCATGCAGCAGTGAATGGTGGTGGGGAGTATTTCAGTGCTAAAGATCCCAATGCTGTAGCGGCAGGGATCTCTAAGGCGCTCAGTGCTATTGAGGCTAAAACAGCCTCTGTAGGGGCTGCCGATGTGTCCAGCTCTTTTATGAGCGAAGGGGATAACTCTATTTACTCCAGCTCGTTTAAAACCATTAGCTGGACAGGAGAAGTACAGGCACGCACCATCAACCTAGAAACCGGCGCATTAGAAGCCGTTACCTGGTTGGCAAATACAAAATTAGGGGTGTTGGGCCATGCTAACCGGAAGATTTATACCTGCACGCTTGGAGCCTGCACCAGGCTTACGGATTTCAAAGACAGCAACCCTGACCTTATCAGCGCCATGGCCGTGGGTGTTAACGCGCTAAAAACCAGCAATGGCACACTTAACTCTGCGCAACTTAACCAAAATACTGCCAGTGCTCTGATTAATTATTTACGCGGCGATACAAGCAAGGAGATCAAGCCTGATGCACAAGATCAAAACTCATTATACCGTGTGCGTACAGGCATTTTAGGCTCTGTCATTCATGGTGGTGTCAGCCATGTAAAAAAACCAAACAAAGCTTATAGCGATGCAGGCTATGCCGAATTTGTGCGTAGCAATGCAGATAGAAAGGCCATGGTTTACGCCCCTGCCAATGATGGGATGTTGCATGCCTTTGATGCCGTAACAGGTGAAGAAAAATGGGCTTTTGTTCCACCGACAGTGGCACCTCGCCTATGGAAGCTGGCAGAACGTGCGTATGCCAATGATTTCAAATACTTTGTGGATGGTGCACCCACCATTACTGACATTAAAGTCGGCAATGCCTGGAAAACCATCCTAATTGGCGGTTTGCGTGGTGGTGGCGGTGAATACTATGCACTTGATATTACCAACCCAACCACTCCAGTCCTTTTATGGACCTTTAGTGACCCACTTCTAGGACAAACCTATGGTTTTCCTGTTGTAGGGAAAGTAGGCAACACCTGGAAAGTATTACTCAGCAGCGGCTACGATAATACAGATAATAAAGGCCATATTTTTTTACTCGATGCCGCAACCGGCAGGCCAGATAAAACCTTTACCAGCAGCTGCAGCAACAATACCGGCCTGTGTGGTTTATCTAAAATTGGCGTTTTGTTTGAAAACAGAAACGTAGATGACACCATCTTAATGGCCTATGCCGGCGATTTAGCGGGCAATTTATGGCGCTTTAATCCCGAAGATGGCAGCAGTGCCTTAGTAGCACAAACAGGGACAACTCTGGCACCACAAGCCATCACCACAGCCCCTATGGTTAAAGCCACGGCATACAAAAATTCCCGTAACGAGACCATGCACTATGTGACCTTTGGCACTGGGCGTTATTTAAATCAGGCCGATATTGCCAACGGCGATACCCATACTTTTTATGGCTTATTAGTTGATCCAAGCGCCAGCGTTATAGATCCTGCTTTTACCGCCTTACGCAGCTCAACGGCACTAAACGAGCTGCAATTTGAAAAAATCGGAGACGACATCGTATTAACTCGCCAAGGCAACAGCCAAGCGCTCGATACCCCTGCAGCACTACTGGCATGCAACAACAGAACCAGGGGCTGGCGCGCCAATATGTTCATCAACAAAGAACGCCTGCCTAATGACCCCCTACCACGGGGAGAAAAAGCACGATTCGTTACCTCTGTGCCGGATGGAGCTGTATGTGAAGCGGGTGGTTTCAGCAGAGAGTATTTATTACCCCTAGAAATCAGCAGCAATTGGATGTGCTCCAATCCAACACAGGATCAGTCTATCAAAACAGGCAATGATACAAATGGAACTATGCTTGATGATCCGAAGCAAATTCCGAGCATAATCACGGAAGACATCGACGGCAACGACGTCGACCCAGGTGGCAACACAAACCCAGGACATGCTCTTCTCAGGCCTGATTTAAGAGGCCGCCGCTCTGCTTGGACAGAGATTGTGAACTAAGCATCAAACCAAATGTGGTGTGCAGCTTTTGCACACCACATTTCATTTCCAAAACAAAAACATATTTTACAAACTATAATCAAGCAGCCTTGAGCTAAAGATAAATTCAAACAAGCCCAAACCCTGATAAAAACAACGGGAAATGGGGACATGACTAAGCCTTATACCTAATTGCTTATTTACTCTAGCCTTGAGTGACAACTCATACATACCAAAGCCTAAAAAACGACAAATCCTTTCAAAAACAAAAAACCTGTTGTTCAGCAAAAAAATTAATTACAAACTACAAATAAAAATTGTGACGAACATTGCTATATTGCAATCAATGTCGTTTAATCTGCTTATATTTGGTTTAAAGCTTCAGTCTATTGGGCAAAACAGCCCTTAAAAAAAGTAAAGGAGTATGCAGTGGAACGAATCAACTTCAACGGCAAATCGGCGCGAAAAGTCGCCGGCGGATTGCTGCTATTGGCAACGATTATGTTGACAGCGTGTAATGGATCTTCTGGGGATGGAGCTGGATCCGCAGGTACGGGGCAAGGCGGCACAAATGCCAGCGGGCCGGTTTCTATCTCGGTTGGTCTTAGCCCAAATTCTTCTGTCAGCTTGGGCGCACAAACAACGGCAACTGCCACCTTACTTGATTCTAAAAAACAACCTATTGCGGACGCCTTAGTCACATTCTCCACCGATAGTAAGCAAGCCACCATGGTCCCCTCGTCGGGAAAAGTGCTGACCAATGCCAGTGGTCAGGCGGTTATTTCACTAACTGCAGCTTCAGTCGATGCCAATGGTGCAGGCAGCTTACAGGTTGATGCAGCTGGAGCATCAGGTGGCAGCCCCTTTACTGTAACGGGCATCGCCAACTACACCATTGGTAGCACCAGCATTTCACTAGAGCCAATTACTCTAGGGCAAACAACCATTGATGCTTACGCCACGACAGCGGTCAAAGTAAAAGTACTCATCAATGGCGTTGCAGCCACAACACCGCAAACGGTCACCTTCACGTCAGGTTGCGCCACATCAGGCAAAGCAAAACTAGATGGAACTGCTTTAACCATCGCGGGCGAAGCTTCTGCTACCTACACAGATGACGGTTGCACTGGCTCAGACACCATTACAGCCAGCTTAAATATTGGTAATACGGCCCCTCGCTCAGCAACATTAAATTTCAATCCACGCAAATCGAGCTCCTTAAAATTTGTATCCACCACGCCAACAGATGGCGTGATCACATTAAAAGGTTTTGGTTCTGCGGCTAGACAAGAAACGGCTCAAGTTGTTTTCCAATTAGTTGACGCGAATAACAATGGTATTCAAGGCAAAGCCATTGATTTCTCTCTCGATGTAGGGGTAGGTGGTGTTAGCTTGCAAAGCGCGAGCAGTATTACCGATAGCACAGGTAAAGCAACAGCTATTGTTTTAGCGGGTAATCAACCGACACCTGTGCGGGTAATGGCGAAATCAGATGGATTAAGCTCGCAATCTAATGGCTTATCTATTTCTACTGGCTTTCCTGATATGGATAGCTTGTCGCTCTCTGTCGATCGCCGCAATATCAATGGCTGGAGATACGATGGTGCCACTGCAACCCTCACAATGCGATTAGCCGATCACTTTAATAACCCCATTCCAGATGGCACGGTCGTCAACTTTATTACCGATGGTGGGCGTATTGGTAGCAACAATACGGGGCAGTGCCAAACCAAAGACAGCCAATGTAGCATTGTTCTAAACTCACAAAAACCACGTCCTCTTAATGGCCGCGTGCATATTGTGGCTTATGCAATTGGCGAAGAAAGCTTCGTGGATAAAAACAATAATATTATTGCGGATCAAGATGCTGAGTTAGTCGATATTAATGATTTTTCGAGTGATATTGGCGAAGCCTTTATTGATGTGAATGAAAATGGAAAATTTGATCTAGGAATTGATCAACTTGTCGATTTTAATAGCAATAGTAAATACGATGGGCCAGATGGTAAATTTAATGGCTCATTATGTTTAAGCTCTTGGAGTAAATGCTCAAGCACCAAGACTTTGCATGTATTTGCTCAAGATATCTTTATTTTCTCTAGCGATAAGCCACTGCTAGATACCATTCAAGTAGCACCAGCACTTCCTGTGACAGGTCTTCGTAAGATCGTCTTACAATGCGATCAGGCTCAACAAGAAATATTGTGGATACGTGAGTCTAATGCTCAAAATGCAATGCCAACGGGCACAGTCATTAGTTACAACACGGTGGATGCAGGAAGCATAGGGACTAAACCCACAACCATTCCTAGCTCCACTCAAGATGTCAAACTCCAAACAGGTGGAATCACCATATTTAGCCCAACTATTACGGCAAAAAAATGTAAAGATATGAAAGAAGAGGCTGTATCTCGAGGATCATGGGGAGTAAGCGTTGCTGTTCCTGACCATGGTGGTGGAACAGCATTAACAACAGACTTCACCACAAGTTTCTGCGTGTACAGAACCGATAAAACAGCAGCTGACTGCAATTAACACAGCAAATTGTTTCTGCTCAAAAAAACAGCCGCTTAATTAAGCGGCTGTTTTTCATTCCCCATCCCACAAATAAACCTTTAAATCAATTCTCCCCCCCTCTCCAAACTCCACGCCTTCGCACTGTAATAAAAAACGCTGCTCATCATCATTGCCATCTAGCCCACGTGGGCTGACTTTGCCTTGGCCATTGATCACACGCTGCCATGGCACGGGTGTGTTTTTATCATGCAGACAGCGGCCGACGAATCGGGAGTGGTTGGGGTAGCCAGCGAGCCTAGCGATCTGGCCGTAGGTAGCGACTTTGCCGTAGGGGATGCGGGTAACGACTAGGCGGATGGCGGTTGCGATGGCGCTCATAACGGACCTTTCAGCAAAATTTCTGTAGACACAGAGGGGGAAGAACACAGGGTTCACTGAGAAAAACGAGTTAATACCAACACCGAACACGTCATTCCCGAATGCTTGTATCGGGAATCCAGAGGTACTACTAGATCCCCGACAAAAACGCTCGGGGATGACAATATTGCAAGTGCCGTTGCATGACTGCATAGGCACAAAAACCCAAATCTCAAACCACAGAGGCCAGAGAGCACAGAGTTTCGCTGAGAAAAACGAGTTAATACCAACACCGAACGCGTCATTCCCGAATGCTTGTATCGGGAATCCAGAGGTGCTACTAGATCCCCGACAAAAACGCTCGGGGATGACGATATTGCAAGTGCCGTTGCATGACTGCATAGGCACAAAAACCCAAATCTCAAACCACAGAGGCCAGAGAGCACAGAGTTTCGCTGAGAAAAACGAGTTAATACCAACACCGAACACGTCATTCCCGAATGCTTGTATCGGGAATCCAGAGGTGCTACTAGATCCCCGACAAAAACGCTCGGGGATGACGATATAGCAAGTGCCGTTGCATGGCTGCATAGGCACAAAAACCCAAATCTTGAACCACGGAGGACACAGAGAGCACAGAGTTTCGCTGAGAAAAACGAGTTAATACCAACACCGAACGCGTCATTCCCGAATGCTTGTATCGGGAATCCAGAGGTGCTACTAGATCTCCGACAAAAACACTCGGGGATGACGATATTGCAAGTGCTGTTGCATGGCTGCATAGGTAAAAAAACCCAAATCTCAAACCACAGAGGCCAGAGAGCACAGAGTTTCACGGAGAAAACCCAAGCCCATTTTTACTTGGTTTTCTCCGTGCTCTCCATGCCTTTCTCTGTGTTCTCTGTGTCTACAGATTTATGGTTTTACCCCTTACGCTCAACCTGGCTTACATCACGCACGGCTCCAGTGTGGGCGGAGGTGGTCATGGCGGCGTAGGCTCTTAGCGCTGGTGAGATATAGCGTTGGCGATCAACTGGTTTCCATGCGTTTTTACCACGGGCTTCCATTTCTACTCGGCGCTCTTCCAGCGTTGCGTCATCGACGCGAAGGCGAATACTGCGCTGTGGGATGTCGATTTCAATCGTGTCGCCCTCGTGCACAAGGCCAATCAAGCCGCCATCGGCCGCTTCTGGGCTGACGTGGCCAATCGATAAGCCAGAAGTGCCGCCAGAGAAGCGCCCATCGGTTAGCAGCGCACACGCTTTGCCCAAGCCTTTGGATTTTAAATAGCTAGTTGGATAGAGCATTTCTTGCATGCCGGGGCCGCCTTTCGGGCCTTCGTAGCGAATCACCACAATATCGCCCGCTACGATTTGGTCGGCCAGAATGCTGGCAACCGCGTCGTCTTGCGATTCAAATACACGGGCGCGGCCGGTGTATTTAAGGATGGAATCATCCACACCCGCTGTTTTAACAATACAGCCAAGCGGCGCGATATTGCCTGACAACACGGCAAGGCCACCGTCGGTGCTATAAGCGTATTCTTTGCTGCGGATGCAGCCATTTTCGCGGTCTAAATCCAGCTCTGGCCAGCGCATCGATTGGCTAAACGCAATAGTCGTAGCCACGCCGCCAGGTGCTGCACTAAAGAAGCGATGCGCTTCGCTGTCTTTGGCATTAACGCTAATGTCCCACTTCGCCAACGCTTCACCCATAGTCGGCGCGTGCACTGTTTTAGCATCGGCGTGGATCAGACCCGCACGGTTTAGCTCGCCCAATAGCGCCATCACACCACCGGCACGGTGCACGTCTTCCATATGATATTTTTGCGTAGCGGGCGCGACTTTAGCCAAGCACGGCACGCCACGGGAAACGCGGTCGATATCTTGCATGGTGAAGTCGACTTCAGCCTCAAACGCAGCAGCCAGCAGGTGCAAGACGGTATTAGTCGAGCCGCCCATCGCCACATCTAAGCTCATGGCGTTTTCAAAAGCGGCCTTGGTGGCAATGCTGCGCGGCAAGACCGAATCATCATCTTGCTCGTAATAACGCTTGGCAATTTCAACAATAGTGCGGCCCGCTTGCAGGAATAATTGCTTACGATCGCCATGCGTAGCCAGCATCGAGCCATTGCCCGGCAAGGACAAGCCCAAAGCTTCGGTTAAGCAATTCATCGAATTAGCGGTAAACATGCCCGAGCAAGAGCCGCAGGTTGGGCAGGCAGAGCGCTCTACGGCGGCGACTTCTTCATCGCTGACGCTGCTGTCCGCTGCTTCAACCATGGCATCGACCAGATCTAGCTTACGCACGCCACCTTTCCAATCTACCTTGCCCGCTTCCATTGGCCCGCCGGAAACAAAAATCACCGGAACATTCAGGCGCAGCGCAGCCATCAACATGCCGGGGGTGATTTTGTCGCAATTGGAGATACACACAATCGCATCGGCACAATGGGCGTTGACCATATATTCAACCGAATCGGCGATCAAATCACGGCTGGGCAGGCTATAGAGCATGCCCGAATGCCCCATGGCAATGCCGTCATCCACGGCAATGGTGTTGAATTCTTTGGCGATACCGCCCGCTTTTTCGATTTCTCTGGCAACCAGCTGACCAAGGTTATGCAAATGCACATGGCCCGGCACAAATTGGGTAAACGAATTGGCAATGGCAATAATCGGTTTATCAAAATCACCATCTTTCATGCCAGTTGCACGCCACAGGGCGCGAGCACCAGCCATATTACGGCCATGCGTGGTAGTACGGGAGCGATAGACGGGCATTTTTATTCCTTTCTATAGAATTAAGGAAAAACTCAGAATTAGAATTACAGATTTATTTTATGCACGGCTACCGGCAAGCTTTTTTACGGCCATGCATGCTAGTGCGGGGGAGATAGACAGGCATTTTTAGATCCTTGCAGCGAAGTAATCAATCAGGAAAAAGACTTCAAATATCTGAATAGCCGTATTTATAAAGAGCACATCAACCGCTTGGGTAAAAGCAGGAAGGCTCAAAAAACGGCTGATCGACTCTGCGTAGTAAAAGTAATTTTGTCACTCCAACATGCAGGGCTGGCGGCCTAAAGGAAATATTCAGGCTAAGTACGGCTTAGTTACCCATTGTTTCGCGTTCTACGAATCAAATGTCAACCTAGCAGCCTGTCGGACTTAAGGCTGATCTACTGCGGAAAAGCCGGATTTGGCCATATATAACGCATTTTCTCGTTGAATAGCCAGCTATTCGCCTCAAAAATCCGTTCAATCTGTCTCAAACCGGACTTTCCCTCGCTACGATCGCTTAAGTCCGACAGGCTGCTCGCCTAGGGTATAATCGGCCCATTTTATCGGAAGGCTGGTTTGCATGCTAATTCATCCGCAATTTGACCCAATTGCCATCCATCTAGGCCCTGTGGGTATCCACTGGTACGGGCTGATGTATTTGATCGGTTTTATGCTGTTTTTGTTTATGGGCCGCATGCGCGCCAAACAATCAAACACATGGAAGCCAGAAGAGCTAGACGATCTTTTATTTTATGGCGTGCTAGGGGTGATTCTTGGTGGGCGGCTGGGTTATGTACTGTTTTATAAGCCAGACTTTTACTTCTCGCACCCACTGGATATCCTTAAAGTTTGGGAAGGCGGCATGGCGTTTCATGGCGGCTTTTTGGGCGTATTGGTGGCGATGTGGGTATTTGGCCGCAAAACGGGCCGCAGCTTCTTTCAAGTGACTGACTTTATTGCACCACTGGTGCCGCTGGGCTTAGCCGCTGGCCGCTTAGGTAACTTTATTAATGGCGAGCTGTGGGGCCGTGTGACGTCGCAAGATATGCCTTTTGCGATGATTTTTCCGCAGGCGCATGACGGGCTGCCGCGCCACCCTTCGCAGCTGTATCAGTTTGCCCTAGAAGGCATCGTCTTATTTGCCCTGCTTTGGTTTTATTCCGCCAAACCACGCCGTACCGGCCAAGTGTCTGCACTGTTTTTATTAGGCTACGGCGTATTTCGCTTTATCGCCGAATTTGCCCGCGAGCCCGATGATTTCCTTGGCTACTTAGCCATGCATCTTTCTATGGGGCAATTGCTTAGCCTGCCAATGATTCTGATTGGCGCGCATTTGTTTTGGTGGAGCAGCAAAAAAACACGTAATACATAACTCATATTAATTTCCCGCTACGAAATATCGTCATTCCCGCGTGCCTTTGGCGGAAATCCAGCTGCCCTGCTGGATCCCCGACAAAATCATTCGGGGATGACGGGTTTGCGTTGATGAGACCACTGGGAAGTTATTTAGCTTTTGTAGGGCGGGTGCAACCCGCCGCTTTTACGCATTTAAAACTTGGCGGGTTGCACCCGCCCTACTCAGCTCATATCAAAATATTCGAGAACACCACCATGAAGCTACGCTCCATCGCCCTTGTGGCCTCCTTATTAGCCGCTGGCTTTTGCCAGGCAGAGGAAGTATTAAGAGTCTCAGCGATTCCTGATGAATCGCCTACCGAACTACAACGCAAATTCACCCCACTGGGTAAATATCTGGAAGCCGAGCTGGGCATGAAAGTGCAATTTGTGCCGGTAACAGATTACGCCGCCGTAGTAGAAGCCCTCGCTGGCAAGCGTATTGATTTGGCTTGGCTGGGCGGCTTTACCTTTGTACAAGCCAATAAACGCGGCAAGGTTACGCCGCTGGTACAGCGTGAAGAAGACGCGCGTTTCACCAGTAAATTGATTACCGCCCGCAGCGATATCAATAGCCTGAATGATCTAAAAGGCAAAACCTTTGCCTTTGGCTCGGCGTCCAGCACCTCTGGCCACCTGATGCCGCGCTACTTTATTGAGCAAAAAGGCATCGATCCTGATAAAGATTTCAAAGGTTTGCCAGCGTATTCCGGCACCCACGATGCAACGGTGGCTTGGGTGGCTTCGGGCAAGGTAGACGCAGGTGCATTGAATGCTTCGGTTTGGGATAAATTGGTCGAGCAAAAGAAAGTAGACCCAAGCAAAGTGCGCGTGTTCTACACCACGCCACCGTTCTTTGATTACAACTGGACCATCCGCTCTGATCTGGATGCTGGCATCGCAGCCAAGCTGAAAGCGGCTTTCTTAAAGCTTGATGCTAAAAACCCAGCGCATAAAGAAGTGCTCGATCTACAACGCGCCAGCCGCTTTATCCCAACCTCCGCCGAGAATTACAAAGCGATTGAAGAATCAGCTAAGAAAGTGGATTTGATTAAGTAAGAACCTAAGGTCTGTAGACACACACCAAGCTTAAAAGCAGAGCACAGAGAAATCTTGAATGGTCATTCGTAGTGCGGGTGAAACCCGCCGTTTTTCGTGTTTAAGCAAAGCTCGGCGGGTTTCACTCGCCCTACAAAACTGCGTCATTCCCGAATGTATTTATCGGGAATCCAGTGCTACTGCTGGATCCCCGATAAAAACACTCGGGGATGACGGTTTGGAAGTTTGGTGAGAAGCACAAGCTGCTAGCAGCCTGTTGGGCATAAATGCTTTTACTCCGTGTGCTGTGTTCTTCCTGATCTCTGTGTCTACAGATTTTTTACCCTTTCAAAAAAATAAGTACACCATGTTCCAACTGCAACAGCTCTCCCTCACGCTTGGCGCTACTCGCGTTTTAAATAACATCACGCTTGCCGCCGCTCAGGGCGAACAGATTGCGCTGATTGGGCCTTCTGGCGCGGGTAAATCTTCTTTACTTAGGCTACTAGGCACTCACCATTCGCCCAATAGCGGCGAGCTGCACTTATTAGATCAAAACCCGTGGCAGTTAGAGCGTCGCCGCCTGCAGCAATTACGCAGCCGCATTGGCATGGTGTATCAAGCGCCACCACTGCCAGGCAAAAGCCGTGTGATCACGGCAGTAGCGGCAGGGCGATTAGGGCGACAATCCTTTGCTCAATCTTTACTGGCGCTGGCTTATCCGCAAGATATTGCAGGGATACGCAATGTATTAGAGCAGGTGCAGCTGGCAGATAAATTATTTGTGGCTTGCGATACCCTATCCGGCGGGCAATTACAACGGGTGGGCCTAGCACGCGTGCTGTATCAAGCGGCCGATCTTATCCTTGCCGACGAGCCGGTTTCTGCGCTCGACCCCGTATTGGCCGATAAAACACTGGCCCTACTCACATCGGCAGCACAAGCACGCAATGCCACTCTACTGACTAGCTTGCATTCGGTTGATCTAGCACTCAAATTTTTCCCGCGCATTATTGGCATTGTTCAAGGGCAAATTCAGTTTGATTTGCCGAGCCATGAAGTCAGCCCAGCCCTGCTCGATACGCTGTATGCAGGGGAAAGTAATGATCCAAGCGCCCCACCCGTGGCCAGCTTGCCTCGGGGTGCTCGATGCTAGTTCGGGAAAAAGACCCCGCTGCACGCTTGCGCCTAACGATCACCCTGATCGTTATTCTGCTATTTGCCCCCGCCTTCCAGCTCAGTGGTTTTGCGCCTTGGAAGCTATGGGAAAGCGGTACGCTTAGCCATCTATTTGTATTTTTAGGTAGCTTTTTTCCGCCAGCTCATTCTGCCGAATTTTTGCAAGAGATGGGTTTGGCCACCATACAGACATTGGCCGTGGCGACGAGCGGATCGCTACTGGCGATGCTAATTGGCTTTCCCGCCGCCCTATTTAGCACCCAAGCATTATCGATTCCGCTGCTTACCGCTGGCCGCAATCGCGCTGCCCGCTGGCTGGGTGTGCCGCTATTAAGAAGCGCCTTGGTGTTGCTGCGCGGCGTGCCAGAAATCGTTTGGGCCCTGCTGTTTGTTCGCGCCTTTGGGCTAGGTTCTACCGCCGCAGTGCTGGCGCTGGGCTTAGCCTATGGCGGCATGCTGGGGAAAGTGTATTCAGAGATTTTAGAATCGCAGCCCAAAGAAGCCGCTGCGGCACTCGCGGCCAGCGGTGCTTCGCGCTGGCAGATTTTCACCCACGCCCTGCTGCCGCAAGCCCTGCCCGAGCTGCTTTCCTACTCGGTGTATCGCTGGGAATGCGCGATTCGTGCTTCGGCGGTGATGGGCTTTGTCGGCGCTGGCGGCTTGGGGCAATTGCTTGATACTTCGATCAAGATGATGAATGGCGGCGAAGTCGGCAGCTTGCTGATCGTCTTTTTACTACTCGTTACCTGCACCGAAGCCATCAGCCAAGCCGCCCGCAAAGCGCTCGCTCATAACGTAGACAAAATGCTGCTGGTGGCAATCACTATGGTGGCTTTTTCCTGCTACTGGCTATGGAGCGATTGGCAACAGGCCTTTAGCGCCAGCAGCCAGCTTTTCGCTTATCTCTATGATTTTTTCCCTTTTGATACCAGCGCCAGTCATCTGACGCTTGTGGCGCAAGGCGCATTAGAAACGCTCGCAATTTCTGCCGTCGGCACGCTGCTGGCGCTATTTGGTGCAGCCTTGCTGGCACTACCTGCTGCTGGCCGCTGGGGGCAAGGACCCAAAACAGCAGCAAGACTCTGGCTTAATTTATTACGCGGTGTGCCCGATTTGCTCTGGGCAGCCATCATGGTGCTGGCCGTCGGCCTTGGCCCCTTTGCCGGAACCTTAGCGCTAGCGCTGCATACTTGCGGCGTGCTGGGCAGGCTATTTACCGAAACGCTAGAAAACGCCGATCCCCAACCATTTAACGCGCTAGTCTGCTCAGGCAGCAGCAGCCTCAATGCTTTTTGCTACGCCCTGATGCCACAAGTCACCGCACAATGGATTGCCTATACGCTCTACCGCTGGGAAAACAATATCCGCATGGCCACGGTTTTAGGCTTAGTGGGCGCGGGTGGCTTAGGGCAGCAGCTTTATTTCACCCTTTCTTTATTCCAGCAACAACAAGCCGCCACCATCATCATTGCCATGCTGGGGTTATCTTGGTTGGTGGAACAGCTCAGCTTGTTTTTGCGCAAAAGACTGGGGTAGCTAGTGCGTAGGGCGGGTGAAACCCGCGAGCGATGCTAAAAAATAAGCGAATTGCACTCCATACGTACTAAGCAAAATACAACAAGACCTTTTTAGTGCCTTCGGCACATTGATTTTGGAGCGGTTAGCCACCGCGGGGCCCTCCTTTCTTGCTTCGCCAAGAAACGAAGCCAAAGAAGGCGACCCCACGAAACACGAAAGCCCCTGCGCTGCGGACAATCGAGTCGGCCGCGGGCGGGATTGGCTCGTTCCTCGCTCCCTTGCCGAAACCCTGCCCCGCTTGTTCCTCGCTCCGGCGTGTTTCAAGGGGACTTTAAAAAGCCCTATGCAAAGAGCGTGGTTTCTATACTTTTTTGCCGTTTGCTAATAAAAAATAATTTGATTAGTGCGCTTGGGGTTTCACCCGCCCTACGATGATTCAATATTTGTATTGAGTATGGTAGAACCCCGATTGTTCACAACACAAAACCAAGAACCTTCTAACCGTTCCATGCTCAAACTCACTTGGATTCTTACTTCAGGAAAAACATGCCAGAACTTTTAAGTGCAGATATTGGCTGGTGGGTGCTGGCTTGGGTCTTGATGATTTCAGGACTATTGGGCACGCTGCTGCCGTTTTTACCTTCTACACCATTTATCTTTGGCGGCATGTTGCTCGCAGCGTATTTAGATCAGTTTGTGCGGGTGGGCTATGGCTGGCTAACTGTGCTGGGACTGCTGCTGATTTTATCGATGGCGCTGGATTATATTGCTGGGGCATTAGGGGCAAAAAAAGCGGGGGCTAGCCCTGCTGCGGTTTGGGGTGCAATCATTGGTGGCGTTTTAGGGATTTTTGCTGGCTTGCCCGGCCTGCTTTTAGGGCCATTTATTGGCGCTGCCGTGGGTGAATTCTGGGCTAAGCAAGATGTGATGCAAGCGGGAAAGGTAGGCATCGCCACCTTTATTGGCATGCTAGTGGGGGCAGTGGCCAAGATTGCGATCGGCTTATCTATGTTTGCCGTATTTGCTTTTGCTTGGTGGGTTTAGTAAGCCCTACATCAATAAAACCCAAATATTGAAACACGGAAACCATTGAGAACACGGGGTTTCCTCCGTGGTTTAAGGTTTGGGTTTATTTACACCCCACTAAAACCAGCGTTTAGCCCTGAAGTACAGCGTTAAGCCAAGCCCAATTACCGCCATTCCACCTAAAACCATAAAATAGCCCCATTGCCATTTTAGCTCTGGCATCACTTCAAAATTCATACCATAAATTCCGGCAATTAAAGTCAGCGGCATAAAAATCGTTGTCAGCACGGTTAAGCGGCGCATTTCAATATTCATGCGATTTGCTTGCAATGACATGTAATTGTCTTGCAAGGAGTTGACTAAATCCCGCAGCGCCTCACCACTTTCTATCATTTGCACCACATGGTCATACACATCACGCAAATAGAGCTGGGTTTCATCGCGAAAGAAATCGGCCTCGTCGCGCTGCAAAGTATTCATCACTTCACGCAATGGCCATAAGCCACGCTTCACATATTGCATAGTACGGCGCAAAGCTTGAATTTCTTGCAGTTGAGCAGGATTGGGGCCAGATGAAATGGCGTCGTCCAAATCCTCGCTACGCTCGCTAATGGCTTCAAGCACTAGAAAATAACGATCGACCAGTTTATCCAGTAGGGTATACACCAAATAATCTGAACCAAAGCGGCGTAATTGCGATTGGCTGGATTTCAGCCCTTCACGAATCTGATTAAACGTGCCGCTCGGCTTTTCTTGGAAAGTCAGTACATAGTTTTTTCCCAAAACAATGCTGACGTGCTCGCTACTGATTTCCCCAGCGTCACTAACGCTCACCAAGCGCACACAAATAAACACGTAGCCGTTAAATACCTCAACTTTCGGCCTTTGCTCGGTATTCAGGATGTCTTCTAGCACCAAGGGGTGTAAGCCAAAACGGCGGCCTACCACCTTTAATAAATCAATATTGGCCAAACCATGCAAATTAAGCCAGAGCAAAGGATGCTGGGGCTGATAGCCCTGCCCTTCTTCTAAAGAAGTAAACAGTTTTTCATAAAACTCGTCAGGCCCTTGGCCATATTCAATTAAGCTGGCTAAAGTTTGATCCGCAGCACGTGGGCCTACATATTGCATAGTCCCAGGTGCCATGCCTGCCTTGCTTGCCGTAGGAACCGTCCTTAGCTTACGACGAGTAGTTTCATGCCGATGTTTTGCCACGCGTTTACCTCCTCAGTCAGTGCATAGGCAGTTAGAGGATTAGCATCCAGCCAAGCGTGATCGACTTCTAATAAAAATTGCTTACTATTGGCTTCACAGCGCAACAGCGGTAATTCGATATTGGTGCGCGAGCGGCAAAAAATAGCCGCTAAGCGCAGCGCTAAAATCGCCGACCATTCAACTAAATCAATCACATTTTCATCCAGCTTACCTAAGCCACCGCGGTGTGCTAATACTAATCTTGCGAGCAAAGCCTGTTCGCGCTTAGAAAAGCCCGGCATATCAGCGTGCAATAAAATATATGCAGAATGCTTGTGATAGCTAGCGTGCGCAATTGAGCGCCCAACTTCGTGTAAGCCTGCAGCCATATTAAGACGATGTGCGCCTATCGCATCATCGGCCACCATCGCTGCGTAAAAGCGGCCAGCTAACTTAGCCACTCTTTCTGCTTGATAAGGATCGACATGGTAGCGGCGCTGAAACTGTTCAACCGAGCGATGACGAATATCATGCTCAGATTGCCGACCCACTAAATCGTATAAAACCCCGTCACGTAGCGCACCAAACGTCACGCCCATCCTATCTATGGCCAGCATATCAAACACCGCCATCATAATGGCGAAGCCGCCTGGCAATACGGGGCGTCGATCAGCGCGTAAGCCGTTAAGCTGTACTTTATCTACATGGCCAGCGGCCAGAATATGCTCCCGCAGCTTATCCATGCCAGCACGAGTAATGCCTAGAGCAGAGAAATCATTTAGCTCTAAAATATCGGCAATAGAACGTGCAGTACCTGATGTACCCACGGCACGCTGCCACTGCTCATGATTAAAATCAGGCACTAATGAAAGCAACATACCCCGTGCCGCAAGCTCAGCCTCAGCTAAACGCTCGCCAGTAATAATGCCATCTGGGAAAAATCGTAAGCTCCAGCTCACACAGCCCATAGGTACGCTTTCAGTGCGGAAAATCCTAAAATGGCTGCCAGTAATTAATTCGGTTGAGCCACCACCAATATCCACCACCAAACGTTTATCCCGCGTGGCAGGCAGGCTATGCGCTGCGCCAATATAAATCAGCCGCGCCTCCTCACGCCCTGCGATCACTTCAATTGGAAAACCCAAAGCGGCTTCGGCTTGCGGTAAAAAAGTACTGGCATTTTTGGCTACCCGAAAAGTATTGGTAGCTACCGCACGCACGCACTCTACAGGCAAGCCACGCAGACGCTCACCAAAGCGCGCTAGCGCTTCGATGGCCTGCTGCTGGGCCTCTGGTGTGAGGGCGCCTGCGGCATCAAGACCTGCCCCAAGCCTGACGGTTTCCTTTAGAGAATCCAAAGGGAAGAGAGCACCTTCAACCACGCGAGCGATTTGCAAGCGAAAGCTGTTAGAGCCAAGATCGACTGCGGCAATGATAGGATAATCAGGCATGTAAATACCGAGATGAGAGCATGGGCGTAACGATAACGTGCGCCCGCCTTGCTGGCAAACAGGAAAATCCCCACAAGTACAAAGGGCAAAGGCGGTTTTGACCGACTTTGCCCTTATAAAATGCAGAAAATCCAAAAAATTAGCTATGTGCTACACGATCTACTTCTTCTTGATTCTTATGGCGCACATCTTGCCCTTTTACCAAGAAAATAACCTGCTCAGCAATACTAACGGCCAAATCACCGATTCGCTCAATCGCTTTTGCAATCCATTGAATTTCTAAAGTAACAGTAATTGCGCGAGGGTCTTCCATCATTACGGTAATCAATTGACGCTGTAATGAACGATATTCATCATCCAAACGCTCATCCGCACGCTTTACATTGGTGGCCGTTACCGCATCCATGCGAGCAAAAGCATCCAGTGCTTTAGAAAGCATATCAATGGCGTGCTCAGCAATATGGTTTAATTCATTAAAACGTGGAACTTGCAATCGGCCTGATTCATAAATGTTTTTGGCACGTTTGCAAATGCGCGCGGCTTTATCGCCAATGCGCTCTAAATCTTCAACCGCTTTAATAACAGTCATCACCATGCGTAAATCGGATGCAGCAGGCTGACGACGTGCAATCATATGAATACACATGTCATCGAGCAAAACGTGCATATCGTTTACACGGTTTTCTTCTTCTAATACATGGTTGATGATGTTTAGATCGCCCGAGGCCAAAGCTTGCATTGCCTGACGCACTTGTTCTTCAACTAGGCCAGCCATGCCCATTACTTGTGAGCGAATATCTTCTAGCTCGGCATTAAATTGTTTGGAAATATGTTCAGACATTCGAGAAATTCTCCTGCAGTTTAAGCTCATCGTAAAATATCATAGTTATATGACTATTTTATTGCAACTTTCTAAAAACAGCTTAAGCGCTGGCAATGTCTTTATAGCATCATTAGATTTTAGCCGTGCGGCATTTTTAAAAAAAGCAGCAAACCATTTATATTCAAAGACTTGGCTCGCCGCCATGCGCAAGGCATATTAAATATTGACTATGCTTATTTTAATACTTGTACACCTTTGCTTGTGCCTAACAGCAGCACATCGGCGCGACGATGCGCAAATAAACCATTCGTAACCACACCCACAATTTCATTAATTTGACTTTCTAATTTATTGGCTTCGCTAATTTTCAGGCCATGCACATCTAAAATGATGTTGCCATTATCTGTAATCACTCCATCGCGATAAGCTGGGTGGCCGCCCAATTTAACCAATTGCCTCGCCACATAAGAGCGCGCCATTGGAATCACTTCTACCGGCAATGGAAACTTGCCTAGCACATCCACTAATTTGCTTTCATCGGCAATACAAATAAATTGCTCAGCCACCGCTGCGACAATTTTTTCACGCGTTAATGCAGCGCCGCCACCTTTAATCATTTGTAATTGGCGATTAATTTCATCAGCACCATCCACATATACTGGCAAACGATCCACGGTATTTAATTCAAATACAGCAATACCGTGAGATTTTAGCCGTGCAACACTTGCCTCTGATGAAGAAACAGCGCCTTGGATTCGGCCTTTCATAGTCGCCAATGCATCAATAAAATAATTAGCAGTGGAGCCAGTACCTACGCCAACAATGCAATTATCTGGCACATATTCAAGTGCTGCACGGCCAACGGCTTGTTTCAATTCATCTTGAGTCATTGTGATTTCCTTTTAAGATTTGATATTAAACAGCGATCGCCAAAGCAAATCGTCCCGCATAATATCTGTAGGATAATTAATTAACAAAAACATTGTAACCCGCTCAAACTCTAGCGCCTTGTGGCTAATCAAGGCAGCGTAGCTAGATAATGGCGGATCCCTGAAAGCAGCATTTCTACCGCAATTGCCGTTAAAATAAGCCCCATTAAACGCTCAAAAGCCGTCGTGACACGCGCCCCAGCAGCAGGCTAATTTTTTCTGAGAAAGCCAGCGTTAAGCCACAAACCAGCATGGTTAGTGCCAAAGCACCTATCCACTCCCAAAGCCTTGCCGGTTCACGCGAAACCAACAATAGTACCGTCGCCAAGGCCGATGGCCCCGCCAAAAGGGGAATCGCTAACGGCACAATAAAGGGCTCCCCCTCTGAGGTATCACCAAACACCCCCTCAGGGTGCGGAAAAACCATCCGCAACGCAATCAAAAACAAAATCACCCCACCTGCAATCCCAAGCGATGTTTCAGATAAATGCATCAACTGCAAAAACTGCTGACCAAACAGCATAAAAGTAACCAGTACACAAAAAGCAACCGACACTTCACGCAAAATCATGCGTGTGCGCCGTGCTTTGGGCACTTGTTTCATCAAAGAAACAAAAAGAGGAATACCCCCAGCGGATCTGTCACCAAGAGTAAAAGAATAAAAGCCGAAGCGAAAGATGAAGTTTCCATGGCCCAGATTCTAGCGCGTCCTAGCGCAAAAACCCATTGGGAGAATCATGATGTACCGCAGCTAGCCATTAGTCAGTCAAATGAGCATGACAATAATTGACAGACCATAGTGATTAATCATGGGCATTTAAGCTCTTGAGCTGAAAATAATCTTTCACATTTTTAAGGATGTGCATCATGGCATTAACAGATAAAGATATTGCGCTTGTTAAAGAAACCTTTGCCCTTGTACTGCCGATAGCCGACACCGCTGCTGAAATGTTTTATCAGCATTTATTTGAAATAGCCCCCGAAGTAAGACCCCTATTTAAAGGAGATATGAAAAAGCAAGGCGCCATGCTAATGAGTAGTATCAAATTGGCAGTAGACAACATCAATAATCCAGACGTGTTATTACCTGCGATACAAAAACTGGGCGAGCGCCATGCTCAATACAATGTACAAGAAGAGCATTACACCACCGTTGGCCAAGCTCTACTCTGGACATTAGAACAGGGTCTAGCCGATGCATTTACCCTCGATGTTAAAAAAGCATGGGCGGCCACTTACACCACTTTGGCCTGTGAAATGATCAAAGCCCAACAAAACGTAGTGTAATTCCCTTTACCCAAGACAACTTCGGCCACTTGGCTAAGCGCTTGCGTCGGTATTTGCTGCGCCCACTGGCTGCTGTTTTCTTATGCGATAAGAATAATCTTTAGACTATAAGTAATAATTTTTACATTGATAGATGTAGAATACTTTCTTGAAACATAGCAAAAACTTAAAAAAATATTTCAAAAAATGACGCAAGTGTTGAGAGAAACCATGATTTTCAACCCAACAACTGTTTTAAAACACAGTCTTAAGCTCAGCTATCTTGGCCTAATTTGTGCTTTAACCGCCTGCGGCGGCTCGCAAGAAGCTGAAAGTAACGCTTTTAACGATGGATCACTCGCTTCATCCAGTACTTATAAAGACCTATGCGCTTTACCACGGCATGGTATAAATCCTTACAATGGCAACCTTAGTTACCCTGATCGCCAAGGCTCACTGGATGATGAAAAGAATTGGGTAAGATCTTGGGTGGATGAAACCTATCTTTGGTATCGCGAAGTACCTAACAATCTCAATCCCAATAACTATGCCAATGCCGTTGATTATTTTGCCGATCTTAAAACATCCTCTATTACTCCTTCTGGCACTACCAAAGATCATTTTCACTTTACTGAAAACACGGAAGAAGCCAATAAACAAAGCCAATCGGGCATAGTGCTTGGCTATGGCATGGCGTTTTCTTTTATTACAAACCAGCCGCCACGTAAACTGATTGTGGCCTACACCGAGCCAAACTCCCCCGCTGCATTGGCCGGTATTCAGCGCGGTATGGAAATTGAATCTGTCGACGATGTTGATTTAACAAATAGCAATAATGTAGTTGCACTTAATTCTGGCTTATTTCCGACGATTGCCAATCAAAGCCATACCTTTATATTTAAAAACTCAAATGGCCAAAGAATATCTAAAGTATTAACTGCAGCCAATATTCAAACAACACCGGTGCAAAATGTAACAAGCTTTAGTACATCAACGGGAAAAGTAGGCTATTTAACATTTAATAGTCATAACGCTATTGCAGAAAAACAATTAATTGATGCTGTAGATAAATTAAAAAATGAGGGTGTATCAGATTTAATTTTGGATCTACGCTATAACGGCGGCGGCGCGCTTTATATTGCTGGCGAGCTAAGCTATATGATTGCTGGAGCCGCGAAAACGCAGGGCAAAACATTCTTTAAATTAAAATATAACGATAAAACACCCGTCGATCCAAATAACACTTGGACTTTCCCACAGAACTCGACTATTTCCAGTGCATTCTTGCCACGTCCATTACCCACCCTTAATTTAAAACAAGTCACCATCTTGGCAGGCAGTGGCACTTGCTCGGCCAGCGAAGCAATTATTAATGGCTTGCAAGGCGTAGATGTAAAAGTCAATTTGATTGGCGGACAAACCTGCGGTAAACCTTATGGATTTACTCCGCAAGACAATTGCGGCACCACTTATTATGCGGTGCAATTTCAAGGTGAAAATCATAAAGGCTTTGGCGACTACGCAGATGGCTTTGCACCGACATGCAAAGTAAGCGAAGATTTTAAATCGCCACTGGGAGACCAAAATGAGCGACTTATCACTGCCGCTTTAAACTACCGCAGCACAGGGCAATGCCCAGCCTACGGACAAGCGATGGGGCAATCACAGGCTGAAAGTAAGCCACTACGCCCTGCCATCCGAGAAATTATGACGCTAGAGAAAGCCAAGCGATGAAACGCCTGCTCATCTGCCTGCTATTAAGCGGCTGCCAAACTTTTGCCCAAACGCCGCTTGCCGCTGTGTTGCAAACGCCGAGCGAAGAAATCCCCCGCACCGTGGCAAAGATGCTGGGGATTTCTGAAGTAAAGCTGGCAAACAACGCCTTGATAAACGACAGCCAGCTACTCATCGAACGCTCGAAGTTGCAAGGTTTAAGCCTGGAAAAACCAGAGGTTTTTAGACTAAGCCTGATTGGAAAAAGCTGCTATTTGGAGAGGATGAGTACAAGGGAGAAGCGAGAGTTGAAAGAGGCATTGTGTAAGGTGAAGTAGGGCTTTTATACCTATACCCATCACTTAAACAAGTTTCATTAATAATAAATGGCATTTGTAGGGCGGGTGAAACACCATACGCGCTAAGCAAATTTTTTTTTCATTAGCAAACAGAGAAAAATGCATTAACCACGCTCTTTACACGGGGCTTTTTAAAGTCCCCTTGAAGCGCGCCGAAGCGAGGAACAAGCGGGCGGGGTTTTGATGCCTGTTTGAGCGAAGCGAGTTCCGCAGCCGCCGCTCGATTGTTCGCAGAGAGGGGTTTCGCGCTGGTCGGGGCGGCCTTCTTTGGCTTCGTTTCTTGGCCGTTCAAGAAAGGAAGGCCCCCGCGGTGGCTACCGCTCCAAAATCAACGTGCCGAAGGCACTCAAAAGGTCTTGTTGATTTTGCTTAGCACACATTGGATGAAACCCGCCGAGCTTTGCGATGAAATACGAAAAAAAGCGGTTGCACCCGCCCTACAGAAATAGCAGCAAATCCACGCCATAAACGTACAAAGGGGAGGGCCATGGCCCTCCCCTTTGTGCTACTCATATCAGACGCTGCTTACCAAACGCCCATAAACTCCAACATGCCTTCCGCAGCTTGGCGGCCTTCAAATACGGCACGCACTACCAAATCTGCACCACGTACTTGATCGCCACCGGCAAATACTTTGGGATTGCTGGTTTGATGTTTCAAGGCTTGTTTCTCTGGCGCAATGGTGCGGCCACGGCTGTCTACTTTAATACCCTGAGCTTCAAACCAAGACGCCGCTTCTGCTTGAAAACCAAAGGCCACGATCACGTGATCACATTCGATGATTTGCTCAGAACCTGCCACTTCAACTGCCGCTTGACGACCATTTGCGTCTGGCGCGCCCAGCTCAGTTGTAACTAGTTTTAAGCCCAAGCTACCGTCACTGTTTTGGATGATACCCACTGGCTGGCGATTCCACAAAAACTCAACGCCTTCCTCCTTAGCATTTAATACTTCACGCTTGGAGCCAGGCATATTGGCTTCGTCACGGCGGTAAGCGCAGATCACTGATTGTGCTTGCTGGCGAATCGAGGTGCGGTTGCAATCCATTGCCGTATCGCCACCGCCCAAAACCACGACGCGCTTACCGGCCATACTGATGTACTCTTCAGCCGCTGATAAGGTATCCATGCTGTTTCTGACGTTATTAATCAGAAACGGCAGTGCTTCCATTACGCCAGGCAACTCTTCACCTTCAAAGCCGCCCTTCATATATTTGTAAGCGCCCATGCCCATAAATACGGCGTCGTAATCGCTCAGCAGCTCTTCAATCGTAATATCTTTACCGATTTCGGTATTCAGGCAAAACTCGATGCCCATCCCTTCCATGATTTCACGGCGGGTTTGCATCACCGATTTTTCTAGCTTGAACTCTGGGATACCGTAGGTGAGCAGGCCGCCAATTTGCTCGTAGCGATCGAACACCACCGGCTGCACGCCATTACGAATCAGCACATCGGCGCAAGCCAAGCCTGCTGGGCCAGCCCCAATCACCGCGACTTTCTTGCTGGTTTTCACCACGCCGGACATATCCGGACGCCAGCCTTGTTTGAATGCTTCGTCGGTAATGTATTTTTCTACCGAGCCAATCGATACCGCACCAAAGCCACCTTGATTCAGCGTACAGGCCCCTTCGCACAGGCGATCTTGCGGGCAAACACGACCACAGATTTCGGGTAGCGAATTGGTTTTGTGCGATAGCTCAGCCGCTTCAAACAAACGCCCTTCATCCACCAGCTTAAGCCAATCTGGGATGTAGTTATGCACTGGGCATTCCCACTCGCAATACGGATTACCACAGCCTAGGCAACGAGCCGCTTGCTCCCCAGCATCAGGCTTATTCAGTGGTTCGTAAATTTCTTTAAATACAATCTTACGCGCGGCAGCGTCAACCTTCTCGCCCGGATTGCGCGCAACCTTCATAAACTGGAATACATCTGACATGATCTAAACCTCGGTAGTGAATCTGAGGGGGGGGGGTGAATAAGGGGCTTATGGCTTTGGGATTTAGGGAGCGGGGAATTAGGGAATCGGGAGTCGAAACCCACTCACTACTCCCAACTCACCACTCCCCTATTCTCATCAATCCTTTAAAAGATCATCCAACTTGGCCGCCTTAGGTTTCACCAACCAGAAGTTATCCTGCGCTTCATCAAAATCGGCCAGAATATCAATGGCGCGGGTCGATCCGGTCAGCTTGGCATGGTCACGCAACTTACCGCGTAAGAAGGCCCGCACTGCACCGTAAGACTCGCCATTAATCAGATTAATATCCACCAGCTCATTATTAATACGGTAAGCAAAGCGCTCTTTAGGATCGTAAACCAGCGCAAAACCACCCGTCATCCCCGCCCCAAAGTTGTAACCTGTTTCGCCCAGCACAATCACACAACCACCGGTCATGTATTCGCAGCCGTGATCGCCAATGCCTTCAACAATGGCCGTAGCCCCCGAGTTACGCACCGCAAAGCGCTCACCCGCCATGCCTGCTGCAAATAATTCGCCGCCGGTTGCGCCGTAAAGGCAGGTGTTACCCACAATCACCGCCGAGTGCGATTCAAAATCAGAGGCTTTCGGTGGATAAATCACCACGCGCCCGCCGTTCATACCCTTGCCGACGTAATCGTTGGCATCGCCTTCCAGCTCTATCGTCAAGCCCTTGGCATTCCATACGCCCAAAGATTGCCCAGCCGAGCCATGCAATTTGATATGCAGGCAATCACTCGGCAAGCCATCTGCGCCGTGTGCCTTGGCGATTTCGCCCGACAAACGTGCACCGATGGAGCGATGAATATTGCGCACTGCGTATTCAAATTTTTGCGGCGTTTGGCTCTTAATACCAGCAATGGCGTCTTTCACCATTTGTTCGGCCAGCTCACCCTTATCAAAAGATGGGTTGCGTGCTTCCACGCAGAAACGCGGTTGCGATTCTGGAATCGTGCCTTGGCTCAGCAATACGCCTAGTTTCAAGCGGCCTTGTCTTTCTGTTGCGCCCGCTGCCAGCTCTAGCATTTCGCTATGGCCGATCAGATCGGATAATTGACGCACACCCAGCGCCGCCATCCATTCACGGGTTTCTTGCGCGATAAAGGTAAAGTAATTCACCACCATTTCTGGCAGGCCAATAAAGTATTTAGAACGCAGCTTGATTTCTTGCGTCGCCACGCCGGTTGCGCAGTTGTTGAGGTGGCAAATTCTTAAGAACTTACAACCCAGCGCCACCATAGGCCCGGTACCAAAACCAAAGCTTTCTGCGCCCATCATCGCGGCTTTCACCACATCCAGACCGGTCTTTAAGCCACCATCGGCCTGCATGCGCACGCGGCCACGCAAGCCGTTGGCACGCAATACTTGCTGCGCTTCGGTCAGTCCCAGCTCAAACGGTGTACCGGCGTATTTCACCGAAGCCAAAGGCGACGCACCAGTACCACCGTCATAACCTGAAATAGTAATCAGATCAGCATAAGCCTTAGCCACACCGGCGGCAATCGTGCCCACACCCGGCTCGGCGACCAACTTCACCGACACCAGCGCATCTGGATTGACCTGTTTCAAATCAAAAATTAGCTGGGCCAAATCTTCAATCGAATAAATATCGTGATGCGGCGGTGGGGAAATCAAGGAAATCCCAGGCTTAGAGCAGCGCAGCTTAGCAATCAACGGGCTGACTTTATCCCCTGGCAACTGGCCACCTTCACCCGGTTTTGCACCCTGCGCTACCTTGATCTGCAAAACTTCGGCGTTGACCAAATAATGCGGCGTCACGCCAAAGCGGCCAGAAGCCACTTGCTTGATCTTGGACATTTTCACCGTGCCATAACGCGCCGAATCTTCACCGCCCTCGCCCGAGTTTGATCTGCCGCCCAAGCGGTTCATCCCCTCTGCCAAGGCTTCGTGCGCTTCTGGGCTGAGTGCGCCCAAGCTCATACCTGCGGAATCAAAACGCTTCAGAATCGATTCAACGGATTCGACTTCATCAATCGAAATCGCCTTGGCGGCATCTAGCTTCAAGCCCATCAAATCGCGCAACATGGCGATAGGGCGCTTGTTTACCAAATCGGCGTACTTGCGGTATTCCTTGTAATCGCCGTTTTGCACGGCTTTTTGCAGCTGCATCACCACATCAGGGTTGTAAGCGTGGTATTCCTCACCAAACACATATTTCAACAAGCCACCCTGCGCGATGGGGCGCATGGTGTTGAAAGCCAGCTTGTTGAGCTTGCCTTGGTCATCTTGGAAATCAGCAAAATTAGCGCCAGAAATCCGTGAAACCGTGCCGTTTAAGCACAGATCAACCACTTCTTCATTCACGCCAACCGCTTCAAACAATTGCGAGCCACGATAAGAAGCAACGGTTGAAATGCCCATTTTGGAGAGAATCTTCAATAGCCCTTTATTAATTCCCTTACGGAAATTATTACATGCTTTCTCTAGCGGCAAATCAAGCTGGCCGATTTCTACCAACTCTTTAATCGTTTGGTAAGCCAAATAAGGGAATACGGCCGTTGCACCATAGCCAATCAGGCAAGCAAAGTGATGCGGATCGCGCGTGGTGGCGGTTTCCACAATAATATTTGTCAGGCAACGTAAGCCTTCATTCACCAGCACATGGTGCACCGCACCCACCGCAAACAGCGCAGGAATCGGCAAGCGGCCTTTTTGAATATTTTTATCGCTTAATACCACCACCACGGTTTTTTCATCGCGCACGCTGGCCAATACATTGGCGCGCAAAGCTTCGATGGCCGCTTTTAAAGTGGTTTGGGCCGGATCAAACGTAATATCAAAGAAAGCAGGCTTGTAATCTGGACCAGTCATGGTGGTCAGCGCATCAAACTTATCTGACGACAATACCGGCGAGCGTACTTCTAAGCGGCTGGCGTTAAATTCTGTTTCTTTAAACAGATTACGCTCTGGCCCAAAACAGGTGTTTAGCGACATCACGATCGCTTCGCGGATCGGATCGATCGGCGGATTGGTCACCTGTGCAAATTGTTGGCGCAAATAATCATACGGCGAGCGCACTTTCTCGGATAACACCGCCATGGGCGTGTCATCCCCCATAGAGCCGATGGCTTCTTGGCCATCTGCGGCCAGCACGCGCAAGATTTGATCGCGCTCTTCAAAAGTCAGCTGAAATTGCTTTTGATAGGTCAGCAACTCGGCACGGCTCATCGCTTCTAGCGGAGAGTTGTCTTCTGCCAGCTCTAAATGCTGGGCGTGTTTCTTCACCCAAGCGCGGTAAGGCTGGGCGGTTTTAAGGCGATTATCAATGGTTTCGGTATCTAAGAATTCACCATTACTTAAATCGACAGCCACAATCTGGCCCGGTTTAACGCGGCCTTTCTTCACCACATCTTCAGGCTTATAGCCCCACACGCCAATCTCGGAAGCAATCGTCAGGTGGCGATCTTTGGTAATCACATAGCGCGCTGGGCGCAAGCCGTTGCGATCCAAGGCACAGCCTGCGTAACGGCCGTTAGTCCAAACGATACCGGCTGGGCCATCCCATGGCTCCATATGCATGGAGTTGTATTCGTAAAATGCACGTAAGTCGCGATCGTTGCTATCCACGTTTTGCCATGCAGGCGGCACCAGCATGCGGAAAGCACGGAACACATCCATGCCGCCCATTAGCAAGCCTTCGAGCATATTATCCATCGACATCGAATCAGAGCCATTGGTTTGAACAATCGGGCGCACCGTGTCCATATCCAAATCCTCGCTATCCATAATCGCTTCGCGGGCTTTGGCCCATAAACGATTGCCGTGCAGGGTATTAATTTCGCCGTTATGCGCCAGATAGCGGAAAGGCTGAGCCAGCTTCCACTGCGGCCAAGTATTGGTCGAAAAGCGCTGGTGATACACGGCCAGTGACGATTCAAAACGTGGATCTTTCAGATCTAAATAAAATTCTGGCAAATTATCCGGAGTCACCAAGCCCTTATAAGAAAGCACATGAGGGCTTAAGGTTGGCATATAGAAAGCCGCATCGTCAGTGTTGGCTTTTTCTGCCACGCGACGTGCTTGATACAGCTTTCTTTCGAAAACTTGGCTTGTCATTCCCTCTGGCGCATTGACAAACAGCTGGCCAATTTGCGGCAGTGTTTGTAAGGCGTACTCGCCACAGGCTTCAATATTGACCGGCACGCTGCGTACTCCAGCCACCGTCAAGCCCTGCTCTTCCATCGCAGCAAAGAGTTTTGTTAATGTTGCTTGCGCACTGTAAAAAATAATCCCTACAGCGTATTCATCGGCCACCGTAAATTGATTTTCTGCGGCCACGGCACGCAAGAAACCATCCGGTTTTCGAAATAGCAGACCACAGCCATCGCCTGATTTTCCATCAGCGGCAACAGCTCCACGGTGTGTTAGACATGCAAGAGAGCTAATTGCGGTAGAAACCAGCCAATGCGACGGCTTGTCATCCATTTGAGCAATCAGGCCGAAGCCACAGCTATCTTGTTCGAACGTCGGGCTATACAGCGTGCCCTTTAACCAGCCTTGTCGATCCATCACAAAACCCTTAGGGGAAAGCAGAAGTTTTTATATCAATTTGCGGCGAAATGGTCTTGATTCTATATGCCAAACCCAAAAGGTAGCAATGTTTTCAAGCAGGAAATCCCTTATATGCGCATACAATTTAAACGAGGGTTTTCACTTAGCACCATTACTGACTAATTTAAAAAGTTAAAAAAATTTCTAAGAAAGAAAAATCTACAGTGTCGCTTCAATGACATCAGAAAACCGCTGGCAAAACAGTAATGGCAAACTAGAATTAAGCGACCCACTTTGCCTTAAGACCGCGGAGGCTAGCCATGAAGCCACAATTCCCTTTACGCCCACTAGTACTGGCTATTTCAATAGCCTTACCGCTACTAGCCGGCAGCCCCGCCTATGCCAACCCTGAAGGGATAAAAATCATTCACGGCACGGCAGACATCCAGCAAGTGGGCAAAATGCTCACCATTAAAAACACGCCTAACGCGATTATTGAGTGGCAAAAATTCAATATTGCCAAAGACGAGGCCACTCGTTTTCAGCAGGAGTCCGCCAAAAGCACCGTGCTAAATCGGGTTAGCGGCATCGATCCATCGCAAATTCTCGGTCAGCTCAGCTCGAACGGCCGCGTTTTTCTGATTAACAAAAATGGCCTCTTGGTTGGAAAAGACGCTCGGATTGATACCGCTGGCTTTGTGGCTTCCACACTCGATATTAAGAATGATGATTTTATCAATGGCCGTTATCGCTTTAATGGCGATAGCGGAAAAATAGCCGTAGAAGGCATGATTCGCAGCCAAAATGGTGATGTTTTTCTGATCTCTCCTGATATTAAAAACAGTGGCTTAATCGAATCGAGTAATGGCAATGTAGTGCTTGCCGCAGGAAAATCAGTTGAAATTGTCAGTTTAAGCTTAGAAGGCCTACGTTTTACCTTACAAGCACCAAGCGATAGCGTCATTAATCTAGGCCAAATCAAAGGTGATGCCGTTGGCCTATTTGCGGGCACCTTAAAACACAGCGGCGAGATCCGCGCGGTGCGTGCCGAGCAAGTGGGTGGCAAGGTTTTACTGCGTGCCAGCGATAAAATCGAGACCAGCTCAGGTAGTCATATTGCTGCCAATGGTGCCGTTGGCGGACAAGTCACTCTCGACGCAGGCCCTAGCGGCACGCTACTTGCCAGTGGCCAAATCAGCGCAACGGGCCTTAAAGGTGGCGATGTACAGCTACTTGGCAAACATGTGGGACTGATCGAGCAGGCCGTCATCGACGCTAGCGGCCAGAATGCAGGTGGCAGTATTTTGCTGGGTGGGGATTATCAAGGCGGTAATCCTTTAATTTCCAACTCACAAGCCAGTTACACCAGCCCAGAAAGCACTTTGCGCGCCAACGCGATAACCGAAGGTAATGGTGGAAAAATCATTGTTTGGGCAGATAAAACCACGAGGGTAAACGGGGAGATTAGCGCCAAAGGCGGCGCGTTAGGGGGCGATGGTGGCTTGGTAGAAACATCGGGCAAAGAGTATTTGGATTTTAAAGCAAGAGTGGATACTTCGGCGGCTAAGGGCTGGAAGAGTGGAACGCTATTACTTGATCCATCAGGGATTAGTATTTGCTCAACAGTATCTGCGTGCACTTCATCGCTGACTCAATCATCTGGACTATTTGATCATAATGTGGCTGCCAGCAGTAACCTTACGACTGAGGATATAAACTCCGCACTTGCATCAAACAATGTCATTGTCCAATCAATAGGGCCAATAACATTTGATGCTGATTTAAACATTGTCACAACAGTTAGCTCTGATAAATCACTCACATTCCATGCTTATAAAGATGACACCAGTGCAACTGGTGGAGATGGAATTGACATGACGAGTAAAACCATTACCACGGCAAGCACGGGCTCATCTATTTGGACTGGTGATTTAACTTTAAAAACAGATAAACTTGGCATAAAAACAAAACAAATAACAACTAATGGAAACATTACTCTGCTTGCAAGTGATGGTACAATTTTTGTAAACGGAGATCTTACTAGCGGCACAAATAAGCAAATCAGCATCAGTGGTAAATCAGGAATCAGCCAAGGCACAGGAATAACTATATCAAGCAATATACTGAGCGTATCAACCTTATCTTCATCCTCATCAGGCACCACAGTAGACATTGGAAAATCAGCCCATTCTGTGAATAAAATAAGTAGTAACACAGACTATGCCCTTTATTTTAAAAACAACAAAGCTGTCGAAATAATTAGCCACCCTGATTTAAGCAGCAAATCAAAACTAGGTGAAAATAGTTGGATAGAAACCAATGGCAATATCAGCCAATCTTCCCCTCTTGAATTGATTGGATCTGGTTCACTCACTCTTCGTGCTACTACGGGGAATATTAATTTTAATAATGCCAACAATAAAATTGGCAGTTTAAGTGCAAAAACTGATGCTAGTGGAGCCACCATTACCATTAAAAACAATAGTGCACTTAGTTTATATAACAATATAAATAATCAAACCCAAGTTGGCCCAAGTCAAAGTGGGATGAGCACCAGCAATGGAAACATCAGCTTAGAAAACAGTGAAAATATTACATTCGGTGGTCTTGAAATAGATACAGGCACAGGTAATGTTGATTTAATTACTACTGCAGCCAGTAAAACAATTTCTATTCCAAATGGCATCAGTACAGGAAAAATAAGCGCTGCAAATATTAACCTACAAGCAGACACGATCACCTTAACTGCGGCCGCTGAAGTAGGAAGTAATTACGGCAACCTCAAAGCTGCAGGTGGCACCGTTAATCTATCCCCCACGTCCTCAAGCATTGCCACTCAATTAGGTAATAGCACTCGTAGCAAATTTGGCATTAGCCAAAGTGAATTTAACAACATTACCGCCAGTAAAATAAAAATTGGCAATAGCAGCCATGCCTTAGGGGCCGTTGATATTGCTGCGCTCGATCTCAGCTCGGGCAGCAACACCCCCATTATCGACATTTACTCTACGGGTACGATTAGCCAAAGTGACGTGATAAAAGTAAAAGGCCTCGCGGCAAGAGGAACAAGCATTACCCTCAATAATGCCAGCAATGTATTCACCGATGGTATTGCACTCAATGCCAGCAGCGACATCAATCTTGTTTACACCGGCGATCTAAATATCGGTCTCTCTGGCTATGCTGAAAGCCTTGTCAGTAGCAATGATATTAACGTCCGTACCAGCAGCAATTTGGAGATTAATAATTTTATTTCCGCCAAAAACCTCACGCTAACTTCGACTAATGGAACCATCAACCAAGGTACAGGCACAATCATTGCCACTAAATTAACCGCCACTTCATCTGGTGCATTAAGTTTAGAAAAAGACAATCAATTTGATAGCTTAATTGCCAGTAATAGCAGCGGCGATATAAAAATTAAAAACAACAAAGCATTGAGCGTTATCAGCCTAAAAAGCAATGGCAATATTGACTTAAGCAATATACGGGATACCACGCTTAATAGTGACATCAGTACAATAGGCAGCAATACCCTCACACTTAAATCTAACAACTTAACTCAGAGCAGCGGCATTATCACCACGGCTGCTTTAAATGTGAGCTCTACAGGCGCTGTAATTCTTGATAAGAACAATCTGATTAGCAAAGCGGCAATCAGCGGTAGTAATATTACGCTGAATAATAATCAGACCATTTCGCTTGGGGTTATAAATAGCGGCGTTGGCGATGTCACAATTAGTAGCAAAGGAAATATTAACTTAAGCGATACGCTGACTGCCAAAACAGCCATTCTCAGTGCCGTAGCAGGAGAGATCACTGAAGTAAGCAGTGCACGCATCATAAGTAATAATTTTACTGCAAATGCTGGCACGGGAATTACGCTAGATAAAAACAACTCAATCGATAACGCTTCACTCAAAACCAATAAAGGTAATATATTACTTACCAACAATAAAACGTTGTCTTTGGCTGAATCGAGTGGAGATCAATTCAAGCTCTCAAATACAGAAGGCCTGATACTTAGCGGAAATTTAAATGCCAGCCAAATTGATATCTCTGCCAGTAATATCAGCGACAGTGCGAATGCATCAATCACAGGTAATGCAAAGCTCACGACCACGGGTGATATTGTACTCAATAATAGCAGCCAAAACTTAGGCACTTTAACCGCATTCAGTGGCAATTTAATATTAAAAAATAAAACAGATCTTTCATTACAAGAAATAAGCACAAAAAACTTACAAATAAGCAGCGAGGGAAAGATAGCCGTCGATGGTGCATTAAACAATTCAGAGATGGCTAAATTACAAGCTGCTAGCGGAATAATAATCAACAATAAAATAAAAAGTAAAAACATCAATTTTATTGCAGATAAGTTAGCAATAGGATCGCAGGCTCAGATAGAAGGCAGTGAATTTTTTTACACCCCGCTAAGCAATAACAATGTCAAAGTATTTTTAGGCGGAAATAGTCAGTCAGATATAGGCTTTGTTTTAAATAACAGCGATTTAAGCCATATTAAATCTACCAGTATTATTATTGGCGATGCTAAAGGCAATAAAACGGGCGATGTGCTGATTAGTGGACTTTCGATTGGTGATGGAAATTTAACTTTAAACAGCACAGGTGATATTCGCCAGACAGCAGGAGGGATAATTAATGCAAAAAGCCTTAATGCGCAATCTGCCAGTATTAATCTGAGTGAAGCCAATACAGTTGATATTTTTTCTCCCAACAGCAGTGGCGATATTGTTTTTTACAACACTAAAACACTTGCCTTAGGTGCTATAAATACTGCAGGCCAGTTACAGATTAGTACCGATGGTAATCTGGGTGTAAATGATGTAATAGTTGCAAAAAATATAATTTTAAAAGCAAATAGTGGGACAATCAGCAGCCTTACAAGTGGCACACTCAACACAGATAACTTGACCGCCACAGCCGGAAAAGGAATTAAGCTAGATAATGAAAACACAATTAACCAGGCCAGTTTAAACAGTGCAGAAGGTGATATTTCGATTAATAATGCCAAGGCACTCACTTTAGGAAAAACAAGCAGTAATGCTAATTTGCGCATTAACACAAAAGGCAGCCTGACAGGTTTAGGTATAATCAACAGCAAGACACTTGATGTGAAGGCTAGCGGCGATATTACACTTGAACAAGAGAATATTTTAGATCAGGTCAGATTAATTAGCGATAATGGCAATATCAGTTTGGTCAACAACAAGGCAATGGTTTTAGAAGGAAGCAGCAATAATGGTAATATGAAAATAAATAATACGGGAAATATAAATATAAAAGGAAGCGTAAGTGGAAAACAACTACAGTTTAAAATATCAAATGGCCAACTCACTGAGGCCAGTGATGCACAGCTTGCTGCCACAAAACTCGTTGCCGATGCGGAGCTGGGAATTGCCCTAAAAAACAATAATGCTTTAGATGCTGCCGAGCTAACAAGCAAGGGTGATATCAATCTCAACAATAACAAATCAATTGAGCTAGCCAGCGTTATTAGCAATGGAAACATAAATGTAAATTCAGCAGAAACATTAAAATTAAATGATCAGCTACAAGGCAGTACTGTCAATTTAAAAGCCAACTCAATTATTGATAGTAGCGCGGCCAAAATAAAAACAAACTCGCTGCAAGCCGTTGGCCTAATACAAATTTCTTTAGACAAGGGAAATCATAGCATTTCCCAATTTTCAGCCAATAGCGGTGGCGATGTTTCATTGATTAACAATACTAATCTTACTGTGCTGGCAATCAACAGCAAGGGCAGCGTATTAATTGATAACCAAGGTACGCTCAGCGTGATTTCGCCCTTCTTTGCTGATGATACTTCTTTGCTGAGTAAAGGCGCTTTAAGGATTAACAGCGGATCATTTAAATCAACAGGCACAATAAAACTCACCAGCCGAGATACCGGTGAGATCAATGACAATATTATTCAAAACACAGACCTTATTGCCGCAGGCGATATCAAAGTAAATGCAAATGATAGTTTTATTCAAAATGCTAACTTAATTGCAGGTGCAACACAGGCCCAATTAAATTCGGGCAGTAATAATGGTGCACGGGCAGGAACACAGCGGGGAGTAAAAGGGACAACGGGTGAGATTTCTGTTGATGCGGCCGTAATTCAGGTAGCCAAAGGCGTGAAAGCGATTTCAGCTAACGGGGGGCCATCAGCTACGGTAGTGCCAGAACCATTAGCAATAATATCAGCCCTGATCAAATTCAAACCACGGGCGTTATCAATAAGATTGGAAAAAATCTTGATTCCCCTTTGCTCAATAATCTACCCACCACGGCAAGCCCTGAACAAGTTGATCAAATTGTTAAAATTATTGTTTTGCAAAATCAAGATCAGCAAAGCCATTTCCAAATTATTGGCACAGGGCAATTACCCTTTGAAGCAAAAAAACCAGAAGAGCTTGAGCCGCCTAAAGAGACCATTCGTGTTGCCGGAGAAGACGATGCCAACTGCCCTTAAGCTATTTCTTCTCACCCTTTTGCTGCAAACGCCAAGCTATGCGGCCATTGTGGCCGAAGTGGCATCAGTGCAAGGCGCGGCTTCAGCACAGGGTAAAAGTGGCGGGCTTAAGCTGATTGGTAAAGGCTCGATTTTAAATGAAGGCGATGAAATTATTACCGCGCCCAACAGCCACGCGGTGCTGAAGTTTAATGATGGCGGCCAGATTACGGTACGCCCTGATACACGTATGAAAATCGACAGCTTTGCCTTTGGCCAGGCAGGGCGCGAAGACGGCATGATTTTAGGGCTGTTTAAAGGCGGCCTGCGTGCTGTTACCGGCTTAATTTCCAAACAATCTGCTACAGCAGCCAAGATTCAAACTTCCAGCGCCACCATCGGGATTCGCGGTACTGATTTTGATGCAAGACTTTGTGCCGGCGATTGCGCGCTAGAAGCAAAGGATGCCCCCACTCAACAAAACAAGGCCGTTGAGGTGTCTGCCGCTGCACGCGTAGTTAGCCTATCGGGTAAAGCGAACGCCCGAAACAAAGAAGGCGTATTCCGTATGCTAGTGCAAGGTGGTGCGGTTTATGTAGGCGAGCGAGTTGAAACCACCGCCGATGGCGCGCTGGTATTAGCCTTTAGGGATGGGGGAAAAGTCTCTTTACGCAGCGACACACAAATGCAGATTGATCGCTTTGAGTACAAAGCCACAGCACCTGCAGAAGGCAGCTTTGGCCTCTCTTTATTTAAGGGTGGTTTACGCGCTTTAACGGGCTTAATCGGTAAAGCCAAACCCGATGCAGTGCAATACAGCACCAAAAGCGCCACGATTGGCATACGCGGTACAGGAGTCGATTTTGAATGCACGGCTGCTTGTGCAGATCCCGCCTTACCCGGCATGGATGGCTTTGGCGCTTATGTATGGGAAGGCAGCGTCACTGTTAGCCCTGTAAATGGCCCTGTTCAGCAGCTCAAGCTTGGGGAAACGGTATTGATCCGCATCTCCGGCATTTTACGCCCAGCCACACCACCAGCCGGGCTTGGCAATATGCCTGTACCACGGCCAGATACTATCCCTATTGATTTGCAACTCTTATTTGGGCAGAGCGAGGGCAGTAATGAAATGCCTGGCCTCTATGTACACGTTCGTGATGGTAATGTTAGTCTAACTGACAACAACAGCCAGCAAGTGCTATTTTTAGGGAAAGATGAAACAGGGTTTTCAAACAAAAATAACCCAATTCGCTTACGTGAGCTCCCTGGATTTATTGAGTTTGATAAAACCCCCATCGGCATGGTAAAAATTCCGCTGCGTGAAATTCTGAGCAAAAACGGTATTCCCTCCAACCTTGGCTGCAAACCGGGTGCGGTCAAATAAACAAGAGCTCCTTCACCTTATGAAATTTCGCCTTTGTTTACTCGCCAGCATAATTTCAGGCTTTGTATGGGCCGAAGAACCTCTTTTTAATGTGAGCTCCTTTAATGTGAAGGGAGAGAATCCTCTTTCTAACGATGACAGCCAACAGTTATTGCAAGCCTATTTAGGCAACAACCGCTCACTTAGTGATTTACAACAAGCTGCCAGCGCATTTGAATCTGCGTTAAGGGAGCGTGGCCATGGTTTTTTACGCGTCACCCTGCCCCCCAAGAAGTGAGCAGCACGATTACTTTGGAAGTTCTGAGCTTTAAACTCAGCAAAGTGAGCATCAAAAACAACACTTTTTTTGATGAAGAAAACCAGCGAAATAGCCTGCCTGCCCTAAAGGAAAGCAGCTCGCCTAATTTTCAGGCCATGACCACACAACTGCTTATTGCCAATGAAAACCCAGCAAAACAGACCATCCTCACCTTTAAAGAAGGCGATGCGGACAGCATTGAAGCCATTATTGATACTCAGCAGCAAAAACCATGGAGCGTTTTTGTTTCCGGCAATAATTCTGGCTCGGATGATAACGGCCGCTTACGCCTCTCCTTAGGGTTTCAATACGCTAACTTATTTAATAGCGATCAAGTAGCCACCGTTAGCTACTCCACCGCCCCCAGCCAGCCAGACAATGTAAGCCAGTATGGCGTGTTCTACCGCCTGCCTTTATACCCAATGGGTGGCAGCCTATCCGCCTACTATGCACAATCTAAAGTGGATTCTGGCAGCTTAGGCGAGGGTTTAACCATTACTGGTAAGGGTGAATCGGGCGGACTGCGCTACACCCACTACTTAGCCCCACAGGGACAATACCGCTCGCAAATTGAAGTTGCGCTAGATGATAAATTATTCCGTGGAACGGATATCTCCTCCGTAGGCCAGCTCAGCCCCGATGTACGTAGCCGGCCGCTGACTCTGGCTTATAACGGCCACTGGCAAAGCGAAGACATGGAGATCAATTTTGGGCTGGATTACACACACAATCTGCCATCAGGAGTAGGCAATGATGATGAGGCCTATCAGGCCAATCGCAAAGACGCATATAGCAACTGGCAATCATGGCACGCTAAGGCAGAAGGCCTGTATCGCTTTGCGGGCGACTGGCAAGCCAGCCTAAAACTCAACACCCAATTTTCTAATGAAGCACTGATCGCGGGTGAGCAATTTGCATTAGGTGGCAATAACTCTTTACGTGGCGTGAGTGATCGCAGCGCAACAGGGGACAGCGGTGTGCAAGGCACAATAGAAATAAGCACGCCCAAAATTTATGAAGGCTTACGCCTGCTCAGCTTTATCGATACAGGTGCCATCCACAGACGCTCTCCCGATGCCGGATCAAGCAGCCAGGAAGCGCTCAGCAGCGTGGGGCTGGGATTACGCTGGCAAATTCAGGATTGGGGGTTAATCAGCGCAGACTGGGGCTATATCATCGATGGCAGCAGCTCGCCCAAAATTGAGCGCGGCGAAAGCTTTGGGCATTTTGGATTTTATATGAAGTATTGATATGACGAGTGCTCAAACCCAAATATGCAAGCATAGAGTTTAGCTAGCAGCCTGTCGGACTTAAGCGATCGTAGCGAGGGAAAGACCGGTTTGAGACAGATTTCGCGGGTTTTTGAGGCGAATAGCTGGCTATTCAACGAGAAAATGCGTGAAATATGGCCAAATCCGGCTTTTCCGTAGTAGATCAGTCTTAAGTCCGACAGGCTGCTAGCATTGCCGCCTGGGTCTAAACACCATGACTCCTACGTATGGCTTCTTGCTGGCTTTCTTTGGCACACCTTATATTGCAAACGGCTTAAATCTGCCACGTGATCGCCTTCAGCCTCTACCACTAAAATCTCTGCAGCGATTGCGCCAAAGTCGGCTCGAAAATGCACACTGCTTTTTAAAACCAACACCTCCACCTCGCTAGGCTCTACCCCTAAATGACGGAACATCGCCTGATCGGCCGCCTGCTGCTTACGGCTACTCACTAATACTGTTAGCCCTTGGTATTGCAGGCAGGCCATAGGGCCTAAATCCATTTGGCAGCCCGCATAAAAAGGCCCTGTGGCTGCAAATTGCCCTGTGCCTAAACTGATTACCCGCCATTCTCCCAAAGCTTTTCTTCCCTGGCCAATAGCACGCGATAAAACGCCGCCAACACCCACAGCATGTGCGGCCTGAGCGGTTGCAGGATCGCAAAGTATGCCAACCACCATGGCCGACATGCCCATACTTAAGCCATCGCAAATCACTCCCGCAGCATCACTGCCTGCCCCGCCACCTGCGTTATCACAGGTGTCCGCCAAAATGATGGTTTTACCCTGCCCTGCGTATTGCTTGGCGTAGCTCAGCGCCTCCTCTACCTGCCACAACCGGCCCGCAAACTCCGGCTCGGCAGCCTGTACTTTTTGCGCCAGAATCCGAGCGGTGGCCTCTGCAAGAGAGGCGCTGTGGGCATAGGCTAGGAGGCAAGGCCCGCTATCAGCCACATCCGCCAAGGGAAACCCGGGGAAGAAACTCACACTAACTACATCCCCTGTTTCTGCCTGCTCTGCCATCCGCATCAGCCTAGCCACCGGCTGTATTAAGGAACATTGCCATGGCATAGAAATCAAAAAGGGCAGCTGCTCAAAAGCCGAATGCACCACCTCGCCTGCCAGCAGCCGCTGCAACAAACCCACCGCCCTTGCCCCAGTTTCGGCCATATCGACATGCGGATAGCTGCGATAACCGACTAGGGTGCTGGCTGAATTCACCATCAAAGGGCTGACATTGGCATGAAAATCAAGTGAGGCCACGATGGGGATTTGCTCCCCCAATAATGAGCGGGTGCGGCGCAACCATTCACCATCGCCATCGTCATAACGCTCAGTCACCAAAGCGCCGTGTAAATCTAAATACACGCCATTTACTGGCCCTGTCTGCCCTGCGGCGAGTAGCGCCGATTCAAACATCGCCCATAGCGCTTCAAACGCAGCATCCTCAACCCGCCCACTCGGGTTCGCCGAGGCCCAGAGCAGAGGCAAGACTTGCAAATGAGCCGCCTTCAGCGCGGCAACCGCCCCTGCCAAAGGCAAATTAGCCCCCGCCACAGCAGCCAAAACCGCCTCGCCCTGAGTCAGGCCAGGCCAGGCATCCGCCTCAATAAAATGAGCCAAGGTGGTTGGCATACTGGCAAAGGTATTGGTTTCATGCTGAATACCCGCTACCGCAATACGATGCATACCTGCTCCAGAGGGTGATGTTGTGGGCTTTGCCCGTATTGGCCAAACAAAAAGATCTTTTTAGTGCCTTCGGCACGTTGATTTTGGAACGGTAGCCACCGTAGGGGCGTTCTTTTCTTGAACGGCCAAGAAAAGAACCAAAGCCGCAACATCAAAAACACGAAGGCCCCTCATCTGCGGACAATCGAGCGGCGGCTGCGGAACTCGCTTCGCTCAAACAGGCATCAAAGAAACCCCGCCCGCTTGTTCCTCGCTTCGGCGTGCTTCAAGGGGAGATTTAAGCCCCCTTCCAATAGCTGCGATATGAATCCTAATTGCGGAGTTTTAAAATACTTAAAACCTTTATAACAACTCAATTCAAGCCTTGTTTTTCTCCGCGAAACTCCGTGCTCTCTTTGGCCTCCGTGGTTCAAGATTTGGGTTTGGCAACGCCCCAAACTTCTACAACAAGCCATCCAAAGCCGCCACGCAAATGCCGCGATATTGCTGCGCTGTAAACGGAATCGGGTTAGTGCCATGAGCGCCGTCGGCCACGGCTGCCTCACCGATGGTTTCCAGACAGGATTCGTTTATGCCTATGCTTTTGAGCGTATGCGGAATGCCGACTTATTCTCTGAGGCGCAGCACCCAGTCTAAGAATGCTGCAAAAGAAGGATTGGGCAGGCCCAAATAGCGGGCAGCGGCGGTGATGCGCTCGTTGATAGCGCTCTGATTGGCTTTTAAAACATAGGGCATCAGAATGGCATTGAGCATGCCGTGATGCGCATCGAAACGCGCACCCAGTGGATGCGCCAGCGCGTGCATCGCGCCAAGCCCGCGCTGAAACGCAGTTGCGCCCATGCTGGAGGCCACCAGCATTTGCATCCGTGCCTCAAGATCTGTGCCATCGGCGACAGCACGCGGCAGCCATTCGCGTACCAGTTGCATGCCTTCCAGAGCAATACCGCTGGCCATAGGGTGATAAAACGGCGAGCAATAGGCTTCAAGGCTATGGCTGAGTGCATCCATTCCCGTCGCAGCGGTCAGCTTAGCGGGCAGGCCGGTGCTAAGCACGGGGTCTAAAATCACAATCGCAGGCAGCATACGCGGGTGAAAAATAATCTTTTTAGCGTGCTCTATTTCATCGGTAATCACTGAAGCCCGGCCCACTTCAGAGCCTGTGCCTGCCGTGGTAGGAATCGCCACCAGCGGCGCCATGCCTTCGGTTTTAATCCTCAGCCAGTTGTCGCCTTCATCCACATAATCCCAAAGCGGCCCGCTCTGCCCAACCATCATCGCCACCGCTTTGGCCGCGTCCAAGGCCGATCCGCCCCCGAGCGCAATCACGCCATCAAAGCCGCCCTCCCGATAGGCTGCCACCCCATCGGCAACATTCTGCCCGGTTGGATTGCCCTTAATTTGGTGAAACAGGCCTGCGTGCAAATCAGCCCCATCCAGCAAGGTCAGCGTGCTAAGTACGGGCGATAAGGTGGCCAAGCCCGGATCGGTAATCAGTAGCGGTTTTTTAATGCCTAAAGATCGCGCCAGCTGCGGCAGATCTTTCACCCGCCCCACGCCACATTTCACATTGGTGGGGTAATTCCAATTTACGGTGTAACGGTCGAGATTCATTTAAGTATCCTGTTGAGGAATAGTGCCTTCGGCACGTTGATTTTGGTGCGGGCGTCCCGCTGGACCTTCCTTTCTTGTGTGGCCAAGAAACGAAGCCAAAGAAGGCCACCCCGGCATCTGCGCCCCGCTTCGCGGGGTTCCCTCGCTGCGGATAAACGAGTCGGCGTCAATTCAACTCGCTTCGCTCAAACACGAATTGACGAAAGCCCCGCCCCGTTTATTCCTCGCTCGGCTGGTCTCAGGGGAACTTAAGCCCCATATCAACCATCAACTTATTGCTTTAGTTTGCGTAGGTTGGGTTAGCAGCTTTATCGCGTAATCCAACATTTTTTTGCGCTTAAGTGTTGGATTACGCAGGTTTATAGCCACCTAAAGCCAGAGATCAAACACATTAGCTCAAGCTACGAGTCTTAAACTCGAAACATAAACTCAATTCGAAATGGTTTTCCTCCGTGAAACTCCATGTTCTCTGTTTCCTCCGTGGTTCAGGATTTGGGTTTACTCAATACCGTCAGATATCACATCTGCTTCAAATGAAACGACTTCGGCCTTGTCAGATAGTCATACCCCAGCACCGATAAAGTCGCTCCCCGCCCGGTTTGTTTAATGCCGGTCCAAGGCAGCGCTGGGTCTAGGTAGTCACAGCGGTTCATAAAGAAGGTGCCGCATTCCAGCTGATCACCTAGGCTGAGTGCCACGTTTTCGTCGCGGCTGAATACGGCGGAGGTCAGGCCGTAGGGGCTGTCGTTCATCAGGCGGATGGCTTCTTCGTCGTTTTTCACCGGCATGATGCCAACTACAGGCCCAAAGCATTCGTCGGCCATCAGCTGCATCTGATGATTCACGCCGGTAAAGATTCTCGGGGCCAGATAAGCGCCTTTGCCATCGTCCAGCGCAAAGCGGCGGGTATCAACGATTTGACTTGCGCCTTTGGCCAGCGCATCGGCTTCTACCGCTCGCACCGCATTGGCGGCAGACACACGCACCACGGGGCCCAGAGTGGTAGCGGCATCCAGCGGATTTCCCAAAACATATTGCTCAGTCAGCGCCAGAGCACGGTCAACAAACTCTTGGTAAATAGACTGGTGCACATAGATGCGCTGAGTGCCGCAGCAGCTTTGCCCAGAGTTAAAAAACGCACCATCCACCAGTGTGTCGACTGCATGAGCCAGATCGGCATCACTGCGTACCAGTGCCGCATCATTGCCGCCCAGCTCCAACCCCACGCCGATAAAGCGCCCTGCTGCAGCCTGCTCTACAGCAATGCCACCCGCAACCGAGCCGGTAAAGCAGACATGTTTGATTTCTTTGGCCTGAATCAGCTTTTGCGTACTGGCGTGATCGGTGTGTAAATACTGGAACACGCCAGCAGGCAAGCCTGCCGCTACAAAGGCTGCTTGGATTTGCTCGGCACACAGCGGGGTTTGCGCCGAGTGTTTTAAGATCACGGTATTGCCCGCCATCAGCGCAGGAATAATCGCGTTCACCGCAGTCAGTAATGGGTAATTCCATGGTGCCACCACCAGCACCACACCCAGCGCTTCGCGGCGGATAAAGCGGTTAAAACCCTCAATCGGCGCGGGATGGATATCGGCCAGTGCCTCAGGCGCAATCGCCATCATATGCCGCGCCCGAGTATCAAAGCCGACCACTTCATTGGGCGAATAGCGAATGGGCCGGCCAATTTGGCGGCTGATCGCCTCGGCAATAGCCTCTTTATTGGCGGAAAAAGCATCCACCGCACGGCTCAGCACAGCCATGCGCTCGACAAGCGAAACCTGCCGCCAATCCCGCTGGGCAATCTTGGCACGGCGCAAAGTGGCTGCAATATGGTGCTCATCGGCATAAGCACGCCGCGCCACTTCACTACCATCAATAGGACTAATCGTGATCAGTTCAGGCATAGCTACTCCGGGTGGATGAAAATAATTTAATGAAAAAACCCACTTTTTGAACCACGTAGGGCACAGAGAACACGGCGTTTCACGGAGAAAAACATATTTTATTTATCCTTATCTGCTAGTGTCTGTTGACGTTTCATTCACAACTGCGCTGAGCCGGAAAACGGCCAAGCACAAGGCATGTGACGAAGGCAATAACGGGTTATTTCCGAGGAGCATAACGCAGTGAATGGCCATTTTCCGGCTCAGCCCTTCGGGTTTAGCCCACTTTTGGGGCGGAACGAAGGCCTGAATGAAACGTCAACGGAGCCTAAGTAGTTCAGGTTTTAATAAGCAAATAACCATGAGAAACACAAAGGATGCAAAGAAAACGAACCATTTTTCTTGGTTTTCTCCGTGTAACTCTGTGTTCTCTGTGTTCTCTGTGGGTCAAGGTTAGGTTTTTATTCCCAAACCTGTGTCATTAGCTTTTTCAAAATCAAATAATTTCAAAATAGCGTTTTAATTCCCAGTCTGTTACATGTTTACGGAATTCTCTTTCTTCCCATTCCCGCGTAGCAACAAAGTGGTTTACAAAGGGCGTGCCAAAGAGTGCTTGGGCGGCTTCTGATGTTTTGAGGCGTTTTGCGGCATCCCCAAGCGTGTTGGGCAGATGCAGCCGATCAGGGAACGTTTGCGTATAGGCATTACCAACCACCATTTCCTCTGGCTCCCACTGATGCTCAATGCCGTAGAGACCAGCGCCAAGCGCTGCGGCAAGGGCAATATAGGGGTTGGCGTCTGCTGAGCCTATCCTTACCTCCACCCTTTGCGATTTAGCCGACCCAGGAATCAGGCGCAGTGCAGTAGTACGGTTTTCTAAGCCCCATGTGGCATCCAGCGGCGCCCAGTAGCCTGGCACCAACCGTGAGTAGCTATTCACCGTCTGGCCAAACATCGCCATAAATTCAGGTAACAGCCTTTGCACTCCAGCCAAAAAATGCCGCTGAGTTTTGCTCATATTGTGTGGCTGAGTTGGATCGTAAAAAACAGACTTGCCGGTTTTAATATCATTTAAAGATAAATGAATATGGCCACTTTGCCCTGGTAGCTCGGCCGACCATTTGGCCATAAAGGTGGCCATCAGATTATTTTGCTGCGCCAGCACCTTACAGAAAGTTTTAAATAGAAAGGCTTTGTCCCCCGCACGGCTGGCTTCATCCACGCCAATAGCGGCTTCTAATACACCTGGGCCGGTTTCGGTGTGCAGCCCTTCGATACCCATATCCATGGTTTCACACAGCTTGAGCAGTTGATGATAAAAATCAGCATTCACCGTACTACGCAAAATAGAGTAGCCAAAATAACCTGGCGTCCAAGGGGTGAGGTTTTGATAATTTTTAGCACGCACCGATTCTGGCGTTTCTTTAAACACAAAAAACTCGTACTCCAACGCCGAATACGCTAGATAGCCCATATCGGCAGCTTTTTTTACGATGCGGCTTAAAAGCTGGCGGGGGCAAATCGCTTCCGCATCGCCGCTGAATTCGCAAAGGAAAAACAACATCGGCTCACCATCGACCATTTCTAACGGCAGCTCACGGCAGCTTTCGGGAATAATATGTACCTGAGCATCAGGGTAAGCGGTGTGCCAGCCGGTGTATTCCACATTGTCGTAAAGCTGATCATTGCTATCCCAGCCCATCACCACATTACAAAAACAAAGCCCGCCTTTAAGCATGGAAAAAAACTTTTCTTTCGATATGTATTTCCCCCTCATCACGCCGTCGATATCAGACATCCCCACTTTGATATGGCTCAACCCGCTGGCTTGAACTACGGCCATTGCATCTTCTATTGTTTTCACTTCACGAGCTTGCATAGTGATCCCCTAATGCGATAAATGTATTGAGCGTGCGCGTGGGCACAAAAACGTGCCCACGCTACATCGATCTACTCCCCTACCATCACCAACATTTCATCATGCGGTGCTTCGTCTCTTGCCTTGCTGGTGGCTAGGAAATAAACATAGCCACCAACCATAAAACCAATAAAGATGGCGAAAATGGTCTGGTTAAAATAAATCATTGCAACTAAAGCAACCAAAGCTAAAATCAGCGCCACACAAGGAAAAATCGGATAAAAAGGCACGCTATAAGGGCGATCTAAATGAGGCTCGCTACGGCGTAATTTAAACAATGCGCCCATGGAGATGATGTACATCACGATCGCACCAAACACCGACATCGTGATAATCGCGGCAGTGAGCGTCATGCCTTGAAGCTGCACCACCGAATCCGCATAAATGGCCGCCACCCCAACCACGCCACCCGCCAGAATCGCCCAGTGCGGGGTTTGAAAGCGCTGATTCACTTTTGCTAGCACACTCGGTAAATAACCCGCCCGCCCCAGCGCATAAATCTGCCTTGAATAGCCCATGATGATGCCGTGAAAAGAGGCAATCAGCCCAAACAGCCCAATCCACACCAGCATATGCAGCCAGCCCGAATCGACCCCCACCACCATTTGCATCGCTTTGGGCAAAGGCTCGTTAATATTAGCCAACTGACGCCAATCCCCCACTCCGCCCGCAAACACCATCACACCAATGGCCAGCACTACTAAAGTTAAAATGCCGCTGATATAGGCACGGGGAATGGTTTTACGCGGGTCTTCTGCTTCTTCTGCCGCCATTGCAGCGCCTTCAATCGCTAAAAAGAACCAGATGGCAAAAGGAATCGCCGCAAACATGCCGCTAATTGATGCGCTGCTAAACTGATCAGCCCCCGACCAGCCGTGGGCCATAAAATTGCTCCACGCAAAGCCTGGTGCCACCACGCCCATAAACACCATCAACTCTAAAATCGCCAAAATGGTTACGCAGAGCTCAAAGGTTGCCGCAATGGTCACGCCAATCACATTCACAAACATAAACACAATATAAGCGCCCAAAGCCGCGTGTTTCGGGTCTAAGCCAGGGAACTGCACGCCTAAATAAGCGCCAATGGCCAACGCAATAGCGGGCGGGGCAAACACAAACTCAATCAGCGTGGCCATGCCGGCGATATAGCCCCCTGTGGGGCCAAATGCACGGCGGGCATAAGCAAACGGCCCGCCAGCATGGGGAATCGAGGTGGTTAACTCGGTATAGCTAAAAATAAAAGTGGTATACATGGCCGCGATGACTAGGCAAGTAATCATAAAACCCAGCGTGCCCGCTTTATCCCAGCCATAACTCCAGCCAAAATACTCACCAGAAATCACCAAACCCACCGCAATGCCCCACAGGTGGATGGTTTTCAGCGAGCGCTTTAACTCCCGTTTAACTTGCTCTGCCATGATGTTTCCTTTATTAAAAAGTTAAAGCACTCGCTTACAGAAACTAAATCACCGCTAAGAAGTAAACCGAAAGCGGAGACTGAAAGCTGAGGTGTCAGTTTATGGCGGGGAAATTCATGACGACAAGCACTATCGTTTTAGCTAATTTATTACTATTACTTACGCTTATCTTTTCTCATTGCAGCAATAGTCTTTCAAAACAGATAAAGTTACAAGTGAGCGTATAAGGGAGTTTCTACGTGTCATGCAATGGTGAGCATTGCATGCAATGATTTGCAGCTGTTTATGAGTCGCAAAAATGAGGATGGTGCAGCAAAAAAAGCAGGTGAAAGCAGTTGAATTAGCCGCTAGCAGCCTGTCGGACTTAAGCGATCGTAGCGAGGGAAAGACCGGTTTGAGACAGATTTCGCGGGTTTTTGAGGCGAATAGCTGGCTATTCAACGAGAAAATGCGTGAAATATGGCCAAATCCGGCTTTTCCGTAGTAGATCAGTCTTAAGTCCGACAGACTGCTAGATGACAATAGTGCTAGTAAAATAGCGAGAACAGCAGAAGTGGCTGAGAAAAATTCGGGGCAATGCTTGCAAAGGTGTACAAAACACCCTGCAAACAAAATCTATCTAAAGGCCCGTATTTAAAGCGGATTAAGGATAGCTATATAGACGCCAGCGCAGCTCATTTTCTTGTGCTGTGCTTAATTTAGGCTCGGAGTACGTCATGCCACTACTCGTTATAGGCGCTGCTGACGAGCGTGTCAGAACCGTGGCAGGTAAGGTTTCAACGTGCGGCTGTGGCCTAGCCTGCACGGTTGGCCCTGACTTACTGCTGACGGTAGAATGAACAACCTTAGCAGGGGCGGGATGCGCTGATACGCGGCGGCCATTGCGGCCAAAGCGATAAGGGGAGGCCTCTACAGCTGTCATCGTTAATAAAATAGTGGCTACAATTGTTAGCCTAAGGATCTTCATCGGGATTCCTTCATACTAAAACGCACATAATCTCCCACCTCTGGGGTGATGCTGCCGTTTTCTAAAACTGCAATAGCAAACAAAGGCTGTACTTGGGTAATGGTCACCGCGCTGACCAATTCTTCTGGCATACCTAAGGACATACTGCTATCCCCATTTACCGCTGCCACCACTTGATTGGTGCTTTTTACGCGGAACAACTGTAATTTATCACCCTTAGCCAATCTAGCCGTGCTACCTGCATCAAGAAAGACGCGGTTTTTTTCGACTCGGCTAATTCTGGCGGCAAACGCTTGGCAGGCTAAAGCATCATCCACACCTGCCACAATTTTGCCCAATTGCTGCTCAACCATCTGGCCAAAATCAGTGTCATAAAAACGCCGTGATCCAAACACATAATCGCTGCCTTGCATCACCTCGCCTGTGACCGAATCCGTAAAGCGCTGCTGTTTTAATAAGGCACCACTGGCACCATCAAACACATATAGATCAGCCTCAAACCGTCGAGATGAAGGCTTTACTTTCAGCCCAAGAGGAGCGATGCTTGGCAAGCTACTAGAAAGCTGCAGCATAGGAATGCTAGGACTAATCCTGCGCTCGCCGTTTTTTATATCATTCCCCCAAGCAAAGCTATAGCGCTCGCCATAAGGGCCAATATCCCGCACAACGCCCCCCACTACAAACTGAGTGCCATAGCGGCGGGCTAGCTCTCTCACTCGCTCAGGTTGCAATATGGGGTCATAAAAACCTGGCTGCAAATTAAAAGCCGCTTCATTGACCGTGCGCAGAGGCAGGTAATGATCAGAAGCTGCCAACAGCCGGCTCAGCTCTTGCTGCAAGCCATCTTGAAAATGCACAATATCATTTGCATCCGCTGGATTTTGTAGCTGGAAATGCGCCAATAATAGTTTTTTTCTGTAGGCAAAATCTGCCTGTGGGCATTGCGGATAACGCGGCGGGGCTGGCGGCGATAAAGCATGGGCTGCGGCCATGCTTTCTGCTGGAGTTGCGGTAACTGCGCTGGCGATAGGTACTTTGCTCTGCGTAGCTTCAGGTGCAGGGTCGCTCTCTATCAGTACATGATAAAAACTACCTTCACGCCATTCACGTAGCAATTTATACCGGCTTAGCTCTTGCACCGGCACGACCCGCTGCAGCTCGCTGACTCGGCCTTCCTCAACCAAACTACTGGCTTCTACTTTTGCCCCATTCCACAAAGAAGCCTGCATCAAAGCATCTTGAATCGCCTCCTGCTTAGCCATAGGAATACCGCCTACGCCAATAGCAGATAAGCCTTCAATTTCTGCTGCATAGCTATTACTCAGCAGCAAACAGCTAAGCACACTGGCTTTGATCACTAACGACCTCGCATCATATAGGGATGGTTTGAGCTAGATTCACTAGACAATTTAGACATATCCAGCTCTAAAATTGTTTCATAAGCGCCCTCTGGCAGGGCATTCATCGATACCACGCGTGCGCCACGCAAATAGGCATCAACATAGGTGCGAAAGCTATCGTTTTGCACCGATAAAGCCGCCACCGTACTATTACCCGCCAATCTAAAGCCTTGTACCGTTTCGGCCAAAGCCCGATAAGCATCCAGCTTAGAAGCGCGCATCGACATTAAGCGGCGCTGTGCCCCTGATAAACCTTCAATTTGCGGCGGAGCGCCATAGCCAGCGGCAGACACCACCTGATTACTGCCCTCATCCGCGTAAGCAGTAGCGGCGCAAGCCAGTAATGTCGCAAGCGACAGTAAAATATGTTTAATCCGCATTTTTATCCCACCTTTTAGGCTCAGCCGGTATTTAATCCAAAGCAGCGAATCCAATACCAATAGCGCTTTATTTACTTTTTACCCACCTTATTCTGACGAAAAAACAGGCTCATCTCTGGGTTATCGGCAAGTATCAGGAAAAATAAAGCGCTATTGCACGAAATACCCCATTCAGTGGTAAAAAAGCGAATGCAAGGAAGGACAAGCACTACAACCGCAGCGGCTTACACCGTCACTCAAGCATACTGAATTCTGCTCAAGCCACCTCCAAAGACTATAGCTTACGGAATACCAAATCCCATACGCCGTGGCCCAACTTGATGCCACGGTTTTCAAACTTAGTCAACGGGCGATAATCTGGGCGCTCGGCATAAGTTTCTGCAGTGTTTTGCAATGTTGGCTCATTAGAAAGCACTTCTAGCATCTGGATTGCGTAGTCTTCCCAATCGGTGGCCAAGTGCACATAGCCGCCACTTTTAATGCGTGAGCATAAAAGCTTCACCAAATCTGGCTGAATTAAACGGCGCTTATTGTGGCGTTTTTTATGCCAAGGATCAGGGAAAAAAATATGCGCCCCATAAAGACTATCGGCAGCCAGCATTTTTTCTAGCACTTCTACCGCATCGTGCTGCACGATACGCACGTTTTGTAAGCCCTGTTCACCCAATAGCTTCAGCAAGCTGCCCACGCCTGGCGTGTGAACTTCTACACCAAGGTAATCCGTTTCTGGCTTATTGCTGGCGATCTCCGCCGTGGGGCCCCCCATACCAAAACCAATTTCTAAAATCTTTGGGCCAGTGCGGGCAAAAGCCGTATTCAGATCTAAAACTTCAGCCTGATAAGGGATACAAAATTGCTCACCAAATTCTGCAATGGCCCGCTCTTGGCCGGAAGATAAATGCCCTTGACGCAGCACAAAGCTACGGATACGGCGCATGTAATTTGGGTGTTCCATTTCTCGATTCCTTGCAAACAAAAACGCCGCATCGCGCGGCGTATTTTCTAGTTAGACCTTATTTTATAACAAAACCCAAACATTGAACCACAGAGACAAAGAAACCCAAGATGGCTGTGTTCTCTTCATTTAAGCGACTTGAAAAATAGACGTCAGCTTAATTGGAAAGATTTAGCTCTTTAGCCGTTCAGGATCAAATCCTTTAACTCCGAGCTCAAAGTTTGGGTTTATTTCTTTACTTAGCAGCAATCAAGCCCGAAATCGGTGAGCTTGGGTCTGCCGTATAGAGTTTTCGTGGAATACGACCCGCTAAGAATGCATCACGCCCTGCCATAACGGCTAGCTTCATGGCACGGGCCATGAGGATTGGGTCTTTTGCACCAGCAATCGCGGTGTTCATCAAAATGCCATCGCAGCCTAATTCCATCGCAATCGCCGCATCTGATGCCGTGCCTACACCAGCATCAACCAAGACCGGCACTTTAGCCGACTCAATAATCAACCGCAGATTCCATGGGTTTAAGATGCCCATTCCAGAGCCAATTAAAGAAGCCAAAGGCATAATGGCGCAACAACCGATGTCTTCTAGCTCTTTAGCGGCAATCGGATCATCCGAGGTATAAACCATTACATCAAAACCTTCTTTAACCAATGTTTCAACTGCAATCAAAGTTTCACGCACATTTGGGTAAAGCGTATTGGCGTCACCAAGTACTTCTAGCTTAACCAACTTATGCCCATCTAATAGCTCCCGAGCTAAGCGCAAAGTACGCACGGCATCAGTGGCGTTATAACAGCCAGCGGTGTTAGGCAGGTAGGTGAATTCTGATGGCGGTAAATATTCAAGCAAGGAGGGCTGGCTAGCATCTTGACCAATGTTCACCCGACGAATCGCCACAGTAATAATCTCTGCCCCTGAGGCATCTACCGCTGCACGGGTCTGAGCAAAATCTTGGTATTTTCCTGTGCCCACAATCAAGCGTGATTGATAAGCTTGGCCTGCAATTTGAAATTGATCCGACATATAAGCCCCTTAACTCAGAATATAAACAGGTAGGAGCGAGCTTTACTCTCGCTCATTCAAGCACTAGCCAGAACTTAACCACCACCGACAGCCACCACCATTTCTAAAACATCGCCTTCGCTCAAAAGCGAGGTGGCGTGCTGACTTTTAGGGACAATTTCACCATTTTGCTCGATTGCAATCCGCTTGCCCTTGAGCTCAAGCAAGTCAATTAAATCCAACAGGGAGAGTGGAGCAGTAAATTCGCGGGCTTCGCCGTTAATTGAAATTTGCATGATGTATTTTATTTAAGATATAAAAAAATTAAACGCTTAAGCTCGCATTCTTTGAATTCGATATGCTGAAGGCAATTGGCGTAGATTTTTCATGACCTTGGCTAAGTGCGTGCGATTACTCACCTGCAAGGTAAATTGAATCTGCATATAGCGCTCAGAAAAGCCTTCCGGCTCTTGAGTGGCAACGGCGGTAATATTAGCGTCGGCATCGGCAATAGCCAATGCAATTTGCGCTAAAATGCCTCTATCATTTTGTGCCAAAATACGCACAGGCACATCGAATAGCCGATTCACATCGGCATCCCATTCCACATCAATGAGCTTTTCGCTATCAATTCGGCCATGGGCAATTTGCGGGCAATCGTGGGTATGAATCACAAGGCCCTGATCTTTTTTAACAAAGCCTAAAATAGGATCGCCAGGAATAGGGTTACAACATCGCGCGCATTGAATGGCCATGCCCTCCCCACCACGCACGGCAACGGCTGCGGGTTTGCGACCTAATGCGGCTTCATCTTGCCAACTACCGCCCAATTGCAATAAACGTTTTGCTACCACAACCGCCAAACGCTTACCTAAACCTAATTCTGCTTTAACCACTTCACGCGATTTTTCGCCATTTTCTTTTAAATAGCGATCCCACACATCATCACTGACATTTTGCAAAGGCTGATTTAAATTAGCAAAACCTTGGGCTAATAAGCGCTCACCCAGCAGTACCGATTCTTCAAAGCGCATGCCTTTTAAGAAATGCCGTATATGCGATCTAGCCTTGCCGGTGGTTACAAAAGTCAGCCAAGACGGATTTGGCCGCGCGTGTACCGCAGAAACAATCTCAACTTGATCGCCATTTTTTAAGCGAGTGCGTAATGGCACTAGTTCATGATTAATTTTTGCCGCAATACAACTATCACCAATGTCCGAATGCACAGCATAGGCAAAATCAACGCAGCTTGCCCCAGCCGGCATATTAAAAATTTTGCCCTTAGGCGTAAATACATACACTTGATCGGGAAATAGATCGACCTTGATATGTTCTAAAAACTCAACCGCATCGCCCGATTCGGCTTGAATTTCTAATAAAGATTGCAGCCATTGATGCGTTTTTTTCTGCACATCAGAAAAACCCTCATCGCCACTTTTATACATCCAATGGCTAGCCACACCTGCATCGGCAATGCGGTGCATATCGCCAGAGCGAATTTGAATCTCAATTGGTGTGCCATACGGGCCAAAGAGCGTGGTATGCAAACTTTGATAACCATTAGCTTTGGGAATCGCAATATAGTCTTTAAATTTGCCTGGAATCGGCTTAAACAAAGCGTGCAACGAACCCAGCGTGAGATAGCTGGTTGGCACGTCTTTTACAATCACTCTAAACGCATAGATATCTAGTACTTCAGAAAAGCTAAGTTGTTTTTCCTGCATTTTTCGATAAATGCTATAGAGGTTTTTTTCGCGCCCCGTTACGCTGGCTTCAATTTTAGCCGCGGCCAATTTATCTTTAATGGCATCTAAAATCTTACCCACCACTTCACGGCGATTACCGCGTGCAGCTTTTAATGCCTTAGACAATACCCCATAGCGATTTGGGTGCAAGTATTTAAAAGCTAAATCGTCTAATTCTTGATAGGCGCTATTCAGGCCAATTCTATTAGCGATTGGCGCATAGATTTCCATCGTTTCACGCGCAATACGCTTTTGCTTATCAGGACGCATCGCATCCATAGTGCGCATATTGTGTAAACGATCTGCAAGCTTAATCAGCATAACGCGTAAATCACGCGCCATCGCTAAGAGCATTTTGCGAAAATTCTCTGCCTGCGCTTCTTCTTTACTTTGGAATTCAAGCTTATCGATTTTGCTCATGCCATCGACAAGCTCGGCAACTGTTTTACCAAATTTTTCAGTGAGTTCTAGTTTGGTAACACCGCTGTCTTCCATCACATCGTGCAGCAATGCGCCTGCCAAAGCTTGGGCATCGAGTTTCCATTGGGTAAGAATGGTGGCAACAGCGAGCGGATGTGAAATATAAGGCTCGCCAGATCGGCGAGTTTGGCCACGATGCGAGGCATCGGCAAAACAAAAAGCGGCGGCCAAAAACTGCCGGTCTTCTAGCTTTAAATACGAGGTATTTAGCGATAAAAAACGATTTGCATCGGCGAACACTTCCGGAGCTGCACTCGCCAACTCTGGCAAATCTATATCCGCTAATAACATTTCCATATTCAAAGCCCAAAAAAAACAGGCCCAGCAAGCTGGGCCAGAAAAGCTTAAGAGCGCTTAATCAAGATATCTTTGCTTACCAAACCAGCGGCTACTTCACGCAGTGCAAGTACAGTTGGCTTTTCACGGCCATTGTGCTCGATCTGTGGAGTAGAACCGTTTGCAATTTGGCGCGCGCGGTAAGCTGCAGCTAAGGTCAAATCAAAACGATTTTCGATGCGGTTAAGGCAGTCGTCTACGGTAACGCGAGCCATGGCAGTGTCCCTTGTGATGGTGATTCGCAGATTCCTGCGACTAACCCTTGATTCTAGCAGAAAGCTGCCTGCTTCGTAAGGAGATTACCGAGTGAATCTGCAAACTTCATATTTAAAAGGGCTTAGCCCGCTTTTAAGCTACTGATTAGCACTTGATGACGGGTGCTTTGACGATGTAATTTCAGGCGTTCTGCCCGCACGGCACTCACGATATCGCGCACGGCTTCGTCAATGTGCTCGTTCACAATCACGTAATCAAACTCTTCTACATGGCTGATTTCTTCTTTTGCTGCCGCCATTCTGCGCTCGATCACTTCATCGCTATCTTTGCCACGATTTTTTAAGCGCTGCTCTAACACCTCAACCGAAGGCGGTAAAACAAACAACCCAACAACCTCTGGAAACAAACGACGAACTTGCGCTGCGCCCTGCCAATCGATTTCAAGCAAAATATCGCTGCCGGTATCAATAGCGTGATTGATCCATGTTTGCGAGGTACCGTAGTAATTGCCATAAACCTCAGCATGCTCAAGAAAATCACCATTTAGGATCATTTTCTCAAACACTTCACGCGCTACAAAATGATAATCCTTACCATCAACTTCACCTGGCCGTGGAGCGCGAGTGGTGAATGATACGGATAGCTGCACGTTTTGGTCTGCGGCAAGAAGCGCTGCGACCAATGTGGTTTTGCCTGCACCAGAAGGCGCAGTTACCACAAATAGATTACCTTTTGCCATCGAACAAATCCTGTAATAAAACTACACGAAGATTAGCATTAGACGGCAAATCTGGCGAGATTGCCGCATAAAACATTTAACAATAAAAACTTGGCTACCGCCAATAAATAGCAGATCAAAGCTATCTTACGACAGTTGCAAACAAATCATGATATTTTTATCAATATGGATAAATATCCAACCACAGTTGCCTTAGGTAATATGGCTCATTTACCATAATGACCAGCATAAACTATGCCTAAAAATAACATCTATCCCATCCCCTATCACGTTGTTCAAGGATCTGTATGCCGCATCTGTTCCGCTTGCTAGGATTGGCTTGTCTACTATCGGGCTGCGCAGTAGCAATTCCTAAGCCCGCAGATAGCGCACTAGCTACGGCCAGCAAGTGGAATGCCCCGCATCTATCTTCGCAACAAATCACCAATAGCTGGGCCAGCTGGCAAGATCCAACGCTAAATACTTTACTGCAACAAGCACTAGCTAGCCACCCAAGTATGGCGCAAGCTCAAGCTAAAATTAGTGAAGCCCGTGCAGAAGCCGCAGCGATTGGCGCTCATTTGTGGCCCAATATCAGTGCCACAGCTAGCTATAATCGTAACTTACATAACTTACCGAATCCAAGCTCGGCCAAGAATTTAACCAGCTTAGGCCTAGATGCCCGCTGGGAGCTGGATCTTTGGGGCGGAATTGCCGCAGCCAAACAAGGCGTTTACGCGGGCCTAGCCAGCAGCGAAAGCGCACAGCAGCTTGCCGAGGCCAGCCTAGCCGCCGAAGTCGCCAATACGCTGGTGAGCTACCGTGCTTGCCAAGGGCAAGCAAACTTAGCAGATCAAGTACTGCAATCGCAAAAACTGAGCGCTCATTTACTGCATAGTAAATTAGATGTGGGTCTAGCCAGCGTAGTAGATGCCGCCAAAGCAGATAACGAAGCCAGTGATGCTAGCTATCGCTTGGCTGAGTTAACAACGCAATGCCGTGTCACACTCAAAGCGCTGGTGGCGCTCACCGGGATGCCAGAGGCCAAGCTTGCCGAGATACTGGCAGCTGAAGCGGGGCTGATGCCTGCTCGCCCAGCCCTTGCAATTAAAAGCGTTCCCGCCGAAGTGCTGGCCGAGCGCCCTGATATCCGTATTGCTGGCTACAACCTAGATTCTGCAGCTGCCGATGTCGCCGTACGTGAAGTAGCGCGTTACCCTTCCGCCTCTTTGCTTGGCATGATCTGCGTGGGCTGCCAAATCAGCGAAGGCTTTAATATAGATAGCCGTAACTGGTCTTACGGCATCAGCTTTAATATCCCCATTTTTAATGCCGGCGAGCTGAGCGCTAAGCAAGACGCGGCTTATGCACGCTACCAGCAAGCCATCGCCAATTACCAGATACAAGTACGCCAAGCCGTGCGTGAAATAGAAGAAAACATACTGCGCTTAGACGATAGCCAGCGCAGAACCGCAGAGTTAGAACGCCAGCTCAGCTACGCCCGTGTACAGCTCAAAGCCAGCCAAGCACTCTACAAAGTGGGTAGTGCCAGCCAGCTACAAGTTGCAGAAGTAGCGCGCTATGAGCTGGCAGCCCAGACCCGTTTACTCACACTACAAAGAGAGCAAAGCGCAAATTGGATCGCCCTATATAAGGCACTGGGTGGGCACGCTTTGTAAAGAACCTAACCCCTCTAAGGCCGAAGCGCTATTTGAAACTGTGCAGTTATTTATTAACTTAGCCTCTTGGATGAATTCTCCATGCAAAAATTAAGCGCCAAAGTAAAGCAGCATCCTAAGCTGGCCATCGTGAGCGCCTGCCTGCTGCTACTGGGCTTGATCACACTGATTACCACGCCAAAAAGTATCGCCAAGCCCGCTGCCGAGGCCACTCGCGCCGCCATGACCGTTACCCTAACCCACCCCCAAACCCAAAATTGGCCAGTAATCATTAGCGCTAATGGCAGTATCGAAGCTTGGCAAGAATCAATCGTTGGCGCAGAGATTGGTGGCTATGTCTTGGCCGAAGTGCAAGCTGCAGTGGGCGATGAAGTAAAACGCGGCCAAGTCTTGGCGCAATTTTCTAGCGAAACACTCAAGCTTGAGCTCGCCCAGCAGCAAGCCGCCCTTGCCGAGGCCGATGCAGCATGGAATGAAGCACACGATAATGCCGAGCGCATTAGAAAGCTTGATAGCAATGGCGCGCTCAGCGCCCAGCAAATCCAGCAGGCGCTGCTGCAAGAAGGCGCTGCTAACGCGCGTTTAGCGGCGGCCAAAGCGCGCCTAGCCAGCCAGCAATTACGCATCAAGCAAAGTCATGTCACGGCCCCCGATGATGGCGTGATCTCATCACGCAGCGCCACCGTGGGTGCCGTAGTTCAAACGGGGCAGGAGTTATTTAAACTGGTAAGGCAAAGCCGCTTGGAATGGCGGGCCGAAGTCAGCGCCACGGAAGCCCTACACATCAAGACTGGGCAAAAAGCCCGCCTCACCCTAGCAAACGGCAAGACAATAGAAGGCGTGGTACGTAAAGCCGCCCCTACCGTCGACCCACGTACCCGCAATCTGCTGGTGTATGTCGATCTAAAAAGCCGCTCACTGGATGAAGCTAAGCCAGGTATGTTTGCCAAAGGCACGCTACAAACCGGCCAAGGCGAGGTGCTTACCCTGCCCGGCAATAGCATTGTGATGCGCGATGGCTTTGCCCATGTATTTGTGCTGGGCGCTGCTAATAAAGTGAAGATACAGCGCGTTACCTTGGGGCGACAAGATAGTAATCGCGTGGCGGTGAATGGCGTTAGCAAAGAGGCCAAAGTTATCCAAAGCGGCGCAGGATTTTTAGCCGATGGTGATGTGGTGAAAGTCGTTGCTACCCAATAATAAGACCCAAACTTTGAAACACAGAGATCAAGGGAACACGTAAAAAAGCTTGAATTAAGTTGTTTTGTAAGATTTAAGTATTTTAAAACCCAGCAATTTAGAACCGAATAAGCGGAGCGGGTAGATCGCTTGAGAGCGAGGATTTAGCCAATAGCGCCCGCCGCTGACTCGATTGTCCGCAGCGCAGGAGCTTTCGTGCTTTGAGCTTGTGGCTTGGCTTCGTTTCTTGGCCACACAAGAAAGGAAGGTCCAGCGAGACGCCCGCAGCAAAATCAATGTGCCGAAGGCACTTAAAAAGCATTGTTTTTTTAACCGTACATGGGTGTACGCCTCCCCCTAAGCCACGTCCTTAAGGATAAGTAATGAATTTTTCTGCTTGGTCGATCAGAAACCCTATTCCGGCCATTATGTTATTTGTCTTACTGTCTTTAGCTGGCGTGCTGTCTTTTCAAAGCATGAAGGTGCAAGACTTTCCTGATATTGAATTGCCGCTGGTGACGGTAACGGCAATTCAGCCAGGGGCGGCACCAGCGCAGCTAGAAACCGAAGTGGCTAGGAAACTAGAAAACTCGGTCTCTGCCTTGCAAGGGGTAAAGCACGTTTATAGCAAGATTCAGGATGGCAGCGTACTGCTGACCGTGGAATTTGCCCTAGAAAAACCCGTTAATGAAGCGGTTGATGACGTTAGAAACGCAGTCAACGGTGTGCGTGGCGAATTACCCAGCGATTTAAAAGACCCGATTATTGGCAAAGTAGAATTCTCTGGCGTACCGTTTTTAGTGTTTACCGTGGCATCTAATACCTTGGGGGAAGAGCAGCTTTCTTGGCTAGTCGATAACAAAATCAGCAAGGAAATTCGCGCCGTTTCTGGCGTAGGCAAATTTGGCCGCGTAGGTGGGATTAACCGCGAAGTGCGCGTCGAACTTGATCCAGCCCGCCTTGCCGCCTTAGGCATTTCTGCCGCCGATGTATCCAGAAGCCTGGCCCAAACTCAGCGCGATGCATCAGGCGGGCGCAGCGATTTAATCGGAAGCGAGCAAGCGATTCGCACCATAGCCACGGTGCAAAGTGCGGCAGAATTAGGGCAAATGATTCTGCCGTTAAATGATGGCCGCAGCATTCGCCTAGACCAAGTAGCCAGCATTACTGACACCACCGCCGAGCGTCGCTCGATTGCCCTGCTTGATGGCAAGCAGGTTGTAGGCTTTGAAATTAGCCGCTCACGCGGCGCCAGTGAGATTGAAGTAGCAGCAGGTATCCATGCCGCGCTGGAAAAAATCAAACAAGCTAACGCAGGCCTTGTTATTACCGAAGCTTACAATATGGCCGAGCCAGTACAGGAATCCTTCGATGGATCGATGACACTACTTTGGGAAGGAGCCTTATTGGCAGTCTTGGTGGTGTGGTGGTTTTTGCGTGACTGGCGCGCCACGCTGGTATCCGCCGCAGCGCTGCCGTTATCTATCTTGCCTGCATTTATTGGCATGGCTTACTTGGGCTTTAGCCTAAATACCGTCACCCTATTATCCCTAGCGCTGGTGGTGGGGATTTTAGTGGATGATGCGATTGTAGAAATCGAAAATATCGTCCGCCACTTGCGCATGGGCAAAACGCCGTATCAAGCCTCGATGGAGGCCGCCGACGAGATTGGTCTTGCTGTGGTTGCCACCACCTTTGCCTTAATCGCAGTGTTTTTACCAACGGCATTTATGGCTGGGATTCCAGGTAAATTCTTTAAGCAATTTGGCTGGACAGCCGCGCTAGCGGTGATGGCTTCCTTGATTGTGGCGCGCTTACTCACGCCCATGATGGCGGCGTATATTTTAAAGCCCATTAGCCATGCCCATAAAGAAGGCCGCATTATGCAGGCCTATTTAAAAATGGCCAGCTGGTGCCTGCAGCACCGCAAACTCACCGCCCTCTTCTCTTTACTGTTTTTTATTGGCTCGCTCATGCTGGTGCCACTCCTGCCAACGGGGTTTATTCCGCCCGATGATCGATCGCAAACCTTAGTTAAAATTGAGCTACCACCTGGCACCACCTTAGATGAAACCGAAGCCGTGGCAGAACGCGCGCGCAAGATACTCAGCAGTGAAAAATCCATCATCCGTATCTATACCGCTATTGGCGGCGGTGGCGCGGGGAGCGATCCGTTTGCAGCAGGTGGCATCACCGAAGTCAATAAAGCCAATCTCACCTTAACCCTGACTGAGCGCACCACAAGGGATAAAAAAACTCATATTGAATCCCGTTTGCGCGCGCTATTGCAGGATATTCCAGGTGTACGTATTGCTGTAGGCTTGGGTGGATCGGGTGAGAAATTCCAGCTGATTTTACGAGGGGACGACCCAGCGATCTTAGTGGCGGCCGCCCAAAATGTAGAACGCGATATGCGCACCCTGCAAGGCGTAGGGGCGGTCACTTCCAGTGCCAGCTTAGTACGCCCCGAAGTAAGCATCCGCCCAGATCTAGCCAGAGCTGCTGATTTAGGTGTGAGCATCGCCAGCATTTCAGACACCATTAGAGTGGCCACCGTGGGCGATTTTGATACCTCGGTGGCTAAGCTAAATTTACCCGAGCGGCAAATCCCCATCATGGTGCGCCTGCCAGATAGCACCCGCCAAGATTTAGAACAACTTAAACGGCTGAAAGTGCCCGCCAAAAGCGGTGACGTCACCCTTGGGCAAGTCGCCGAGCTCGCGCTTTCATCCGGCCCTAGCCAGATTGATCGCTACGATAGAGCCCGCAATGTGATCTTTGATATTGAGCTGAATGGCAGATCACTGGGAGACTTAAGCAATGAAGTCGATCAACTCCCCAGCTTAAAGCAATTACCAGCGGGAGTAGAGCGCGCCGCTTTTGGCGATGCAGAAGAGATGAAAAAACTGTTTGCCAGCTTTGGTATAGCCATGCTGACTGGCGTACTGTGTATTTATATGGTGCTGGTGTTGCTGTTTAAAGACTTTATGCAGCCAATCACTATTTTAGCCGCGCTGCCTTTATCTATCGGCGGGGCCTTTTTGGCGCTACTGATTGCGCAAAGCTCGTTTTCGATGCCAACGCTAATTGGGCTAATTATGCTGATGGGGATTGCCACTAAAAACTCCATCTTGCTCGTGGAATACGCCATCGTCGCCCGCCGAGAGGGAATGAGCCGTTTTGATGCACTCATGGATGCAGGCTTAAAACGCGCTCGCCCCATTGTTATGACTACCATCGCCATGGGCGCGGGGATGTTCCCCATTGCACTGGGTATTGGCGTAGACCCAAGCTTTAGATCCCCCATGGCGATTGCCGTGATCGGCGGCCTCATCACCTCCACCCTGCTTAGCCTTTTGGTGGTGCCGGTGGTGTTTACCTTTGTGGATGATTTTGTAGAGTGGCTGAAAAGGCTCAAAAAGCCTAAGGCAGGAGCGAAACCAGCAGAAAACTGAATAAACCAGTCATCCATATCGGGTTAAGCGATAAAACCGCTGATCCAGCATGCATGATTGCGAATCATAGAAAATTATAATCACTAAGGAAACCCCATGAAATACATCGCCCTGCGCGTTCGCACCGCCATGCTGGTGCATGGCTATACGGCAAAAAATCAGGAAATCGTCGAAGAATTCCATGACGAGCCTTTCTTAGAAAAATTAATCGCGATTGAGCGCATTCAATCTGTTACCGAAAAATATCTGCTGGTCAGCTCATCGCATGGCCGAATGATGTATTGGGAATACGAAGGGGATTTGGATTCGATTGCGCAAAGGCTAAATGCGGCGGGATTACTGATTGCCTGATCTTATCTAATCCTCATTTCCCCTTATTCAAACCCTGCGCCTAAGCCTGCGTGAATTGGTGAATGATGACGCGCCAGCGATCTGCAAAAGCCATGCGCTGGTTTGGCTGCGATGCCATGGCGGATCTTGCTGCAGCAAGTCAGTTGATTGAAGTTTTTGCAAACTGGCGCACCATGCCCAATCCTGGTACGCGCTGGGGCATTGAATATCAGGGGCAAATTGTTGGCAGTTGCGGACTATTTAAATGGGATAGAAATGGTAAGCACTGCCATATCGGCTACGAGCTGGCGCAAGGCCACTGGGGCCAAGGCCTGATGCGCGAAGCTTTGCTGGCGATCTTGGCTTGGGGCTTTGAGCATATGGCGCTCAATCGCATTCAGGCTCAGGTGCATCCGCAAAATACCGCGTCGATTAAATCTCTAGAGTCGCTTGGTTTTGTGCAAGAAGGCTGCTTTAGGGAAGCGGGGGTTTGGCACGGGCAGCATCATGATTTATTGCAATATGCGCTGCTCAAAAGGGACTGGTAAGGATAGAGCTCAAAATACACCCCTAACATGATCAACACACAACCGTCATCCCCGAGCGTTTTTATCGGGGATCCAGCCGCACAGCTGGATTCCCGCCAAAGACAAGCGGGAATGACGATGTTTCATGGCTAAAAATAAACCAAGGGCTAAGCATGAGAACACTCAATACGGCGGCATTAATATTAGAGCCGCAAACGGCCGACCATGCAGAGGCGATGTTTGTCGTTTTGAGTGATTCAGCCATTTATGAATTTGCAAATGCGCCACTGGCGTCTATCGATGGTTTGCACGCCCGCTTTAGTAAATTAGAAGCGAGAGCTTCCCCTGATGGCTCGGAGCAATGGCTAAATTGGGTGATTAGGCTAGCAGCCTCCCAGCAATTAGCGGGCTATGTGCAGGCGACTATCAGCGATCAACACGCTCTACTTGCTTATGAATTATCCAGCAAGCACTGGGGTAAAGGCATTGCACAAGAAGCGGTCAGTGCCGTATTACAAGAATTAGCTCAGCACTATGGTATCAAGCAATATTTTGCGATTTTAAAACGGTGCAATGTGCGCTCTAAAAAGCTGCTCGACAAATTGGGCTTTGTGCAAGCATCCGCGACTGAATTGCTCGTACTCAAGCCCGATGCCGACGAAGACGCCATATTCCGCAGCGCTTAGGAAAGTGGCTCGGATTTACCCGAGCCACACCATACCGCAGGCCAATCTTCTAATGGTATTGGGCGGCCAAAGTAATAGCCCTGAGCGCGCTGGCAGCCCAGCTCCAGTAGCCTTTGGGCCTGCTCTGCCGTTTCTACCCCTTCCGCCACCAGCGGCACATCAAAACCACCTGCTAGGCGAATAATCGCCGAGACAATGGCCTCGCTTTTATGATTATCTAAAAAGCGGCTCACAAAAGATTGATCGATTTTCAAGCAATCAAAAGCAAATTGATGCAAATAAGACATAGACGAATAACCGGTGCCAAAGTCATCAATAGCAATTTCCACCCCTAAGCTTCTGATTCGGCCAATCAGCTTAGCAATTACATTACTATCTTCAATCAAAATAGATTCAGTAATCTCTAACGTTAAATTATGCGGTGGTAAGTCAAAATCTTGTAATGTTTCCTCTAATACTTGATAGAAATCAGATTGAATTAACTGCCGGACCGATACATTGACATGTACATCAAAATCACTAGCCCAACCATTTTTTAGGCGCTCGGCAATTTGCCTACATGATTCACGCAGCACCCAATGCCCAATAGGTAGAATTAAACCCGATTCCTCTGCCAATGGAATAAACAACCCAGGAGAAACCAAACCACGCTGGCCACTTTGCCAGCGCACCAAAGCCTCTGCACCAATTACTTTACCATCACTTAGCCTCACAACGGGCTGAAAATAAACTCTAAATTCATCTTTCTCAATAGCAGCATTAAGTTCTGAAATTAAATGAATTTTTTGTGTAGATTGCTCAACCATATCAATCTGAAATATTTCATATGAACTAGCACCTTTATCCTTAGCTTTATTTAAAGCCATGCTGGCGTTTCTTAAATTTTCGATCAAATCAAGATGGTTAAAATTCGCAGAAACCACGCCAAGACTAGCACTAATCAAAACCTCATCGTATTGCAAATGAAAAGATTGAGTAAAGCTATCTAATATTCTTTGAATTAATTCAGTTAAACAGGGCTTATCAACGTCAACATCCATACAAATAACAAACTCGGTATCTGCAACACGTGCAAATAACACCGGCTCTGGCAAATATTGCTTAAGGTTATTTACAATGGCGCAAAGCAGCTCTTCACCTTGATCGTAGCCAATACTGTCATGGATGCTTCTGTAATTATCTAAGCCTATAAGCAGCAGTGCACCCCACTTTCTTGCAGGATTTTTTTTAACTAACTCTGACATTTCCTCACGAAGACCTTCACGGCTAAGCAACCCAGTGACTTGGTCATGACGAATACGATAATTAAGTTGCTCAAAAGAGCAAGCTAAAGCGCTCGACATTTCATCAAACGCATTTGCAAGTAAAGTTGTTTCTTTTAATTGCAGGCCACCTGCAATAGTAGGCTGCCACTCTTGCTTCGCTAATAACCTAGCCGTTTGCGCGGCGAGTAGAATAGGCTTGGTAATACTGGCTAATATCCTCCAGGCAGCCAATGCTGCAATTAATCCAATGCAAAGAACAATGGCCAAATTCACCATGATATCTTTCTTTAAATCACCTAATAGATCACGCTCTGGAATAAGAATAACAATTCTCCAATCCAAACCATTACCATCCGCCAATTTAAAAACTCTGCCGTATATTTTTTCTTTACCGAGGTTAAATTCAATATCTTTTATTTTTTTATCTTCAAGGAATTTTGCACTCATTCTTATCATTTCATTAGAGCTATCCTTAACCTTGAGTAAAGTAGCATTATCGTGCGTTGAAAGCTCATTTATTGTCATGTGTGGCAATGGCTTTTCAACACTGGAGTGAGATATAAATTCATTTTTATGATCAACGATATAAATAGCACCACTACCTAAATTAGGGCTAGATTTCAAATATTGATTAAAATTACTTAATTTAATATCACTTGCCACTACACCAACCATATTTTTATCATGATTAAAAAGTGGGCTACTAAATGAAATAGTGATACCTTGCACGGGGTCATAATCTTGATATGCTGAAGTCCACATAGGTTTTTTACTGCGGCTAACAGGTGCATACCAAGGTCTAGTCCTTGGATCATAAGGATTAACTTGGTGCAAAATTGAATCAGTCGACTTTAAACCAGTATAAAAATTTAAACTGCCATTCGTTCTACTATCTTTAAGCAGTAATGAAAATTTATTAGTTAATTTTTCACGGCCAACCGCAATATACTCACCATTAATAGATCCAAATGAAATCAAACTTAGGTGTTTTTGATCGGGAAATATTTTGGATAAAATATGCACAAATGGGGCTTCAAACTGTGATAAATCTTTGTCTGCGTTTGAATATTGCTCAGCCAGTAGCACCGTGGCCATTCGATTTGCTAAAGCAGGAGCACGAAGAAAAATATCTAAATCACTACGCACAGTGGCAACTTCAGCAGAAATGACTTTATTGCTCAAATTTTTGAGCATTTGTCCTTGGTTGCTCATCTGCAAAGTAATAATTGTGCCAAGCGTTAGCACCAGCATAACCATAAAGGTAACTGTAACTGCAAACTGCAGTGAAATGCGCCCACGCAGCGCAAGTTTTTCTAGTTTCAAAGCACGCCTCAACGATTCGTTTCACTACACCCGCTCATCACATATTAGTACGCAAGAGTTGTTTAGCATAAGCACCGCTAATCTTCCCACGATAGAGCAAAATTTCAATCCGCTCTATGCACCTAAGCTTACAAAAAAGGGAGCACTTGCCTTTTTTACACAATTATTGTAAGTATTTATTATTTATGAGTACTAAATATAATAACAGTCTATCTGCCAGCTCAGCATATTACTAAATTCTAATACATATTAGCAACCTACATATTTTTTTGATTAAAATAAACAATATATTAGCTATAGATTGCCGATAGATAAAATACAAATAGTGCTTGAATGTTAACTTGAGATCTTCATTACTGCTTACTTTTTTCGCCTATTTTTCAAGCTAAATTTGGCTAATTCTGATGGTGATTTTATTTGATAAATAATGGTCTTTCCAGGCAAAGTAGTATAACGCAACGCTTATCTATTCATGTAAACGACATTAACGATAGAATAAAAAAATGCCAAGCTCTTTCTCAAAAAAGGCTTGGCACTTATATTTTATTTTGATGAAAAATAGAAATGTAAAAATTACAACTTATAAAGAAAAACAAGGATCTGCCCGCTGCGCTGGCACAATCAAGTTTTCCTGATCAAATGCTCCGTTATAACTTACCTCTACAAAGCCCACCGATAAAGTATTAGGCAGCCAAAGTGGTAATCCAAGATCGCGGCGAATATGACCATTACCTGCTAGCAACACCACACCGTGTGTTTGATAAGGCTTCATCACCTTTGCCATCGCCGTATCTCGAGCGATTTGTGCCAAAGCCATGCCAGGTGATGCCCCTCCGTTTTACTGTAAAGCTAATCACTATTTTGATCATACAAGGGCGTAATCACCTTCGCATGCAACGGTTTTATATCGCTCAGCAAAGGCTACTTGCTAATGAGCAGGCCCCAAAATAGTCCACGCCTTATACAGGCGCTCATCCTGGTCCAAGATGGCCAGCATCGCATCTGCCACGTCGGCACGCGGCAGATAATTGCCAGCATCATCGCGCTGCGCTTGTACACGGTACTGCCCCGTGCCCTCTTGATGGCTCAGCCCAGCAGGCCGTGCAATCATCCATGGCAAAGCACTTTGCTTTAAATATTGCTCGGCCTCATTTTTAGCCCGAATGGCTTCCCCTAGCATGCGCTTGGTGGGTTCTGCCAACCCATCCCATTGCTCGCCACAACCTAAAGAGGTGCCTAATAACACGCGGGTAGAAGGCATACTGGCCTCTAGCGCTTGGATCACATTCAAGTTGCCTAACGCGTCTATGCGCCGACCTGCAGCATTTTTGCCGCCCAATACACTGATGACGCGCCGAGGCTGCGCCTGCCTCAGTGCAGCGATGCAATCATCCAAACTAAAGGCATCACCTTGGATTAAAGTTACGCCCAGCTCACTTAAAGCACTGCGATCACTTTCTGCCCTCACCATGGCGGCAACCTTTTCCCCACGCTTCACGCTGGCCTTGGCAAGACAAAGACCTAGCCCTCGGCTGGCACCAAAAATCAATAAATCATATGAATCGGCCACGTTTTGACTCCCTTATCGAGGGTCTGTTGACGTTTCATTCGCCATTGCGCTGAGCCGGAAAACGGCTAGGCACAAGGCATGTGACGAAGGCAATAACTGGTTATTGTCAAGGAGCATAACGCAGTGAATGGCCATTTTCCGGCTCAGCCCTTCGTGTTTAGCCCCCAAAATGGGCCAAACGCAGCCGTGAATGAAACGTCAACAGACCCTAGGTATTTTCAATTAAAAATAACAATCATCAGCATTTAAAAATTATCATACTTTTACCGCGCTGCACCACAAATAATGCAAAAATTCTTTAAAGCCAATCGCTGCTCGACCGATAGATTAGCGCTACCCTCCTCCCCTAAAAACACTTTAAACATCACCCCGCCATCAGGATGGGTACACAAAACCGAGGCCATAGCGCGGCCCATAACTGGGCGCTCTATGCGCAGCAATGGCTCCGCAATAATTCACTCATCAGTACCCATATAGGCCACTTTTCTTTGAGTTAAATCAACCAGCACACGTGCCATGCCAAGCCCCAATAATTTTTTTTATTGATCATTGTAATATCAAGCAAGCCCTAATCAATGCTTATCATAATTTAAATATTTTTTCACAAAATCATAATAAAAAATGATTAAAATCAATATCTATCTTTAATAAAAAATACAAAATTATTAATTAATTAAATTTAATCGCTCAATTAAGTCTCTATAAATTATCAAGCAATTGATTTTTAGAGCATTTTTTAATAATCATTTAATACATGACAGTTTATTTACAAACCAAGAAAGTATTTTCATAGGATCGGCAAAGACAAAAAAACATTGATAATGAGAATGACTATTGATACGATAATGTACAGCAGAGATCAGCCCTGCTTCAAAAGAGTAAGCCTATTCTGTAAGTAAACTCTGGCCCCAGCCCGCCCCCGCATTTATCAGGAATCAGTATGCAACGCAGCCGCCACGCCCTTGCGCTTACTCTTTTAGTCGCTACATTTCAGAGCGCATTTGCCACCGATACCACTTCAGCGCCTGCCGCAACACGCACCTCCGTGGTAATTACCGCCACCCGCGCTGATACAAACCCAGATGATCTGCCGCCATCGGTGAACAGCATCGACCATGCTGAGCTAGATCGTGAACTTATCGGCAATTACCGCAATTTAGCTAGGACAAGGCTAAGCGTGATGGCCACTTTGGTTTATCCAGCGTGAATGTGCGCGGCTTTAGCAGGCAACCGTGTACTGATGATGGTGGGTGGCATACGCCTGCCAGATACTTTTGGCACTTACATATACAGCGGCCGCGATCAGGTCGATTTTGCCCACTCAGCGCAATTGAAATTGCACGCGAGCCCTCTTCTACCCTCTATAGGTCTGATGCCTTGGGTGGTGTAGGTGGCCTACGAAACACGTCCCCAGCAGCAATCATGACGACACCGACAATGGCGTTTTTAAACGAGCAGCGGTCACAACTTCAAAAACTCCAAACATTGAAATTCGGAGTTAAAAAGAGTACGGATAAAGACTATTTCTAAGGGTTTTCTCCATAAAACTCAGAGCTCTCTTTCCCCTTCGTGGTTCAAGACTTTGGTTTTATCCCCTACAAGATCATCCATGATTTTCTCAACGGCCCTGCTTTAGGGCGACAAGGACCACACCATGCACGCACTATCATCCCAAGAACGCGCTGCCGTTCTTAAAGCAAATTACGATGCCCTGATGGCCGCCGAGCCTAAGCTGCGAGCCAGAGAACGGGCCACTCGCCTACAAGTATCCGAAGCCGAACTCGTTGCCGCGCAATGTGGCGTTGAAGCAAAAGCTTTAAATGGCACGCCACAAGACATATTCCTTGAGCTAGCCAGCCTTGGCGAAGTAATGGTGCTAAGCCGTAATGATTGGTGTGTGCATGAGCGCCATGGCCGCTATGAGGAAATCCACGCTAAAGGCCCAGTGGGCATGGTGCTGGGTAAAGATATCGATCTACGCATGTTTTTTTCCCACTGGAAACACGCCTTTGCCGTGACTGAAAATAGCCGACTAAGCGTGCAGTTTTTTGACGCCGAAGGCACCGCCATTCACAAGGTGTATATCACCGAAAAAAGTGACTCCGCCGCTTATGACGCGCTGGTACAAAAGCTGGCAGCAGAACAAATCCCTGCGATTCAAATCGAAGCTTATCCAGCAGACAGCACACCAACCCACTGCGAAGATCCGGCTGCTTTACGCAGCCACTGGCTGTCTTTAACCGATACGCATAGCTTTTTCCCTATGCTCAAACAACATAAAGTAACCCGCCTTGGTGCGCTCAAAGCAGCAGGTACAGATCTGGCGCAAGTTGTAGCCATTGATGCTGTAGAAACAATGCTACTGGGTGCCGCAGAGCTGCAAGTGCCCATTATGTGTTTTGTTAGCAACCGTGGCATGGTGCAAATCCACTCTGGCCCAATACAAAAACTGCTGCGCACCGGCCCTTGGTTCAATATTCTTGACCCGATGTTTAATCTGCATCTAGATACCAGTGCCATCAGCGAATGCTGGGTGGTCAGAAAGCTAACCAGCGATGGCTGGGTTACCTCGCTTGAGGTTTACACCACCACAGGCGAGTTGATGGTGCAGTTCTTTGGTGAAAGAAGGCCTGGCGTTCCAGAATTACCAGAATGGTGCAAGCTGCTGAGCAATCTGTGTGCCACTCCACTGGCAGGCTAATCTCATGAAACAATGGCTTGCCTCCACCCTACTACTGGCGCTGATCGGCCCTGCGCTGGCCGCCCCACCTAAAAAAATTGTCACGCTGGGCGGATCGCTCACCGAGATTGTTTATGCGCTGAATGAAGAACAACGCTTAGTGGCCGTTGATCAATCCAGCAGCTACCCGCCAGCCGCAGCTAAGCTGCCCAAGGTGGGCTACTACCGTGCTTTTTCGGTAGAAGGCGTATTAGCACAGAAGCCAGACTTAGTACTGGCCTCTGATCAAGCGGGCCCACCGGAAGCGCTGGCTAAACTGCAACGCAGCGGTGTGCCCGTTATCGTGCTACCCAGCGCGCCTAATTTAGCCGCGCTAGAAAAACGCATAGCGGGGATTGCCAGTGCCTTGCAAGAAGTAGAAAAAGGCAAGGTCATCAATACTCGGCTTAAACGTGAGGTGGTGCAGGCCCCAGCAAGCAACACCCGCGCTCTGCTCTTGATCAGCCGCAGCGGTAGCCCAGAAGGCGCAGGCAGTGACACCACCGCCGATGCCATTTTGAAGCTAGCAGGATTAAACAATGTGCTGACCAAACAGCAGGGCTACAAACCGCTGGCCATGGAAAGCATTGTGGCACTACAGCCCGATGTGATTGTGCTATCGAGTATGTCGATTCAAAACCTCGGCGGCATAGAAAAAGTCCTCGCCATGCCCGGCCTTGCCCAGACGCCCGCAGCCAAAAACAAGAAAATCATCGTGATGGATGACTTACTGCTACTGGGCTTTGGCATACGCCTACCAGAAGCTTTGCAGCAGTTAAAACAGGCAGCGAAGTAAGCAACGGTTGCTGATAGGTAAGTGAGCTAAAGCTTGCACTATAAAGCGCGGAAGAGCACAGAGTCCGCAGAGTAAATATTCGATTTTCTCTGTGAAACGCTGTGCTCTCTGTGTGCTACGTAGTTCAAGGCTTAGATTGAACCAATACTTTATCAGCACATATGGGCCAGCCCCCGCCCAACACACTCTTGGACTATTTATGACCGCAATCACCCATCCACACAGCAGCGTGCCTCAAATATCTAAGGGCTTATTGTGGCTGCTGGCAGGCTTGCTGCTGCTCTTGATGATGATTTCAGCCAGCAACGGCGCGGTAGCGATTCCATTTAAGGTGTTGCCGCAGCTATTATTTAGCGCCCAGACTTTTGAAACCGGCACTGAGCTGCAACTTTGGCACAGCGTATTGCTCGATCTGCGTTTGCCCCGCGTGCTATTTGCTGCGCTAGCGGGGGCGATTCTGGCATTGACGGGTGCGGCCATGCAGGCTTTATTTCGTAATCCACTGGCAGAACCCGGCTTACTCGGTGTTTCCTCAGGCGCTTCTTTAGGTGCGGTTTGCGCTATTTTATTTGGTAGCGGCAGCTTTATGGTGCTTGCCCCTGCCGCCTTTATCGGGAGCTTAATCGCCACAGCGTTAGCCTATCATCTGGGCAAGCGTTATCCGGGCATGGCAGGGCTCTTGCTAGCAGGCATCGCCATCAACGCCATTTGCGGCAGCCTGATTGGGTTGATGACTTATATGGCCAATGATGTGCAGTTAAAAAGCTTAACCTTCTGGAATATGGGCAGCTTAGCGGGTGCAAGCTGGCCGCTGCTAAGTATACTCGGCCCGCTAATGCTGATTATTTCAGCGATGGTACTGCGCCATTGGCGAGCCATGAATGCCCTGCTATTGGGTGAGCGCGAAGCGCAGCATTTAGGTTTCCCTATCAAAGCCGTGCGCCGCAAATTGGTACTGCTGACGGCGCTATTAATTGGCCCGCTGGTTGCCGCCACTGGTGGCATCGGCTTTGTCGGGCTTGTGGTGCCACATCTGGTCAGAATGATGACAGGTGCAGACCACCGCCGCTTACTCCCCGCCGCCATGCTGGGGGGAGCCATCGCGCTGGTCGCCGCAGATTGCCTTGCTAGACTCGTGGCCCAGCCCGCAGAGCTGCCGATTGGCATTGTCACCAGTCTGATTGGTGGGCCTTTCTTTCTTTGGCTTTTGATGGTGCGCAGGTAATCATGTCCAGCTTATTAAATACCCACAATCTATCTTTTAAACGCGGCAGCCAGCTCACTCTGAACGCTATTTCTTTAGAATTACGCCGAGGTGAAATCACCGCGATTCTGGGGGCAAATGGCGCAGGAAAATCCACGCTATTGTCCCTGCTGGCAGGGGAAATTACCCCCTCCCAAGGCGAGATCAGCTTACAGGGCGAAAGCATCCTGAGCATGCCCGCAGCCAAGCTTGCCCGCCAGCGCGCCATGCTGCCGCAAAACCCTAATCTAGCGTTTGATCTGGGAGTGGAAGAAGTGATCGCGATGGGGGCCTACCCCTTTGCCGAGCTGTCGCCGCAACAAGTAGCCAACTTAAGCAAACGTGTTTTGCAGCTGGCCGATATCAGCCACTTGGCTAAACGCCGCTATCCACAGCTATCCGGTGGCGAGCAGCAGCGCGTGCAGTTTTCCCGTGTCTTGCTGCAAATCCTAGCCAACCCAGATCAGCCACGCTACCTGCTACTGGACGAGCCCACCGCCAGCCTTGATCCACGCCACCAGCACGATCTACTAGCCGTAGTCAGCCGCCTCGCCCGTGAAGAAAATATTGCGGTGGCGGTGGTATTACACGATGTAAACCTTGCCGCTCGCTGGTGCAGCCACCTGCTATTGCTTAAAAACGGCAGCCAAGTTGCTTACGGCACGCCGCAGCACGTACTCACCCCTGAGCGGCTCGCCACCACCTACGGCATCGCCTCCACCGTCATCCCCCACCCACGGGATGCGGAACGGTGTTTAGTGTTGTTTGAAGGGTAAATCTTAGGGTGGGCAACGTGCCCACCACCGCCGCAAAAACACCTAAATAGCCACCATGGCTGCGTGGGCATCAAATTAAAGCTTCGCGCCAAGGCCTACACATCCATTAACAACCAATAAATAGGCTTGAACCCAACCTTATCCTTGAGTCCAGAGCAAACCCGCAGCTTTCCAACCGTTGACTTGGCCACGTTGGCCTGCAGTGTTTTTATCCCCCTCAAAGCCTTCCAAGATATTAAATGCTTGGCGATAACCATTTGCAAAAGCCAATGCCGCCGCATCGTGTGATCTAGCCCCAGTTCGGCACAAGAACATCACTACCGCATCCGGATCAACCGCCCCCTGCAAGCTAGTCAAAAAGTTGGGGTTGGTTTCCATTTTAGGGTAGGTTTTCCATTCGATCATTTCTGATTCAGGCACAACCCCTACAAACTGCCACTCTGCGTGAGTGCGCACATCCACCAGCTTTACGTTTGGCAACTCCGCCAATAAAACCACAGCCTCGGCCGGAGTCAGCGCACCTCTATAAGCCAAATTAGATGCTTCAGCCCTAGCGTAAGCGTGTTGCAAAATAGTGGTAGCGTGGCTCATGTAATCCTTCCTTTTTAAAATATGTGCCGAATTGAGCGGCTTATCGGGCTGAAGCCCCCAAAGATAGCGGTTTATTCAACCTCCCAAAAGGCTATTCGATATTTTACCTCGAAGCCACCTTGCTAGCAGCCTGTCGGACTTAAGCGATCGTAACAAGGGAAAGACCGGTTTGAGACTGATTTCGCGGGTTTTTGAGGCGAATAGCTGGCTATTCAACGAGAAAATGCGTGAAATATGGCCAAATCCGGCTTTTCCGTAGTAGATCAGTCTTAAGTCCGACAGGCTGCTAGGTCTTAGCCCTGTTTACATTTAATACACAGCTGCAAATCAAATATAAACAACAGCTAAATCCACTATTAGATATCCATACTTGATATCTAATAACTAAACACCACGCAAACTGCGGAGCCTTTAATGCGCTAAGGGTACACACCCGCCAATTTACTTTAAATATATCCTCATTCCCCACTTGAAAAGCCCTTGTTACGCCCACACTATTTAGCACTCGTTAGCCTTGAGTGCTAACAGCGTTCTGTAGTTAATTGAATGCCACTTTTTTATCTGGAGAGTGAACACCATGAAAATTCGTCCTTTGCATGACCGTGTAGTAATCAAACGCGTTGAAGCTGAAGAAAAAACTGCATCTGGCATCGTGTTGCCAGGTAACGCTGCTGAAAAGCCGGATATGGGCGAAGTAGTTGCCGTCGGTAACGGTAAGATTTTAGAAAACGGCTCAATACGCCCAATGGCTGTTAAAGCGGGCGACAAGGTTATTTTTGGTAAGTACAGCGGCCAAACCGTGAAAGTAGATGGCGACGAACTGCTAGTAATGCGTGAAGAAGACATCATGGGCGTGATCGAAGGTTAATCACGGCTTACAAGCCACCTAATTTTAGCCCTTACCTAAATATTACGGAGTTAAACAACATGGCAGCAAAAGAAGTTAAATTTGGCGATTCAGCACGCGCACGCATGGTAGCCGGTGTAAACATCCTGGCCGATGCAGTTAAAGTAACGCTGGGCCCTAAGGGCCGTAACGTGGTGCTGGAACGCAGCTACGGCGCGCCTACCATCACCAAAGACGGTGTATCGGTCGCTAAAGAAATCGAATTAAAAGACCGCTTCGAAAACATGGGCGCGCAAATGGTGAAGGAAGTTGCATCTAAGACTTCTGATATCGCTGGTGACGGTACAACCACGGCTACCGTATTGGCTCAAGCCATCGTGCAAGAAGGCATGAAATACGTAGCTGCTGGCATGAACCCAATGGATTTGAAGCGCGGTATCGACAAGGCCGTAATTGCCTTGGTTGCTGAGCTGAAAAACATTGCTAAGCCTTGCTCTACCACCAAAGAAATCGCTCAAGTTGGCTCTATCTCTGCTAACAGCGACGAAATCATCGGCGAAAAAATCGCTGCTGCGATGGAAAAAGTAGGTAAAGAAGGCGTAATTACCGTTGAAGACGGTACTGGCCTTGAAGATGAGTTGGATGTGGTTGAAGGTATGCAGTTTGACCGCGGCTACCTCTCCCCTTACTTCATCAACAACCCAGAAAAACAAATTGCCCTGCTGGACAATCCGTTTGTACTGCTTTTCGACAAGAAAATCAGCAACATCCGTGACCTGCTGCCGGTACTAGAACAAGTGGCTAAGGCTGGCCGTCCATTGTTGATTATTGCTGAAGATGTAGACGGCGAAGCGCTGGCTACCTTGGTAGTGAACAACATTCGCGGCATTCTGAAGACTGTAGCGGTTAAGGCTCCAGGCTTTGGCGATCGTCGTAAAGCCATGCTAGAAGACATCGCTACACTGACTGGCGGTACTGTGATCGCTGAAGAAGTTGGCCTGACTCTAGAAAAAGCCACACTGGCTGAACTGGGCTCTGCTAAGCGTATCGAAGTATCTAAAGAAAACACCATCATCATCGATGGCGCGGGTAATGAAGAAGGCATCAAAACACGCGTTGGCCTGATCCGTAAGCAAATCGAAGATGCAACGAGCGATTACGATCGTGAAAAACTGCAAGAACGCGTAGCTAAATTAGCTGGCGGTGTTGCAGTGATTAAGGTTGGTGCAGCCACTGAAGTTGAAATGAAAGAGAAGAAAGCCCGCGTTGAAGACGCACTGCACGCAACACGCGCAGCTGTGGAAGAAGGCATTGTGGCCGGTGGTGGTGTAGCTCTGCTACGCGCACGCTCTTCCATCGTGGATCTGAAAGGCGCTAACGTTGATCAAGATGCAGGTATCAAGATCGTACTGAAAGCCATTGAAGCACCATTGCGTCAGATCGTACAAAACGCGGGTGACGAGCCTAGCGTTGTGGTTTCTAAAGTATTGGAAGGCAAAGGTAACTTCGGTTACAACGCCGGTACTGGCGTTTACGGCGACATGGTAGAAATGGGCGTTCTTGACCCAGCTAAAGTAACCCGCTCGGCACTGCAACACGCAGCATCGATCGCTGGCCTGATGCTGACCACCGACTGCATGATTGCTGAATTGCCAAAAGAAGAAGGCGCAGGCGGCATGCCAGATATGGGCGGCATGGGTGGTATGGGCGGCATGGGCATGTAATGCCAGCTGTTTAAGCCTCAAGAAAAACGCCACTTCTTTGGAAGTGGCGTTTTTTTATGCCGCAGCTATTTTTTTAAACACCATTTTCTCTGCCAACATCAGCCGAATATCCCGCCTAGCCTCGGCGGCTACCCAACGCGCTTCAGCATCATCATCGGCGGGAGTAAGCGGCGGCACCACCACAGATTTACCATCATCCCCCATCGCCACCATAGTGAAATAACAACTATTGGTGTGCCGTTCAGTCTGGGTACGGATGTTCTCTGCCACCACCCGGATACCCACTTCCATTGAAGTACGGCCAGTGTAATTAACGCTAGCCAGAAAATGCACCAGCTCGCCCACAAACACCGGCTGCTTAAACGTCACCTGATCCACAGAAAGCGTCACCGCATAAGCCCCCGCATAGCGACTGGCACAGGCATAAGCCACCTGATCAAGCTCTTTCAGCAAAGCCCCACCATGCACCTTGCCAGAGAAATTAGCCATATCTGGCGTCATCAACACCGTCATCATCATTTGGTGCCGAGGCAGATCTAACATATCGCACTTCCTTAATAAGATTTATTACAGCATAGCGCGAGGGCGGGGAATCTCAAATACTGAGCAAGCCTGATGGGGAAGTACGAGGGCTGATGATTGAGGGAGTTGATGATTATTTGAGCGAGTGCAACTTAGATTGCAAATATGATAATGCGGGCATGGCTACTTTTAATAGAGGTTGTAAATCTTTCTGTGTAAATGCCAATGAAATTAATGGTACCCGTTTAGTCAGTTCTCTCTTTTTAAGCTAAGCCTGCTAAGCCCAATACGCATCAATTTCCATATCGCTTTTTAAATCATTTACTCAAACTCATTAAGTTATTTTTTCCACAACTCATTGAATAGGGCTTCAATCCCCTTAAAGCACGCCGAAGCGAGGAATAAGCGGATCGGGGTTTCGGAAAAGGGGTAGCGAGCGAGCAGCCTTTTTCGCCGAGCCGATTATCCGCAGTGAGGGGCTTTCGTACTGGTCGGGGCGGCTTTCTTTGCTTACTTTCTTGGCCGTTCAAGAAAGTGAGTCCCCGCGGGGATGCCGCACCAAAATTAACGTGCCGAAGGCACAGAAAAAAAACAACTATGCAGCATTGCAATAATGAAATCGTAAGTAAAAACAAGAATATTAGTTAATAAACTACCTACACTATAACTACGCAAACTTACACTAAACTTTTTTATGAAAATGTACAATATATAGCTCAGATCTATCTAGTAGCCTGCACTTCCGGTAAAAAACCGAAATTGGTTTTGTCATACACAAAGATTAAGTCGATACCTACTTGGGTTATTGCCTATTTTACGTGAGGAAATTCCAATGACTATTGTTACTGTATTCGATTTTGAGTTGCCAGATATTTGCGCAGGTGACTACTTGCTGGCAAAAGGAAAAGCCACAAAAGAATATGTTTCAGCCCATTATGGGCGTGTTATCGAAGGAACCGGGATAGACGTAGATTCAGCATTGTTGCACGATGGCGGGAGATATTCCGCCACGCTGAGCCAGCAATAATGATTGACAAAACGGGGGGCAGGTATTGCAATCCCGCAAATAGTTTCCTTAGATTATTGTAAATAACTGGGGTCAGAGTAAAGTTAAATCTGCTTACGTCAGCTATGAGCCCTTGCAGCCATGTAGGCCATGGTTAGGTTTATCAACCCGCCCTGAAATATCTCCACCAAACAAGCACTCGATTACTGCCCAGCTTGCCATGCCTGAACGCGGGTTACGCCTGCGGCTAAGCCGCCCTACTGCACTAAACTCGTAAGTCGTAATGAACTCCTAGCAGCCTGTCGGACTTCAGACTGATCTACTACGGAAAAGCCGGATTTGGCCATATTTCACGCATTTTCTCGTTGAATAGCCAGCTATTCGCCTCAAAAACCCGCGAAATCTGTCTCAAACCGGTCTTTCCCTCGCTACGATCGCTTAAGTCCGACAGGCTGCTAGGCCGTAATAAGTCTGAGCGTTTTTGCAGACAAATTACGCTGTAGAGAGCAAAGCGGTAATCCGCTTACTTTTTATGCCTACGGCACATCGATTTTGGAGCGGTTGCCACCGCGGGGGCCTTCCTTTCTTGCTTCGCCAAGAAACGAAGCCAAAGAAGGCGACCTTGGCCAGCACGACCCCCCTCACTGCGGACAATCGAGGCGGCGGCTGCGGGACTCGCTTCGCTCAAACATCCTCGCCGAAACCCCGCCCGCTTGTTCCTTGCTTCGGCGTGCTTCAAGGGGACACTAAAGCCCCGTGCAAAGAGCGCGTTTATTGCATTCCCAACTGTTTGCTAATAAAAAAACCTAGATTTCAGTTTTAAACTATTAACTCAGATATAGCCGAAGAAAAACCATACGGCTTACAACCTTACACCAAACATAAAATATGCCATTTAACTGTATAAATACCGCATAATTCGCCGCCTTGAATCGATAAGCCATACTTACGGATTTTTATATGTCTGTTATCTATCACGCCCACGTTTATTTTTTACCCGAGCAAATCATCGCCGCAGAAAAGCTGCACGCCCGGCTTCGAGCTGCATTAAGTGCTGATTGCTGGATGGGGGAATTAATTCATCGCGAAGTTGGCCCGCATACTCAGGCGATGTTTGAAATCAATTTTGATGAAAGCTTACTAAGCGAAGTCCGCGCCCTGCTTGAAGCGCAGCGTGGTGAACTATCCATATTGATCCACCCAGAGTTAAGCGACGATATAGAAGCTCACACCAATGGTGCCAACTGGCTGGGCAAAGAATTAGCTTTGAAAATCTATACCCTTTCACGAGGAGAGTAATCGTGGCCTATCTCTGTTTTCTTACCCTGTCGATTCTCTGTCCGTGACGAGCAAGTTACGCTCGCTATCCGTAAGCCTTTTCAAGTTGAAACGACGATTGAAGCGATAAGAAACGCAAACGAGTTAGGCGCCCCAGAAAGACTGATTTTTACATTGCCAAAAATCGCATTAACTCAATGAAACATGATGAGCTCTTTGGATTTTTTTCCACCAGCAATAAACACTTGGTGCAAACAACCTACCGCCGCCACTCCCGTAAACGCAAGCAGCTCATCGGAAATCACCAGCGTAGATGCTGATTCACCGAAATCGCCATAATAAAAGGCCCTTTTTTCTGAGCATTGAGCGGCTTTGCCACCAGTCAATTTGCCGCCCAGATAAGGATCATTGCACTATGCCCACAGTTCTCCTCGCGCTCTAGCAGCCTGTCGGACTTAAGACTGATCTACTACGGAAAAGCCGGACAGGCTGCTAGGGTCTATTAACCAAAAATTTTAAAAGTACGCGGAAGTGGAGTGGCTGTTTTTGGCCCAAACCATTGATTAAAAATACGCTCAGCCTCGCCGATTTTTTCCATTTCAATCAGTGTTTCATTAATCACACCCAGCAACCGTTTTTCACCTAACTTAACCGCGATCGTATAAATTTCAGTCGCATTTGCGTAAGTCGATACTTCAAACTGAGTACGATTAGACATCTTGCTTAATAAACCGGCTAAAACAGGCTCAGCATCCACCACCGCATCAATTTTCCCATCAGTTAAAGAACTGATCGCTTCAGGGCTATCCTCAAAAACAATGACTGTCGCATTAGGGTATTGTTTACGCACAAATTCTACGTATGGTGTGCCGCGTGTCACGCCAATCTTGGCATTAACCAAAGACTCTGCCGAAGGAAACTTACCTTTCTTTGATAATACTTTCACCGCAGCAACAAAATATCCATTGCTACAACTTACTTCACGCTCACGTTCAGCCGTTTTTACTAAAGTAGCAACCAAGATATCAACCTTCCCCGATTTAACGGCAGCAATGCGGTCATTCGGATCCAAATCCTGGACTAACAGTTTTACACCCAACTTCTTCGCTATCGCACCCGCAAAATCCACATCGTAACCAGACACCGTTTGGTTTTTATTTCTTTGCCCAAAAGGAGGGATATCTGCGCGCACGCCAGCAACCAAAGTCCCTCGTGCTTTAATCGTATCGAGCAAATCAGCATGAGACATCAGGCTGGTCAGCGCAAACAACATAACAAGCAAAAATTTATTCATGTTTTAAATCCTATGTGTGTCTATGTAACGCAGAGTCCAGCCAACATCACGCTGGTAGATAAACCGTCATTAATTTATATGCAATGATGTTACACAGTGCTTATCTTTTTAGTGCCTTAAGCACATTTGATTTTGGTGCGGCCCCCCGCAAGGTGCTTGCATTCTTGAACAACCAAGAAAACAAGCAAACCCCGAGCCACTGACGTAAGCACTTCACTATCCGTGGCGAGCAAGTTTCGTTCACTACTAGCAGCCTTGGTCGCCGAGGCGAGTATCCGTGAGAAAGCGGTTTCGTGCGGGGCGGGACAGCCTGCTTTATCTCCTTTCTTTGCCGCTCAAGAAAGGGCCGTCTTCACTGAAATACCACACCTAAATCAACGCATCTAAGGCGCTAAAAAGCATTATTTTTGATTCTTCTTAGCGCACATAAGGCTTTCACAGCCTCACACAAAGTACCACCATCAAAACCAAGCCCCGCCATGTGCGCCCAGCACACCACCCAATGTAGCAATCAGCCCCAAGGCCAGCAAAATATAGTGCAAGCGTTGCAATAGTCGCAAAGTACCCTGTGGATCTTGCTGGGCACGCCGATGTAGCCAACGGTGAATGACAAATGGCTCCAGCACAAACAGCATCAGGGTAAAGACAGCCCAAGTAAGGATCATCGCCCACAACCACCAACTATCTTGCAAGCGGCTCCAACTATCCGTCAGCCACAGCATCGCCACACCAGACAGCATGGCCAGCTGTGTCATCAGCTTGGCTTGATTGCCAAAACGATGCTCAAGCAGCTCAAAGGTGGCGTAATCCTGCTGATGGCGGCGCAATGCAGGCAGCAGCACCAGCGTGACAAAAGCCACACCCCCTATCCAGAGCAATACAGAGACCACATGCACGGCGCGAAGTATTGCGTAGCTATTAAGTGTCATGATCTTTGCCAGAACCAAAAAGCTGATTTTACGCGGCTTTGCAGATGCAAGCGTTGAGTCAAATTAATCTAAGGGCCAAAAAAAACGCCACCTGCACTGGGTGACGTTTTTAAAGCTGGCGAGGATTAAACCCCTGCACCATGCGCTTGTTCATCTGCATGGTAGCTCGATCGCACCATTGCGCCCACAGCGGCGTGTTTAAAGCCCAGCTCGTAAGCGAGTTTTTCAAACACTTTAAACTGATCTGGGTGCACATAGCGCAGCACCGGCAAGTGACCAGTAGCGGTAGGTTGCAGGTATTGACCGATGGTGATCATGTCTACATCGTGGGCACGCAGATCGTGCATCACTTGGATGACTTCTTCATCGGTTTCGCCTAGGCCCACCATAATGCCGGATTTGGTCCGCACGTTAGGGTACATGGCTTTGAAACGCTTTAATAAATCTAAGGAATGCTGGTAATCCGAGCCAGGGCGTGCTTGTTTATACAGGCGGGGAGCGGTTTCCAGATTGTGGTTCAACACATCCGGCAGCGCCTGCTTGAATAGATCCAGCGCAATATCCAAACGGCCACGGAAATCCGGTACCAATACTTCAACCTGAGTACTAGGCGATTGCAGGCGCGATTGAGTAATGCAATCCACAAAATGCTGTGCACCGCCATCCCTTAAATCATCGCGGTCAACCGAGGTAATCACCACGTATTTAAGCTTAAGCGCGGCGATGGTTTCGCCCAAATGCAGCGGCTCTTGCGCATCGAGCGGATTAGGGCGGCCATGACCCACATCGCAAAACGGGCAGCGACGGGTGCAGATATCGCCCATGATCATAAAGGTGGCGGTGCCTTTACCAAAGCACTCGCCAATATTAGGACAGGCGGCTTCTTCGCACACCGTGTGCAGCTTTTGGCTACGCAGAATTTGCTTGATTTCACCAAAGCGGCCATTTAAAGAGGGCGCTTGTACGCGAATCCAATCGGGCTTTTTGATGCGCTGATCAAGCTGCACAATCTTAATGGGTATGCGGGCCGTTTTGGCTTCGCCCTTGAGCTTAACGCCCACTTCTTTCGATGGCTGTTTAGTGTCTTGAGTCATGGAGGATCGCTAGCTGAGCAGGATAACCCTACTCTGTTAAGGGTTTGATTTGTTGCGTGATTTTTTCGGCAAGTTTACCGGCAATTGCCGCTGATGTCGCATCGGCCACAAAATCGGCCAATTGAGTCACCCTCATACCGGCATAGCCACAGGGATTAATCCAATCAAATGGCGTTAAATCCATATTCACATTCAGTGCTAAACCGTGAAAGCAGCAACCATTGCGAATCCGTAATCCTAGCGAGGCAATTTTTGCTTCGCCTAACTCCGGATGAACATACACGCCAGGCGCATCGACCTTGCCATAAGCAATAATGCCGTAATCAGCAAGGGTATCGATGACGCTTTGCTCGAGTTTTCTGACCAGCTCACGCACGCCAATGCCTAGGCGGCGCACATCCAGCAGCACGTAGGCCACCACTTGGCCAGGGCCGTGGTAAGTAACCTGACCGCCCCGATCAATCTGCACCACGGGGATATCCGTTGCGGCAAGCAGATGCTCGGGCTTGCCCGCTTGGCCTTGGGTATAAACCGGTGGATGCTCCACCAGCCAGATTTCATCGCTGGTTTCAGCAGTTCTGCTATCAGTAAAAGCCTGCATGGCCCGCCAAGTTGGCTCGTACTCCACCATGCCCAGCTGCTTCACAATGAGTTCAGGCACTCACATCACCATCTTCACGAGCGGATGCGCACGCAGAGCGGTATCTAGCGCATTCACTTCGTCTGCAGATTGGTAAGTGGCCGATAACGTAACTGAAATAAAACTGCCACCGCTGCTGGTGCGCACCGAAATCCATTCTTCTTTAAACGCAGTGATATGTAATACCGCCAGCTCTTTCACAGCGGCATGAAATTCTTCGTGCGGTACGTCTTTGTGGCTGATCGCTTTCATCGGCAACTCGGCCGGAAACTCAACTAGATCGGCAAGATTGGGGGCTTCCTGACTCATTTACTTATCCTTACCGAGGCGCATTGCCTCATTTTTAAACACTTGAAAATAATCGTACATCATTTGGTAAAGCGGCCCTGGCAAGCCATTTGCAACGGGCTTGCCATCTAAAGACACCACAGCCAACACTTCTTTAGAAGAGGAAGTCAGCCATATTTCATCGGCATCCAGCACTTCTTGCTGAAGGATGGCGCGCACTTCAAGCGGCATATTATGCTGCTTAGCTAACTCAATCACCAAATCATAAGTAATCCCCGTAAGCATTAGATTGCTTGGGGCGGGGCTAGTAATACGCCCTCTTTCACTATTAAGATGTTGCTGGAGGCGCCCTCTTGCAAGTAGCCGCCTCGAAAAAGAATGGTTTCAGCCACGCCTGCATCCACTGCCTGCTGCTTTAATAATACATTCGCCAGCAGTGAAATCGCCTTGATATTGCATTGCAGCCAGCGAATATCAGTAGCAGACACCGCAGCCACACCCTTTGTTACCGCCTCTTTACTTGGTGGCAATAATTCGTCGGCAAACATAAATACTGTTGGCTCGGTTGCAACTGGAAAAGCATGATTACGCGGAAAAGCAGGCCCACGGGTGACTTGCACATACACACTTTGATCGCTAAAAGGCTGCTCTTGAATCAAAGCATGAATAAAGCTCAACCATTCTGCCTCGCCATAAGGGTTGGGCATATTAATCGCCGCCAAACTTACTGCCAAGCGGCATAGATGTTCGGTCAGCCTTAGAGGGTAACGATTGTAGATAGGGATTGCTTCATAGACGCCATCACCAAACAAAAATCCGCGATCTAAAACAGAAATCTGCAAATCGGCCAACGGCGCAAAGCGGCCATTTAGAAAACCAACAAGGGGAGGGAAATCCATAAAGTATCTCCAAAAAAAACTTCAAAAAGTTCTGTAAACACAGAGGACACAAAGAACACAGAAGACGGGGGAAAGCCTTTTTAAGGATGTGATTTGAAATAAATCCCTAAGGGGCATATCAACACAGCCATCCCCGAGTGTTTTTATCGGGGATCCAGCAGCGTAGCTGGATTCCCGCCAAAGGCATGCGGGAATGACGAGTTTCGGCACGCTGGAAATGAATACGGATCGAGTACTGGCTCGTATATATCGCCCTACTCCCTACTCACCTGCTCGGTTCACCTCAGTACGCTCTGTGTTCTCACCGTTCTCTGTGCCTACAAATCTTTTAAATCAACCAAAAATAGATTTAAACCACATACGGATCGAATCCCATGCGCGGCCAAAGATATTGGCTTCAGGTACTTCTTCCAAGGCCACTACCGGCAATTCAACTAGCTGCTTACCGTTTAAACTTACCGCCAATTTACCCACATTTTGGCCGATTTTAATCGGGGCAATCAAAGGCTGGGTGCTGGTAAAGGCCATTTTCAGATTTTTAGCATCACCGCGCGGCACGGTGATAAAGCGGTCTGCTAAAAAGCCCACATTTACTTTATCTAACTGACCTTTCCAAACCGCCACATTAGAAACAGCCTGCTTGGCAGCATATAAACGCGGGGTTTCTTGGAACTGAATACCCCAGTTAAGTAATTTGCTAGATTCGCTAGCACGCACTTCATCGCTAGCTGCACCTACCACAACCGAGATCAAACGACGACCATCACGCTTAGTAGAGGCCACCAAGTTGTACCCTGCGCTGGCGGTATGGCCCGTCTTCATCCCATCTACAAAAGGATCGCGATACAGCAGCAAATTGCGGTTAGGCTGCTTGATATTGTTGTAGGCGAATTCCTTCATTGAGTAGATAGGGTAAAACTCAGGAAAGTCATGGATTATAGCCGCGGCAAGCTTAGCCAAATCGGCTACGGTCATATAGTGATCAGGATCAGGCAAGCCGGTGCTGTTTTTAAAATTAGTGCCAGTCATGCCAAGGCGCTTGGCTTCACGCGTCATCAACTGAGCAAAAACTTCTTCGCTACCGGCAATGGCTTCGGCCAAGGTAACGCAAGCATCGTTACCGCTCTGAACAATCATGCCCTTAATCAAATCATCTACAGAGGCAGGCTTTTTAGGATCAAGGAACATGCGCGAACCTTCGGTGCGCCAGCCTTTATCCGAAACGGTGAGCTGCTGATCAAGCTTTAACTTACCTTCTTTCACAAATTTAAAAGTGAGATAAGCCGTCATCAGCTTAGTTAAAGAAGCAGGCTCAACACGCGAATCTGGATCACGCCCGGCAAGTTGAATGCCGCTTTGATAATCAGTGAGTAAATAAGCCTTAGCAGCAATATCCGGCACCGGCGGTACAAAAGCCTGAGCAGAAGTTGCGATTAAGAGGGAAAAAATAATAGGTACAGAAAGACGGGAGATCATGGCGGGCGATTTCTATCGAGGCTTAGAAAAATAAGATTATAAAGGCAAGCAGCGGCTGATAACTGCCTACCTTGCAGATTATGCTTTGATCTTTCAGGTAATAATTTGCCAATCTTTGTACTGGCCATTGCGTAAGCATGGAATTCCCGTATTTCATGGCTACATGTAAGTAAGCCTAACGGTGTAAAAGTTGGCTAAAGATCAAACTCTCCTCGCCCGATATTCACAACCCGCCCACCGACCTCTACTTGACGATCCACCGTAATACTCAAACGTAAATGCGCTAATCGGCCCACTTTATGCCCTTGTATCATGGTTGCCGCAAAAGGCAGCTGCACGCCTTGCTTAAGTAAATAAGCCCCCAAATTAGCGCAGGCGGAGCCAGTACCGTTGTCTTCCATGACCTGCCCGTGCTTCGTCCAAAAATAACGGGCGACAATTTCGCCATTTTGCCAAGCCCAAACCAAGGTGCCATCACGATTGCGGCCTTGCAGCACCACATCCCTAAAAAACTGTGCTGCAGGCTGGCATGCCATAACATCATCAACCGTTTTTAAAGGCACGATCAGCTGCTCGGTGCCGCTATCTACAAATTGAGCCGGTTCGCTAAAGGCACTCAAGGGCAAACCCAGTGCTTGTGATAAATCTGATGCAAGTGGGCCAGCACGGTGTGTGGCCGGATTCGCCGTTAAGGTCGCGATATCCCCATTAAAACGTAGCGGAATAATCCCCGCTTTTAATTCTAAAGAAACCTCAGTACGCCCATCCCTAATCACCACTGCCGTACCTAAACTAGGGTGGCCAGCAAAAGCCATTTCATTGGTTGGGGTAAAGATTTTAACTTTGGCACTGGCCACTTGAGATGGGAAAACAAAGGTGGTTTCGGATAAATTAAGCTGAGTCGCCAACAATTGCATTGTGGCCTCATCCAGCCCCGTAGCATTGGTAAACACAGCAAGCTGATTACCTGCAAAAAAATCCTCAGCAAAGACATTGACTAAACAGTATGAATAAGTAGGCATAGTTCACTCTATAGTTTACAAATAACTTGCATGATTGAATGGCTAGCAGCCTGTCGGGCTTAAGCGATCGTAGCGAGGGAAAGACCGGTTTGAGACAGATTTCGCGGGTTTTTGAGGCGAATAGCTGGCTATTCAACGAGAAAATGCGTGAAATATAGCCAAATCCGGCTTTTCCGTAGTAGATCAGTCTTAAGTCCGACAGGCTGCTAGCATGCTGCATTTATTAAATAAGCAACAGCTACAGATCGGATATAAATCGGCGTAGCAGTAACGGTAAAATGGCCTTGATCCCATCGCCCACAAAACAATTGCCAACGGCTTTATCAGACATAAGGGCGAAGGTCTGTATAATGCCGCCGGACGCTTCGCAATTCGCACTTACTTGGTTCAAAGATGATTCGTAAATTGATCGGCAAAGTTTTACGCCGCCCAGGCAAACGTGTGCTTCACGCAAAACACTACGGCATTCGCCGTGACCAACTTCATTCTGGCGCACTTAAAGTGTGTGACCGTCTGCAAGATGCTGGCTTTGAAGCCTACATCGTGGGCGGCGCAATACGCGATTTGATGCTGGAAAAATCACCCAAAGATTTTGACGTTGCCACCAGCGCCACGCCAGAACAGGTGCGGCATGTGTTTCATCGCTCGCGCATTATTGGCCGCCGCTTTCGCATTGTGCATGTGCCTTTTGGTGAGGAAATCATCGAAGTCACCACCTTTCGCGGTGCCAGTGAAGCCCCTACCGATGCCTCTGGCCGCATCCTGCGTGACAACGCTTACGGCAATATTGAAGAAGACGCTTCACGACGTGATTTCACCGTCAACGCGCTTTATTACAACCCACGCAGCGAAGAAATTTTAGATTTCCACCACGGCGTGGCTGATCTAGAAAACAAACGCCTCACCATGATTGGTGATCCAGATTTGCGCTACCGCGAAGATCCGGTACGCATGCTGCGTGCTATTCGCCTGTCGGCCAAACTGGGCCTGACCATTGCGCCAGCCACAAAAACACCGATTCTAATTCACGCCAAGCTGCTGGAAAACATTCCACAAGCGCGTTTATTTGATGAAATGATGAAGTTGCTCTTATCAGGGAGCGCTTGGGCTTGCCTGATGGCGCTGCGTGAAAACGGCCTACATAAGCTGCTATTCCCGCTCTTAGATAAGCTGCTTTCCAAGCCTGAAACAAGCAAGTTTTTGCGTATCGCGCTAGAAAACACCGATCAGCGCCTACACGAAGACAAGCCAGTTTCGGCCGGATTTTTGTTTGCAGCACTGCTATGGCATGAGGTAGAAGCAGATTGGATTAAACGCCAAGCCGCAGGCGAATACCCCGTACCAGCGCTCGTTGAAGCGATGAACACCGTGGAAGACAAGGTGCAAAAACGCATGGCGATTCCGAATCGCTACGGCGCAGCCATGAAAGAAATCTGGCTATTGCAACCGCGTTTTGAGCAGCGTGTTGGCACACGCCCGTGGCGCTTGATGGAGCAGCAACGCTTTAGGGCCGCTTATGATTTCCTCATGCTGCGCGTTGAGTGTGGCATGGTGGAAAAATCACTCGGCGACTGGTGGACTCGCTTTCAAAATGCCAGCGAAGATGAGCGTGTCACCCTGATGACAGCAGCCGCCGATAACGGCAAGCCTGCAGCCAGTAGCACCGCCTCGCGTAAACGCCGCCGCCGTAAGCCGACCGCCCCTAAGGCAGAATAAAGCTTTCTAAACCAAGAAAAGCCCCAAATCTTTAATCACAGCGTTGACTCGCGTTTGTTATAAAACGCCCTATTCATCTAAACGCTGTGATGTTAGGGTCTGTTGACGTTTCATTCACGGCTGCGTTTGGCCCAGTTTTGGGGCTGAACAAGGAGAAAATTGCGATATGGTACACGTACCATCAGCGATTTTTAACGCTGTGCAGCCCCAAAAGTGTGCTAAACCCGAAGGGCTGAGCCGGAAAATGGCCATTCACTGCGTTATGCTCCTCGACAATAACCCGTTATTGCCTTCGTCACATGCCTTGTGCTTGGCCGTTTTCCGGCTCAGCGCAATGGCGAATGAAACATCAACAGACCCTAGGTTGGGGTTTAGTTTTTTACGGATATCCAATGAGTACGATCGCTTTTGTGGCTCTCGGTGCCAATCTTGGCAACCCAGTCAAACAGCTGCAAGAAGCCTTGGCCCTAATAGCCGCCTTGCCTGATAGCCAGCTGCTGCTGCAATCCAGCTTTTATAGTAGCAAAGCCGTTGGTTACACCGATCAGCCTGATTTTATCAACGCCGTCGCCCAGCTTGAAACGCGCTTAAGTGCAGCCCAACTGCTGCACTCTCTGCTAGAAATTGAAGCGCAATGCGGCCGGCAACGCACCTTTCAAGATGCGCCCCGCACGCTAGATCTAGATTTACTGCTCTATGGCGACGCCCGTATTATGCAAGATCATCTGATTGTGCCGCATCCACGCATGCATCAACGCGCCTTTGTCTTACGCCCATTATTAGAAATCGCCCCTGATATCAGCATTAGCGGTCTTGGCCCAGCGGCCGATTTTTTAGCTCTGCTTGCTGATCAACAACTTTCCGTACTTACAGAGAGTAAGCCTCTGAGGTAGACTTGCTGCATTGCGTCATCAACGCCAAACTCCCATGGACCATCTAATACCATGAAAACCACCGTTAGTACCTTGCAGAATATGAAGCAAGCTGGGCAAAAAATCACCATGCTCACTTGCTATGACGCCAGCTTTGCTACGCTTTTAGACGATGCTGGGGTAGAAATTCTGTTGGTTGGCGATTCACTCGGCAACGTTATTCAAGGGCACAGCTCTACCCTGCCTGTTAGCTTAGAAGATATGGTTTACCACACCCGCTGTGTAGCCCGTGGCAGCAAAGATGCTTTGGTTTTAGCTGACTTGCCCTTTGGTAGCTATCAAGTATCCCCTCAGCAAGCCTATGTAAGCGCCGCCAAATTGATGGCTGCGGGTGCTGAAATGGTGAAGCTTGAAGGCGGCATGATTATGGCCGAAACAGTAGATTTCTTAGCTAACCGTGGCATCCCCGTTTGCACTCATATTGGCCTACAACCGCAATCAGTCAATGTCTACGGCGGTTATAAGGTGCAAGGTAAAAGCGAATTTGATGCCGAAGTGCTCAAACGCGATGCCCTCGCCCACCAAGCCGCAGGCGCTGCGCTGGTACTGATGGAAATGGTACCTGCTCACGTTGCCCAAACCGTTACCGAGGCGTTAAGCGTGCCTACTATCGGTATTGGTGCAGGTGTGGATGTGGACGGCCAAGTACTCGTCTTGCACGACATGCTGGCCGTATACCCAGGCAAAAAAGCGCGCTTCGTGAAAAACTTTATGGCAGGCAGCCACAGCATTCAAGCCGCAGTTGAGGCCTATGTAAAAGCGGTAAAAGCCATGACCTTCCCTGCTGACGAACATAGCTTTTAATGAGGCGGTGTTTTATCTCACTGGGCGGATTTCACTCTATGAGTGCTAAGCAAAAAATGGTGAGAAATGGGTCAATGAGTGAAATCTTCCACCACAGAGAACACTGAGTTTCACTGAGTAATTAAAGCCCTGTTTGAGCTTTTCTCTGTGCTCTCATTTTGCGTTGTGGTTCAAGGTTTGGTGCCATTTCACAGACCACTGAATGTATTTGTAACTTTTTTAGCTAGCCTTAAATCTCGCGGATCTCCGCCCTAAGCGATACGCTCCGCATACAGGGCGTAGCCCCCCCGCACTCATATGCATTTTTAATACGGTTATTTATGAAAATCATCCATAGCATTGAAGAACTGCGCACTTGGCGTGCCACAGTGGGCAGCGTAGCCTTTGTGCCAACCATGGGCAATCTACACGCCGGACACATGACCTTAATTGATGCGGCGCGTGCAGAGGCTGAAAATATTGTAGTCAGCATCTTTGTGAACCGCCTGCAATTTGGTCAGGGCGAAGATTTTGAAGTCTACCCGCGCACCTTAGAGCAAGATGCAGCACTGATTGCCGCCCAAGGTGGCGTAGATGTAATCTTTGCCCCTGATGAAAAAGTACTCTACCCCAAGGTGATTCAGCAGTATCAAGTTGAGCCACCTGCGATACAAGATGAGCTATGCGGCGCATTCCGCCCAGGGCATTTCCGTGGTGTAGCCACGGTGGTGACCAAGCTCTTCAATATTGTGCAGCCTAATGTGGCGTGCTTTGGCAAAAAAGATTACCAGCAGCTGTTTGTAATTAAAAGCATGGTGGAAGACTTAAACCAAGCCGTTAAAATTGTAGCTGTCGATACAGGCCGCGCCAGCGACGGCTTAGCGCTGTCATCCAGAAACGGCTACCTTTCTGCCGAACATAAGCTAGAAGCCACGCGTATCTACTATCACCTCAGCCGTATGAAAGCCGCCATTGAAGCAGGCGATCGTGATTACGAGCGCCTCAGCGCAGAAACAACAAACGACTTGCTCGCCCGTGGCTGGGTTAACGTTGATTACGTAGAAATGCGCAACGCCCTCAGTTTGAAGCCAGCAGCGGTTAGTGATCACCAGCTCGTGATCCTTATTGCCGCCCGCCTAGGCCAGACCCGCCTGATTGATAATATTGAAATTGCACTGTAAACAGCCACGCTAAGCGCAGCTAAAAACAGCAATTTTTTAAAAGCAAGCCACGTGGCTTGCTTTTTTTTGCTTGCAAATTTCTTATCCAAGAGAAAGCAAAATGAGACTTCTTCTACTAAATTGAGAAGGATATCGACAGCCTACGCAGATCCAGCATGTCCACTTCTATATTAATTCCACAATGAAAACGGCCTTTTGGAAGCAAGACTGGGCGATCGGTTTGGCCGTGTTTTTGCTATATATGGCAACCTTACTGTTTACCTCGCTCATTTCCAGCCTAGAGCAACGTGCTTACGATGCGGGGGTGAGGCTAACGAGCCGTAATGTAGACGAGCGGATTGCAGTGATTACCATTGATCAAACCAGTATCGACAATATTGGCCGCTGGCCTTGGTCGCGGGAGATTCATGCCGAGTTGATTGATAAGCTGGCGAGCGCTGGAGCCAAGGTCATTGCCACCAGCGTGTTTTTTACTGAGCCACAGCAAGATAAAGGCCTCGTCTATATCGAAAAGCTACACCGCCTTTATAAAGAAGACGCCAGCGCCCCTGATAGCGTTACCTGGGCGGCGATGGGCTCGGTGTTTAAAGAGGCGGAGAGCAAGCTCAATGTTGATCAGCAACTTAGCCTTAGCGTTGCCCGTGCAGGTAATGTAATTTTGCCGATGCTGTTTGAGTTAGGCGAGGCCCAAGGCGAGCCGGATAAACCGCTCCTGCCCGCAGTAAAAAAATGGGAACTAGAAGCCAGCGGCAATCCCACCAACGGCTGGCCTATGTCGGCCAAGGGTGCGACGCAGCCTTTAAGTAAGCTCGCTGAAAACGCGGCAGGGATAGGTAGCGAAAACATCACGCCCGATGATGATGGCGTGGTGCGCAGTATTCCCTTAGCGGTACGCTATTTTGATCAGATCTACCCGACCTTCCCCTTAGTGACCGCGGCTAATATCCTCAATTTATCGCCTAAGCAAATCAAGCTCAGCTTGGGCGAATCCATCACGCTAGCCAATGTAAAGCTCCCTATCAGCAGCAATGCCTCATTCCGGCCTTATTTTTATCCTAGCCTCGGCGGCAAGGCAGCGTTCCCCGTTGATTCTTTTTATGATGTCAAAGCTGGTAAGATTCCGCTGGAAAAATATCGCGGAAAAATTGTGATGATAGGCGCCACGGCGCTGGGCATCGGCTCCTCTTTAGTCACGCCCATCTCGCCCTCCGAAGCACCGGTGATGATTGCAGCACATACGCTCTCTAGCCTATTGCAGCAGCACTACTATGTATCCCCCAGCTGGAATAGCCTGCTCTCACTCGGGCTTGCGCTGTGTATCACGCTATATCTTTGCCTGCTGCTGCCTAGATTAAAAGCAGGCGCGGCCGCCATTCTCACCAGTATTTTATTTTGCTTGCTGCTCATCACTCATTTTATGCTGATGACCCAATCAATGCTATGGATTCATCTCATGGGGCCAGCTAGCTTATTGCTGCTAGGACACGGCTTGCTGACAACCAAGCGCTATCTGATTAGCGAGCAAAAAGAAGAAAAATCCAGCGCAGAATCTGCTGAATCAAACCGTATGTTAGGCATGGCTTTTCAAGGTCAAGGGCAGCTCGATATGGCCTTTGAAAAGCTATCTAAAGTGCCTTTGGACGATGGCTTAATGGGCGTTTTATATAACCTAGCACTAGATTTCGAAAGAAAACGCCAGTTTAATAAGGCCGAAGCGGTTTATCAGTATATGGCTGGGCATAATCCAAAATACCGCGATCTAGAAGCCAAGTTAAAACGCGCGCATCAAATGTCAGAAACAGTTATCTTGGGTGGCTCTGGCGGCGGAGTAAATGGCAGCATGCTACTTACTGATGGCAGTATCGAAAAACCGATGTTAGGGCGTTATCAGGTAGAGAAAGAATTAGGCAAGGGCGCAATGGGAATTGTCTATCTGGGCAAAGACCCTAAGATTGGCCGAGATGTGGCGATTAAAACCATGTCGCTCTCGCAAGAGTTTGAAGCCGATCAGCTAGACGACGCAAGGCAGCGTTTTTTTAGAGAGGCCGAAACCGCAGGACGGCTTAATCACCCTAATATCGTCACCATTTTTGATGCAGGAGAAGAGCACGATCTTTGTTATATCGCCATGGAGTTTCTCAAAGGTAAAGATCTGTTAGCCTACACCAAACCTACACAACTCCTACCAATAATGGAATACTCGAGCATCGTCAGGCAAGTCGCAGAAGCCTTACAATATGCCCATGGCCAGCACGTGGTGCATAGGGATATCAAACCCGCCAATATTATGTATGAGCCAAACGAAAAAATTGTGAAAGTCACTGACTTTGGGATTGCACGCATTACCGACTCCAGCAAAACCCGCACCGGCATGGTGCTAGGCACGCCGTCTTATATGTCGCCAGAGCAATTATCGGGCAAGAAAATTGATGGTCGCTCAGATTTATTCTCACTCGGCGTGATGCTCTACCAACTCAGTACCGGCAGCCTGCCTTTTACCGGTGAATCCATGGCGGAGCTGATGTATAAAATTGCCAACGACACACCGCAAGATCCTCGGCTATTAAACCCCAAACTCCCCCCCATATTGGCCGCCATTATTATGAAAGCCTTACAAAAAGATGAAACAACCCGCTTTCAAACTGGCGCACACTTTGCGGCAGCAATGGCTAAACTAGAAGCGGGGCTAAGGGCCAGAGAAGCAAATACTTAATATTTTCCATATAGCCAATAACCATAACAGCAGCTATATGATAGCAATGGTGGCTCAGTTAAATACAGCTCTATAAACCAGAGAAGCACATGCCTAATCTCTCACAAGCATTAGAAATGGCCGGATTAACCGATGCCGGCCTAGTCCGTGACCATAATGAAGACACCATCCATTTCGATGCCGAAAAAGGTTTAGTGGTACTGGCTGATGGCATGGGCGGCTATAATGCAGGAGAAGTAGCCAGCGGTATTGCAGTAGAAATGGTCTGCCATGTTGTACACGACGCCATGCAATCCAACGCTCCATTGCATCTACAAAGGCCAGATAGCCTATGGCCAGCAGCCCACGATGTGCTGATGGCCGCTGTGCACTACGCAAATCAATCTATTTATGGTACAGCCCAAAGCCAGCCACAATGCGCTGGCATGGGTACCACTCTAATTTGCGCTTTATTTTACGACTCTAGAGTTGCCATAGCACATGTTGGTGACTCAAGGGTTTATCGTCTGCGCGCAGATGAATTTTTGCAACTGACCCGCGATCACTCCTATCTACAAGTGCAAATTGATAGTGGCTTGATTACGCGCGAAGAAGCCAAGCATTCAGAGCATAAAAACTTAGTAACACGTGCCGTGGGTATCGATAGTGGCGTGCAAGCCGAGCTACACGAATACCCCGTGCTTCCAGGTGATATTTATCTGTTTTGCTCGGATGGCCTTAGCGATATGGCCGATGATGCCGACATCGCCGATACCATCATTGCGTTTAACAATAACTTAGCGCTTAACGCTACACAATTGGTTCAACTTGCCAATGACATGGGGGTAGAGACAATATTTCCGCTATCTTAGTCAAAATTAAAGCAGAGTTTCCTGCCAGTAGCGGCCTTTGGTCAAAAATGAGCTCTTGGTTTGCTTAAAAGGAATTTTTTCGGTGCTTACAAATGATGATTTAAGCTAAATAGAATAAGTAGTATTGTGCAATCTGAACACCGTGTTGAGATTCATTTCACTTCGCACCCAGCGTGCTGCAATTCAAATAGAGATGCACGCTACTGCTTAGATTCAAATAAATAAGAGATAGAATAATGGCAAAAATAGTACTTAGCCTTGATGGAACCTTAGTTAAAGAAATTAAACTGAATCGTGAGATCTTTACGATTGGCCGTCGCCCAAATAATGACATTCAAATCGATAACCTTGCGATATCTGGTGAGCATGCCATCCTCACAATGCGGGGCAGCGAGGCCTTTATTGAAGACCTAAACAGTACCAATGGCACTAAAGTAAACAACCAAGATGTGCAACAAAAACAGCACTTAAAAGATGGCGATGAAATTCTGATTGGCAAACATATTTTGCATTTTTTCAGTGAAAAACCCTCTGAAAATACTGATTTTGAAAAAACCATGATGCTTGGACGCCCGCCTATTGCCAGCGCGCCCAAGCCAGCAGCGACCCCCAGTACGCCTCACCCCACAAAATCATCTATCGAGCCTCAAACCGAAGTCATCCATACCGCACCGAGCTTAGGCGTTATCAGAGTGATCAGTGGAGGCAATACAGGCAAAGAGCTTGTGCTCAACAAAAACCTCACTACACTCGGCAAAACCGGCGTGCAAGTGGCGGTGATTACGAGGCGCCCACAAGGCTATTTTCTGACCCACGTGGAAGGCGATCATTACCCCAGCGTGAATCAAAAAGAGATTGGCATCAAAGCATACCAACTACAGGAGGAGGACACCATTGAATTGCTTGGCACCAAAATGATGTTCTTCTACCGCACTTAACAATGAAAACCAGCATACGCAAATATCTGCCACAAGTTTTACTCGGTAGCCTGCTGCTACTGCTGGCCTTTATGCATGTGCTGGGTGCTCCACGCCTGCCCACGCTTAGCCAGATCGATGTTTATCTTTATGATGTACGTTTACGCCTAAGCATGCCAGGGGGCGTTGATCAGCGTATTGCTATTGTAGACATCGATGAAAAAAGCCTAGCAGAGCTAGGCCGGTGGCCATGGCGGCGTGATCATTTAGCTAAATTAGTGGATCAGCTGTTTGATCATTACCATATTAAAGCGCTGGGCTTTGACGTGGTCTTTGCTGAACCAGATGAAAGCTCTGGCTTGCCGGTGTTACACCGCTTAGCCCAAAATGAGCTACGCAACAATCCCGCTTTCCAAACTGAATTATCCCGCATTACTCCTGAGCTAGACACCGATGCTCGCTTCGCTAAATCACTGAGTAACCGCCCAATTGTCACTGGGTTTTATTTTAGTAATGAAGCTAAAGCGGTTTCGAGTGGCGCACTGCCCCCACCTATCCTTACCAAGATCGATCTAGCCAATGTGGCCACGCATATTTGGGGCGGCAAAACCTATGGCGGCAATCTACCCAACTTACAAGCCGCGGCTGGTCATGGTGGGCACTTTGTACCTGTGGTCGATAAAGATGGCGTAGCAAGGCGTGTGCCGCTGGTGGCTAGAATTGGCGATCAATATTATCCAGCGTTGGGGCTGGCATTAACGCGTATTGCACTTGGAAAAGAAAACTTTAACCCGATTATTGAAGAAAGCGCCGATGGCACTTTTTCGCTAGAAGCTTTTCAGCTTGGCAATAGAAACTTACCCGTCAATGAAAATGGCTGGGCGTTAATTCCATATAAGGGCCCGGAAGGGAGCTTCCCCTATGTATCGGCCACCGATGTTATTTCTGGGAAAGTCAGCCAAGGAGCACTCAAAGATCGCATCGTATTGCTAGGTACCACTGCTCCTGGTCTCAAAGACTTACGCGTCACCCCCGTGGGCGAGGCTTACGCAGGGGTAGAAGTACACGCCAATTTAATTGCCGCAATTTTGGATCAAACCCTGCCGCAGCATCCTGGCTATTTATTGGGTGCTGAGTTTTTACTCTTGCTGATTTTAGGCCCGCTACTGGTTTGGCTTTTGATTCGATTTTCGCCATTAGTTGCCAGTATCACTTGCCTGATTTTATTGCTGCTGCTTTTTGCCGGCAATGTTGCCTTGTGGCACTATGCCAATCTAGATATGCCCTTAGCTGCCTCGCTCATGCTGATCATAGGGCTCTATACCCTTAATATGGCCTACGGCTATTTCTTTGAAAGCCGCCGTAAACGCCAGCTCACCCAATTATTTGGGCAATACGTTGTGCCAGAGCTAGTTGAGCGCATGAGCGAAGATCCAGAAAAATACACGATGGTAGGCCAAAGCAAGCCGCTCTCCGTGCTATTTACCGATGTAAGAAGCTTTACCCACATCTCTGAAGGCATGCCCGCTGACGAACTAAGCCGCTTTATGAATGAGTTTTTAACCGAAATCTCCACCGTGATTCGCCATCAACACTTGGGCACCATCGATAAATACATCGGCGATTGCGTTATGGCGTTTTGGGGTGCTCCCGTGTTTGATCCTGATCATGCCAAAAATGCCGTTTTGGCCGCGCTAGAAATTCAAGTTGCAATCGATAAACTCAACCCTAAGCTTGTCGCACGAAACTGGCCTGAGATTTCCGTTGGGGTAGGAGTGAATACCGGCACGGTTACCGTAGGCGATATGGGTTCGCAATTTCGAATGAATTACACCGTGATGGGCGATGCCGTTAATTTAGCCTCAAGAATTGAAAGCCTGACCAAGTACTATGGCGTGAGTATTTTAGTCAGTGAATATACCCGCAACGCCGCCCCCGATCTGGTCTACCGAGAAGTTGATCGAGTGCGCGTACTAGGCAAAAACGATGCCGTTACCCTATACGAGCCACAAGCCTTAGCTACCGATAACACCCATGTACTCATCCTCTTTCATGAATGCCTCAAAATATACCGCAAGCAAGAATGGGATTTAGCCGAAATGCAATTGCTTAATCTGCAAAAACTAGATACCGATTGCAAGATTTACACACTATATTTACAAAGAATTCAAAACTTTAGAAAAAACCCACCACCAGCAGACTGGGATGGTATTTATAACTTCGATAGCAAATAGCATCAAAGGCTGCTTATGCAATTACGAATATTGGGATGTAGTGGCGGAATCGGCGGAGCAAACCGCACCACGTCTTTTTTGATTAATGATTCAATTTTGATTGATGCAGGCACAGGCGTAGGCGACCTAAGCTTTAGCGCCCTCACCCGAATTGAGCATGTATTTATCACCCACAGCCATCTCGATCATATTGCCTGCCTTCCTATGTTGGTTGATACCATTATGGGCAGCCGTAATGCACCAATCACGGTCTACGCCACAGAAACCACCCTCAATGTCTTAAAAAAACATATTTTCAACTGGGCAATTTGGCCAGACTTTAACAAGATTCCCAATGCCAAAGCCCCCTTTATGCGCTACTCGCTACTAGAGCTTGGGCAATCTTGCTGCATAGACCAATGCACCATTACCGCAATTCCCGCCGTCCACACCGTGCCTGCCGTGGGATATAAGCTGGATAGTGGTAAAAGCGCGGTGATTTTTAGCGGGGACTCGGTCTGTAACACAGAATTTTGGGACATCGTGAATTCCACCGAAAACCTCAGCCATTTAATTATCGAAACCGCATTTAGTAATCGCGAATACGAGCTGGCCAATGCCGCCAAACACTTTTGCCCACTGACCTTGCTAGAACAGCTCAAATTTTTAAATCGCCCCGCTCAAGTACTGGTTACCCACTTAAAACCCGCCGACTCTGAGCTCACCATGCAAGAGATTTTGCGGGATCATTCAAACATTAGCATTAGCCGCTTAGAGCAGAACCAAATCATCACTTTCTGAGTAAATCATGAGCCAAAAAGACAGTGCATTGCGCTTTATGCATGAACTACAAGCGCTGACCAATCGCATTCATGCGACGCGGCATATTGATGAAATTTTGCTCGAAATTAGCGCAGAAGTGTGTACGGTGTTTAACGCAGAACGGCTCACTATTTATGTTGCCAACGATACCGGCAATGAAATGACTTCAAGGGTTAAAACAGGTTTAGAAGGCTTTAAAGAGCTGCGAATTCCGGTCAATGATCGCAGCATAGCCGGTTTTGTTGCCAATCATAAGCAGCTAGTAAATATTCGTGATGTTTATAACTCAGAGGAACTAGCCAGCTATAGCCCTACCCTACAATTTTTGCAGGCTGTCGATAAACAAACCGGCTTTCACGCAAGAGAAATGCTCGCAGCCCCACTATTAGCGGAGCTTGATGGCACCCTCATTGGGGTAGTCCAGCTGATCAATAATAAGCAACAGCAGCCCTTTGAAGTGCAAACCGAAGAAGGAATCCGGCTGCTGTCCAAAACGCTCGCCATTGCTTTGCAACAAAGGCAGCAACAGCCTTTCCCTTTTTCTCCACAGCATAAATATGGTGGTTTAGTGGCCGCCAATGTCCTCACCCAAGCTGCGCTGCAAGTAGCCTTGCGTGAAAGCCATCGCGATAAACTCGATCTAGAAGCTCTGCTCAGCGATAAATACCAAGTCCCCCTCGCTGCACTTGGACAATCGCTGGCAGGGTATTTTGGCGTGGCGTATGAAGCCTTTAGGCCCGATAGAATCAAGTCACAAGACTTACTGAAACATATCAAACGAGAATACGCTGCAGAAAATCAATGGCTGCCTGTTGATGAAGAAAAAGCAGGTATTATTATTCTCACCACAGACCCAGAGCGCATCCGAGGCAGTCATACCGTAGCCCATGTTTTTCCCAATAAAAAAGCCATTTATCGCGTCACCACCAAAACCGAGTTCCAACAAACACTGGATTTATTTTTTGGCGAACAAAGCAGTGATCACAATATCGATACTCTGCTCTCTAATATGGTGGATGAAGAGGACGCCGAGCCTGTATCGCCCGAAGAAATCTCGGCGGCGCAAGACAATGAGCTGGTTAAACTGGTGAATCAGATTATTGTTGAAGCCTATAAAACCGGCGTATCCGATATCCATATTGAACCATCACCTGGCCAAGAAAAAACCCGTATTCGCTTTCGCCGTGATGGCTCTTTAGTGCATTACAAAGAAGTGCCTGCGTCCTACCGCAGCCCCTTAGTGACCCGCATCAAAATCATGTGCGATTTAGATATCTCAGAAAAGCGCAAGCCACAGGATGGCAAGATCAAGTTTAAAAAATACGTACCAGGCTACGATATTGAGCTGCGTGTAGCCACCATCCCCACCCAAGGCGGCGTTGAAGATGTGGTGATGCGCATTTTGGCCTCGGGTGAGCCACTGCCGCTGGATAAACTAGCGCTTTCTACCCGCACCATCACCAATTTAAAAACCGTAATTGCCAAGCCCTATGGCTTGTTTTTTGTGTGCGGGCCAACCGGCTCCGGTAAAACAACGACCTTGCACTCGATTTTAAAACACCTTAATACCCCAGACACCAAGATCTGGACTGCAGAAGATCCAGTAGAAATTACCCAAAAAGGTCTACGGCAAGTACAAGTCAATAATAAGGCGGGGCTAACTTTTGCCACCATTATGAAAGCCTTTTTACGCGCCGATCCCGACATCATAATGGTGGGAGAAATGCGCGATAAAGAAACCACCAGCACCGGTATTGAAGCCTCGCTCACTGGGCATTTGGTGCTTGCTACCCTGCACACCAATAGCGCCCCAGAATCGATTATTCGCCTACTAGATATGGGAATGGACCCCTTTAACTTTGCCGATGCGCTGCTAGGTATTTTGGCGCAACGCTTAGCAAAAAGGCTATGCAAATGCAAAGAAGCCTATATAGCAGATTCAGCAGAAATCAAGTCCATGCTGCATGAATACAGCGTAGAGCTACAGCAAACGACCGACTGGCAGAAGGACCCCGAACTCGCCTTAGAGACCGTATATAAAGACTGGATAGCCCAATTTTCTAATAAAGAAGACGCTGGCACACTAGGCCAATTTACCCTATATCGGCCCCAAGGCTGCGAGGCCTGTAATCACACTGGGTATAAAGGGCGGCTTGGCTTACACGAGCTATTAGTTGGCACAGATAACATAAAAAAACAGATCCAAGAACACGCTCGAGTCGCCGAGCTACTTGCCACCGCTTTAGAGGAAGGTATGCGTACTCTTAAACAAGATGGTATTGAGAAAGTACTGCAAGGCCTCACCGATATGGCACAGATTCGTGCCGTGTGCATCAAGTAGGTGCAAGATGTTAAGCCACGACATCCTTCACGAGCGCTTAGAAAAACTCAATGCAATTGGCATTGCATTATCTTGTGAAAATCATATCGACAAGCTAATGGAAACCATACTTATTGCCGCCAAGCACTTAGTGAATGCCGATGCAGGCACACTTTATATTGTAAAAGACGGCGCACTTTATTTTCAGATTGTAATCACCGAATCGCTTGGCATTGCCCTTGGTGGCACCACCGGCCACCCCACTAACTTACCACCAGTCATGCTGCGCCATACCGATGGCTCGCCCAATTTAAATAATGTAGTGGCTTGCGCCGTTAATAAAGATATCACCATTAATATTGAAGACGCCTATACCGCCAAAGGCTATGATTTTTCAGGCACCAAAAACTTTGATTCCAGCACCGGCTACCGCTCTAAATCGTTTTTAACGGTGCCCATGAAAAACCATGAAAGAGAAATCATCGGCGTATTGCAATTAATTAATGCCAAAGATCAGAATGGGGAATTAAGCTATTTTGATGAAGATAGCCAAAGTATGGCCGAATCGCTTGCCTCCCAAGCTGCCATTGCCCTCACTAATCGCCGCTTAATTCATCAACTAGAAGAACTGTTTGAATCTTTTATTAACTTAATCAACTTAGCCATCGATGATAAATCACCCTATACCGGTGGCCATTGCCAGCGTGTCCCTGCTCTCACCATTATGTTAGCCGAGGCAGTAAATCAAGCCAATTACGGCGCTTTAGCTGATTTTAAAATGGATAATAGGGATCGCTACGAATTAAAAATTGCAGGGCTATTACACGACTGCGGAAAAATAACCACCCCCGTACACGTTGTGGATAAAGCCACAAAATTACAAACTATTTTTGATCGCATTCATTTAATAGATACGCGTTTTGAAGTACTAAAACGGGATGCAGAAATTGATTATCTACGCGGAAAATCCACAGAAATAGAATGGAAACAGCGGGTAGAACAAATCGAATCAGATCGATCTTTTTTGCAGCATGCCAATACCGGCGGGGAGTTTATGCCCGATGCTGCTTGCGAGCGGGTAAAAACCATTGGGCAGCAAATTTGGCTAAATCCTGAAGGGGAAACCAGTAATTTTCTTTCCAGCGAAGAAATAGAAAATCTATCCATTGCCCGAGGCACACTCACCGGCGCAGAGCGGCAAATTATTAATCACCATATTGAAGTCACCATCGAAATGCTTGAATCCCTGCCATGGCCCAAGCATTTAAAAAACGTCGCCGAATTTGCCGGAGGCCACCACGAAAGAATGGACGGCAAAGGCTATCCACGCGGGCTGACCAAAAATCAAATGAGTATTCAAGCCCGCATCATGGGCATTGCTGATGTATTTGAAGCGCTTACGGCTCGGGATAGGCCATATAAAGACGGCATGAAAATATCCCAATCCCTCACCATCTTGGCGCGTATGGCGAAGGAGCAGCATATTGATACAGATTTATTTGAGATTTTTGTAAAAGAGAAAGTATGGAAAGGCTACGCCGAGCTATTTTTAGGCCCATCGCAAATTGATAGCGTTGACGAAGAAAAACTATTACGCATTGCAATGGGCTTAGATTAAAAAATCGGCGTCTTACATAATTAAAGAATCAACTCAGTAAAATAAACACGTTCAAAATCACTACCCCGCTCTAGCAAGGTTAGTAGCTTGATTTTAACCATGCTTGTGCCATTCCAAAGCTCGCACTGCCGGCCCATTCTGAACCAGCCGATAGGCAATAATAGAGAAATTGGCGCTTTTAAGGCCAACATTGCCGGTAACAGCACCACATCGGTATACGTTGCATCGCTGCGGGTAGTTTCTGAAGGACGAATCGCAGCAGATTTTGGTAAACCAGGCAGTAACACCATTCCCACATGCAACTGCCCATCACTTTCTTCCAACCAACGAACGGCCCCAGCTAAGTAACGGGACGATGACTTAACCACCATCAATTGATTTAAGCTGATCCTCTCTCCCTGCTGCGCCTTGCGGCTTACTCGTAAACCTTGTGCCGTTTCATTGATTACTTCCCATGACTCAATGGGGGCAAAGCCTGCACCGAGGCAGCTTGCCGCGTAGAAGCCACATCACCAAACAAGTGTATATCCAGCAAATCACGGCTGCCAAAACCCGCCTCCTGAGGTGGCGTCTGATACAGGCTATCCATCACATAACGATGTTGCGCATGTAAACCTAAGATAACCGGCACAGTACGAGCGGTAGCCTCCCTTGGCGCGCGCTCTGTACTGTGATCGCACCAAAATCGGTACAGATCTAGCAAGATATCCGTCGTTACTTGCGGGCTAAAGTCTTTACCAAGGCCAAGCTCTTCTGGCATTTTACCTTGGCGAAGCAGTTTAATGCGCTTAGATAACACTTGCGCCAGCGCCAAGGTATCAATTTCGCGCACGCTAGTTCCGTGCAAAGGTACGCCAATTCGCTGCGGCGGCGCTGGGTGATTCAAATCAATTTGCAAAGCTGTTTTTCCCGGCGCAGCCGGTGCGGCAAGGGCAATACTGCTGCGTAATGCAAGCAACTCCAATCTTAGATCTATCCAGAGCAAGCGTTTTAGCGTGTACTGCCCTGGGTTAGCTGCAGACAATAATAGGCCATGGATAAACACCGCTTGAACAGTCGTCGTTTCACCAACATAAAGGAGGCTATCTTTTACTTTTTGCTCACAAATATTTTGTTTTTCAGCCAAACAATAACAAGCAAAAGTTTTCTCCCAAATTGTGTCAGGTACTTTTTGCCCTACGGTGTAAAACCCACGAATCACAAAGCCTAGGCAACGCAAAGTACGTTGCGCCAATAAAGCTAAAAACTCGTGTACCACAGAGTCTTTAGCAACAGCGGCCTCCCAACAACGTGCATAGGCATCCGCCATGGATCCCCACAAATCGCAAGCGGCGAGCCACTGCGCCTGCTCATGCGTGTTTAAAGGTAAAGGCTTAGCTGCGTATTCTGTGAGTAAAGCAAATTGCACATCGTGTACAGATTCGCGCAATATCTCTAAAGCTTTCAGCGATTCTAATACCGCTAAATCACTACTGGCTAAAGCGCGCATGGCGTGTCTTAGCTCGGCATGCGCCACCGGCGTGTTAATCAATGGAAGTAAAATCAACCAGTCTTTGGCGCTGCGGGCATCGGTAAAGGGCAAGGAGTTCATGCTTGTAGGGCCTGTAAGGCAATTTTAAGGGCTAATAGCTGCTTGCTTGTAATTTGGCTCTCTGCATCTGGGCGAGCAGCCTCGGCCCAAATAGGGGCAGGGAAATGGCGATCTTGTTTAAACCGAGGAATCACATGCCAATGCAAATGTGGCACCATATTACCTAAGCAGGCTAAATTGACTTTATCTGGCTGCAAGGTGCTGCGTACTGCCGATTCAACAGCAAATACCAATTGCATTAAGCGGTTTCGATCAGTCAGGCTTAAATCACTAAACTCTGCCACATGCTGTTTTAATATCACGCGGCAAAATCCTGCATAGCCCGCTTCATCAACTAAAACCACGCGGCAAAAATCATCTTGCCAAAGTGTTTCACCACCACTTTCTTGGCAAAGTACGCATTCAGAACTCATTCACTGACCTCACTGATTTACGCCATTATAGACTGAGCATTCATCCAAATAGCAGCACGCTATTTTACTACTCATAGGCTGTGCCATCCATCGCCAAACTTTACATACAAAAGGTAACAAAGCGCAGAGCGATTCAAACCCAGCTTATCTCTATTCTCAGTACAATGTTTATTTAAGTTAATAAGGTGTCAACAATATGCCGCTGTATCTATACGACAACTGGGAACGCCACTTAAGGCCATTTCAAGCCATCCGCAATGATTGGGTTGGCCTGTACTGCTGCGGCCCTACCGTATATGACTACGCGCATATTGGTAATTTACGCACTTACTTGTTTGAAGATATCTTGCGCCGCACACTGGAGTTTAATGGTTATACGGTACGCCATATTGTTAATATCACCGACGTTGGCCATCTGGTTTCCGATGCCGATGAGGGCGAAGATAAAATGGAGCGCGGTAGCCGTAAATCTGGCAAATCGGCATGGGAGATTGCCGATTATTACAGCGCAGTATTTAAAAATGATTTAACCACGCTCAATATGCTGGAGCCTACACTCTGGTGCAAAGCCACCGAGCATATTGCCGAGCAAATCGCCTTTATCCAGGTTTTAGAAGAAAAAGGCTATACCTACGCCAATAGCGACGGCATATATTTTGATACCAATAAACAAGACGATTACGGCTATTTAGCCCGCTTAAACCGTGAAGGCCTGAACGCCGGTAGCCGCGTAGCGCTGGGCGAAAAGAAATCAATTACTGACTTTGCCCTGTGGAAATTTAGCCCAGCAGATAGCGCTCGGCAAATGGAATGGGAAAGCCCTTGGGGCAGTGGCTTTCCAGGCTGGCATATTGAATGCTCGGCCATGTCGGCTAAATATCTGGAGCCGTGGTTTGATATCCATTGCGGGGGCGAAGACCATATCGCCATCCACCACAGCAATGAAATCGCCCAAAATCAAGCCTGCCACGGCACACGGCTGGCTAATTTCTGGCTGCACGGCTATTTCTTGCAGCTAGACGCCAGCAAAATGAGTAAATCCAGCGGTGATTTCCTGCGCCTGCAAACCCTGATTGATAGGGGAATCGATCCGCTGGCCTATCGTTATCTTTGCCTGACTGCGCACTACCGCAGCCAGCTGCAATTTAGCTGGGATGCACTGAGCGCCGCACAAACTGCGTTAGGCCGCCTGCGCGAAAGCTACTTAGCCCTGCCCAATGGCGGCGAATGTGACGGCACCTACCTAGAGCGGTTTACTCATGAAATTAACCAAGATTTAAACCTTCCGCGTGCGATTGCCCTGATGTGGGAGCTATTAAAATCAGAGCTGAGCGCTCCGAATAAAAAAGCCACACTCAAACGCTTTGACAGCGTATTTGGCTTAGATTTAGCCCGCTGGCAACCCGCAGCTGCAGCTGAGGTTCCCGCAGATATTCAAGCTCTCGCCGCAGAGCGCCAACAATATCGCCAAGATAAAAGCTGGGCGGCGGCCGATGAGGTGCGTAGCCAATTAAAAGCACGCGGCTATGAGGTGGAAGACACCGCTAACGGCTGGCTGATAAAAACGATTTAAGCCTTTTGCAATTAACAGGAGGATGAAATCCCATGCATTTTTGAGGAAAATAGCAAGCTATTTAACGAGAAAATGCATGGAATATAGCCAAATCCGGCATTGTTTGCAGTAGGCTAGCTCTAAGTCCAACAGGCTACTAAGACTAGGGCGGAGAAAAACCGGATAATAGCAACCAACTCAATTTGACTGCTATTTTGGAATTCTCCCATGGAAATTAAGGTTAACTTTCTCGATAAGCTTCGTCTGGAAGCCAAATTCGATGATTTCACGGTGGTAGCCGATCAGCCGATCCGCTATAAGGGCGATGGCTCGGCACCAGGACCATTTGATTATTTCCTCGCTTCATCGGCTTTGTGTGCAGCTTACTTTGTAAAGTTGTACTGCGAAACGCGCAATATTTCAACCGAGCATATTCGCTTATCACAAAACAATATTGTTGACCCAGAAAACCGCTATCAGCAGATATTCAAGATTCAGGTCGAATTACCAGCTGATATTTCGGCCAAAGATCGTCAAGGTATTTTGCGCTCGATTGAGCGCTGCACCGTCAAAAAAGTGGTGCAAACCGGCCCCGAGTTTGTGATTGAAGAAGTTGAAAACATAGAAGCCGACGCGCAGTCTCTATTGATACTTAACCCAGCGTCCGATGCAAACACCTATATCGTTGGCAAGGATTTGCCGCTTGAGCAAACCATCGCCAATATGTCTAGCCTACTGGCGGATTTGGGCATCAAAATCGAAATTGCCTCGTGGCGCAATATTGTGCCAAATGTGTGGTCGCTTCATATTCGCGATGCACACTCGCCGATGTGCTTTACCAATGGCAAGGGCTCAAGTAAAGAAAGCGCATTGGCATCGGCCTTAGGCGAGTATATCGAGCGTATCAATTGCAACCATTTCTACGCGGGGCAGTTTTGGGGGGACGACATTGCCAACGCCGAATTTGTTCACTCACCGGACGAGCGCTGGTTTAAGCCCGGCCCAAATGACGCGCTGCCGACGGAAATTCTGGACAACTACTGTCTAGCCATTTTCAACCCCGATGATGAATTACGTGGCTCGCACCTGTATGACACCAACTCTGGCAATACCGAGCGAGGTATCTGCTCGCTGCCGTTTGTGCGCCAATCCGATGGCGAGACGGTGTATTTCCCTAGCAATCTGATCGAAAACTTGTTTGTAAGCAACGGCATGAGTGCCGGTAACACGGTTGCCGAAGCGCAAGTACAATGTTTATCAGAAATCTTTGAGCGGGCGGTTAAACGCGAAATTCTAGAAGGTGAAATCACGCTACCCGATGTGCCACAAGCCGTGCTGGAAAAATACCCAAGCATTTTAGCGGGCATTGCAGCCTTAGAAGAGCAAGGTTTTCCGGTATTGGTGAAAGATGCGTCGCTGGGAGGGGTTTACCCCGTGATGTGCGTCACCTTGATGAACCCGCGTACTGGCGGCGTGTTTGCCTCGTTCGGCGCACATCCGAATATAGAAGTCGCCATTGAGCGCAGCCTAACCGAATTACTGCAAGGCCGTAGTTTTGAAGGCCTGAACGATTTACCTCGCCCCACATTTGTTAGCCAAGCCTTAACAGAGCCGAATAATTTTATTGAGCATTTCATCGATTCCAGCGGTATTGTTTCTTGGCGTTTTTTCAGTGCCCAATCCAAGTTTACTTTTGTGGAGTGGGATTTCTCGCGCCAAGGTGATAACGCCAATACTGAGGAAGCTGCGGTGCTGTTCGGCATTTTGGCGAACATCGGCAAAGAAGCCTATATGGCGGTGTATGAGGATTTGGGTGCCAAAGCCTGCCGCATTTTGGTGCCAGGCTATTCAGAAATTTATCCGATAGAAGATTTGGTCTGGGATAACACCAATAAAGCGCTATTGTTCCGCGCTGATATTTTAAACCTGCATCGCTTGGACAACACCACTTTAGCAGCCCTGCTTGAGCGTTTAGAAGACAACGAGCTGGGTGATTATTCCGACGTTTCGGACCTCATCGGCATCAAATTTGAAGAAAACACGGCTTGGGGTCAACTCACCATTCTGGAGCTCAAACTACTGATTCATCTGGCATTGCGGCAATTTGATGATGCGCACGACTTGGTCGGTGCTTTTCTGCAATACAACGATAACACCGCCGAACGCGGCCTGTTTTATCAAGCATTAAATGTGGTGCTCGAAATCGAGTTGAACGATGAGCTGGAACTCGCTGATTACGAGCTTAATTTCCGCCGTATGTTTGGCGATGCACGAATAGACGCGGTACTCGGCTCTGTCCACGGCGACATACGCTTCTTCGGCTTAGCGCCAACCAGCATGAAGCTGGAGGGCCTAGATCGACACCATCGCCTACTTGATAGCTACAAAAAACTGCACTCGGCACGCGCAAAAGCCTGCAGAGCTGTTGATTAAAAGCACGCAGCTATCTTAAAGAGGTGGCCTCTGGGATAGGGTGTAAAGACCACCTCATATGTCACCTCCCCTACTTAAGATGTTTTTTGCTGCAAGTGTGGAGCTTGCCGCAAGCTTTCTACGGCGGTGCGTAATATACGTTCGCAATCAGGCAGTGCCGCTTGCGGACGATCAGGGTACAAGTCTTGCAGCATGTCGTAAGTGCCATCAAAGACGGTATGCAGGTAGTGATTACTAAGGCGTAAATCAAGGCTGGCGGGTAATTCCTGATTCTGCACGGCCCGGCGCAAGAGGCGCAGGCTGTAATGCATGGCGAGCTTAGTGATTAAATCTCGGTGCCTAATGAGTGGGGCATTTTCTGCACTACGCTCACACTTAAAATACAAGATGGCAATCACCGTTTGAATCGAACTAGGCTGGCAAAACAGCCTCAGGTAGTACAAGCCCGTTTGCACCAATGCTTCCATTGCACTGTGATGGCTAGAACAATAGTGCATAGACTGACAAGCCAACATACGCTCGCTCATTGCTTTGCACACATCAATTTTATTTGGGTAATGCCCATAAACCGCACCACGGGAAACGCCAGCAGCATCGGCAATATCAGCCATCGTAGATTGGGCCACCCCCTTAGCCAAAAATACCTGTTCTGCACCATCTAAAATGGCATCGCGGGTTTTTTGTGCATCTTCTTTCGTCTTTCTTGCCATGACTGCTCTCTGATAGTTCCTGGGATTATTCCACAAATTTAATTAATCGCTCATGACCGATTAAATGTTAGCATCTTCAAATTATTCCATGACCTGATTCAAATAATCGCAAACGAGCCTTATGAACCGCAAAAATCTGCACGATCTAAACACCTTACCAGTTAAAACCCTATTCTGGCGCTATGTGACTCCATCCATCGCCGGTATGTTGGTGGTCGGCTTATATATTGTTGTGGATGGCATATTTGTTGGCCGCTATGTAGGATCACATGCGCTGGCGGCCATCAATCTGATTTATCCGGTAATTTTATTGCAAATTGGCCTTGGGTCAATGATCAGCATGGGCGCGGCTACGCGTATCTCAATGCTGCAAGGTGCAGGCAAAATCAAACAAGCACGGCAAGCACTGTCCAATACCATTTTAATTATTACGGCGCTCGGCATCGCCCTGCCTGTGATTGGCATTAGCCAGCAGGAAAGCATATTAAGGCTGCTTAATGCAGATCATGATCCAGCGGTGCTGCTAGAAGCCCGCTCCTATTTATCGCTGATGCTTTGGGGCGGCATGGTAACCATTGGGCAAATGGCGGTGATTTACTTACTGCGCAATGATGGCCGCCCTAAACTTGTCACCGCTTTGGTCACCGCTGGTGCATTAAGCAATATCGCGCTCAATTACTTGTTTGTGGTGCAGCTTGGTTGGGGTTTGGCTGGGACAGCAAGCGCCACCTTACTCATTGAAGGCTTAATTACATTGTCTGGCTTAGTTTATTTCTTTAGCCGCTACGCGAACTTACGCATGAGTCTGGCCGATCTGCGCCCGCACTGGCAAAGTATGCCATCAATGCTGGGGCTGGGTTTTTCTAGCTTACTGATGGAGCTCAACCTCGCCTTCCTCTTGTTAGCCCATAACTATCAATTATTAAAATATGGCAAGGGTGCTGATATAGCCGCTTACGCCGTGGCGGGTTATACCGAGGCCGTTTTTATATTACTGGTACACGGCTTAGCACTTGGCATGCAGCCCATATTAAGCCATGCCACCGGCGCTGGGCAGCAGCAAAGGCTGGCGCAAACGCTAAGCTATGGGTTAAAAGTCAGCTTATTACTTAGCTTTGTACTGCTGGCATTGGTGCAGTTTTTCCCGCAAGCGATCGCCACCCTGTACGCAGGACAAGATCAGACGTTGATTAGCTCTGCAAGCCAAGCCTTACAGCTACACCTCTTCGCCCTGCCTTTTGATGGGGTAATTATTGTAGGGGTAATTGGTTTACAAGCCATGGCGCTCACACGTTTATCGTTATTTGGCACCCTAGGTAAAACCTTGGTATTGATTCCAGCGCTATGGCTAATGCCACAATGGTGGGGAGTGAACGGCGTGTACACCGCGCTACCCGTGGTAAATGTTGCCATCGGCATCATGATTAGCTGGGTATTATGGCGTGAGCTAAGGCGGTTAAAAATTATATGTGCCTAGCAGCCTGTCGGACTTAAGCGATCGTAGCGAGGGAAAGACCGGTTTGAGACAGATTTCGCGGGTTTTTGAGGCGAATAGCTGGCTATTCAACGAGAAAATGCGTGAAATATGGCCAAATCCGGCTTTTCCGTAATAGATCAGTCTTAAGCCCGACAGGCTGCTAGCGTCTGTTGACGTTTCATTCGCCATTGCGCTGAGCAGGGAAACGGCCAGGCACAAGGCATGCGACGAAGGTAATAACACGTTATGTCCGAGAAGCATAACGCAGTGAATGGCCGTTTCCCGAATCAGCCCTTCGGGTTGGCTGCCTTTTTGGGGCAGTACGGCGTTAAAAGACCCTCGCAATTAAACCCACCCGCTTAGCACATCGTTAACGCAAATTTTAACCCTAGTAGCCTGTCGGACTTAGACGGTCGAAGCGAAAAATCGCATGATCGAAACCAGATTTTGCCGGATTTGCAGCACCAATAACGAGTTATTGGTCAAAAATCTGGTGAAATATAGGCCGATCAGGTGATTTTGCAGCTGACTGATGCTAAGCCCGACAGGCTGCTAGTACTGATTTATGACGGTAAATGGTACTTGTCGCTATTCTCTCTATAAATCAACGATTAACCCGCATCAAGGCAAACGCAAGAGGTAGAATATCCCCTCTTGCGTTTGCCTTGAGCGATGATGATGACCATTCGAGCCGTTGTCTTTGATTTTGGTGGTGTATTATTTGATTGGAATCCCGATTATCTTTATCGCAAGCTAATCAATAATGAAAAAGAGCGAAAATTCTTCTTCAGTCACGTTTGCAATAGCGAATGGAATATTGAGCAAGACCGTGGCCGCACATGGGCTGATGCAATCGCCATCAAACAGGCCGAGTTTCCCGAGTACAGTGATTTGATCGCGGCATTTTATAGCCGCTGGAATGAAATGCTACGAGGCACTTTACCTGATGGCGTAGCACTGATGGAGCGATTAGAATCAGCTAATATTCCACTCTACGGCCTAACTAATTGGTCAGATGAAACCTTTCCCTATGCTTGGGAGCACTTTCCGCTACTGCACCGCTTTAAAGATATTGTGGTATCTGGGCGCTTAGGCTTAATCAAACCTGATCCGGCCATTTATCAAGCGATGTTTGAGCGCATCCATTTAACAGGCTTGCAGCCTAATGAGCTGGTGTTTATTGACGATGTCGCCAAAAATGCCCACGCAGCAAGCCAACTGGGTTGGCATGGTATTCACCATACCAACGCCAATGAAACCGCAAAGCAACTCCAGCAACTAGGTTTAAAATTTTAATGACGCCAATCACTAAACCCCGAATCAGTATTTTATATTGCACCCGATGCAATTGGTTACTACGCTCAGCGTGGCTTGCTCAAGAGTTGCTATCAAGCTTCGCGGATGAGGTCGGAGAAGTGGCCCTGCAACCAGGCACTGGAGGCCTATTTGTTGTGCAGTGTATGGATATCATTATTTGGGATAGAAGAATCGAGGGGCGTTTTCCGGAGTCTAAAGAATTAAAACAGCGCATCCGAGATTTAATAGCCCCAGAAAAACCCTTGGGCCATAGTGATGCTAGGCGCAATTAGCCTAGCAGCCTGTTGGCGTTTCATTCGCCATTGCGCTGAGCCGGAAAACGGCTAGGCACAAGGCATGTGACGAAGGCAATAACGGGTTATTGTCGAGGAGCATCACGCAGTGAATGGCCCTTTCCCGGCTCAGCCCTTCGGGTTTAGCCCATTTTAGGGGCGGAACAAAAGTTAAAAATCGCTCATGGTACTCGTATCATGTCGCCATTTTCTCCTTGTTCAGCCCCAAAACTGGGCCAAACGCAGCCGTGAATGAAACGTCAACAGACCCTAGCAATCATAATGCATTGTATTTATTCTTAAATTAGATCGTACCTCAACCCAGTTTTGTTATGCACTAGCCAGCCAATGCTAAGCGACTTACTAAACTACTTTAAACCTGTCTGTGTTAAGTTATGCCCATGCTTAAGTACCTACTCATTATCCTTGCCTGCTTTGCCCCACTGGCTCACGCCGATATCTACAAGTATGTGGACGAACACGGCAATGTCACGTTTTCTAATATCCCCATGCGCAATGCACAACGCATCTTGGTCGAGCCAGGAGCCTTGATTCCTGCCCCTCGCTCGCATGGCAACGCAGGCCCTAAGGAGCGCCGCCCACAAACGGCAACTCCAGGTAACTTTCCACGCGTGGATGCTGCCACGCAAAAAAGCCGTGATAGTAACCGCCAGCTTATTCTTAATGAAGAGCTAGCGAGTGAGCAAAAAAGACTCACCGATGCGCGCCGCCAACTCTCAGAAGCTGAAAGCACTAGATCTGCCGAAGAAAAAGCCAGCCCGCAAAAGTATGTAGAAAAAATGGGCCGCATCCGCAATAACATGGTTCTGCATGAGAAAAATATCAGCGCCTTACAATCCGAAATTAGCCGCTTGCGCTAAACCTTACACAAATCTACGCACCATCCACAGCAGCAATGCACCACACTGGTGCATTGCTGCTGTATGCTTATAGGTCTTAGCACCAGTAAAGGGGCCCATACTAGCGAACTCGTATCATCACCTTGCTGGCCCGCAAATTGCTAGAGTCCCATAGATAATCTTCTGCAGAGACAAGCCACCATGTGCCATACCGCCTTCTCTGGTCTTGAGTTTCTGGATGATGCTGTCATTGCCGTTGCTACAGACAGCACGCTGGTTTACGTCAACCCTGCTGCCACTGATCTGTTAGGCCTACGCCAAGATGATATAGGCATGACATTATCAGCATGCTTAGAGCCGCACAGCCCCATTGTCAGTGCGGTGATTACTGCCTGCACAGAAAACATCAGCATCACCGAGCACGAGCTTTTGCTAGCCACCACGCACGGCGATGTGTATGTCACGCTCACCGCCAGCCCTATCGAAAACAGTGCAGCGGCGGCGTTGGTTGAAATTCGGCAAATGGATCAACAGCGAAAAATTGTGAATGAAGCACGCTTGCAAGCGCAACAACAAGCCAATCGCGAGCTGATTCGCAATCTTGCCCATGAAATAAAAAACCCCTTAGGTGGTATTCGTGGAGCTGCGCAATTGCTCTCTGTAGAGCTAACTAGCCCTGCCCTAAAAGAATACACCCAAGTGATTATCGAAGAGTCTCAGCGCTTACAAAGGCTACTGGATCGCTTACTTACTCCACATCGTCTGCCTAAGCTCACCGAGCTAAATATTCATGAGGTATTAGAACGTGTTCGCAGCTTAGTCCTTGCCGAAACGCCCAATGGCCTATCGGTAAAGCGCGATTACGATACCAGCCTACCTAGCCTGATCGCCGATCAAGAGCAACTGATTCAAGCGGTGCTTAATATTGTCCGCAATGCCGTACAAGCGATGGCGGGTGTAGGCGAGATTTTTTTGCGTACGCGGATTGCACGCCAGGTCACGCTCAATCGCCGCCGCTTTCCGCTAGCCTTACAAATTCAAATTATTGATAACGGACCGGGAATTCCTAATTCCCTAAAAGAAACGCTGTTTTATCCATTGGTCTCTGGCCGACCAGGCGGCACCGGTATCGGCCTGCACCTCGCGCACACCTTTGTTATCCAGCACCACGGCACCATTGAATTTGAAAGCCGTCCTGGCCTAACCTGCTTTAGCCTGCTGCTGCCGCTTAATGGCTGGCAAGAAGCGCATTAACTGATGTTACACAGCAATAAATAACAAGCAACAAAAGGAAACCCCATGAGTGCTGTTTGGATTATTGATGATGACCGATCGATTCGTTGGGTATTTGAAAAGGCCTTAGCACGCGAAAATATCTCGCATGCTAGCTTTGCCTCAGCCACCGAAGCGCTAGCAAAACTCACCCAAGAACAGCCACAAGCCATCGTTTGTGATATCCGCATGCCTGGCGAATCTGGATTACAGTTTTTAGATATTGTGAAGCAAGATTGGCCCGATTTACCCGTCATTATCATGACGGCACATTCAGATTTAGATAGCGCCGTATCGGCCTTTCAAGGGGGGGCATTTGAATATATGCCCAAGCCTTTCGATGTAGATCAAGCCATCGACTTAATACGACGTGCCATCCAAGAAAGCGAAAGATTTACCAATCAAGTAGGCAGCCCCACAGAAGCCGCATCACCCGCGCCAGAAATCCTAGGGCAAGCCCCTGCTATGCAAGATGTATTTAGGGCCATTGGCCGCCTCAGCCAATCTGCCGCCACCGTGTTGATTACCGGTGAATCAGGTAGTGGTAAAGAATTAGTAGCGCGCGCCCTACACCGCCATAGTCCACGCTCTGCCAAGCCCTTTGTGGCGATCAATACTGCGGCGATCCCTAAAGACTTACTAGAATCCGAGTTATTTGGCCACGAGCGCGGCGCATTTACTGGTGCAGACGCTCGCCGTCAAGGCCGCTTTGAGCAAGCTGAAAATGGCACCTTATTCTTAGACGAAATCGGCGATATGCCCTCCGAGCTGCAAACCCGCTTACTGCGGGTACTATCCGATGGCTTTTATTACCGCGTAGGCGGGCATCAGCCGATTAAAGCCAATGTGCGGGTGATTGCTGCTACGCATCAACATTTAGAAGAGCGGGTTAAACAAGGGCAGTTTCGAGAAGATTTATTCCACCGTTTAAATGTTATCCGGCTGCGCTTACCTGCACTTCGGGAAAGAAGCCAAGATATCCCTCTGCTAGCGCGTTATTTTTTGAGTAAATCGGCCACAGAGCTAGGGATTGAAGCCAAGCGTCTAACGGATGACGCCATGAATAAACTGGCCGCATTTAGTTTTCCGGGCAATGTGCGCCAGCTAGAAAACCTCTGCCATTGGATTACCGTAATGGCACCGGGTGCTTTAGTGCAAGCGGGTGATCTCCCTCCAGAATTAAGTACTGAAGCCAGTGAAGTCCAATTGCGCAACGGAGATTGGTTAAGTCATTTGGGCGCAGAAATGAGCATGCGTCTCAGCCGGGGTGATAGCCGCATTCTCGATGAGATCACCCCAGCCTTTGAGCGCGTAGTGATTGAACGCGCCTTAGCTCATACCGGCGGAAAACGCATCGAAGCGGCCGAGTTACTCGGCTGGGGGCGCAATACCCTAACACGTAAAATTCAAGAACTAGGCATGGAACACAGCTAATTTAGAGGTGCAGTTTGCTGCTTAAAATATAAAAAAGGGCGCAGCAAGCCGCGCCCTTTTGATCAAATAAAATCTGTTAATTACCTGTAGGCACAATAGTATCGCCGCTTAAGCGCACACGATCGCCTTGGCTAAATTGTGGGCGTTCCTGAAAGCTATAAGTGCGCTGGCTATCATCGTCAAATGACACGCGAACTTCGTATACCGTTACGCTGCGGTATTGTTTTTCAGCCTGATGGCCAGCCACAGCACCACCAATTGCACCCAATACTTCTGCAACGGTACGGCCATTACCCCCACCAATCTGGTGGCCCACTACCCCACCTAGCACACCACCAACCACCGCACCGCCACCCGAACCTTCCCCTTTTTTCTCAATAGTGCGCACTGAAGTCACGCGGCCACAACTTTTACATACTTCTTTGGCTGGCCAAACGATAGGAGCAGGCTTGTCTTCTTCTGTGCTTTTTGCCACCGGCGCAGGGTGCGGCGTTGCTTTAGGACGGGGCTTAACTGCAGGCGTATGTACAACAGGCCTAGGCGCAGCCGTTGGGATTGGTGTTGGAGCAGGTGTTACGATAGGTGCGGCAGTCGGCACAGGAGTGGCCACTAAGGCTAATACAGGCGCGCTGGCTACACTGGGCACCGAGGCCACGACAATGGGCTCTACAGCAGGCTTGCCAACAAAACCTAGCCAATTAGCAACACCTACACCAGAAGCTAAAATCACAGAAACGGCCGCAGCCAGAAACAGTGGATGGGTTTTAGGGGCTGACATCGTACATCTCCAAAATGATAAGTAGATAGGCTTGTGCCCTGCATCAAACAGCAAGGCTTACTACCTTATGCCGCTATCCTGCCGTTTTTTGATAAAAAAAGCAGTGAAAATAAACACTAACACAGAGGTATTTTTCACCTGATCAATACTGTAAGACATTGTTACTGAATGTGCTTTTACTACTGGTAACATACGGTAAAAAAGGCCATGTAATCCATGGCCTTTAAGGATAAATCAGAGCGATTATTACAATCTAAATTGTTTAATCAATACTTCTAGGGTCTGTCGGACTTAGACGGTCGAAGCGAAAAATCGCATGGTCGAGACCAGATATTGCCGGATTTGCAGCGCCAATAACGAGTTATCGGTCAAAAATCTGGTGAAATATAGGCCGATCAGGTGATTTTGCAGCGGACTGATGCTAAGTCCGAAAGGCTGCTAGCTTATGCTAAACGTTGATGTAACGCAGCTTGCTTAGGTTTACTAAGATGATCTGCTGCTAAATCAATCGTAGCCTGTCCCATACTTTGATAACAGCGCAATATCGTTGCATCTTTTATTACAGATAAATGCTTTTCTATTGTAGCCTCATCACCACGAACAATTGGACCAGTTAATGCAGCGGCAGGCCCTAATACTCTAATATTACTTAATGTTTGCTGCATTAAATTCAAAATAAGACTTTGGGCAATATCACTCTCTATTCCGGCCATTTTTGCTGTTTTTAATGATAAATCTGCTAAGGTAACGAGATAATTAGCTGCCATAGTCAAAGCGGCATGATAAGCCGCCTTTCCGCCTTTAACTAACGTAAATGGCTTGCCACCCAGAGCCAATACAAAATCTTGCAAAATATCATAGGCCAATGGATCCCCTTCTAAAGCGCAAGGAATTGCATTAAAAGAGGCTACCGCCAACGCCGGATCAGCAAAAGAAAAAGCGGGATGCACGCTGGCTAAATAAGCACCAGAATCTTGCAAGGGAGCAAGTAACGCGGCCTCTGATACCCCACTGCTATGAAACACCACATTCCCCGCCTTTACGATATGACAAGCCGCCAGCTCAATCGCCACATTTTCAATTGCACCATCTGGCACTGCTAATAGATATAAATCAGCCACCGGTAATTGATCTAGAGCAGAGCAAAACTCACCCGCCCCAATAAAGGTAATCGCGTCTGTAATATGCTCAGCAGATCTGGCGTATACCCCGCCTATTTGGAAACGCCCTGATTGCTGAGCTAAACGCGCTAATGATTTTCCAAGCCGACCTGGCCCGATAATATTTAGAATTTTCATCGATCAAGCCATTTGAGGTTAGCAGGGATAACGGAGGTTGAAATAGCAACAGCGTGTAGGATAAATAAATGTAGAGTGGGCAAAGCCGATTGACCTAGCAGCCTGTCGGACTTAGACAGTCGAAGCGAAAAATCGCATGATCGAGACCAGATTTTGCCGGATTTGCAGCGCCAATAACGAGTTATTGGTCAAAAATCTGGTGAAATATAGGCCGATCAGGTGATTTTGCAGCTGACTGATACTAAGTCCGACAGGCTGCTAGCCCCTCTCTATCAATGCTTAGTTATGACTAAGCAGCGACCATTTAGCCACGCAAACGAAGCGTCAAACCTTTTAAAAAATTTCTGAGTAATTGATCGCCACAGCTGCGATAGTGCTTATGATCTTTTTTACGGAATAAGGCGCTTAATTCTGGTTTGGATACATCAAAGCCTGCTGCATCCAGAATACTATGCATATCTTCTTCTTTTAATTCAAAAGCCACGCGCAGTTTTTTAAGTGCCATATTATTGCTCATAGGCAATTCAATCGGCTGTGCCGGGCGGCTTTCATCTTTACCGCGCTTATGAAATACTAGGCCATCTAAAAAATAAGCCATCGCTTCATCACTGAATTCCAAATAACCTTCTTCATCTTCTTTTTTCAAAAAGGCCGCAACATCTTCTTTCGCCAAATCAAAATCAGCCAATTTAGCAATCGCCACAATATGTGCATCACTTAAATCCAGCATATAGCGAACGCTACGTAAAATATCGTTATTAATCATTTTATTTCCTTAAACCTTACGAATGAACACAACGTCCACTATCTCTTAAATAAAAACAGGCTGCACAAGGCAGCCTGTGAGTTAATGCTATTGCAATTTAGCCAATTGGCTTTGCAATTGCGCCAATTTCTCAGCAAATTCGACCATCAGGCCCTGATCTTTTTCTACCAAATGAGCAGGCGCTTTATTTAGATAACCCGGCTTTTCAAACTTCGCTTTGATTCTTTCCAGATTCTCAGAGAGCTTGCCGATTTCTTTAGTTAAACGCGCCGATTCTGCTGCTTTATCAATTTCTACTTTCAGCATTAAACGCGTGCTGCCTGCCACCGCCACCGGCGCATCATCTTCAGGCAATTGCGCCACGATGGTGACGCTAGCAAGCTTGGCTAATGGCACTAAGTAAGCCGCGTACTGCTGCAGCTCGTCTCCGCCTTCCAGCAGCAGCGGTGTTTTTTGCGATGGTGGCAAACCCATTTCACCGCGCAAATTACGCACAGCAAAGGCCAGCGCTTTTAAGCTTTCAACTTGTGCATTAGCCGCCTCATTCACCTTGCTTAAATCCGCCACCGGCCAGTCGGCCACCATGATGGATTCGGTCTTTTTAGCGTTCGCCAGTGGTGCAACAACCTGCCACAGCTCTTCGGTAATAAACGGAATAATCGGGTGAGCCATACGCAATGTGGTTTCTAATACGCGAACCAAGGTGCGGCGGGTGGCACGTTGCTGCGCTTCGTTGCCTAATTGCAATTGCACCTTAGCCAGCTCGATATACCAGTCGCAGTAATCGTTCCAAACAAATTCGTAAATACCCTGAGCCGCCAGATCGAAGCGGAAGGTATCCAGCGCGGTAGTGACATCGTGCTCTGCCTGCTGCAAGCGCCCTATCATCCACTGATCAGCAAAGCTGTATTCCAGCGGCAAGGATTCATCCTGCCCTACATCTTTGCCTTCCACATTCATCAATACATAGCGGGTGGCATTCCACAGCTTATTGCAGAAGTTGCGATAGCCTTCGCAGCGATGCTGATCAAAATTAATACTGCGGCCCAAAGTTGCTAGCGATGCAAAGGTGAAGCGCAGTGCATCGGTACCAAAAGCTGGAATGCCTTCTGGGAATTCTTTCTTGGTTTTAGCCGCCACCTTAGGCGCGGTTTCTGGGCGACGCAGGCCGGAAGTGCGTTTTTCCAGCAGTGATTCCAGATCAATCCCGTCGATCAGATCAACCGGATCAAGCACATTGCCCTCCGATTTAGACATCTTCTGGCCTTCGCCATCCCGCACCAAGCCGTGGATATACACATGCTTAAACGGCACTTTGCCGGTGAAGTGCTTGGTCATCATAATCATCCGGGCTACCCAGAAGAAAATAATGTCAAAGCCTGTGACCAGTACCGATGAAGGCAAAAATGCTTCCAGCTCAGGGGTGCTCTGGCCCGGCTTCCAACCCAAGGTAGAGAACGGCACCAGTGCCGAGCTAAACCAAGTATCGAGCACGTCCACATCACGGCGCAGTGTTTTACCCGGCGCTTGTGATTCTGCTTCGGCCTGATTGCGTGCTACATAAACTTTGCCGTCTTCATCGTACCAAGCCGGAATCTGATGGCCCCACCATAGCTGACGGCTGATACACCAGTCTTGAATATTATTCAGCCACTGGTTGTAAGTGTTCACCCAGTTTTCAGGCACAAATTTAACTTCACCATCTGCCACGGCTTGCAGGGCTTTCTCGGTAATGCTTTGGCCGGTTTCATCGGCCTTACTCATGGCCATAAACCACTGATCGGTCAGCAAAGGCTCAATCACCGAGCCAGTACGATCGCCACGTGGCACCATCAATTTATGTTTCTTCGTTTCGAGCAATAAGCCCTGCGCATCTAGATCGGCCAGCATCGCTTTACGCGCGGCCAGAGCCGTTAAACCAGCGTAAGCAGCTGGTAAATCAATACTGCCCAGTGCATCGCCATCAAAGCTAAATACCTGTGCCTTAGCCAGAATCGTGGCTTCCAAGCTCATCACATTGATCAGCTGGGTGTTATGGCGCTTACCTACTTGGTAATCGTTAAAATCATGAGCTGGCGTGATTTTCACCAAGCCAGTACCGAAAGCCGCATCCACGTAATCGTCGGCGATCACGGGAATTTCACGGTTAGTCAGTGGCAGTGAAAGTGTTTTACCAAGCAAATGCGTAAAACGCTCGTCTTCTGGATTGACCGCTACGGCTACGTCGCCCAGCAAGGTTTCAGGGCGGGTCGTGGCCACCACGATAAATTCATCGCTGCCCACTACCGGATATTTGATATGCCACATATGGCCGTCTTCTTCCTCGGAAACCACTTCGAGGTCGGAGATCGCGGTGCCCAGCTTTGGGTCCCAGTTAGACAGACGCTTGCCACGGTAAATCAGGCCTTGTTCAAACAGGCTGACAAAGACTTCGCTAACCGTGGCCGAGCATTGCTCGTCCATAGTGAAGTATTCGCGCTTCCAATCTACCGATGCACCCATGCGGCGCATTTGCTCGGTAATGGTTGCACCCGATTCTTTTTTCCATTCCCAGATTTTTTCTACGAACTTCTCGCGGCCCAATTCATGGCGGCTGATGCCTTGCGCATCCAGCTGGCGCTCAACTACGATTTGCGTGGCAATACCGGCGTGATCGGTGCCGGGCTGCCAAAGCGTGTTTTCACCTTTCATACGATGGTAGCGAGTGAGGCCATCCATAATCGTTTGATTAAAGGCATGACCCATATGCAAGGTACCCGTCACATTCGGTGGCGGCAGCTGAATGCAGAATGATTCAGTGCTTTGCATATTTGGCTGAAAGTAACCGGCTTTCTCCCACTCTGGGTAGTAGCGGCTTTCGATCTCTGCGGGTTCAAAACTTTTTGCGAGTTCTTTAGGCGTGGTGCTCATGGGAAAAGGGCTCAGTCGTTCATAGATTAACCTGTGATTATAGCCTTAAGCGCCAGATTTCATGAAGCATTAGGCAGCGGGAATAAAACAAAGCTTGGGCAATTGCTCAGCTAAAACATTCTCAAGCCAATTCTCAAAGGCCTGCACCCGCTGCAAGCTCATGGGGCGGGTAAGGATACAACACAGCCTAAACCAGCGCTAAGGCTTGATATTGCAGCAAAATTTCGACCAACTCACCCGTGGTAAGACTTACCTCTAAAAAGCTCACAGCTAACCGCCTACACCGCCTATTACTCTACTTATACGGGCACCAAGGACGCTGTTGAGCACTTTCCCCGCACTGCAACCAAAGGATTTGGTGCTCTTAGTATTTCCGTCACCGCCATCGGCCATAGCAGCCTGTCGGACTTAAGCGATCGTAGCGAGGAAAAGACCGGTTTGAGACTGATTTCGCGGGTTTTTGAGGCGAATAGCTGGCTATTCAACGAGAAAATGCGTGAAATATGGCCAAATCCGGCTTTTCCGTAGTAGATCAGCCTTAAGTCCGACAGGCTGCTAGCGCCGCACCAAAAAAGCTCGCACTATGCTTTTTAGTCACCACAATGGTGCATAAGTTGTTTACTTAAAGCTTGCTAGTCCGTGCGTCTGGGTTTATGGCACAATGGAGTTAAGCACACCTTATGTTGGCATGGTTATTGCTGAATCAATTTCATAATTCCGCAGAGCCGGATGCTTTATCCTTTCACCCTCATGCAACTAAATTTGGAGAATTCAAGATGGCGGTAGCCGACGTTCTCAACCTTATCCAAGAAAACGGCCTTAAGTTCGTTGACTTGCGTTTCACCGACACTATGGGCAAAGAGCAGCACGTTACAGTGCCTTCGCACGTGGTAGACGAAGATTGGTTCACAACGGGCCATGCTTTCGACGGCTCTTCTATTGCTGGCTGGAAAGGCATTCAAGCATCTGACATGCTGTTGATGCCAGATGCATCGACTGCCAACATCGATCCTTTCTACGACGAACCAACACTGTTTATGACATGTGACGTTGTAGAGCCTGATACAGGCAAGGGCTACGATCGTGATCCACGCTCGGTTGCTAAGCGCGCTGAGCAATACCTAAAAGCAACCGGCTTGGGTGACACGGCTTACTTTGGCCCAGAACCAGAATTCTTTATTTTTGACGGCATCCGTTTTGGCTCCGATTTATCCGGCTGCTTCTACAAAATTGAATCCGACGAAGGCGCTTGGGCGACAGCCAATAAAGTAGAAGGTGGTAATAAAGGCCACCGTCCACGTCTCAAAGGCGGCTACTTTCCAGTGCCCCCAGTCGATAGCCACCAAGATATCCGTGCCACCATGGTACTAATTCTGGAAGAGCTAGGCGTACCGGTTGAAGTGTTCCACCACGAAGTGGCGAACGCAGGCCAGAACGAAATTGGTACTAAATTCAGCACACTGGTACAACGCGCAGACTGGACTCAAATCCTGAAATACGTGGTGCACAACGTAGCAGACCAATACGGCAAGACCGCAACCTTTATGCCTAAGCCTATCGTTGGCGATAACGGCAGCGGTATGCACGTTCACCAATCGGTTTGGAAAGACGGCAAAAACCTGTTTGCAGGTAATGCCTACGCAGGTTTGAGCGAATTCGCCCTGTTCTACATCGGCGGGATCATCAAGCACGCTAAAGCTTTGAATGCGATTACTAATCCGGGCACCAACAGCTACAAACGTTTGGTTCCGCATTATGAAGCGCCGGTTAAATTGGCGTATTCAGCACGCAACCGCTCTGCTTCGATCCGTATTCCACACGTATCGTCAGATAAAGGCCGTCGTATTGAAGCGCGTTTCCCAGATCCATTGGCTAACCCATACCTTTGCTTCTCTGCACTGTTGATGGCGGGCCTCGATGGCGTGCAAAACAAGATTCACCCAGGCGATCCTGCAGACAAAAATCTGTATGACTTGCCACCAGAAGAAGACAAGTTGATCCCAACAGTTTGCTCATCTTTGGATGAAGCATTGGATGCGCTGGATAAAGACCGTGAGTTCCTGACTCGTGGCGGCGTATTTAGCAATGACTGGATCGACAGCTATATCGAATTGAAGATGCAAGAAGTAAACCGCATCCGTATGAGCACTCACCCAGTTGAGTTCGATATGTACTACAGCTTGTAATAAAGGTACTCGTTCCGCACCGTTCGGAACAGTTCACAAACCCGCATTTCCATTGGGATTGCGGGTTTTTTTATTCCGCCACGGTTCGTCATAGAACCAGCAAAACCGCGAATAAGTCCCCCTGTTTACGATAGAAAACAGGGGGAGAAAATGCCGCTAACTAATTTACAGTACCGCAATGCCAAGGTGGCTGGAAAGGATTACACCAAAGCCGATGGTGACGGCCTGTTCTTAATTATCAGAAGCAAAGGGGCAAAATCTTGGGCCTGTGACTTCATCCGCAAGGGTGAGCGGATCAAGTACAACTATGGCCAATACCCTAATCTTTCACTCGCAGTGGCAAGGCTCCTCCACTGGGTAGAAAGCAGCTGGCAGAACAATGCCGCAAGCCTGGTCTATTCAATTATTTAAAAAATGGGTTTATGAACAAGCGAGACTTGACAGTTATTGATTCGTACTAATTAACTAGACTGGAACTTAATAAATGGAATTTTGCCATTTGAATCTGGCAAGATATCTTCAACCTTTTCGATGAAGAAATTAACCGTCTGATCAACCCCATTGCTTCGTAGTAATTTTTCCATATTAATTTCACACTTAGCAATGCATTCATTCGTCCCCACAATCAATGCCTTTATTGAATTTTCTCCGATAAGCATTTGTGATTTATATATTCCGGAAGAAAATAAAAACAACGAGTACAGAGCAATATAAAATAGCTCTACCTGCTCGCCTTTATTTCCTTTGAAAAAGATAGGTTTATTATTTCTTCCAGAAACACCATCAAACGTCATTTCTCCATGCTTATTCATTGTACTGACAGCAAAATCGCCAATATCATATCGGATAATAGGCTGGCTATAATTAACAAAATTAGTAATAACAATCCGCCCTAACTCGCCCTCTTTGGCAGGTTTGTTATCCTTATCCAAAATTTCAACATTACAAATATTATGATATAAACGATAGGGATTTTTATTTTTTTTCACGCCCATAATTAAACATTCAGAAGCACCATAAGAATTACTAATTTCACAATTAAATGCTTTGTTAATTCTTTCAGCATTTTCCTCGGTTAATATCTCACCCGACAACACTATTTTTTTAGGAGAAATAGTAAGCGCACCTGATTCTTTATATGGAATCAAGGAACAAAACACACCAGGATATGAAACAAGTTGTTCAGGACTAAATTCATTTAATTCATTGATTATTTTATCTATTGGTAATAAAAGAGAAATCTCTTTAGTTTCAAAAATTGATTTAGGCAGATTTTTAATAAATGCAATACCTGCACTACGCCCTTCCACCGCCCCCAGCATTGCTACTTTTGTCTTTTTCCCTAAAAGTATTTTAAATGGTTTAGAATTATATAAAAAAGTATTAAATACAAACGTCTTAAAATCATTAATAGCCAGTAAAACAGGCATTTTTAAACCCAATGTTCCTGATGTTGTAAAGCAAATATATTTATTCTGGTACGCTTTTTCTGTACTGCCATTATAAATATAATCAAACACATCATCTTTATTCAGTGTCTTGTCCGTAAAAACATCCTGAATATTTTCTACAATATCACTTTTTTTAACCACAGGAAGTTGCTCAAAGGTCAAACTTCGAAGATCTTTTTCTAAAATACCATGAGCAAAGAATGATTCTCTATAAAATAACGAGTTGTGAAAAGCATGAGCACATATTGCTCTCATTTTTCTTATTTTTATTTTGTTTATTAGATATATTTTTAATTTATTATTAAAAAAACCAAGTAAATATATGGATTCAATAAGCATAAACTCAAATACATGTTTAATGATATTCATTACTTTTTCCTTTGCTAAAGTTAAATCGCCTCCGATAAAGCCGGATGTTTATTGCTGGGACGCCTCGAAAGCAATTATATTTACTTAAAAAAAATACAAAAACATCATGTTTTTCATAAACGCAGCTTGAGCCGCACAGATTTTACAACTGGCTCTTTAGCGGCAGCTGCTCCCACGATGTAGATACGTACATAAATAGAATCATCTGAAACCCGACTATCGAGTTACATCGGTTAATCAAGGCATGAGCAGAGAGCAAGGAAGCATGCATTTCAGTACGAACACGTGGGGTTGTGCGGGCTTGAGAGTGAGTCTTGCTCATGGGGATGCCAAGGTAAACATGACAAAATCCGATCATGCATGATGTCTCTTGCAAGAACAAAGCGCACGCCACAAACAGGGACACATGACCCAAAACCCGTCAAATGACGAATTTTACAGCCCCATATCGCTGCATCAACAGCACAATAATACCATCAAAAACTTACAAAAATCTTTCTAAAAAAGAAAGAGATAAATTAACATTAAGCACAACTGAAATCAATAAATTATTGATTCAACGATTTATTTCCAACACTTTTGTATATTTATATCGATCCAAATTAAGCTACCAAAAATATATTTACCCGACGGTTACCCTATTTTGGACAAGCGTTTGCCACGATTGAATTCAATTTGGCGTTAATTGCCACCTTTTTCAGCGCTTAGGCCCAAGTGAGCTGCTCATTGCTCATCTTTCTGCAACAGCATCGATCCTAGCAGCCTGTCTGACTTAGACGGTCGAAGCGAAAAATCGCATGGTCGAGACCAGATTTTGCTGGATTTGCAGCGCCAAAACTTGAAATGCCATCAGATAGCCTATTCAGCGAAAGAAGCTTGCAGGCAAACTCATATTAATAACTTGATTAAGAATTATTTTTGTGGGCGGGGTACAGATATTTAAATGAAGCGGATGCAGAGGATTTGTGAGCTCAGGCAGGTCAAGTTTTTACAATAAAAAAGGCGGTTTGCTGCTGTTTAAATGCTTACGTAAATATTGGCTGAAATATAGCTGTATCGAAATGTATTGCTTACGTAAGATTAAACAAGAGATGGGTCAGTGCAAATCACGCTATCCGCATCGGGGCCGTGTTTTGTTCTCCATATGCAATTGAGCTTAGGAACGCCAGAATGTCACAGAAAAAACCATCGCCAGCAGGCGGCTGGGGCGCGCTTAAAGCGACGCTTGCCACCATCGAGCCAAGTCATGTAGGTAAATCCGTGATTGCCTTAGCCAACGCCAATCAGCCCGATGGCTTTGATTGCCCTGGCTGTGCCTGGCCGGACAAGCCCAATACCCGTGTGCAATTTTGTGAGAACGGTGCCAAAGCCATTGGCCATGAGATTACATCTAAGCGGGTTGAGGCTGATTTTTTTGCAGAGCATAGCGTTAGCGATTTGCAGCTATGGGATGATTATTCGCTGGAGCAGCAGGGCAGGCTGACCGCACCAATGCGCTTTGATGCGGCCAGCGATCACTATTTGCCGATTAGCTGGGATGATGCGTTTCAACTGATTGCAAGACATTTGAAAGAGATCAAGCCGGACGAAGCGCATTTTTATACCTCGGGGCGTACCGGTAATGAAACGGCATTTTTATATCAGTTATTTGTGCGTCTTTATGGCACGAATAATATGCCCGATTGCTCAAATATGTGCCACGAGCCCAGCGGCTTTGCGCTGAACGCCAGTATTGGCGTGGGCAAGGGCACGGTGACGCTGGAAGACTTTGATCATGCCGAGGCGATTTTTATTTTTGGACAAAACCCAGGCACCAATCACCCACGCATGTTGGGCACTTTACAAGAAGCGGCGCAGCGGGGCTGCCAGATTGTGGTGATTAATCCACTGAAAGAGCGTGGTTTAGTCTCGTTTCAAGACCCACAAAATCCGCTGCAAATGTTGAGTAATTCGGCTTCGCCTATTGCTTCGCTGTATGTGCAGCCGCAGCTGGGGGGCGATCTGGCGATTGCTAAGGCGCTGCTTAAATCGGTGCTGGAGGCAGGCGCTGCAGATCAGGCTTTTATAGCTGAGCATACCGAAGGCTTTGCCGAGCTGGCGGCCGATATTGCCGCTACTTCTTGGGAAGATCTGGTCAGCCATAGCGGCTTAACGCTGGCCGAATTAAAGCAACTTGGTGATGTGTATATCCAGAGCAAAGCCACAATTATTACTTGGGGCATGGGCATTACCCAGCATCAGCATGCGGTGGCCACCATCCAAATGCTTTGCAATGTGCTGCTGGTGAAAGGCAATATCGGCAAAACAGGTGCAGGTGTTTGCCCGGTGCGCGGGCATTCCAATGTGCAGGGTGATCGCACCATGGGGATTAATGAGCGTCCCAGTGCGGCCTTTTTGCAGCAGCTGGGCAAGGCCTGTGGCTTTTCGCCGCCATCCCAGCAAGGGCGAAACGTGGTGGAAAGTATTGCCGCGATGGAGTCAGGTGCTGGCAAAGTGTTTATCGCCATGGGCGGCAACTTTGCGGCCGCTACACCAGACACCGAACGCACCCACGCCGCTTTGCGTAAGCAAAACCTAACCGTGCATATCACCACTACGCTTAATCGTTCGCACCTTGTACCAGGGCTGGATGCGCTGATTTTGCCCTGCCTTGGCCGCACCGAAATCGATCTAAAAAATGATCAGTCACAAAGCATTACGGTTGAAGATTCGATGAGTATGGTGCATCTAACTCACGGTATTAAAACGCCAGCATCACCGCATTTATTGTCCGAGCCAGAAATAGTGGCGCGTATGGCAGCAGCCACACTGAGCGATAGCCCGATTGATTTTATGGCCTTGATTCAGGATTACGATTTGATCCGCGATTTAATCGCCATTGCGATTCCAGACTTTGCCGATTTTAATCAGCGCGTGCGCGTGCCTGGCGGTTTTTATCTTGGCAATACGGCAAGGGAGCGGCGTTGGGTGGTGGGCAAGGCGCGTTTTAAAGTTCACGCTTTGCAAGCGGCTATTCGTGATCAGCTACAAGGCTTGACCACGCATCCGCTGCTGACCCTTTCAACTATCCGCAGCCATGATCAGTACAACACCACGGTTTACCGCAGAAATGATCGCTATCGTGGTATTCAAAATGAGCGAAAAGTATTGTTTATCAATGCGGAGGATATGGCCGAGCTGGGTTTGCAAGCCGATCAATATGTGAACATCGTTTCAGTATGGTTTGATCGTGAGCGGCAGGTGAATGATTTCCGCCTACAGCCTTTTGATACGCCGCGTGGCTGCCTAGCTGCATATTTCCCGGAAACCAATCCGCTGGTGCCCTTGGATTACTACGCTGTTGACGCAATGACACCCGCCAGCAAAGCTTTAGTGGTGTATCTGCAAGCATGAACGATGGCATTCAAACCGTAACAGCACATTTTTATGTCGATGATGGCTTACAAGCGCTGGAGCAGCAGGTGGCAGAAGAAGTGCCGCTGCTTCTGGTCTACAACGGCGTGGCCTATTTGGTGATGCTGTGCAGCCCGCTGCATCTGGAACAACTGGCGATTGGCTTTAGCCTGAGCGAGGGCATCGTAGATGCCTATTACCAAATACTGGCCGTAGAAATCAGAGCTAGCCACGATGGCTATGAAGCGCATTTACAAATCCCCAATGAATTTGCCGCCAAGCTACGTAGCCGTCGCCGCAATCTGCAAAGCCGCACCGCATGTGGCTTGTGCGGCAGTGAGCAGCTGGCCGAGGTAATGCGTGCGCCACCCGCGCTTGATTCTGATTTTAAAATTGAGCCGCAAGCTATTTGGGCCGGTATGCAAGCCTTAAGTCAGCTGCAAACCATGAATCAGCAAACGGGCGGTGTGCATGCCGCTGGCTGGTGGGCAGCAGGGCAGTTAACCGTGTTTGAAGACTTAGGCCGCCACAATGCCTTAGATAAATTGATTGGCCATTTAGCCAGCCAGCGGCAAAGGACGGATGGTGTATTGCTGATGACTTCGCGCCTCTCTTACGATCTGATCCAAAAAGCCGCCCGCGCCCAAATGCCCGTCATCGCCGCGATATCGGCCCCCAGCCATCTGGCTATTGAACAGGCTAGGCTGGCTAATATCACCTTGCTCGGCTTTGTTCGAGAGCCGCGCCTTACTATTTATACGCATCCGGAAAGGGTGTTAACTTGAGCTCTGCAAGTTAATTCAGCCAGGTATTTGCTCTATTTTTTACGGCGAAGCCCCATGACGATGTTGCCAGCCCTAAGCCCATCAGAAAAGCAATGAGTAGCTGATCAAATCGTGCATGCGATTTTCTCGCACACGGCTTTCCCTCGCTACGATTGCTTAAGTCCGACAGGCTGCTAGGCATGCGCTATTTTCCAGCCCGCTTTTATCGGTATTTTATATAGCACATAGCGTCCACACTCAGGAATCGGCCTTCGCCAATGCCTCTGTCTTTCACTTTGTGCCGCTTTATCAAGCGAGTGCGCACACGTTGCTCCACGTGAGATTTGACCTTCTACAACGCCTGATTTAAGTTCCGATAGTGGAAGTAATTCGCCCAGCCAGAGAGACTGCGGTTCACACTCCCAACTATTTTACCTAAAGAAATGAGAGTCATCTTGTCCTAATACGAATCTTAAATTAAACACAGATTTACAACACAGCAAATTACTTATTAATATCAATCATATGGCATTAAATAAACAATAAAAAATTTCATATTAAATCCTTAGAGTTTAACGTCAGACGCCATACAGCTTGGATAAAATTCAATATATCTCAACCAATTCCAATGATAATTAGATGATCCGGCTTCTTCATGCGGAAAATAATTAGGTGATGTATTTATATCAGAGAATTTTTCATTGATCTCAACATTATAAAAAACATCACTTTTAATCGTTTGCGTCATATAACTTGTTGCAGAATGGATATTTACCGATGTAATATATTTATATGCAAAAAATTCATCTGATTTATTAATAGAATTAAACTCAGTAGAATCAATTGGTACTTCTTTGTTTTTTTACAAATTTTTGAGTGAACTTTCAGTATTGAAAATATTATCGTCCGCCCTTACTTCATAAATATATATTTTCTTTAGTGGATTTAGCGCTGCCATTCTTTTTACTACCGATTCGATCCAGTCCTTTTTTGCTGATAGCGCAATAAATGCAGTGTCTTTGGTCCCCACTTTAATTTCTGACGTCTCACTGCTTTGAAAACAGCTTAATCCGGAAATAAAATCTCTGATACTATTGTTATTACCTAGGCTTCTGAGACCAGAAGCAAATATTTCCTAGGGTGCCTCAACATCAATATGCCACAAAGAATAAGCCCCGCCCCGATACATAATTCTTGCCCCTGCAATATCAGAAGTGGATGGCCTTATATCATCGATCGTAATCCCCCTCCCCAATACTCCGGCTTGCACGCCAAAATAAGACTGCCCTTGAGTCGCGCCATCGAGCATAATAGTCGGGGATTTTTGCGTTATGCTGGCAGGGACAATAGTTCGGCAGTAATTATTATTACTATCAAATTGTCCATTAAGTAATGGGTGAGTTAATCCCAGCCCATGTCCTACTTCATGCAAAATAGTATTAAAAAAAAGCATTTCAATATAACTTCTGAGCGATATACCAGCATCTATTGAATGATTATACAGAGCCATACGATAGGCACTTTCTCCATGCTGTTCAATAAAAGAGCGGTTTACTCTTATTCTGGTTTGACCGGTTGTTCCCATATTATTAAATATTGTCCATGCCAAACTTTCGTCGGTAGGGATATCAACCAGCTCAATTAATATCCCTCGCCGCCCTCTTTCCGGATATCCTGCTATAGAATTAAATGTAAACTCGGCTGGGGTCCACATCGCCAGTGCTCTTTGCACCAATTCTTGTGTGTTTATTTGAATGGATGTGGGCGCAGCATCAGGAGTGACAATATTAAAGGTAGTCGCGGTACTTCCCAAGTTGGATATGTAATGATTAATCACATTAAGTTCCGCACCGTACACCTCCCTTACTCCAATCGGGTTTCTGCTGGTTTCAGAATCAAAGATTCCAACCACTCTTGTTTGTGAATCATCCAGTGCAAATGCCCCGCCCGGATAAAGACAGACAATTAACAAAAGAAAAAAGCATTTAATTGGCATATTTATTCTCTCGTAGGAATACACACCGGATCAGCCCGTCACTAAAATAGATTTTATATAACCGGAAATTAATTTAATTAAACAATAGTGACGTACAAAATAAACAGGCGATATTCAGCAGCTTAAAAATAGTTTAAGCATATTCAATAAGTGCATAAGGAAAGTTGGATTTTAAACATGATTACAGAAAAATACATTACTCACGCAAAATATGAAAAAAAAACAACACCTATGAATTCAGCCTATTGTTGTACACAACCATCCAAGCAATGTCAGTACAGATGAGCATACGACTACAATATAATGAGGATGGGCCGGTGTAAATTTCGCCACAAGAAACATTGCATACAATGCACCTCCGGACAAAATCAGACTGCCAACAGGAATCAAATGATAAGACCATGTCATTCCCCTCGAAAATGGAATGAGCAACAATACCGTATTTATTATTGCAACAGCTAAAGCTCCGCCTGCAATTGCCCGCATCAATGCCAAAATAAGAATTTTCAGATCATGCGATAAATCATTCCAATTCATCCCTAATGCTTCACTATGATACGGCATAAACTGTCTTTTTAACAAATAGGTCAGACCAAAACAAAAAACAACAGCCACACAAACAAAATGACAAACAAATGAAAAATATATAATTGATGACATAAAAATATCTTGTATTTTTTGAAAAATATTTCAATTTATACAAAAATTAACCCGTCTATAATCAATAGAATACATCCAGACGAACCGCTACATTTAAACTGCAAATTAAACAATTAATCATTGATGGCAATTATTCAATATCTCTTTTATCTCATCCTGCTGGCCGACACTAAAAATACTACCCACTGCAGCCAGAGGAATTTCAATCTCTTTACCCGGCGCCACTAATATTGTTTTTCCCATCTTATCGCCACAATTCAAATCTTCCATAAACAATAAAGAGCCATTACCACTATTCAGTAGTTTATTCCCATGCATTGAAAAATTCAGAACAGAAAAAACCGGCCGAACTAATACTACCGATCTGACTTCCTTATCGTATCCATCCACACTTTTATTAATTATATTTTTTTCCGTAACCACCACTTCAAAATAACGCTCTGTTTTAGTCTCACCTTTTTTTATATTGATCAGTATTTTACGCTGTGATTTTGCTGGCAATCTGACCATGCCCACATCAGGAGTTACAATAGCACTTCCCCCTCTAATGACCTTTTTATCTTCATCAGGAAACGTGGTTTCATCAATACGCAGAAGATAATCATGGGCAACAGCATCCTCATTCTGAATAATAAATTCAGCCGGGCCGGTCTTATCGCTTAATTCAATAAATAAAGGCACAGAAAAACCAAATGAAAACGCAGGCAAGCAGGCTAAAAATAAAATACGCAAGATCAACATGGCAAATCCCTCACAGAGACTTTATATAACCCAACAGGGATATCAAAACATGGCTGCCGGCATCACGGGGCAGCGATGGCTGCCGCCCCTTTTTTTGCCGTCAATTCACTATAAAAACTAAAGTGTCAGGGCCCGGTGTTCAAAGACAAAACCAACTTCCCTTTGCTTCTGGCAATCCCATACCAATAACCACCGGTACTGGTTTTTTGGGACACCGGATCCCCCATCGTAAATTTCATCCCGACACGGGCAATATACGTGGTGGCATCCTGAGCACTCCAGTCCCCTGTCACGCCTGGGTAACCTAAACTAATGCCATTCGCCCCATTACAATCAAGGGGTGTATCTGCTGCGTTGTAAATCATGCTGACGGGCAAAGGAATTAACTTATTCCCCCGATCACTGGTAAATGTACAATACTGAGCCCCACCGACATTGGCCGTTCCCATGCTGTCCAGCTTGATACTCGCAGCGAAGGCACGCTGTATACGCTGTTTCAGATACGCCGCCACTTTCGATGCAGGTATATCTTTATTCTTGCGAATGATTACAACATTTCTGATTTTTACCCCGTAGCTCATGTCAACGGCTGGGGCTCCTACTTTAAACACCCCTGCTTGCTCCGTTGCAACAGACGAAAACTCAATCGTAGGTGAAACAGGGGCAGGCTCAATCGTGACGCTATCTTTAGCCTGCGTCAATCCAACTTCTGATGTGCCAATATTGGCCCGAATTTCAAACTGCTCATCAAACAGCTCTGCGTCAGCCTTAGTTTGCACGTCAAATGTAAATACCTTCCCGCCGGTTGGTACTGCAACCGCCGCCCCAACACTCAAATCACTCACCGGCCCCGAGGCCCCCTGCAGATTAAGCATGCTCGGAGTAACAAGATCATCTATCCCAGCTGGGGATCCGCCCACCCCGGCAAACCGCACAAACACGGCCTGATTAGCACGGCTTCTGGCAATGGGCTTATTAAGCGTAACGGTAAATCTGACTTTCCCACCCGCCAACACTGTTTTGGGGCTGGCAACCACACTTTCCACCTTGAGAGCTTCAACCTTGGGAGTGATCTCAATGATCACCTTCGGTGCAGTACTTACATCTGTATTGCCTTCCTTCCCCCGCACCTCAAAACTCTGCGTCCCTTCATCGGCATCGTTGGCTGTACTGATATCAAAAGTGAATTCGGTAGCGCCTGTAGTCACCGTCACCGCACCACCCGTGTCAAGATTCGACACAGCACCCGTTGCACCGACTAAATTCAGCATGCCCTGATTTGCTAAATCAGTGATATCTGCAGTGCCAGCCGCGAACTTGACGTAGACCTGTTGGCCGGCTAATGCGGCTCTGTCCAACTTCACTTTCACCTTAGTCGTACTTCCCTCAACCACAGGGTTGGGCGTTGCCTCTAAAGTACTGACCACGGCAGGCGTTGCAATGGCCTCGATATCAATTTTTACCTTCGGCGCGGTGGCTACATCAGCTTGGCCTTCCTTCGCCCGCACCTCAAAACTCTGCGTCCCTTCATCGGCATCGTTGGCTGTACTGATATCAAAAGTGAATTCGGTAGCGCCTGTAGTCACCGTCACCGCCCCACCCGTACCAAGATTCGACACAGCACCCGTTGCACCGACTAAATTCAGCATGCCCTGATTTGCTAAATCAGTGATATCTGCAGTGCCTGCCGCAAACTTGACGTAGACCTTTTGGCCGGCTAATGCGGCTTTATCCAGCTTCACAGTCACCTTGGTTGTGCTTCCTTCAACAACAGGATTCGGGGTTGCCGTTAAAGAGGCAACCTTAGCTGGGGTTGGTGGGAATGGATACCCCTGATCACGATCAGGATAAAAACCCGGATGGACATTAGGTTGATTCTCGTTAGGGCCAACAAAGTCAAAAACACCCGCATCAGTAGGATCAACTCTCGGGATAATCGTCGGGTATGTGATCATGGTTTGATCCCCCGAACTGCCAACACGCTCAATCATGATTTGAAACCGCCCCGCAGAAAAATAAAACATCGCGGTTTGCCCATCAGACTGTGCTGTAAAAAAAGGCCTGCTCCCATTGCATGGAATAAAATTCCCAGAAGAATAAAATTTAAATACAAAATCTTTATTTCCAGATGGAATCGTCCCATCGGAATTAGGGGCCAATGGCTTTGATGTGCCACATGTAAAAGGTGATCCTTGAGGTGCCCAGACAGATGGCTGTCCAGATTTCTCAAACCCACTCTTCCAGCCGGTTTCAGGATAGGTTTTCAAATTGAATCGTTGCCCGACAGGAAGTGCCCCTAAACTTAAAGTCTCAGGAGCTGGATATATCCCACCTCCGTTATAATCAATGATGTGAGGTGCATAATCTGTTCTGCCGCCTTTTGGTCTAATTGGCAATTTAGTAGAATTCTTAAATTTTTTTACACTCATTCCAATAACAAAACGATCATGGCTGCGCCCCGGCGCGTAAAACTCCCCATTGATCGTATTGAATGTTGCTTTGTTATCACCCGCCTCTGTATCCGGAATAAACAACTCAATCGCTTTCGATTGCCCGAATTCAGTCAGCCCCACCGGCTCACCCAGCTTATGCCAAACATGACTGACCCTGTATCGTGACTGCGCCTGCTCCGCTGCACGCAAATGCGCACTAACGCGAAAACGCACCTCGCCTGCCGTATTGGCTTTGCTCTCTCCGCCCACCCGGCGCAAGACACACACTTGGCCCGCTACACCCTCCACCGCTTCTGCACGGCAGGTGCCGTCTGCACTCAGTATTAACTGCGCGGCCTTCGACAGATTCAATTGAAAGCGCGATTTATCACCCCCACTGCGTTGCCCGTCAAAGCTCAATAGCTGCTGTTTACCTACCGGCATCCCCACAAAATCAGCAAAAGCTTGTTCATTAAACGCAGGATTAACATACCCAGGCAATGCACCCATCCGGCCCACAGAAATCTGCCCCTGCTCATTGGCCACCCCGGCAAAATACTGTGGGGGTTGCAAATTAACGATACTGAGCAAAGGAAATAAAGATTTAAACCGGCTGTTTTCGGCATACCAGATCACTGGCCGTGTGCCGCCCTGAGCGCGGCGCTCACCAAAGACCGCCTGACTGGCCGTGCCCGACAAAGTAGTAATATATTGGCGGCCTGATGGCTGATCGTCGATCAGCAACAAACCCAGCCGCGACATCACGCTGTGTGTCCCGTCCGTTATCGGGCGGTTACTAATTTGCAGATTAAAACGATCCCCCCGGGATAATCGGGAAGAAGAATAAAACCCCGCCTCAACAACGCGGTCCAGATTAAGCAGCGGCATGGCTACCGCACCTTCAACGGGTGCAGGAGGGACAAAAAACACCTCAATTTGCTTGCTGTTGGCAAATTCAGCCAAAGGCACACTTTCACCAAGACGATGCCAATTTGCACCCACGCGGAACCGTGCATTGGGTGTTGCGATGCGCGAGCGGATGGTGAACTTAATATCTCCGCCGGTTGTGGCCTGATGTTGCCCCTGAATGGTGCGCAGCACACATAATTTACCCGCTACCCCATCGAGCACTTCATTGCGGCATGATTGCGCTGGAGCAGCCCCCAGCGTTAACTGCCCGCGCTTATAGACGGTATTAATCCGTTCACGCTCACGGCCATCGGCCAGGATTTCAGTCAGAGAAAGCTGACGGGAAGCACCGGCAGACATTTTGGCTAAGCCATCAAAGGCCGCTGGGCTTAAAACAGGGTTTAGCTGACGACCGTTTTGCACCTCAAAGCGATCACTGCTCAGCGCAACGGCATTGCCATATTCATCGGCCATGCCTTGAAATGCCTCACGCGGCTTTAAAAGATGGATTTGCTTCACTTGCGGATCAGTTTTATGCGTATACCAAACCGCTGGCTTTTTCGCACCTTGCCGAGGAATACGCGCACCAAAAATAGCCGCAGCAGGGGAACCCAGCTCCATACTTCCACGGCTGTCCAGCGTGGTGATGTATTGTGTATTGGCCACCTGATCTTCTATCAGCAGCACACCTTGCTCCATACGGAACACCTGCTTGATAGGCAAAGGCCGGGTGTGGGGTTTATTTGGCTGCAATGGCACCGCCAAATCCGGCAAGGCAGGGCGCAGCGGGTGGCTTAAATCAGGTACGGCTGGGCGGGTTTGCATCAACGGCCCAGCAAAGGCGGGTTCCATAAATAAAACAGCCGCAATCATCGTGATTGCGGAGGTTAAATATAAACAAATATTTTTCTTATTCTTATTCATTAATTTCACCTGTACAGGAATTCAATAGATTCGGCATATCAATATTAAAGCGGAGGCGAAACATTATAATTTTTCACCTCTTTACCACGCCAAACCACTTCCCCTAGCCAAACCACGGATTTATCTGCATTCAATTTCATTTTTACATCAAACAAACCCGTTTCCTCAGATTCCGCTTTTACTTCCGGATATTTAATATCAACGTCAATAGCAAAATTTCCGGTTTCATTTGTCACTGTTTCACCAATGTGATTTTTGATACTGACACCACGCAATGGTTTACCGTTTTCAGTGGTTAAACGCCCAAAAACGGTGACCATTTGTTTAACGCCGGGGGTAATTTCAACAATATTACCTGGGTAAAGATTGTAATTCAGTGACTCGCCCTGAATCTGATAGGAGCTATTTGCATCATCAGTACTATTAACTTGAATTGAATAATCATCATAGGCCGGCAGAGTGATTAAATTTTTTCCGGATGACAATGGATAACGCTGACCATTGATATTAGCTTCCAGATCATCTGCGCCAATTTCAGGCATATTCACTACCACCGCGGCCGAACCCGCTCCGGTATCCCCACGGCCTGCCACAATCCCGCCATCACCCATAACAAAACTGCCATTATTGGTAAGAGAGATACTTTGCGTATCATCGCTGCCGGAAAATGACACAGAGCCCTCGGCATAACGCCCGCGGTAATTGGCATAGGCACCATAATTAGTTTGTGAGTTTTCGCCGCCCAAGCTGGTGCTGATATCCGCACCAACGCGATTAATCACACCATCTAGGGATGCTGCAGCACTCAGATCCAGTGTTTTGTCATTACCCTGTGTAGAAACCCCAATTCTAAAATCAGAATCCATTGGAAATGACAGATTTACATTGGCAAAATATTGAGTGTCCCGCTCATTAAAATGATCACTATTATTAATATAATGATTAACGCCCACTTGCATAGAAGCAGTGGCATATTTCATATTAATATTGTGGCTGTAATCCGCTCGGATATATTTTTGCTGCTCATCCAAATCACTTTCAAAGCTTAATGAAACGGACCCCAGTGATTGGTGCAGATTTGCCAGCGCTAAAGAGGCACCAAATGTATTACGATTAGCGATATACATTGGCAAGGTTTTTCCTTCATGCCCCCGCTCTGTACCCGCCCACAAACTGCCCCACCCACCCGGAATATTTAGATTCAAATTGGCCATATTTCTTAATAAACCATCACTGCCATACAATGTCTGTAAATCAAGGCGGATATCTTCATTGATTTGCAGCGTCGGGCTTGCCTCAACCACCAATGTATTTTGATTATGATATACCGACCCACTCCAACTCAGCATGCCCTCTTGTGCAGCGAGTGAAATACCATAAAGCGGCTCAAAATCATTATCCCGTTCTGCATTGTTGCTATAGTCGTAGTTCTGATTCTTCTTAGCTGCCCCGCCCCATACCTGCCAAGCAAGCTCATTTCCATTGGCATTGGTGTTATAAGATTTATTAATTTGCTGACGGCGGCTGGAAACCACTTTCCCCCCCACCACCACCTCAAGCTCAACATCATAAATACCACCAGGCAAGCGGGAAGCATCCAGCTCATGGCTACCCAAAGGAAAGCGCTGGCTGCTTAATAATTTACCATCCCGCAAGACACGCACCTCGCCTGAAGAAGGTAGGTAAACCGTAATCGGTGTTAAAGACTGCGATGAATCGTGCTTAGCCGATTTAGCAACATTGCCGTATGAAAATCCATACATCTGCTCGCCAGATAAAGTAGAAACATTCCCCAGAGATTGCAATGACCAGCCGCTCAGCATCCCTAATGCCAGCCTTCTTCCGGCAAAATCTCGCTCATACACTAATTCATCCAGATTAAATGCACTGTCATCACTATTACTGGTCAGATCGCCATTAATAAACAGATGCTGCTCACCAAGGGACGTAACATTATTAAAATTCAAATAGGCAGAATGACTGCTTATGTCATTACTATTGCTGGCATAAGCATTTAATCCATAATTAAAAATATTACCGAGGGCTTTAACAGACGAATCGCCCAGATAAGTGGTGCGCGTAATATCTTTGAGCCCGAAATTTTGTTGCGAAACTTCTAAAAATGCCTTCATCGTTTCGATATCAATCTGCATCCGCATACCAGAACCAAAATTAAACCCTCCATTTTGATCTAGTGATTTACCTATAGCGCCCATTAATTGAGTACGCGAAGCTGCAGTTAATCGTACTTTACGCTCTGGCTTTAATGATATATTTTTAATCAAAAACAACTGATCCTGATAAACAAGAGACAGCGATGCAAAAGGCACTAATTCTTCAGTTTCATCATCAATATTTTTCAGATACAAATCCAGCGTCACGCCATCGCTGAGAAATTCACGTATTTCTTCCGGAATTAATAACTGATTTAATGCAGAAGGAGTAACAGGAATAACACCAGCAACAGCAAGATCCCTCGCTGGCCCAGCATCAGAGATAATATTTTCTATTAATACAAAATAAGAATTTCCTTGAGAAACATTCTCTGAAAGCGTTTCAGGTAATTCAATATTCAGGCCAGCATCTGAGCTTTCTTCAATATCATCCAATAACTCAAGGTCAGCCATTGCTGGGGTATACAACGACAATGTCATCATAAAAAAGAATAGATATTGCGATAAGCTCACTTTAAGCACCTGATAACAATGTACAACTGAATCCCTGATTAACCGCCTTGGTTAACCTTGTGAGTTGCCACATCAGTTAAACAAGCCATACGCTTACCGCCATAAAAAAATTAAAATACAACACTGTTTTATTTATTATTCTTTAACTTCATCACTGCGTACAGCATCAATCACTCTGCTTCCACGCCAAATACCAACAACAGGCGGCTGAACAAAGTCATACTTGTCAAATGAATAGCTTCTGCCTGGCAATAATGGCCCGGCATCAGAGCAAGGCACAACGGCACCTTCTTTATTGCATTTCCCATCAAAGAAAAATTTAAACATACTATTGCCGGTGTTTTTCATTGCTTTTTTATCCAGCAAATAAGCAAATTTTTCATTACGTGGAAGTACAATCAATGCTGTAGCCAGTGTGACACGCTGAGCTGCACTGGCCGCTTTTTCAGTATCCGCTTTATTGGTGCGATCAATCCGTAGATCGGTCCATTTAATGGCGAAATATCTTTCTTTATCGTCTTTTGGCCCGTTATAAACAAATTTTATTTTAACGGCACCATTAGCTGGAACAATCGTTTTTTCTGGAGTAAATAACACATCGCTGGCACTCAGATCATCCGCAACTATTTTATCCATTTTATAGGGTGATTCCACCGGATAAACTTCTACTTTAAACAAATGTGCAGCAGTAGGATCCGGATTTTTTACTTCAATAGAAATACTGCTTTTGTCTGATGGCAAATAGGAATAAAAATTATCCAGTGAAACTGCAAATGAATTTTCATACCCGGCGAAACACATAAGTATAAATATAAATTTTTTCATAGATCCTCGTAAAAAAAACTGGCCTGAAAAACAGGCCAGCTTGAATTAGATTAAGCGCCCCAAGTCCATTCGGCCTTAAGATCAACCAGAATATTACCCTGATAAATACCATCCGCTAATTTCGACATATCTGTAAGCGTTGCACCTGTAGCCGTTGAAACTTTAGTAATTTCTGCGCCCATCTTAACGACAGAATTACCACTGACACCATCAAAGCTTTCAAGACCAGCAATATCCACACTCATCAAATCAACCTCTGTGGATCCAAGCTGATAACCTCCGATAATAGGCTGAATAGTGAAATTGCTGGTGCCTTTGCTAATTACCCCGTCTTTAGACTTTGCCAACAGTTTAAACGACCTAGTAGTCTCAGCATCAAAACCTGCAGGTGCTGCAACTTTAATATCTAATGGAATAGTGCCTTGAGCATTGGTAATTTCAAATACTTTAGTCGTTGCATTATATGCATAGTTAAGTGTGTCACGTGGTGTCACACTAATACTGTAATCCGAGCCATCTTTCTGACCACGCACCAAGACACTGGCCTCAAGGGTGCTGGTAGCCTTCTCTTCAGCAAATGCTACTGGGGAAACAGAAGCTGCTACGATAAATGCAGAAATAATTTTAGTACGCATTGGTAATCCTTTTAAAGAAATAAAAATAAAATATACAACTAGAGAATAACTATCAATAAATTAAATTTAGAGATAGTCTTTACAAAACACCTTCTTGTTTTTCTGAAACAATCAACCATTTATTATTATAAAATTCAAATAAAATAGTTTTCTTCACTACATCACTCAAATAATCCGATGTGTATTTTTGTATAAAACTGACTTTTGCAGTTTTATTATTCAGTATACTTACAACTGGTGAGTCAATATTTACAGCAATATTGCCGCCAGTTCTCAACCTATTTGTTCTTTGTTTTTTCCATACAGATAAACTAAGACCATTTTCAGGCTTCATATTTTGACTATACGCAGACAAGTAAAGATCAATATTTTTATCTGACCAGGCTTTACGCCATTTTTCCAGATCACCCAACAGAACAGCCTTTGCAAGAGATTCATTTTCCAGCAAAACTTTTTTATCCGGATGCCGATTAATTTTTTCCGCTGTGTTTTCGTTATTAATCCAAGCCAGCTTTTCTTTATTGCCGCCCAATTTAATCGCGTTGCTATATTCTTTTTTTGCCATCGCCAAGTACAGTTCAGCCAAGTTTTCATGCGCAGCCAATACTTTTGGATTCAGCGTATTTGCCTTTTCCAGAGCATCACGAGCCAATTCATCAGCACCCTGGCCGGCTAACAAAACGCCCAAATTAATATACGGCTCGGCCTGATTAGGAAAATTTTCTGTCATAACCTTAAAATGATCAATTGCCTGGGAATTGCGCTTTAATTTAGCCAGCGCAACACCTCTGATAAACATAACCCGCAAAGTATTTTTTTGTGGATAATCATCTTGGTCGGTGAGTTTCAGTATTTTCTCGTACTCTTGTTTTCCCGCCAAAGCATGTAAATCTTCCACTTCTCCGGCAAAAGAGCAAAAAGCAATAAACATTAATGCGGCAGCAAATAAGCGATAGTTACTCACACTTGAAACACCCTCATTATTAATTCACAAATTTGCAAAAGCATATAACTGCTGTCGAGAACTGCATCATAAGCGTTATAAAAAAATGCAACTACGGGAACGTTCTTGAAGAAGCAGGGGAAATTTCTCCACTGCGACTTAACCCTAGATTAATAGAAAGACCCAGGCGCTGCGCCGACCTCTGAATCATCCTAATGGGTACTTACCTGAGATATAAATCTAAAACATCATGAATTCAAATAGTAAGTGCTACGCTGGGTAGATTCGTCAATTCAGAGACTTACCTGTCGGGTTTCGGATAATCTTGCACCATCCGCGCTATGGTAGCGTAGTCAGTAAGTACCTATTACACCGGCTAAAATCAGAGTAAATGATTAAAATCACAAGAATATTATTGAAAAATCACATCCTGAATTTCCAGATATTTTTTCAATGAACTGATACTTCTTGGCTTAGAAAAGTAATATCCCTGCCCCTCCGTCACGCCCAAGCATTTAACAATATTACATTCTGCTTCCGTTTCTATGCCCTCAGCCACTATTTTTAAAGCTAATTTTTCAGACAAATCAACCACAGATTCTAATACTTTTAGCTTTTGCTTATTTTTGTGCACACCCTGAATGAGGCTTTTATCTATTTTCAATTGATTAACGGGCAAGCTGCTGATGACTTCCATATTAGAATATCCACTTCCAAAGTCATCCAAAGCCAGTTTAAATCCATACAGTCTCAATCTGATCATTGTATCCAGTGCAATAGTCATGTCGGTCGATTCTTCAGATTCAGTAATTTCAATTATCACCCTTTCAGGGTTTATTTTATAAGTGCCCACCTGGCTAATTAAATAATCAGCAATATCATTTTTTTTAAACATACTCCATGCTAAATTTATTGCAAGGCTTATTTTTTCCCCATTCAAATCTGCCAAATCTTCAAAAGATTTAACAATAAGGCGTTTAGTTAAAATAGAACAACATTCATCATCAATAAAAATATCAGAGAAAACATCAGGAGTCAGAACGCCATACACCGGATGTGCCCATCTAGCGAGCATTTCCACACCAATACACTCACCAGAAACCAGATTGATTTTTGGCTGATAAAAGGGAATAAATTGATTTAATTTTAATCCGGCTCGAATTTGTTGCAAGCTGAATTTATTTAATGACACCTTAGATGTATTTTCTGCAATGAGCGGTCTTTTCTGCTCAAGCAGTGCTTTCAACTGCGGCAATAAAATAGGCTTTTGAATAGAACCCAAAACTGGAATTTTATAGGCCAACGCAATTCTTTCAGCCGCTTGCAGCACTTTTTGATCAAATGAGCTCATAAAGATTAATGCTGGAGCCGCCTCACTACATTTTCCAAGCGCCCTGACAAACTCCACCCCATCCATATAGGGCATCTGTAAATCACAAATCACAATGTCAAAAGGCAGGGATTTGCTAGACTGATGAATGTCCGACAATGCAATTGTTGCACTATTTACAGACACGACATCCTTAAGCCCCATTTCCTTTAGCATATTACAGACAATAAATCTCTGTCCATCATGGTCATCTACCACCAGGACTTTATACATTTAGCCACCTCACTAGTTATGCTGAAATTCTAACCAATGCCCGCCTTGTGCCGTAACGAGATATTTCTTGCATTACTGGTGAAATTTCTTATTATTTACATATATTCTGCTCGTTTATGAGACTTACAACACACCCAAGAGCTTACCCAGCAAGATTAATTACTAGGCTCTTGCTCATGCCCTTTAAATGATAAACAATGCCTCTTTTGAGTATAAAAAATTTGACTCCGCTCGTGAGGTTAAAGAGAAAAAAATTAAAGAAAAATATAAAAAGTATGTTATTAATCACACCATAAAAAAATAAATTATATAAGGCATCCATTCCTAATTTAATTATTTAAAATTTTTTATCATTAATAGCAGGGTTAGTAGGAATACTTTAATGAGATCTATTGTAATTATTGACGATCACCCAGCCATTTGCCTAGCTATTCGTTCAGCACTGGAAGAATCAGGCGAGTTTAAAGTTGTTTTAGAGTCAGGCAATGGCATTGATGCGCTGGAGTATTTAAGAAAAAATGATGCTGATCTGGTTATTTTAGATCTTGAACTGCCCCGGCTTGATGGTTTTGAAATCATGAAGCGAATTCGAAGCGCTGAGCTAAGTACTAAAGTTCTTTTTCTTTCTGCTAAAAATGAAAATATTTACGCCATTAGGGCGCTTAATGCTGGCGCACAAGGATTTATCAGTAAAGGTAAAAATATAAATGATATTTTTCAGGCCGTAAAAATGGTGATTGCTGGTTATTCATTTTTCCCTGAATCAATCATACAGGGATTAACAAATGGAAAAAGAACAGAAATTGCAAGAGAATCCAAATCTTTATCTAATCGGGAATTAATGATTGCTCGCTTACTTGCGGAGGGACAATCCAATTTAGAAATCGGGGTCGCTCTTTCTATCAGTAATAAAACTGTCAGTAATTATAAAGTTCGTATTTTACAGAAATTAAATATCAACTCTGTGGTTGAGCTCGCTAGTTATGTTAATGAAAATGACCTCAATTAAAATAAAAACTCTGTTTATTTTGTGCAGTATTATAAGCTTGTTCTTTGCAAACCCCACTATAGCCGTTGAGCCAGAGGTTCAGACATCTGCAATTCATCGCACTAATACTTCCGATTATTCCAAGCTAAAAGTGGGCATGGTATTGAATGAGTGCATTCCATTTCATATAAAAAATGGAAACACTACCAGACAAGGAATTACAACAGATTATTTATTATTCTTAGAGAAAGCTTTAAATAAAAAATTTATGATTATCAACTTCAGTAGCAAAGAAAGTGCTTTTCTTGCTTTAAAAAAAGAAGAAATTGATTTTGTAGCTGGAAAATCAAGCGACAAAAATAACGACACCGTAAGCTCTGACCCTTATATTCAAAATAACTTTGTAGAAGTTAGACGCAAAGGAGATTCGAGCAAATACCTGCCAGTCATTGCAACCAGCAACCATTCGCCCCTTAAAAAAAAAATTAGCCTGCAGTATAAAAACAAAGAAATAATATCATTTGAAAACTCTTTATTAGCGCTTCAGTCTGTTTCATTTAAAAAATCAGATATTTATATTGGAAATGCGACCGAAACAAATTATTTACTAAATCAGTTGTCGCTCAATAATTTGGAAATATCCAATTTATCCCCCATTACTGACGACCCGTTTGTTTTTCTAGTAAGAAAAAAAAATACAGATTTACTTAAAAGACTGAACACAGCGATTGATGATATTCCTATCAACAGCCAGCTTGAAATCCAGCATCGGTGGCAAGGTGGACCAGATCATTCTAATATAATAAAAAAAATAAGACTTACAGCTGAAGAAGAAAACTGGCTAAAAACAAATCCAAAGGTTAGATACGCCGCCCCTTCTAACTTTTATCCATTCCTGTTTAAAATTACTCCGTCATCCAAGCCCACTGGCATTGCGATTGATATTTTAGAAAAAATAGAGCAACGGACTGGCCTTCAATTTATTGAAGTCAATCAAAGCGGCGTCCATGAGCTATTAAGTTTTTCTGATGATACAACAGATATAATTCCTATTCTTTCAATATCTGAAAGCAGAAAAAAAACCATGTTTTTTTCGCCGCCTTATATGCAGTCCCTCTGGGGGCTTATTACCCGTACCGATAATACAGAAATACACTCCACTAATGATCTGGCGGGTAAAAAGGTTGGTGTGATCAGAAATTCCATCGCTAAAGAAACCATACTTGACCCTGAACTATTTAAGAAAATTACCTTTATTGACGCACCAGATCTGCTGTCTACTTTTCAGTTACTGGAGCAAGGTAAAGTAGATGCCATCATTAATAATTTGCGCTCTTCAACAGCGATTATTTCTACTGAGAAAACCGAAAAATTTCAGATTATTGGCGTAACTGACCCAACACCGTCAAATATCGCTATTGCCACCACCCTTAAAAAACCGATACTGGCTGAAATAATTAACAAAGCTGTTTTGAGCATTTCGCAAGAAGAATTGAATGGGATCAGCACCAACTGGCTGAATAATAAATCAACCACCGTGCACAAGGGTTTGAGCCTAAATCAGCAATCTAATTACCGGGCAATATTTTTATTGCTTATGTTTATAACTTTTATTCTGCTTGTTTATATATTTATTCGCAACTATAAATCGCGCAAATATAGTAAAATGCTTAAAGAGCAGCTTAATACACTATCCAGACTGATCGACCAGCTCCCTTTTGCATTATTTATTAATCTTCCAAGCCAAGAAATTCATATTTCTAATCAGAGATATAATAATCTGATTAATAATGCAATTGAAAAAGAAGCACTGCACGCACGTTTAACACAGCTCATGGTAAGCGCATCAACAAGCAACGATACAATTTATGAAGAAATGGACGTTCAAACTAACGGCAATAAGCATGATCTGATGCTTTGGTCTAAACCCTTTGTTTCGATCACCCTTGATCAAAATGCCGTGCTGGGTGGCTGGTTTGACATTTCACAACAAAAAGAAAATGGGCGTCAGCTGCTTAAGGCTAAAAACGAAGCAGAAACAGCGAACCGGGCTAAATCCACATTTCTGGCTATTATCAGCCATGAAATTCGTACCCCAATGAATGCGATTTTAGGTTTAATTGAGCTGGAACTGAAAAAATCAAGCAATCGTAATCTTTCTGCTATTTTTCAATCGGCAAACAGCCTGTTGAATTTATTAGATGGGATATTAGATCAGGCCAAAATAGAAGCTGGAAAACTGAGTATCTCACCTCACCCCTGCGCTTTGTATCACCTGTTTGATGGCATTGATGCTGTTTATCGCCCGATTATTAAAGAAAACGGGCTGCAATTTAAGATTCATCTTGATCCTGATCTGCCAAAATTAGTATTACTCGATGAAAAACGACTGGCTCAGGTTATAGGTAACCTAATTGGCAATTCTATTAAATTCACACATAGCGGCTCTGTTAGCATTAAAGTCAACTGGCTGGTCAGACAAAATGAGCCGCCCCTTTTAGCGATTGAAGTCACCGATACGGGCAGCGGGATTTCTGAGGAATCACAGGCACAAATATTTGAGGCCTATGCACAGGGCGAGCTTTCGAGCAAAACAGGCACTGGGCTGGGATTATGGATCTGCGCTAATTTAGTCAAACAAATGCAAGGGGAAATATCTCTGCGCAGCGCACCTGATGCCGGCACAACGGTGCTGCTAAAGATACCCAGCCAAATCGTTGACAGCGCCGGCGCGGATCAGGAACTAAGCACCCAGCCACACACAGACCCTGCACTGAAGCTGCTGGTGGTCGATGACCACCCTGCCAACCGCTTACTGCTCGAACAGCAGCTGCATTTTCTGGGCCTGAGCAAGGTGTGTTGTCTTAGCACCGCTTATGAGGCTTTAGAGCTGCTGAAACACAGTCATTTTGATGCCATTATCAGTGATTGCTTTATGCCTGAAATTGATGGCTTTACCTTTGCTAAACATGTGCGCGAACAATTAGGTGATAGTATTTTTATTATCGGCTATACCGCCGATGCCAGAGAAAGCACAGCGATTCGGGCGCAAGAAGCAGGAATGAATCGCTGCCTGATCAAACCAGTGAATATCAATCAGCTGGCTGAGGTTTTATCTAATGTGCGTGTCCAAGAGACAAATAATCAATTTGATATTGCACGCTTTAACACGATTAATGACACGATCCGGCAATTTTCTTTTGATAATAAAGAGGTGCTAAGGGAGTTTATTAGCATCATGCAAGCCACCAATATCAACGATCTGGCGGCATTAAAACAAGCTATTCATTCGCAAAACTATCACTTAATAAACGAATTAACACATAAGCTAAAAGGAGCAGCACGCATTGTGCAAGATGAGGAAACGCTATTTATTTGTGAATTACTTGAAGATGGCGTGCATTCTTCTGAAATATTGTATTGTCAGCAGGTATTTATTGATTTAGAGCAATCAATTCTAGAGTGCAATGGCATATTTGATCAAATTATCCTAGCGTCGTAATATGAATACATTATCTACTATCATTAGTAGCATAAGTGTCAAGTCTCGACATATTATAAATCTCGTTTTCTAAATCATTCAGATTTGTTTTCTTGCCATTTTTTCATTGGTTGAATAGGGGGTTCGTGATCAAGTGCTTTTTGTGGAATGTGGTAACTGTAGGTCTTTAAATAATTCTCCATAGTCACTTTTAGCTCAGCCAATAAGGCAAAGCGCGTTTACTCAATGACCTCGCTAATTCGCTCATTGAAACGCTCCACCATTCCGTTTGTTTGCGGGGGGCGTGAGGGAATAAGGCAGTGCTCAATTTTCAGTACGGCACCTCACGATCAAACACATGCTGCCCGCTCGGCGCCTTCGCTTTACGGGTAAAATGGTCGGTTTGTGAGTGCCATTGTCGGTCAAAATAGTCTTGATTTTTACGGGACAAATACGATGCACCGCACGTAAAAAAACGGCGCTACTTACCTCAGTTTGATCGGGGTAGATGGCTATATCCAAATGCAATGTAAATGATCTGGCAATAAAACTCATGCATCAATGATAAATGGGCGAGAGGCTCGCACCTCTTCAATTGCAACGTACACTAGACGCATAAAGGCATCACATATAGCTCGGCGCTGATAGGTAACTACCGTAAAAAAATAGCCGCCTCCCATCACTACTGCACGCCGATGGCGAGGCATGTTTAAGCCCCTATCTCAGGTTTGCGAAAACGCGTGGGACGGGTGGCCACCCTATATCACCCACCACACTTTAATATGATGGCGATCCCCATACCCACGCTTTATCAACCTTACAACAGCACCCGCTCAATCCCACCATTGCGTGCTTTTGCTACGTATTCCGGCATCCAGTTTTCACCGAGTATCGTTTTAGCAATTTCAACCACGATGTAGTCAGCGGTGGTGCCTGCATCGTCGTTATAGCGGCTTAAGCCTTGCAGGCAGGATGGGCATGATGTGAGGATTTTTACTGGCGCGGGCTTGCCAGCTTTATCCACCAGTACGCCAGATTCGGCGCGTAATTTATCTGCGCCTTTTTTCATTTCCTCTTCTTTTCTGAAGCGTACTTGCGTGGCGATTTGCGGTTTGGATACGCCAAAAGTACCTGATTCACCACAGCAGCGATCGTTCAGCTCCACTTTTTCGCCCATCAGCTGGTTGGCCACATCGATGCCTTTATAAGTTTTCATCGGGGTGTGACATGGCTCGTGGTACATATAACGCTCACCGCTTACGCCCTGCAATTTCACGCCTTTTTCCAGCAGATATTCGTGAATATCTAAAAGACGGCAGCCGGGGAAGATCAGCTCAAACTGATACCTTTGCAGCTGATCCATACAGGTGCCGCAAGACACAATCACCGTTTTGATATCAAGGTAATTGAGCGTGGTGGCAAGGCGGTGAAATAACACGCGATTATCCATAGTGATCTTATCGCCCTTGTCTTTCTCACCACCCGATGTTTGTGGATAGCCGCAGCATAGATAGCCCGGTGGCAGTACGGTAGTGGTGCCCACATGCCAAAGCATGGCTTGCGTGGCGAGCCCCACCTGGCTAAATAAGCGCTCCGAGCCACATCCAGGAAAATAAAACACGGATTCCTGCTCTTCATTCATCCTTTGCGGATCACGAATCACCGGCACGGTCGTTGCGTCTTCTACATCCAAGAGGGCACGGGCGGTTTTCTTAGGCAGGCCACCTGGCATTGGCTTATTAATAAAATGAATCACCTGCGTTTTGATCGAAGCCTTGCCCAGCGTGGCAGGCGGCGCTTTCAAGGCAGGCTTCAGTAAGCCCATACGTTTGGCGATGGCATGCGCCAGCCGCTGCCCTTTATAGCCCCACTCAATAGTCACTTTGCGGATCAACTTGATGGTGGCGGGGTCTTTAATAGTTAAGAAACCCATACCCAGTGCGGTGATCGGGTTAAATTTCTTTTTGCCCTCTTTGCGCAAGAAATTACGCATGGCCACCGAAACATCACCAAAATCGATATTCACTGGGCAAGGATTTAAGCAGCGATGGCATACCGTGCAATGGTCAGCCACGTCCCCTAGCTCATCAAAATGCTTGAGTGACACGCCACGGCGCGTTTGCTCTTCGTATAAAAACGCTTCGGTGAGTAAGCCCGTTGCCAGAATTTTATTACGCGGGCTGTACAGCAAATTAGCCCGAGGCACGTGCGTGCTACACACCGGCTTACATTTGCCGCAGCGCAGGCAGTCTTTTACGCTATTGCTGATCTCGCCGATGTCGGACGCTTCTAAGATCAGCGATTCGGCCCCGAGCAGGCTAAATGATGGCGTGTAGGCATTCGCCAGATCCGCCCCTGGCATCAGCTTGCCCTTATTAAAGTGGCCGTTTGGGTCTACCCGCTGCTTATAGGCTTCAAACGGCAGCAACTCTTCGCGGCTTAAAAATTCGTACTTGGTAATGCCAATACCGTGTTCACCAGAGATCACCCCGTTCAGGTTTCTAGCCACGCCCATAATCCGCGCCACGGCTTTGTGCGCGCGTTGCAGCATTTCATAGTCATCAGAGTTCACGGGGATATTGGTATGCACATTGCCGTCGCCAGCGTGCATATGCAGCGCAACCCAAGTGCGGCCTTTCAGCACTTTCTGCTGAATGGCAAACACCAGCTCCATAATGGATTTATCGGTACGGCCAGAGAACAATGTTTCCAGCTCGCCCATCAACTCGCGCTTCCAGCTTACCCGCAGCACAAAATCACGCAGCGCAAGGAACACACTTTGCGGAATATCATCGCCAATCAGCTCTTTTTCTAAAGGCATGGTTGGGAAGGCGGCGCGGTATAGCTCGAAGGAATCATCGAGGTGATCAAAAATCCACTGCCAGTGAAAGCGTGATTTCTCAATCAGCGCCAACGCGCTTTCACGCCGATCGCCAATAAATTCTTCTGCGCTAACCGGCGCGTCCCCAGCATCCACCGGCAGGCGGCCATGAGCAAAGAAATCTTGCAGCTTATCCAGCAGATCCAGCTTGCTGTTTAAAGACAGCTCGATATTAATCCGCTCAATGGCGTCGGAATACTCACCCAAGCGGGGCAGCGGAATGACCACGTCTTCATTTACTTTAAATGCATTGGTGTGGCGCGCAATCGCTGCAGTGCGGGCGCGATCAAGCCAGAATTTCTTTCTTGCCTCTGGTGTTACCGCTACAAAGCCTTCACCGCCACGTACATTAGCCAACTTCACCACGTGGCTGGCTGCCTCACCAACCGCATTTTCATCGTCCGAGACTAAATCAGCCACCAGCACCATTTTAGGCCGGCCATGGCCCTTGGCCTTGGTGGCGTAGCCTACGGCACGCACATAGCGCCAATCTAAATGCTCCAGCCCAGCTAGCTGCACACTGGAATGCGCATCCAGATAATCTTTGATTTCTACAATCGATGGCACAGCGCGGCTCACTTCACCAAAAAACTCTAGGCAAACGGTGCGCACATGCGCGGGCATGCGGTGCAGCACAAAGCGGGCGCTGGTAATCAGCCCGTCGGTGCCTTCTTTCTGAATACCCGGCAGGCCGGAAAGGAATTTATCAGTTACGTCTTTACCTAGGCCTTCCTTGCGAAATTTATTGCCAGGGATCACCAAGTTTTCATCGCTGATCAGTGTTTTGCCATCGGGCTTAAATTTGCGAATACGGAATGTGGCTTGTTTGGCATCATGGATCTTGCCCATATTGTGATCCATGCGCTCGATAAACATCCAGTTGCCGTCTGGATCAACCATCTTCCAGCTCACCAGATTATCCAGTGCAGTGCCCCATAGCACCGCCTTTTTACCACCCGCATTCATCGCCACATTGCCGCCAATACAGGAGGCATCTGCCGAGGTTGGATCAACCGCAAAAGCCAGCCCCGCAGCTTCGGCGGTTTCCATCACGCGGCGTGTTACTACCCCTGCGCCGCACTGAATCGTTGCTACTTTGCCCTCAACGCCAGGCAGCTCACGATATTCAACCCCATTATGTTGGTCGAGTTTTTCTGTGTTAATCACGGCAGAGAGCGCCGTCAGCGGCACGGCACCACCGGTGTAACCCGTACCACCGCCACGCGGGATAATGGTTAAACCCAACTCAATACAGGCGGCCACCAAGGGGGCCATTTCTTCTTCGGTATCGGGGCCAGCACCACAAAGGGGTATTCAACACGCCAGTCGGTGGCGTCCGTTACATGGCTGACCCGCGCCAAGCCATCAAAACAAATATTGTCATTGCGAGTAATGCGGCCCATTTTTTTGAGCACTTTACGGCGCAGCAGAGCCACATCGATAAACTCACGCTCAAAGCGCTCTACCGCCTCGCGGGTGCGATCAATCAGCAACGCAACCTGGGTGTTTTCTTGACGACGTTTTTCGATCTCATGCACACGGTGATGCATAGCTTCAGCCAGCATATTCAGGCGCTTAGGATTATCGAGTAAATCATCTTGCAGATAGGGATTACGCTTCACAACCCAGATATCGCCCAGCACTTCAAACAACATCCGCGCAGACCGGCCGGTTTTACGTTGCTGGCGCAGATCATCCAGCACTTGCCAGGCATCATCCCCAAGCAAGCGAATCACAATCTCACGATCGGAAAACGAGGTGTAATTGTAAGGAATTTCGCGCAGGCGATCATGCGCAGCATGCTGCTGAAGTGGAATGGGAGTATTAATAGGCTCGGCCATGGAGGGACTCTTAGGGCTTGCGGGTCATGGGAGCCTCGATTTTATCGGAAAACCCCCATTGTTATAGCCCCATTTTTTGTGGGGGCATCACCACCCTAGCTTTAAACGCCCATTTTTAATGGCTTAAGCACAATATAGGCTAATGAAAAAAATAGCCGTAATGCAACAAAACGAACTATTTCTATAGCCATTATCTATATAAGACCTAGATTTCTATAGCCATTATCTATATAAGACCTAGATTTAAGAATCTTGAGGAAAAACGAAGCGTAGATAAACGGCTTAAAACCAGCCCCAAAACAGCTAGAACAATGCTTAAACCACCACCCGATTGCGCCCCTGCTGCTTAGCTTGATACAGGCACTGATCAGAGCGACTAAGCAAGGCTTCTAATGAAGTATCATCCACAATACTTGCAATGCCTACGCTGATGGTGATGCTTAGTTCTGGATGGATTCTTGACCAAATCCAAGCATCGACTAGGCTACGCAGCCGCTCCCCTACTTCTGTTGCTGCCACGCCTTCATGGTTTGGCAAAAGCACCACAAACTCCTCACCCCCATAGCGCCCGACTAAATCATCTTGACGACAACCCGATTTAAGTAACGCAGCAATCTGCCGCAATACTTTATCGCCCACTGGATGGCCACAACGATCATTCACCCGCTTAAAATGATCCACATCAATCATTAACACTGACAACGATTTCTGGCTTTGGCATTGGCGTAAAAACAGCTCACACCCCTGCTCCTCTAAGCCACGACGATTTAAAATGCCGGTTAACCCATCGTAACTAGCCAGCCGCTCTACCCGCTGAATTTCCCTATGCTGGCTTGCCCGCTGACGGCGTAAATCATCGTTTTCTAAGCGCGCGTTTTCCATTTCTAATTGCATTTTCATTGCATGCAATTTATGAGGGGAAAGTTGGTTATTAAATGTTTGTAGACCTAAGCTAAAACGCTTTAAATGTTCAAATGCCAATTTATAATCGCCACGCCGCTCAGCCAATTCTGCCAATAACTGCTCAAATTGCAATACTAAATTTACAGAACTTCTTTGCATCGCATTAGACAAACCTAGGGTTAAATATTTCAAGGATAATTTATCATCTCCTTTTTCTAAACTCATTCTACCTAAAGCTAATAAATTGACTGCAATACCCCATTGATTATTTAATTTTTTATTAAGCTTAAGTGCTTGTTGCAGATTTTTATGTGCAGAATTTTTTATCCCCAATGCCCATTCAACTTGGCCAATCAAGCATAAAGACTCAGAAATACATTCATGATTATTTATTTTTTTAGCCTGAAGCAAGCCATCTTTCAAAGCCAACAAAGCTTTATCGTATTGCATTAGAGACAAATAAACAGCACCTAAATTAATTAACAAAGAAGCCGTTAATTTATCATTATTAATTCTTGGTAAATACTCAGCAGCCTGTTGATAGTGTTCTAATGCGCTAGGGAAATCATCATGAGCAAAATAAATTTGGCCTATGCCAATGTGCGCTTGAATATAAGCTTCATTATTAGTAATATTTAAAGAAAGATCCAAGCAATAAGACCAATACTGTAAGGATAAATCATATTGGCATTGTGCGTAATAAGCACCGGCAATTTCTTGCAAGCAATCTACTACATGCTCACGTAAAGAATGCTCTTCGCCTAGCAACAAGCTATGCCGCATTAAAGCCATGCTTTCATCAAAGGTGGGACTTTGCGCCAAGGCTAAGGCTTGATTGAGTAGCCCCTGGGCATAGCCCAAATTATATTTAGACTGGGTGGCAAGCTGACACGCAGATTCTGCAAGCTGAAACGCCTCAGGCTTATTTACCAAGCTGATCTGGCGGGCACGGATATTTATTTCATCAATGGAATCATGAATAGACATACTGGCGCTTTCGCTCGTAACATTAATCTACCATCAAATTAGGACATACTAATCCATTAGATCAAGGTAAATCGTATTAAATAAAACCACGGCTATCATTTTTATTGAATGCCTTCTTGCTGTTTCTAAGAAATGGGCGCTTTTGCATCTAATGCTTAGCTAGGCACTAACAATGCCAGCTCCATTGAGCGCAGCTGTGCAGATGCAGATTGCTCTAGTAGTAATATACGTAGTTTTTTATGCGCTAACTCATGTTGCTCTTTTTTTTCTGGCAAATTCATTTTTTGATACACATGCGAAAATATTTCATGAATATCCGCTAATAATTTCTGTGATTCCATCACATCTGCTACGGCAAATGCACGATGCAATTCATCCAGCGCTGCTTCATACTCACCCCCAGCTAAAGAACAACGCCCTAAGGCCAGCAAATTAGCTGCTTCATTCCAAGTATTAATATGTAGACGATTAATTTTTAAAGCCACCAGAAAATTCATCCTAGCGCGTTCTACATCCCCACGCTCTAACCGAATTAAACCGAAAACGCTATACACCTCCGCCTCTAGCTCGTAATTGCCTTCGGCGCGTACCAAAGGGAGCGCTTGCCTTGCAATTGACATTGCGTCATCTAGACGATTTAAACGATAAAGATCAATGGCGATATTAATAAGGCAGATACTTTGGTAATTGGCATTATGTTCTTTTTTTGCTAAATCTTGCGCCATTTTATGATGAATAAGCGCTACTTCAAATTGCTCATGAGCATAATAAAGTTGCCCTAAGCCAATATGGGCACATAAACGCTGTGTGGTTTCTATGGCCTGTGCTGAGAGCTCTAAGCAGCAGAACCAATATTTCTCAGCGCTTTCATACTCACCCAATATGTAAGTATTAACCCCCATAAGCTGTAAGGCTTCCCCTCGCCACACACCCAGCTCATCGGTTTCTGCGATATCTAAGACCTTATCTAAGATCTTGATTGCCTCACGATGCTGGCCAAGTAGCTGTAAGACGCTGGAATAAACCGTTAAAGCTGCTGCCTCACTTAAACGGCAGCCAAGCTGCACAGCCAAGTCACACGCCTGCGTCGCAAACCCCAGCGAATCAACGCTGCGGGAAGAAATTAATTGCTTAGCTCGCTGCAGGAGCTGATCGACAGGGGACGCAAGCATTATGACACCAAATTGACATTTAGTTTACGCTTCCAATCTTAACACTTGTAGTTATGACAATCTATGCGCAGTGCAGCATTTCCACAGAATCCTTTTTAAAAGTCAGTAACTTACCTATTTTTTGTAAGCAATCGCCTTGGCTGGATATCTCGCATCGCACACAAGCGGCTTGATAGTTTCCATAGGCACTTTCTGCATTTTCCTTATCCCCAGCGCGCTGGTATGCCATCGAAAGAAAGTGATAAGCCTTGAGTATGTACTTACTCGCTCCCATCTCATTGGCGTTTTTCAGGCCCTGTTTAAAATAACAAATAGCCTCATCCAAGCGACCAGTGGCAAGAAAAATACGCCCATGTAGTAACTGCTGCTGCATTTCTCCCCAAACCCAAACCTTACAACAGCGCTTAGCCTGCGCTAACTTTTTCCTTGCGACATCTAAGTTATTCGTTTCTAAGGCAATCTGTGCCATGCAGAGATAAATCTCAGCAACAAATTCTTGATGATCCGCCCCTTGGGCAAAGGGGTAGGCCATCAACAAAGCATGTTGACTTTCATGCCATTGCTTTAATTGAAAATAACTGGATGCCAGATTAATCCAAGCCCGTGCATGGCTTATGGCTGGCATTTGATGATTGAGCAAGGAAACTGCCATTTTATGCTGAGCTAAAGCCTGCTCAATCTGGCCGTAGGCAAAATAAATCATGCCAATACCTATATGCCCATTAAGCTTTGCTGCTGCAGAAAAATCTGCACTATTAATGCAATCCGCCCAATACTCTGCGGCCTCTTCGTATTGCCCCATGCTGTAATAGCTTACGGCTAGCTCTTGGAGTAAATCTTCTTGCACCGCGCGCTGATTCTCCACCTCTGTCTGCGTCAGTGCTTTAAGCAGGCAAGCAAGGGACTCCTCAATTCGGCCAAATGCCATCAGTGAGCGTGAGTAAGCCAGCGTGACGCGCACAAGCATCGGGATGTCGCAGCCCGCCAACAAGGCGTAAGCCTCTTCTGCATATTTCAAGCTTAGATTGGGATCAAGATAAACAAGGCGATCACATTCAGCAATTAAGCGATTAATTTCAGCATGTTGTGCCATTAGGATAAGGCCGTTAGGGAGAATTACTGCAGAATATTCTGTTTAATTCACTTACTCAAGATATTTGACTGTGAACTGACTAACAATTGCATATATACGTCAGCTAAACACACTGCAAAATAATAACAAAACAAATATACGTAAGTAAAATATCAGATCTATTTTATTTCTTATAAAAAACAGCCTTCAACGCAAAGTAAATTTCCTAATATTCAATTTACAAAAAGCGAATAAACCGCTATCGGTCCTTGATTTACAGCGGCAAATCAAGAACAGGTAAAAATTAAGGAATATCTGCATAAGGCATGCGGCGTAAAACAATACTACTTTTACGCAGCAGCTTGCGATCACTGCGGTTTTTATCGTAATAGCGTGGATTAGTCACCATCGAAGCTAATTTAGCGCTTTGGCTTGCGCCTAAACGGGCCGCACTGGTTTTGTAGTAGTAACGCGCCGCGGCCTCCGCGCCAAAAACACCATTGCCCCACTCGATCACATTTAAATAGATTTCAAAAATGCGCCGCTTATCTAAGATGGCTTCCAGCATCACGGTGATAATAGCTTCCTCTACTTTGCGCAGCGGATTGCGGGCGCTCGATAAAAATAGGTTTTTTGCGAGCTGTTGGCTAATGGTCGAGCCTCCCGCCACAATACGGCCCTTCTTTAGGTTTTTCTCCCAAGCCACCTGAATCCCCTCCCAATCAAAACCCTCATGATCTAGAAACTTTGCGTCTTCACTCGCCACTAGGGCGCGTTTTAGATTTGGGGAGATCTGCGCATACGGTACCCATGTATGCCGTAGCTCGGCGTCTGGATTATTTTGCTGCAATTGCCCCAGTTGCTCGCTCATAAAAGAAGTGGCGGACGGATTAATCCATTTCCACATCAACACATGCCCAACAATCCATAGATTCCAGAGCAAAAATAGCGCCAGCACACCCAAGAATATACGGCCTAACCAGCCGGCGACTGATCGCTTTGCCATTACAAAGCTGCCCGCATTGCCGCTAATACGGGTTGCACATCCGCACGCAAACCGGTCCATACATAAAAAGCCTCAGCCGCCTGCCCTAGCAACATACCTAAACCATCGCTGCATTGTGAGGCACCCGCTAAGCGGGCTTGCTTCATAAACGGCGTTTCACCCTTGCCATACATCATGTCGTAAGCCAAACAATCACGAGCAAAAATAGTAGTGGCTAAGGGCAGCGTATCCCCCGCCAAGCTCGCTGAAGTGGCATTGATAATCACATCAAACTCACCAGCTAAAGTATCAAAAGCCTGCGCCGTAATTTTTATATTGCCGCTAAATTTTTCGGCTAGACTAATCGCCCGCGCTACAGAGCGATTGGCAATGGTTAAACTCAGCGGTTTTTCTGCCAATAAAGGCAGCAGCACGCCACAAGCCGCCCCCCCAGCCCCTAGTAGCAAAATGCGCTTGCCTGCTAAGCCGGTATGCCGTAATAGATCTGCTACCAAGCCTGCGCCATCGGTATTGTCGCCAAGCAGCACGCCATCTGCACACTTAATGGTATTCACAGCCCCTGCAGCAGCGGCACGCTCGGTTAGCGCTGTACACAACCGAAAGGCTTCTTCTTTAAATGGTACTGTGACATTTACCCCACCACCACCTGCCTCTGCAAACTCCGCCAGCAGCGCAGCAAAGCCATCTAAAGGAGCCAAGCAGCGCTCGTAGGTAAAATCCAGCAAATTAAATTGTTCAGCAAAAGCCTGATGAATTTGGGGAGATTTGCTATGCGCAATGGGATGACCAATGACCAGATATTTCATTTACTGATAAGTCCGAAAAAGAGTGCTTAGATACAAAAATAAAATGGGTTGCAGATCAAAAAGGAGGTCAAAAACCCGCCACTTTTATGCTAAGGCAAAAAATGACGGGCGTGCCCTTACTCACATCACTTACTTACCATACATGGGCGAGTAATTCACTGGTAGCCAGCTATAGCCCTTGTCTACCTTACGTAAATGCCCAAGCCCAGGGAAGGATAAATGAGCGGAGCCAATCAAATAGCCTTGTTTTGCAGCTTCGGCATAAGCTTGCTGACGCTGCTTGGCAGCGGATTTACTATCAGTATCAAACTGAATCGTCACCTCAGGCGTAGCAAATTGCACCGCGGCAACGTGCATTAAATCACCCCAAAGCGCCAGCTTTTGCCCACGGCTTTCTACCATATAAATGCTATGCCCTGGGGTATGCCCATAGGTAGAAACCGACTTCACACCAGGGATTAAATCCGTATTGCCATCAAAAGTCTTTAACTTCCCTGCCTTAACCCAAGGGCCAATTGAAGCCACTGCGCCTTTAAAAAAGCCTTTCATCGCTTCTGGGGCCGCGTCCATATTGGCTTGGCTTAGCCAGAAATCAATATCACGCTGATCCACTCGCAGCACGGCATTAGGAAACGCCAGCTGCTCGCCCACCATTAACCCACCCATATGATCGCCGTGCAAATGGGTGATATAAACTTCATCGATCTGCTCTGGCTGATAGCCTGCGGCTTTTAAGTTTTCCATAAAATGCCCCAAGGTCGGGCCAAATAAACCTGCTGCGCCGGTATCCACCAGTACCAGCTTATCGCCAGTATTAATCAGATAGGCATTCACCGATGTTTCTAGCGGGCTGCTTAAATAAGACTTTGCCAACGCCTTATCGATCTTCCCCTTGCTGATATTGGTGAGCAGCGTATTCACCGGCAAGGCCACCGTACCATCTGAAAGCGCAGTGATTTCAAAATCTCCCAGCATTACCCTATAAAACCCCGGAGCCGAAGTTTTAACCATGGGTGCAGCAGCTTCTGCCTGCAAAGTGCCCAAAACACAGATACCGAGCAGCATTTTTTGCAACTGATTCATTGTATTCTCCCGTGAGCTAAAGCCACCGCCCATGCAAGTGGCGCCGCTCTATACTACAGGCTGTCTAATAAATTACGCCAGATAGCGCGATAGGCTGAGTGCAAAAGCGACATGCTTGACTTTAAGCATTAAAAACCACATCACCGCTTCAGCCTTGTTGAGACCAAAGCCCCCTGTCAGCGCAAGAGGCAACATATAGCTTCAAGACCACCGCTCAAAAATATATATGATGCCGAGCGCACATTTACAAAATCATCAACCGCGCCGCCAGCCCAACAAACACAAGCGATAACAAATACTGCGGCCATGCATTCGGACGATCAGATTGCAACGTGCTTAATTTACCCGCAGCAAAAATCACCACACCATTTACTAGTAATCCAATCAGGTTTAATACTGTCGCCAGCAGCATGATCTGCATCGCCACGGCCCCTGCTTCAGGCCTTACAAACTGCGGAAACAGAGCCAGCACAAACAACATCATTTTTAGGTTAAACAGATTGGTCAACAGCCCACGCAAAAAAGCCTGCCTAGCCGATATTTTTGGCATAGAGACATTTGGGCAGAAAACAGCGGCCTTAGAACGAAAGGTTTTCCATGCTAAATAAAATAGATAAGCCACACCGGCAAAGCGCAACAGATTAAAAGCAAAGGGAAGGCGTAATAAGAGTTGTGATAAGCCCAAAGCAGCCGCAAGGGCATGGCAATACGTGCCCGCTATAATGCCTGACAGCGTGGCAAAGCCCGCTCTTTTGCCTTGGCTCACGCTAGAGGAAGCGATTAGCAACATATCTGGACCAGGTGTAACGGTTAACGCCAGAGCAGCAGCTGAAAAAATAAGCATTGTAGAAAAACTAAGCATGCAGCCCCTTTTGCCATATAAATAGCGAAAGGAATAGCAGAGTAAGCACCAGTAATATGGCTGTCAACTCCTGCATTGTTTCTACATCAAAACCATAGCTGAGCTGATTACGCATAAAGCCAGTCAAGTTCCGCTAGCAGCCTGTCGGATTTAGACGGTCGAAGCGAAAAATCGCATGGTCGAAACCAGATTTTGCCGGATTTGCAGCGCCAATAACGAGTTATTGGTCAAAAATCTGGTGAAATATAGGCCGATCAGGTGATTTTGCAGCTGACTGATGCTAAGTCCGACAGGCTGCTAGATTATTGAATTAGCTAAACAGCGGCTCCAACAAAAAACTCTCTATTCAATGATGCCGATTTTTTGCCTGCCAGAGCGCTTTACCATTGCCCAACTCAAATCGGTGACCGAAGCGATTATTGAAAAGCCAGTGCAGCGCAAAAGCCTGATGCACCGGATCGAGGTATCCAGCATCTTTAATATCAGCGATGAAAAAATTTCCTCGGGCGGCAGGCTGGCACAGCTTTATTCATTAAAACCTGGCGCAGATTTGATGAACTTCGAACGAAACTTAAGCTCGTAATTTAGCCAAAACATGCCAAATGAATTACAAAAAAACAGATGGTTACACATCGCAACCAAAGCCTTATCGAACTCTGAATCCGGAGAGTAGATACTGAATTTGTCCGCTCCACCACCGACCTAAAATTAGGAAGCCAAGCCATGAACAAACTACTCATCACTATCGCTGCTACAGTATTTGTTGCAACTACCGCTTTCGGTGTAGCAGCAGAATCTGCATCCACTCCGATTAAAATTGAATCACACGCAACTAAAGTAGCACCAGCAAAACACTCAAAACACCACGCATCTGCAGCATCCACAGTGCAAAAAGCCCAAGCTAAAAAACACGCAGCATCTGCGGCGTCCACAGTGCAAAAAGCCCAAGCTAAAAAACACGCAGCATCTGCGGCGTCCACAGTGCAGAAAGCCCAAGCTAAAAAACACGCAGCATCTGCGGCGTCCACAGTGCAGAAAGCCCAAGCTAAAAAACACGCAGCATCTGCCGCGTCCACTGTGCAAAAAGCCCAAGCTAAAAAACACGCAGCATCTGCGGCGTCCACTGTGCAAAAAGCCCAAGCTAAAAAACACGCAGCATCTGCAGCGTCAACAGTGCAAAAAGCCCAAGCTAAAAAACACGCAGCATCTGCGGCCTCAGCCGTTCACAAAAAACCAGGTAACGCTTCTGCCTCATCGGTAATCTAAAACAGCCCTGCTCATCACACCGTTGATGATAAAGCCCCTGCTTGGCAATCAAGCAGGGGCTTTTGTTTTAAGGCGGGCGATATCGCATATTTTAGAGGCTACTTTTCTGCGTTATTAATTTGCCGTTTGCTGTGCCCATTACTATTTTACTCAGCGCATTGAACCATTACTTGATCAGCCATCACGACACAATCTGTATTGCAAAAAACCAGTGCCGTTTTATTACTCATTGTGGCTCTGATGCTCATTGTCAGTACTATTGCATAAAAACCAATACGGTGACTCCTCTTCTACAACTTGATTAAGGTATTCTGCATAACTAATATTTAAAGTGGATATAAGTCATAGTTTGGTGATGAGCATGCAAAGCCCAATATTTTTTATAGTCTTGTTGAGCTACGTTTTAATCAGCACCAGACTATATTTATTCATCTTTAATACCTTTTACATAAATTCAAATACTCCCAAACTACATGCCATATTTTCACTAATCTTAGCCAGTGCTCCGCATTTTTCTAAACGAGTAATTGCAGTATTTAAAGCCTGAATATATTCTGAGGTAACACTATTTTTGCTTAGCATAAAACTCACTTGATCATTACTAATATCCATAGCAAGGGCTGAATTCAATATTCATTTTCTTAGCCTCATCAATTAAAGCCGCCGTACCCTCTAAAACCAACTCTGCACGATGAGAAGCAAGCATTTTGACGGCTTGAGTAAATATTTCTTCCAATGGAGAGACTAAATACGCTTCATGCAGCCGCAAAGAATGCGCCTTAAAACTCTCACCATACCAACCCACATTGGGCGCTAATAGGCTGACTGATTCTTTTCTATAGGGGTAGTAACTGATGTTACGCACCCATTATGAAAAATCAATGGGTTAGGATTTTCTCAATCAGCTGCAGAGCGCATTCCACCTAAAGACCTGCGTAACATCAGATAGTAAGCCAACTAAAGCTTCGCTGCTCTGGCGTATCAGATCTAGATGGCCATTCATAAACATATTTAAGCGGCGCTTTCAAGGTAGTTCCGCCAAAATAATCAATGGGCAGCCCGCTTCTTTAAATATGGCTTGAGCTAATTCAATATCTAGCCCAGCTAGCTTGACCTTTAGCATCCACAAACATATAAGGCGGCCATTTCTCAAGGGCCATTCTCATCACTTTGCTACATGCCTCAATCGGTGTGCTGAGTATAATGGCTAACCGCACACTTCCTATGAAGCAAAATTTAAACATCCTACTTACCAATATTTCACAATAAAAATAAGCTATATTTTATTTAAACTACCAATACAAGCTTACAAGACATCAAGCCTTCACCACCATATAGCTTCCAAAGTAATTATAGCGCTACCATCTCTTGATAATGCCTTGTGCTAGTGCAGTAAAGAATGAATCTTACTGCTTCTATACCGCCTATTCCAAGGACAGCTTGAATTCAAGCGATCACTTTTCTAATTCATCTTAATATTAACTGCATCTTGCAGGCTTTTTTGAAAACGCCAATACACGATACCCAACAAACGCCTAATTAAAAAAGGATATGAATTGTGCAAACGCAGCAGTGGTATTGGACCCCCACACTAGGGTGGGGTGAAATTGGGCAAAACCTTAGCGATGCAGATCTAGTGTTTATTGCTGCAGACACGCCTTACTTTTATGGTGCCGATTGTTATTCTGAACTACGCCAGCGCTTCCCCAAGGCATGTATTTTAGGCTGCTCCTCTGCGGGTAATGTGCTGGGGGCTAGATTAAGCGATCAGGACATGGCCATCACCGCAGTGAAGTTCACGCATAGCCGAGTACGTTTAGTGGCTATGGATACGGAGCAAAGCAGTGATTTGCTTGCCTTAAGCAAAAACTTGCTCGCCACGCTACAAGAACAAGGTCTACGCCATATTTTTATTTTGTCTGATGGTCAAAAAGTAAATGGCAGCGATCTAGCCAAGGGCTTTTGGGAACAAGAAATTGCCGTAAGTGGCGGTTTGGCTGGTGATGGCACTCGTTTTGGTGCCACATGGGTGATGGCCAACGCCCCTGCCCGCAATGGCTGTATTGCGGCTTTAGGGATCTACGGCGACATTCAAGTACGCAGTACTTGTTTTGCAGGTTGGCATGAGTTTGGTACCGAGCGCATCGTAACCCGCTCCACAGGCAATATTGTTATGGAAATTGATGGCCAACCGGCGCTAACTCTGTACAAAAAGTACCTAGGGAATATGGCAATTGATTTACCCGGCAGCGGCTTACGCTTTCCCTTAAGTGTGAAGCTCCCCAACGATGACAGCAAACTGGTTCGCACCTTGCTAGGTATAGACGAAGCCACCCAAAGTTTGCGATTTGCCGGTGATGTACCTGAGGGAGCGATTTGTCGCCTTATGCGCACACAGCTTGACGATTTAGTGGATAGCGCAGCGGATGCCGCAAAAGCCAGTTTAGATGGCTCAGATAATCCTGGCCTATGCCTCTTAGTAAGCTGCGTAGGAAGACGCTTGGTTTTAGGCCAAATGGCCGAGGAAGAATTAGAAGCCGTGCAAACTATATTAGGACCTAATATGAGTATTACGGGATTTTACTCATATGGTGAATTAGCGCCACATGGCGCCTTGATGAACTGCCAATTACACAATCAAACCATGACCATTACTACATTAAGGGAATAAGGCCTCATGCACCGGTTACTGAATCGTCAACTACAACGACATATCGTGCCCGAGCTACGCGATGATGCACGGTTAGGCATTTTTCTAAACGCAATTGACCACTATTACGACCAAGTTGAAGAAGAGCGCTTCTTACTCGAGAACGCTTTACGGCTTAGCTCTCAAGAGCTATCCCAAGTTGCAGCAACCGCTAAGCGCGACCAAATGCTGCTGCGGGGTGTAATGGATTCGATTCCTGACATGATTTTTTTTAAATCTTCAGATGGCTGCTATTTGGGCTGCAACCGTGCATTTGAGCGTATACATTCTTTGAGTGAAACCCAAGTCGTAGGCAAAACCGATTTCGATCTTATGCCTGTAGAGCTCGCCACAGATCTCTATGCCTGTGATCAACAAGTGCTCACTAGTGGGCGCGAATACTTATCCGAGCGCTGGATTACCAATCAAGAACACCAACATCAATCTTGTGTAGAAGTGTTGCGCACGCCATTTTTTGGCGCAGATGGCCAGGTCAAAGGGCTAATTGGTATTGGCCGCGACATCACCGAGCGCAAACACTCTGAAGAAGCCATTTTGCACCAAGCCAATTACGATTCGCTTACGGAGCTAGCTAACCGCCGCTTCTTTCATGAACGATTACTGCATGAAATAAAACTGAGCAAACGCAGTAAATTACCAATCTACTTGGTAATGATCGACCTAGATAAATTTAAACAAATCAATGATGAGTTAGGGCACGACTCGGGCGATGCCTTACTGATAGAAGTAGCGCGACGCATCAAATGCTGCGTACGAGAAACGGATATCGTCGCGCGACTTGGTGGCGACGAATTTATCGTTGCCATAGCCAATATTATCGACCCAAAAGATGTAAAAATCATCGCGCAAAAGCTAGTGGACGCCTTGGTAGACCCTTTTTTACTGGGAATAGACACAGCGCTTATCTCTGGCAGCCTTGGTATTGCATGTTATCCAAACGATGCTCAAGACATCGAAACTTTAGTTAAACATGCCGATCAAGCGATGTACTACGCAAAAAAATCAGGACGAAACCGCTATTGTTTTTTTACTCCTACACAAGCAGAGGCTGCCATTAAACAACGCCAACTCATGTAAAAAACCCAAGCTGATAACGACAAAACCCTGAATTAACAGGGCTTGGCGTGTGTAACTCAAGTAGTAAACGATGGCTTAAAACTTTACTCAATATTTTGAATTTGTTCGCGCATTTGCTCTATAAGCACTTTTAATTCAATAGATGCACGGCTGGTTTCGGCACTCACTGATTTTGAGCCAAGTGTATTGGCTTCACGATTCAATTCTTGCATAAGGAAATCGAGGCGTTTGCCCACCGAACCGCCTTTTTCTAAGATGCGGCGAATTTCGCTAAAATGGGCATTAAGACGTGATAGTTCTTCATCAATATCAATTTTTTGCGCAAAAATAACGATTTCTTGGCGCACGCGCTCATCTTCATTAGAGCTCAGAGCATCCAAAAAACGCGCCTTCATTCGCGATTCATATGCCGCTGCCAATTGTGGAATCAATGGAGTAACATCATCAACGATGATTTGCATGCCAGCAATGCGTTCTAATAAATGCGCTTTAAGCTTATCGCCTTCGCGGCTACGGCTGGCGCTAAAATCAAGAAGGGCTTCATCCAGCACTTCTAAGCAGGCTGTGCCTAACGATTCTGGCGCAGCAACTTGGGCAGATAACACGCCTGGCCAGCGTAGCAGTTCGCCCAGTTGTAATTCTGACACCTGTGGTGCAATTTTTTTAGCCACGGCAGCAGCGGCTAAAAGCTGTTGTAATAACTCAGTATTAAGTTGTAACGCGGCTTCAGCACCGACACGGGCATTCCAATTAACACGGCACTCAACTTTGCCACGTGCTAATTTAGAAGCAACGCGCTCTCGCATTCCTCCCTCTAAGGGGCGAAGCTCCTCTGGGGTGCGAAGGGTGAGGTCCAGAAAACGGTGGTTTACTGAGCGCAGCTCGATGCTGAGCGTGCCACCTGGCAATTCACGCTGAATGGAGGCAAAACCAGTCATACTTAAAATCATTAGGGTTCCTTTTAAAGGGAATAGCTTTACATTCCCTCAAGCTGAAATCAAAATTAACAGATATACATCAGTATAACGAAAAGAGTCGGATGGCAACTCCAAGCAATCAACCGCTCGCACGCGGTTATCAACTCCAGAACTACACCATCGCCAAGTTATTGTCGGCGGGTGGCTTTAGTATTGTGTATCTGGCCCATGATGAGAATGATTATCCGGTTGCGATCAAGGAATACTTACCTAATTCTTTAGCGCTCAGAACCGCAGGTGATGTGGTACAAGCACGCAGCGAAGATAGCATTGCTTTATTTCGCCACGGCTTAAAGTGTTTTTTTGAAGAAGGTAAAACCTTAGCTCATATTCAACACCCTAATATTATACGAGTGCGCAATTTTTTCCGTGCTAATGATACGGTTTATATGGTGATGGAATACGAGCGTGGCCGCACATTACAAAAAGAAATTCAGCTTAAACACGGCAGAGAAGGAGTAGATGAAGGCCTAATTCGCCATGTTTTTTATCATTTACTCAATGGCTTACGCGAAGTACATCTAAATAAACTCTTACATTTGGATATTAAACCGGCCAATATTTATATTCGCAAAGATGGCTCGCCAGTATTACTGGATTTTGGCTCTGCACGGCAAACCTTAGCCCTAGAGCAAAGTAAGCTCACCCCAATGTATACGCCTGGTTTTGCTGCGCCTGAGCAATACAATAAAAAAGACCCACACGGCCCTTGGACTGATATTTATGGCATTGGGGCTAGCTTATTTGCCTGCATCGCCGGCACCGCACCACAACCGGCTGATTTACGCTTGAAAGAAGACAAGGTGATTAAACTGCACGATCGCTATGGGGATCGCTACTCACCCGAACTGATCGAGCTTATTTCGCAGTGTTTAAGTTTAGATCCTAGCCTGCGCCCACAAAGTGTGCCACAACTACAAAAACAACTATTGGAACGCGGCTCCGCACCGCTTAAACGCAGCGGCATTGTGAGTACTTTAAGACGTAAATGGGTCAAGTTTTCGAACAAAGGTCAGCTGGAAACAGAATGAAATTCACTGTATATCAAAATAGCCGCCAAGGCGGGCGTCGATATAACCAAGACCGTTTGGGCTACTCTTACAGCCGCGACGCGCTGTTATTAGTGGTAGCTGACGGCATGGGTGGCCATTTGCATGGTGAAATTGCTGCGCAAATAGCTGTTGAACTACTGACGGATCAATTCCAGAAAAAAGCACAGCCCTACCTTCGAAAACCTACGCAATTTCTACATGATGCCTTGCTGCAATGTCATAGTGCGATTGCTAATTATGCAAGCAATCATCAGCTACTTGAAATCCCACGCACCACCGTGGTCTGCTGCATAGTGCAAGACGGTGTTTTACATTGGGCTCACGTTGGGGATTCACGCCTATACGTTCTGCGTAAAGGAGAAATTTTACTGCAAACCCAAGATCACTCTAAAGTGCAGCAATTGGTGAATGATGGAAAAATCACCGCCGAAGAAGCCTTAATTCATCCAGAAAGAAATAAAATTTATAACTGCCTAGGTGGAACGCTCAAACCTGATATTGAACTAGGCAGCAAAATTCTCTTAATTGACAGCGATACCCTACTGCTATGCACCGATGGGCTTTGGGGCTCGGTGGATGAAAGCGATTTAATTCATTTTTTATCCTCATTTCCTGTTTTATTCTCTATCCCCCAGCTAATGGATAGAGCCGAATTACGTGCGGGTAAGTTTTCCGATAATATCAGCGCTTTGGGCATTAATTGGCATGATACGGATGAAGGCGTTTTCTCCGAAAACACCTTTGTTTCTACCCAAAAACTAGACCCAAACACCATTACCACACATATGGACCCACTAAGCAGCAGCGCTAATATCACCGATGATGATATCGAAGCCGCTATTGCTGAAATTCAAGCTGCCATCCAAAAATACTCCCAATAATGTCATTAGCACTCAGGCCGCGTAAGCCCCTTCCCGATCTACTGCGAGGCATTGCTGTTGCCTTAATGGTGTTTTTTCATTTTTCATTTGATCTAGCCTATTTTGGCCTTTGGTCAGTACAAACCAATATTGATCCGGAATGGGTGGCACTACGCACCTTGATCGTCAGCCTATTTGCTGCGGTAGCGGGGCTTTGCACAGGTGGGTGGCCAAGCTGGCAACGCCAGCTAAAATTACTGGCCTGTGCGGGGGCCGCCACGCTAGGCAGTTGGTTTATTTTCCCCAATGCCATTATCTGGTTTGGCGTACTGCACTTCTTTTTTGTGGCAGGCTTAATCGCCCCGCTATTTTTAAATAAACCCCATCTTTGCCTAGTACTGGGATTTGCGCTGATTTTGCTAGGAGTGCAGCTACAAGCCGCGTTATTTAATCAGCCCGCACTGGCTTGGTTGGGCATGATGACTTACAAGCCTAGAACCGAAGATTACGTGCCGATGCTGCCTTGGTTTGGAGTGGTACTGCTTGGCATGGCCGCCCAAGCCATGCTCCCAGCACAGTGGCTAGCCCAAGGTGGCCAACGCCAACTTGCCCCACTACGCTGGCTAGGCAAGCACAGCCTAATCATTTATCTACTACACCAACCCATCTTATTTGGCATGCTGGGGCTGCTGTTAAAAAAATAAGTGCCCTACCATGACACGATTAAAGTTAATGCTATGTGGCACAGCACTAGCTGCCATGCTGGCCCTTAGTAGCTTTTTTATGGCAAACCACCGCCCCAACACCGCTTGGGATCAACAAGCCTATATCTGGCAAAGAGTCTGGACAAAAGAGCACGCCGATGCCTTGCTGCAAAGTCGCAATCTATTCTCGGCTTTGCGTGTGCTGGCCTTGCAGCACCATTCACAAACTGGCTGGGCCAACTTAAGTATTGACTATGACGAACTCAAAAAAGATGGCCGCCCGCTCTGGCTGGTTGTGCGTTTAGACGAGCAATTAAATCCCGCTGACCGCCCCGCTATTTATCAGCATATCTTTGCCCTTACCCAAAGCTGGCAAGCTCGCGGCTTAAATCTGCTCGGGGTAGAGATCGACCACGATGCGGCAAGCGCTCGCCTGCCGGAGTACTTGCAGTTTTTGCAAGGGCTTAAACAAGGGCTACCGCCAGCCCTGCAACTGAGCATTACCGCTCTGCCTACTTGGAGTAGCTCGCCTATTTTTCCCAAAATATTGCAGCTAACTGACCAATCCGTATTACAAGTACATGCCGTGCTTTCACCAGAGCAGGGGCTATTTGATGCCAAGCTGGCACTTGGCTGGATCAAGCGCTATAGCCAATTAAGCGACCGGCCATTTCGCGCCGCCCTACCCGCTTACGGCATGGGATTAACGCGCGTGGGGAGTAAAGACTGGCAGGTCGAAAGTGAATCCCCACTGCGCATGGCAAATAACAAGCAAGAACTCACTGTTGCCCCTCAGCAACTGGCCCAATTTATTGAACAGTTACAAACGCAACGATTGCCAAGTTTGCAAGGCTTAATCTGGTTTCGGCTGCCTTTGGCGAGTGATCAACGCGCATGGTCGCTAAGCACGCTCAGCGCCGTTATTTTGCAGCAGCCACTCACCCCAAACTGGCAGGTCAAAATCCACAGCCTGCCCGCTAAACTAAACGAAACCAAGCAACTACATGATATTGTTTTGCACAATGCCGGCCCAGCTGATGCCCCCTTGCCTAGGCAAATCAGCATAGTCGCCAGCGACTGCCTAGCCGCAGACGCCATCGGCAATTACCAGCTGGCAAGCGATCGCTATCAACAACACTTTAAGCTGATTAAACCTGATCAGCTGCGTAGCGGGCAATCTCGGCCCATAGGCTGGCTGCGCTGCACATCTCTGCAAGAGGATAAAACACTTGTCAGTCCTTAAAGCCCTTCGCCAGCGCAATCCGCATCCGCTGATTATTCTGTCACTTAGTACTCTGCTGTTTTCACTGGCGGTCGATGCATGCGGGCCAGATTTTCCCAACCGCTTACTGATGAATAGAACCGCCACCCTCTTAGCCCTGCCCAAGGGTAACTATGCATGGGAGGCCTCGCGCCTGACGCCGAAAGATCCGCAATTGCCAACTTGGAAAGCCGCAGCACCAGCCAGTTTGCCGCCAGCAGCACAAATACAAGCCATGCGTGCCGCACCCAATATCGATGCCGCATGGAAAGCAGGAGCTGGCCTGCCCATGGCTGCCCGCCTTTACACCAAGGCTGCACTCGCCTTTTCACTGCATGACTCTCAAGCTGCAGATTACTTCAGACAAGTACTGGCCCTGCCAAAGAGTGATCAAGCCGAATGGCATTTAAAAGCACTGTATTCCTTAGGTAGAACATTAATTGGTGATGGTGTAAAAGATCCCAATAATCGTGAAACCACGCCGCCCATACCGCTTTCTAAAGCAGAGAGCGAGCAGGCGATTGAGGTTTTTCAACAGCTGATCGATGCCGTTAAAAATGGCGCAGCAGACCCTGACTTGCTATCTCTAAGCAGCCTTGGGCAACAAGCGCGTATTTATTTTAGGCAAAAAAACATCCCACTCGCGGCGCAGCACTACGCCCGCCAAGCGGCTCAAGGTGACCCAGAAGGCATCGCTTCCCTGACGTTTATCTCTGGCTATCTGGCTAAAAACAATGAGTCGTTGCGTAGCAGCATCCAAGACCCGCTAGTCCAGCAATTAATCACCATTGAGTTACTCAGCCACAGCGGTAACAAACAATTTATAGATCCAATTTTAACCCTGCTCAGCCAGGCCAATAAGCAACAGGACAACGACAAGCTGGCGGCGCTGGCCTATCGCTCCGGCAAATACACCATGGCCGAAGCCCTAATAAAAAACAGCAGAGATAGTGGGCTCGCTTGGTGGCTACGGGCAAAAATAGCACTGCGCCAAGGCGATATTCCTGCAGCCACCGCAGCCTACGCCAAAGCCGCTGCGCAGTTTCCCAGTGAAAGTAGCTCCAGCTATACAGACGCCCCCACCACCCGCATCGCCGCCGAACAAGCGCTGCTGGCGTTGCACCGTGATGACTATTTGCAAGCGATGGATTTACTCTATCGCTCTGGCCAATACTGGATGGACGTGGCAGATGTGGCTGAGCGCGTGCTCACCGCTGACGAATTAAAAAACTTTGTAGATCAGCATACCCAGGCTGCTGCCCCGCTACTCAGGCCCGTAATCGAAGGCAACGATAGCTATCTGCAACGCCATACACCATCAGTCAAGCTAAGAGAGCTACTCGCACGCCGACTAATGCGGCTTGGCCGCTACTCAGAAGCACAAAGCTACTTTGAGGCGCCTAATTATCGCGAATGGGCCCAACAATTTGCTCAACAGCGCCAGATTGCTGATGATCCCAAGGTAGATAAGCCTAAGCGTGCCCAAGCCTATTTTCGGGCCGCTACTCTGCTGCGCGCGCAAGGAATGGAATTTAGCAGCTATGAAATGACGCCAGATTACAGTGGCACCAGTCTACTGGAGGATGCCTTTAAGCCCATGGAGCAAAACGCCCGCTGGATTAGTAAGTTGGAAGCCAGCCGAGCTCAACAATCACTGCCCGAATCTGACCAACATTTTCTGCATTACCGCTGGAAAGCTAGCGCGCTTGCAGTATTAGCCGCCGATCTGTTGCCCCCAAAAGCCAAGCCTATGCTGCCGTACTCTGCAAGGGAGCCAGCTGGGTTATTCAAAAGGATAGTAAAGCGGGCAGCCAGCTTTATCTACGCTATATAAAAACTGGCAAGCAGTTTGACTGGACGCCAAAATTTGGCTATCAGTGTCCTGACCCAGACTTTACTGCCCTTAAATCATAAATAGCACGAGCAATCATGGCTCTGGCTTACACCCAATTACAAGGAAGCTCTGCCAGCCACCCACAACCGGATCAGAGCGCTGCAACATATCCGTCATATAGCGCCTGTACTGTGTAAATGTGACTTATTGCAGGGCGTAAAATTGCTAAGCGATGGCGAGGCACAACATCGGTATAATCCACCCAACTAAAATATAAAGAGACCGAACCCATGCGCCCTTCCTCACGCCGTAACGATCAACTTCGCCAAGTACGCATTACTCGCCAATACACGCGTCATGCCGAAGGCTCGGTGCTGATTGAATTTGGCGATACCAAAGTGCTGTGCACTGCTTCGGTAGAAGAAAATGTACCACCATTTTTAAAAGGCAAGGGCAAGGGCTGGGTGACTGCTGAATACGGCATGTTGCCACGCTCCACCAATACCCGTATGCGCCGTGAAGCGGCACAAGGCAAGCAAAGTGGCCGCACCCAAGAAATCCAACGCTTGATTGGCCGATCATTACGCGCCGTAGTCGATATGGCGGCTTTGGGCGAGCGCCAAATTGTGATTGATTGCGATGTCATTCAAGCCGATGGCGGCACGCGTACTGCGAGTATCACCGGTGCTTTTGTCGCCATGACCGATGCCATCAATGGCTTAATTGCCGCTGGTAAACTAGAAAAATCACCGATTCGCGAACATGTTGCAGCCATTTCAGTAGGAATTTATCAAGGCAAAGCGGTATTAGATTTGGATTATCCTGAAGATTCAGACTGTGAAACAGATATGAATGTGGTGATGACCAGTAGTGGAAAATTCGTAGAAGTCCAAGGAACTGCCGAAGGCGTAGCATTTACTCGTCAAGAAATGAATGCATTATTAGACTTAGCCGAACAAGGCATAAAAGATTTGATCAGCATGCAACAAAGCGCGCTAGCCAGTTGATTTAGATCATAAATTACTGCATTTAATGAGAAATAGTATTTTAAAAATCGCCACTGATTGGGGATTCAAAACGCAAAAAAAGCGTTCGCGCAACAATTACCTCTATTCAAATGCTCATTTTAATTTGAATTTACCCGCAAAATTCCCACCCTCGCGGTGTTAATGCGATAAAAATATGCGGTGCCTAGGCTCTGCTCAAGCCGAACTTCAGTAATATGAAATCTGCTTGAGCAGCACTAGAAGGTTTAGCCCCTTTTTGATTACTTGGTTAAAGTACAAACGATGAAACGTGTAGATGATTTCCGCCTTCGCTTCGGCAAAAAAGAATTAGTGCCGATCATGATTGGTGGCATGGGTGTTGATATTTCCACCGCTGATTTGGCGCTTGAAGCGGCTCGTTTAGGTGGTGTAGGCCATATTTCAGACGCAATGATCAATACAGTGACGGATCGTCGCTACAAAACCAAGCAAGTTAAAGAAAAGCTCCAACAATACAAACACAATGTAGCTAACTCGGATAAATCCGAAGTTCAGTTTGATTTAGGCCGCCTAGAAGAAGCCACCAAGCTGCATGTAAGTAAAACCATGGAAGCAAAACGTGGCGACGGCATGGTTTTTATCAACTGCATGGAAAAACTCACCATGAACGCCCCGAAAGAAACACTTCGGGTCCGTTTAAATGCAGCTTTAGATGCCGGCATTGATGGTATTACCCTAGCAGCTGGCTTACACCTTGGATCTATGGGGCTGATCGAAGATCACCCGCGCTTTCGTGATGCCAAGCTAGGCATTATTGTTTCTTCCGTACGTGCCTTACAGTTATTTCTGCGTAAAAACGCCAAGCTGAACCGCCTACCCGATTATGTGGTGGTAGAAGGCCCACTAGCCGGCGGTCACCTAGGCTTTGGTATGGACTGGGCGCAATATGATTTGGCCACCATCGTGGCCGAAATTCATCAGTTTATGCTGGACGAGCATTTAGATATCCCCGTTATCCCTGCTGGCGGCATTTTTACTGGCTCTGACGCTGTTACCTACCTAGAAGCGGGTGCTGCAGCAGTGCAGGTGGCTACGCGCTTTACTGTATCGGAAGAATGTGGCCTGCCTGCTGACGTGCAGCAAGAATATTTCAAGGCCAGCGAAGACAATATCGAAGTCAACCAGATCTCCCCAACGGGCTACCCGATGCGCATGTTAAAAAACAGCCCATCGATTGGCGCGGGTATTCGCCCTAACTGCGAAGCTTATGGCTACCTGCTCGATGCCAAAGGCAACTGCAGCTATATCGAAGCCTATAACCGGGTAATCGCCATCCAGCCAGACGCGAAGCGCATTAAAGTCATGGATAAAACTTGCCTATGCACGCATATGCGCAACTTTGATTGCTGGACCTGTGGGCACTATACCTATCGGCTAAAAGACACCAGCCATAAGCTGGACAACGGTAATTATCAAATTTTAAGTGCTGAACATATTTTTAATGACTACCAATACAGTACAGAAAACAAAATCGCCCTACCGGTTAAACTAGAGCTTGAATTAGCAAAATAGCGCTATGGCATACCGCACCAAGCGTGGCTAAAAAAACGGCACAGAGCAATCTATGCCGTTTTTTTCAGTTATGTAAGCGGCAACAATCAAAGTTATTTTTTAAATTGAGATCAATCGGTGGCACCGCCCCCTTCTTAAACTCAGTCAATAAAAAAGGCCATGTAGAATAATTCTATATGGCCTTTTTTCGCAAAATACTTATTTAGTCTGCGCCAATCAATCTACCCCGCGTGCCCTATCCGTGTGAAACTCAGCCACGTGCTCAGTAAAGCGATCTTCTTCAATTGCAGCACGCATTTCTGCCATCACCACCTGATAGTAATGTAAGTTGTGGATGGTATTAAGCTGCGCGGCCAAAATCTCGCCCGTGCGAAATAAATGATGCAAATAGCCTCGGCTAAAATTTTTGCAGGTGTAGCACGTACAAGTTGCATCTAAAGGGCGGGTATCGAGCTTGTGTTTGGCATTTTTTATTTTTACATCGCCAAAGCGTGTAAATAACATGCCATTCCTTGCGTTGCGAGTGGGCATCACGCAATCGAACATATCAATACCCTGACTTACCCCATACACGAGGTCTTCAGGCGTGCCTACACCCATTAGATAGCGTGGTTTGTTCACTGGCAGTTTTGGGGCGGTATGCGCCAAAATCCGCGCCATATCTTCTTTAGGCTCGCCCACCGACAAACCACCAATGGCCATGCCGTCAAAGCCGATATCGACCAGACCGGCAATTGATTCATCACGCAAGTCTTCATACATGCCGCCCTGCACAATGCCGAACAGCGCATTGGGATTTTGCTGCGCATCAAATTCAGCACGGGAGCGCTTAGCCCAGCGGTAAGACATGCGCATCGAATCCCCAGCTTCTTGGCGGGTAGCAGGGTAAGGTGTGCATTCATCAAAAATCATTACGATGTCAGAATTAAGCACCGTTTGGATTTTCATGGACTCTTCGGGCGTTAAAAATAATTTATCGCCATTAACAGGACTTTGGAAAGTCACGCCTTCTTCGGTGATTTTGCGCATCGCGCCCAAACTAAACACTTGGAAACCACCCGAGTCAGTCAGGATCGGCTTATCCCAGCCCATAAATTCATGTAAGCCGCCAAATTGCTCGACCACTTCTAAACCTGGGCGCAGCCACAGATGAAAGGTGTTACCAAGACAAATTTGCGCACCAATTTCTTTTAAATCGCGCGGGGTCATGGCTTTAACCGTGCCATAAGTCCCTACCGGCATAAACACCGGTGTTTCCACCACACCGTGGTTTAAGGTCATCGTGCCGCGGCGAGCGCCGCTACTGGTCGCTTTTAATTCAAATTTCAGCATTTTTTTTCCTAAACGCCGCCAGAAACACAGTCCAGCGCGGGACGCAAGATTACCGCCAAGCCAGCTGCAAAGCAATCAAACTAGGGGGATAAATCGGCGGCAATTTTATCGAAGCAGCATTTGCTGGCCGGTATCGACCAGATCTTCAAACTCATCAAGATCAAAGCCTAGATGCTGGCGCAAGAGTAGCTCTATCTTTGGCCATTCGGCGTGCTCAGGCTGATTATGGCTCAATTTGACAATGTGCTCAGCCAAGCAAGCCAAGGCAATTAATGTGCAAATAGACTGCCAGTCGCCGACTGCAGATTGTTTGAAAACCTCAAAATTATGGACATGTAAAATGGCTAAGCTCGTTGAACTAGGCAGATACCATGTTCTTGCCAATAAATAGCCCACCACATTATGGCTTACACCATATTGCTGATCTTCATTGCTGATTAACTGTGATTTGGATAGTGCTTCTTCACCACAAATAGCGGCCACATAATTTGGAAAACGAGCAGCCATAAGTGGCTTACCGCAGTTCAGAAATAAACCCAACGTATAAGCGTCATCCGCCGATACACCATGTACCGACTCCGATAAAAACGCCGCAACCATAGCGATTGAGTTTGATGATGCCCAAAAAATAGATAAATCATCTTGGGTAGAAGGCGACAGCACTTGGCGCAACACCACGCCTTGCACAATATTAGAAAGGTTTTTCAAACCTAATAATTGCAAGGCCTGTTGCACCGAGGCAACCCGCGTCGCAAGGCTAAAAAACGGAGAATTCACCGTTTTAATCACCGCCGCCGAAAGTGCAACATCAGCGCTAATAAGCCGCGCTATTTTAGCGAAATCCGGTGAGCTAGAATGCTGCTCGTCTTCCAAATCCAGTAGAATATCAGGCCGAGGTGGTATCACCATGCCACGCATTAATGCTTTAGCGTCTTCTGCACTCATTTCACTCAGCACGACAACCCCTTCTCAGCGTGACCACTTACTTTAGATTAGCAGGCTCTAATAACATCGCATCGCCATAGCTAAAAAATCGATATTCCTGCTCTACCGCGTACTGATACGCCGCCTGCATCGTTTCAAAACCAACAAATGCCGCCACTAACATTAAGAGCGTTGATTTTGGCAGGTGAAAATTGGTAATTAAACGATCCACCACTTTGAATTGATAGCCTGGCGTAATGAATATATTGGTGTCACCCATAGGCTCGGCCAAAAATCCGTTTTGTGACGCTGCCTCCAGTGCACGCAAGCTTGTCGTACCAACCGCAATCACTCGCCCCCCTCAGCCTTCGCCTTTTCAATGAGAGCAACGGTGGCCTCAGGAATTGAATACCGCTCAAAATGCATAATGTGTTCACTTACGTCATCTGCCCGTATAGGCTGAAATGTTCCTGCGCCAACATGCAAAGTCAGAAATCCCGTTTTCACCCCCATCGTGTGTAACTCGGCAAGCAGCTCCGGCGTAAAGTGCAAACCAGCGGTGGGAGCGGCTACCGCGCCAGGATCTTTAGCGTAGATGGTTTGATAACGCTGGGCGTCTTCTTCATCAGGCGTATGCGTAATATAAGGAGGCAGCGGCAGCTGGCCTGCTTGCTCCAAGATATCTAAAACGCTTTGATCACCATCAAAGCGTAATTTAAATAAGTCATCTTTGCGCTCGATCATGGTGGCGAGCCAACGATCTGCAAAAATCAACTTTGCACCAGGTTTAGGGGCCTTGGATGAGCGGATATGTGCCAGTGCTGTATGCTCATCTAAAACACGTTCAATTAAGGCTTCAATCGCACCTCCTGTGTCTTTTTTACCAAAGACCCGCGCCTTGATGACCTTAGTATCATTAAAAATGAGCACATCACCAGCGCGTAAAAACTGCGGTAGCTGGCGAAAGTATGAATCTTGCCGTGCCAAGCCTTCAATATGTAAGAGACGGCTTGCTCCACGGACTTCTGGTGGGAACTGGGCAATCAAAGATTCAGGCAAATGGTAATCAAAGTCAGCAACTTGCATGCAAAACAGCCTTTTTATTAATGTAACAAAACTACAAAGCATGTATCGCCTTGTATGATAAAACCCGCACTCAGCTTGGCTTAACACACTTTCAAACAATCGTTTTAGAACGTGTTTTCACCGAAATTACCCACTTTTTCTGGACAAATTCGCACATACTGCGGCAAACTTCGCCCAATGATAGGCAACAACAGTGAACAGCGGATGCAAAACACACGCAGTATCCTCGTACTACATGGCCCAAATTTGAACCTGTTGGGCTCAAGAGAGCCACAGCATTATGGGGCGGATACACTCGCCACCATCAATACTAAGCTAGTTGAACTAGGACAGCAGCGTGCGGCACGCGTCGACGCGTTTCAATCGAACCGCGAATACGAGCTGATTGATCGCATTCATGCCGCCCGTTTGGACGGCACAGATTTTATCATTATTAACCCCGCCGCGTTTACGCATACCAGCGTTGCCATCCGTGACGCGCTGGCTGGGGTGAAAATTCCTTTTGTTGAAGTCCACCTATCCAATGTTCATGCTCGTGAATCGTTCCGACATCACTCCTATTTTTCCGACCTTGCGGTTGGCGTTATCTGCGGTCTAGGCGCGTATGGTTATGAATGCGCACTGGAATTCGCACTCCGTTTTACTCCCCAAGCCAGCTGATTTAAATCAACGCTGATAAATTCTCAATATAGAGAGGAGCCCCCTATGGATTTGCGCAAACTTAAGAAACTGATTGATCTAGTCGAAGAATCTGGCATTGCCGAGCTCGAAGTGACCGAAGGCGAAGAACGCGTTCGAATCACCCGTGTTAATCAGAACATCCCTGCCTATGCGCAAGCAATGCAGTATCAGTTGCCCCCAGCCGCGCCAGCAGCACCTGTTGCAGTAGCCGTAGCCGTAGCCGCCGAAGTTGAAGCACAACCCGAAGGCTTTGTGGCTAAATCACCGATGGTGGGTACTTTCTACCGCGCCTCATCGCCAGAAGCGAGAAACTTTGTAGAAATTGGCCAGCAAGTTAATGAAGGTGACACGCTGTGCATTATTGAAGCCATGAAACTGCTCAATGAGATCGAAGCCGATAAGTCTGGCGTGATTAAGGCCATCTTGGTCGAAAACGGCCGCCCTGTTGAATATGGCGAGCCACTATTTATTATTGGCTGATAATTCATTGCCGGTGAGCACTAAGCGGTGAGGCCTTGCCCCGCTTAACTCCTCACTCCTCACGGAGTAAACCATGTTTGAAAAAATTCTGATTGCTAATCGCGGTGAGATTGCGCTGCGCATTTTGCGCGCCTGCCGTGAAATGGGCATAAAGACCGTGGTCGTTCATTCCGAAGCCGACCGCGAAGCAAAATACGTTAAATTAGCCGATGAATCTGTCTGCATCGGCCCAGCTTCATCAACGCTCAGTTATCTGAACGTGCCGGCACTGATCGCCGCAGCCGAAGTCACAGAAGCGCAAGCCATTCACCCTGGCTACGGCTTTTTAAGTGAAAACGCTGACTTTGCCCAGCGCGTTGAAGAATCAGGCTTTGCCTTTATCGGCCCACGCCCAGAATCTATCCGCCTAATGGGCGATAAAGTCTCTGCCAAAGACGCCATGAAAGAAGCTGGAGTGCCTTGCGTACCTGGCTCAGACGGTGCATTGCCAGACGATCCTGTTGAATTAATGAAAATTGGTAAAGCCGTTGGCTATCCAGTGATTATTAAAGCCGCAGGCGGTGGCGGTGGCCGCGGTATGCGCGTGGTAAATAACGAAGATGAGTTGATTGCCGCCGTTGAGCTGACAAAATCAGAAGCGGAGAAATTCTTTGGCAATGCCATGGTTTACATGGAAAAATACCTGCAAAACCCGCGCCATATTGAAATCCAGATTCTAGCCGACCAACACGGTAATGCTATTTATCTGGGCGAGCGTGATTGCTCTATGCAGCGCCGCCACCAAAAAGTGATTGAAGAAGCGCCAGCACCAGGCATTACCGATACACAGCGTAAAAAAATTGGCGAAACCTGCACTGCAGCGTGCCGCAAAATTAATTACCGTGGTGCAGGCACATTCGAGTTCTTATTTGAAAATGGCGAATTCTATTTCATTGAAATGAATACCCGTGTTCAAGTTGAGCATCCGGTGACCGAAATGATTACCGGCATTGATATTGTACAAGAGCAGATTCGTGTGGCGGCTAATTTACCGCTGCGCTATACACAAAAAGACGTGAAACTCAAAGGCCATGCCATTGAGTGCCGGATTAATGCGGAAGACCCACTGAAGTTTATCCCTAGCCCAGGAAAAATCACCACTTACCATACCCCTGGCGGCCCAGGCGTGCGCGTAGATTCACACGTTTACCAAGGTTATACCGTGCCATCGTTTTACGATTCGATGATAGGCAAAATCATTACCTACGGTGATGACCGCGCTCAAGCCATGGCGAGGATGCGTATTGCGCTATCAGAAATGGTGGTACAAGGAATTAACACCAATATTCCATTGCACCAACAATTGCTTTTAGATGAAGCCTTTATTAAAGGCAGCACCAGCATTCATTATCTAGAACACAGAATGCCAGAAATCAGAAAGCAACTCGAAGGGAAAATCTAACTTTCCACAAAAAAAGCACCGTACAAAATACGGTGCTTTTTTATATCTAAGCCTCATTCGTCATTAGCAATAATACATTAATGCAAAGTGATATTTTCTACCTTACTCACTGCAGCGCAAAAGCTTTGCATCGCATGATCTAATTGATTAAGCACCAACAATAACTCATCTCCTAGCTCGCCTCGCTTAAGTAAAGCCTCCGCTAAAGTAGCAAATTGAGTGGCATCATTGACGGATAAATTAGCGACCGCTCCTTTCAGTGAATGCGCAGTTCTATAGGCTGTTTCTATATCATTTTTTGCTAAAGCAGCACGAATTCGCTCTACATTATCATTCTCAGTGCTGGCTAATTGCTGAATAATCAACCAATAAATCTCGACATTTTGGCCTAGTCTCACCAAGCCATCTTCAATATCTAAACCTGCTACTCCAGCGAGTGATTGTAGTTTTTCTAAATCACTGCTAAAGAGTTTACTTATTGGCTTGCTTTGAATTAAAGCATCAAACTCCTCCTCATTATCCTGCCCTTTCAAAGCGATATTGGCCACGCCAACATATACGCGAGTATTGCCATCTGCGCTTAAACGGTGCTGATACCAATATTGTAAACGCTCGAATAATAATGCGGGATCAATTGGCTTGGTAATATGCTCATTCATCCCTTCTGCTAAGCAGCGCGCCCTTTCTTCATTAATAGCATGGGCTGTCATAGCTATAATTGGCAAACAATCAAAAGTATTATCACTGCGAATCAAGGCGGTAGCTTCATGGCCATCCATTTGGGGCATTTGTAAATCCATTAATACACATTGATAATGTTTAGGGCCATATTCAAATATTTTTTCAACCGCCTCATCCCCATTATTTGCCAAGTCGACGCTAACTCCCGCAGAGCGCATTAACTCAAGGGCTATCTGCTGATTCACTAGATTATCTTCAACCAATAAAACTCGCATACCTTTTAAATCAGGCACAACATCAGTACGGGTAAATGAAGCCACATCACGTAATAACTCAGGCGCAAAAACAGTGAGCAAGGTGTCCACTACCATAGACTGATTTATTGGCTTAAATAAAAAACCATCCACTACAGTTGATTCAGCTTCAACTCGGATATCTTCACGGGTGTAAGCCGTTACCAAAACCACAGAAGGTATTTTATTTAATCGTTTATCCGCATTGATACGGCGAGCGAGCTCTAAACCATTCATTTCTGGCATTTTCCAATCGGTAAATACCACGCTATACGCCTGCTCGATTGCATCAGCTCGATGTAAATTAACCAAAGCATCTTCACCAGAAGGCACTGTATCCACCGTAAAGGTTAAGCTTTGTAAGGATTGCTTTAAAATCTCCCGCGCCACAGCATTATCATCCACCACCAAAATCCGCATACCCCGCAAATGACTAGGTAAGCGAGTAGAAGGATGGGCTTGTACGGCTTCTCGCTCAAAAGTACAGCTAAAAGTAAATACAGAACCACGATTAGGCACGCTTTCTACACCGATACTACCGCCCATCAACTCCACCAAGCGCTTAGATATCGATAAGCCTAAACCTGTTCCTCCAAATTTTCTTGTGGTACTACTATCAGCTTGACTAAAGGGTAGAAAAAGCTTTTCACATTGCTCAACCGTCATCCCCACGCCCGTATCCCGCACCGAAAATCTAAGAGTTACCGTTTTAAGATCAGAGCTCATCAAAGCACAAGTAACATGGACTTCGCCTTCTTGGGTAAATTTAATGGCATTGCTAACCATATTAATCAATACCTGCCCGAGCCTAAGGGGATCGCCTACCAAATAGCGCGGCACATCAGGGTGTACTTGAAACAGATATTCAAGGTGCTTATCTTCTGCTTTACCTGAAGTCAACGTCGCAATATTGGCTAATACCTGATCAAGATTAAAATCAATTCTTTCAATCGAGAGTTTACCCTCCTCAATTTTGGAAAAATCTAAAATATCATTAATAATTCCTAACAAAGATTGCCCTGCATAATGAATCTTTTGTAGATAATCGCGCTGCCTATCACTTAAATCAGTTTTAAGTGCTAAATGCGCCATTCCAATGACAGCATTCATTGGCGTTCTAATTTCATGGCTCATATTGGCTAAAAAAGCACTTTTGGCTTGCGTTGCTGCTTCTGCGGTTTGCTGAGCAATTTTTAATTCAGTGATATCAATTGAAATTCCACCTAAGGCGTATACGCTGCCATCACTATCACGAATCGGAAATTTATGTGTGAGAAATGTATGCAACCCATCACTCAGTTGCACTTCTTCTTCCACTCGCACAGGGCGGTTTTCTTCAATCACTAAGCGATCTTGCACCAAAAAGCGCTTAGCAACCTCCGCCCCACTAATCTCTTCATCATTCATTCCCACTAAGGATTGTCCTGAACGATTATAGAGCTCAGCTAAGCGTAAATTGTGGCGCAAATATCGCCCACTTAAATCCTTTAAAAACACCAAGGCTGGAGAGTATTCTAAAATCGATTCCAGCATATTCCGATTGCGTTCCAGCTCATCGGTGCGTTTAGCCACCAAAGATTCCAAACTTTGATAGGTTTGGGCATTTTCAATCGAAATAGTGGCCTGAGCCGAGAGCCATTCCAATACTTGTCTACGTTGCATAGAAAAGGTATTACTAATCGTACTGTGCTCAAGATAAAGCACACGCCGCACCGTACTACTCCGACCCAAAGCACGGCAGAGAATAGAAGCTGGGCGGTGCTGAGAAAAATAAGTATCACCGCGAAATTCTGAAAATTGCGTCAGCTCATCTAATAGCGTTATTTGCCCAGTATTAAAAACAAAGCGTAATAAGCTTTCTGGCAAAGCAACCTGATCAAAGTTTAAAATAGCCTCAATATGAAGTTGATCACCCTCTCTAACTACAATTGCACCACGCTCTGCTCCTGCCGCTTCAATAATAATTTTTAATAAGCGCCCTAATAATGGCTGCAAACCCACTTCGCTAGAAATAGCCTGCACCGCACGCAAAATAGCCAAGGTGTCTAAGCTATCTAACGCGTGTAATGCATCAATATCACTTTGGCTTCCATACAATTCATGCATTGGTAAAACTTTTAAGTGCAACTCCACTCGTCCCATTAAGGCCAAAGCATGGCATTGCCGGTAGCAGTTTACTGCTTGGCTTAATATCTGTTGAATAGATTCAAAAGAGTAATTTCTTTCTTCCAGCCATAATCCCAATATTTCATGAAAATAGCCTTCATCTAATAAAAAGCCTCTTTGTTGAGCTAGCCGTATTGCATGCCGATATAAAAGCTCTGCATCTTCAAAATGATTATCCAGCCGTGCTTGCTCTGCGCGCAAAAAAGCCAGTTTATGCTCAATATTGTCTGGAGTGCCATCACGGGAAATTTGTTCAAAATAATGAACGATCTTGCCCAAGGTCTGCAATAGCGTTTGGCGTTTACTACCAATACTTTGTCTTGCTAGCGCAGCAACTGCTAAACCATAAGAAAATTGCCAAGTTAAATTTAAAACATAGGTAGAAGGATAATTCGTACCAATTTTCTCAGCCAATTGCAATGCTACTGCAAATTCTTGCGAATAAACCAATAAAGTGAGCTGCGCAATATTTAACCCAGCCATCACAATTGGCACAGCCCCCCACACCTCACAAAACTCATCGACATTAAAGTGTTCACTATTTAAATCACTTAATGAGATTGTTTCACCATGTAAAGCCCTTGCCGCGGCCTCAAAAGGAAGGGATAAACTCACAGGAAAAACCACATCATGAGTTAAACAATATTGGGCAAGTTGCTGATGGCTGGCAATTACATCCAGCATACTGCGCCCAAGCAAAAAATGATTCCAAGGCTTAGCCACTAGCACATAAGCCCCATATACCAAATCATGTGCTTTTAATGCTAAATTAAAATTTTCATCGAGTAAGGGCAGTGTCGTTTCAGCATGCAAAGTCCAATGATTAATGTTCCACGTATAATAAGTAAATGCACGGTTATATCCCCACAAATCAAATAATTTTTCCCTACTTAATTTCAAGCCTATGTCAGAAATTTCTCGCGCATCACTGTAATCTTTAAAATTAGAAATCAATGTAATTCCCAACAATGTATAACAAAGAGGGGAAAGTAATGCATTACCAAAAGCAATAGATCGATTAACACCCAACACCGAAATTAATGAGAAAAAATGGTAATTAACAAAGACAGCGGATTCAGAAACAGATGCAATAAGTTTTAAAATAGCATCTGTTTCTGCATCTAGCGCAAGTGGCAAATCGTATAAGCTTGAATATTTTTTACTTAAAAAATAATTTCTGAATATCACCATTTCTTTTTGAAACAAAAAATCCATAGTGGCACTATCATTGGCGGCAGGAATAGCTAAACCAAATAAAATTAGCCCTTCTCGGCCAACTTCAATATTTTCAATCATTCGCCCTTTTCGACTATAAAATATACTTTGCCGAATGCGTGCCTGTGCCTTGTCTAAAACACTTGAGCCATGCTGCAATAATATCTCTATTAAATTTTCAAAGCGCTCATCTAAATTACATAAATCACAGGACTCTGCTGCATTTAAGTGAATATCGAAAGTAAGCTGATAATTTGTTTGCCAAGCATCATCTGGCAGCAGGGAGAGTGCCGTTTCTAAATAGAAAATAGCAGCTTGATAAGCCATTGCGGATCTAGCCTTTATGCCTACCTTTAAATTAAGCTGTGCATATACAATACGCTCTTGTGGCAGTTTAACTTTCTCTAAGCCATAATTGAGTTGATCTACAATTTCAAACAAAGGGGTTTCAGTTGCCTCTACTGAAGTTTTCAGTAATAGGCGGCGACCAATTTCTAAGTGTAATGAATTTAAATTTCTATTTTTATCAGTACAATATGCTGCTTGCTGAACTCTATCATGTGAGAATTGAAATACTTTTTGTAGCCCAACATCACTCACTGCCAATAATAAACCATCGTGTAATGCAGGCGCCAGTCTAAGTAATGCATCTGCTTCAGAGCATTTTTCTACGATAGCTAATAAATTTAAATCAAACTGTTTACCAATACAGGCTGCAGTTTGCAGTACATATTGTGTTTCTTGAGAAAAATTATTTAAATGCTGAGTCATTAAATCAACCACATTATCAGCAGCATCTTGTAAACGCGCTTGATCTAGTTTCCAGTGCCACGCATTATCAGCATAATTAAAATAAAGCTGCCCTTTTACTTGCATATTTTTTAGAAATTGTCGTGAGTAAAAAGGATTTCCTTCTGTTTTGCTCATTAATAATTGGCTTAGCTCAGCAGCTTGCGAAATATTGCGACACGTATCTTTAATCATTTCATGTAGATGTTCAGCGCGTAAAGGCATCAGAGTAATTTTTTCAATACATGCCTTCGTTTTATTTAGCTCATTAAGCATATTCATTAATGGGTGATTAATGTTTACTTCATTCTCACGATATGCTGCAATTATTAATAAATGAGAGCCAACGCTATCTCTAAAAAAAGACTGTATTAAGGCTAATGAAGAAAAATCTGCCCACTGTAAATCATCTAAAAACATAACTAATGGGTGCTCTTTACTTGCAAATAAGCCAAATAATTGAGAAAACAAATCATTAAACCGCCGCTGAGCAGCATCACCATTTAATGGTAGTGCAAGTGGCTGGCTACCCATAATTCGCTCTAAATCTGGTAAAACATCGATCACTATTTGAGCATTTTCGCCCAAAGCGGCGACTAATTTATCCCTCCACAGAGTTATTTCATCCTGTTTACTTGATAAAACCTGCCTTAGTATTTGCTTCAATGCTTCAATTATCGCTGAATAGGGCATATCTCTATGGTATTGGTCGTATTTTCCAACGATTAGCTGCGCATCATGGCTCTCGATATATCCCCTTAATGAATGCACTAATGCAGACTTTCCCACCCCAGAATAGCCACCTAGCATGCATAAGATAGTTTCATCATTAGCTGCACGCTGTACCATCTCTTTTAGATGACGTGATTCTTGCTCACGCCCATAAAGGTGATCTGGAATCATAAACTGTGAGCCAATATCCGCCTCACCCAGTGCAAATAAATGGATTTCACCTTTGGTTTCTAATTGCTTAATACAAAGTGAAATATCAGCAACTAAACCTTTAGCCGTAGCATATCTAGCCTCTGGTGATTTCGCTAATAATTTAAGAATGAGGTTCGAGACCTGCTGGGGCAATAGCGGATTAAGCAAAATAGGGGCTTGCGGTGAAGAAGACATTTGCTGATGCGCTAAATCGAGTAAATCATCCGCAAAAAATGGCACCTCGCCAAGTAGCCATTCATAAAAAATAATGCCTAACGAATACAAATCACTACGTTTATCTAGCTGAGCGAGTCGCCCTGCTTGCTCTGGCGAGGTATAACGTAAGCAATGCAAACTCAAAGCCGTTTCGTCAGCATGCGGCGGCTTAATAATGAGCCCTAAATCCGTAAAATTTAAAAACTCAGGCCGCAATGTACCATGCACGCCTTTTTTATCGTGCCAGAGTGCTAGCTGCTCTGCTAATTGCAAAGCTTTATTCAAACAAGCCAGTAAGTCTAAACTGGAGTCATTTATTTTCACCAACTCTTCCACCTTAAAATAAAACCTGATTATGTCTCTTGCTCAGCCACGCCTTCACACGCGCATGAGGCCTGAGTAAGGTAAGTGTGGAATAAGGGCGCTCCACGTCAAAACCAATTAAATCGTCTGAAATTAGCACTGCCGTACAGGTCACTCAATCAAGGGTTCCGGTGCAAGAGACATAATCAAGAAATAGAACATGCCATCACTCAATGAGATGTTACAGATGCTGTTGTTAAAATCCTCAAAGAACTGCTTTTATTTTATAAAACATTAGCGTAATTTGCCCAAATGCTTAAGGTGAAACGAGCTAATACTGGATTAGCCATTCTATAACTGACAAATAGTTATCCTAAAAAAATAGCTCACTTTTAAAATAGAGCCGCCGCCATTCTTTTTATATAAAAGGCTTTCTCATGGTGGGTACGGCTAAACTTAAATCACTTTAAACTAGGCTCTGTTGACGTTTCCCGGCTCAGCGCAATTGCGAATGAAACGTCAACAGACCCTAGTATGTACAACTAATTTTACTGCTGCAGCCTATTTTCTTGGCTACACAAAAAACCATATCAGCCTAAGTATAAAGCGCTTAGAAGTAGAACTTACCACCGCGCTAGTGCTACGCACTACTCACCGTGTATCGCTACCGAAGCGGGCATCCGCCTCGCCGTGCATGCCTCAGCGCTGCGCGAGATGTTGCAATATCTAAGTTAGACATTGAGGACTTGCAAGCCAAAGTAGAAGGCCCATTGCGCATTAATGCAACTCAGTCTTTTGGGCAGTCCATACTTAGCCCCATCTTGGTTGAATTTAGCTTGAAGTATCCAGATTTACGCATCGAGCTAGCAGCCTGTCGGACTTAGACGGTCGAAGCGAAAAATCGCATGATCGAGACCAGATTTTGCCGGATTTGCAGCGCCAATAACGAGTTATTGGTCAAAAATCTGGTGAAATATAGGCCGACCAGGTGATTTTGCAGCTGACTGATGCTAAATCCGACAGGCTGCTAGACACCGATCACCGTCTGAAAAACCCGATCAGCGATAGCATTGATTTTTGTATTCGCTCACGAGCACCCCTGTGATTTAGCTTCACATCAAATTTTATCTGAGCTACATCATGAGCAAGGAGGCGACTGGCGCTTAGAGCGCGAAAGAAAAATAGAGCAAATTGAGCTGCGTAGTCAATTTGTTACAGATAGCTATATGGCAGTGCCCTTTATCCAATTTGTAGTTCCAAGGATTCAGGCGCAGCTTCAACGCACTTTGGATGGAGGCTAAAATAAAGCGAGAAATTTCAGACGTAAAAAAACCACTCAACCGATAAGGTAAGTGGTTATTTACAAGACTAATACTGGCGATCCCACGGGGAATCGAACCCCGGCCGCCGCCGTGAAAGGGCAGTGTTCTAACCGCTAAACTATGGGATCGTACTTTTAATGCTATGCAAATATTTGGTACGGCTGAAGAGATTCGAACTCCTGACCCTCTGGTTCGTAGCCAGATACTCTATCCAACTGAGCTACAGCCGCAACGCTATTACTATATAATAACTGGCGATCCCACGGGGAATCGAACCCCGGCCGCCGCCGTGAAAGGGCAGTGTTCTAACCGCTAAACTATGGGATCGTACTTTTAAATATTTTCATAATTACTGATAAGTAAAAGCAAATCAGAAAAACTAAAATGGTGCGGCTGAAGAGATTCGAACTCCTGACCCTCTGGTTCGTAGCCAGATACTCTATCCAACTGAGCTACAGCCGCAAATGCTTGGCGGAGAGCAAGGGATTCGAACCCTCGATACAGGTTTTGCCCGTATGCTCCCTTAGCAGGGGAGTGCCTTCGACCACTCGGCCAACTCTCCGTCAAGGACCCGAATACTACGCAAACACCGCAAAGCCGTCAACCGCCAATCTGCAATTAATTTAAGTTTATAAGCCTTTTTCTTACACCCTAGTATTAGTCTCAAGCTAGTGGTTTGTTTTGTAAGGGTAAATAACAAGAGGCACAGAATAAAACATTCTGTGCCTCTTTGTTTAAATCTTCATCACTGCAAAAAACACGACCAAACTTTGTTTTAGCACAGAGAAAAAGCGATCAACTTTGCTAATTTTATGAAATCGACTCTAAACCAAATACCTTGTGCAGCACACGAACGGCTAACTCAAGGTACTTTTCATCGACCACTACCGAGATTTTAATCTCAGAAGTTGAAATCATTTGAATATTGATGCCTTCTTCAGCCAAGGTGCGGAACATCGTTGAAGCCACACCCACATGCGAGCGCATGCCTACGCCAACAATGGATACTTTACAAATTTTATCGTCACCATTGATCTGGCGAGCACTGATCTGGCTTTGTGCGCCTTCTAATACTTTGATCGCGCGGCCTAGATCATTTTTAGGCACAGTAAAAGAAAAATCAGTGGTGCCATCTTGGCCTACGTTTTGGATAATCATATCAACATCGATATTTGCATCCGCAACAGGGCCCAAGATTTGGTAGGCAATGCCCGGCTTGTCCGGTACACCAATCACATTGATACGTGCTTCATCGCGATTAAAGGCAATGCCGGAGATAACGGGTTTTTCCATCTTGCTGTCTTCCTCGAAGGTAATCAGCGTGCCCTCACCCTCTTCTTGGAAGGAAGACAAGACACGTAATTTCACATTGTATTTACCGGCAAATTCAACCGAACGGGTCTGCAACACCTTTGAGCCTAAGCTGGCCATTTCCAGCATCTCTTCAAAGGTGATGGTAGAAAGCTTACGTGCTTCAGGCACGACACGCGGGTCAGTGGTGTAAACGCCATCAACATCGGTATAGATCTGGCATTCGTCGGCCTTTAAAGCTGCTGCCAGAGCAACGCCTGTGGTATCCGAGCCGCCACGGCCCAAGGTGGTGATATTGCCTTGTGCATCCACGCCCTGAAAGCCTGCCACAATCACCACACGACCAGCGGCCAGATCGGCACGCATGGGTGCATCGTCAATATGTTGGATACGCGCTTTGGTGTGCGCGCTGTCGGTCAGGATTTTGACCTGAGCACCGGTGTAGCTCACCGCGTCAACACCGATTTCTTTCAGCGCCATAGCCAGTAGGCCAATGGTGACTTGCTCACCGGTTGAGACAATAACATCCAATTCACGAGGATCTGGGTTGGCCTGAATTTCTTTGGCCAGTGCAATCAGCTTATTTGTTTCGCCGGACATTGCTGAAACGGCCACCACAATATCGTGCCCTTCTGCTTTGAATTTAGCCACGCGGCGCGCCACGTTTTTAATCCGCTCGGTAGTGCCTACCGAGGTGCCACCGTATTTCTGAACAATCAATGCCATGGATCAAACCTGCTGCTTGGGTAGGTTTTAAAAGGAAGGATCATTGTAATGAAACCCGACCATCTTTTCGAGCAAGAAAACAGTTTAAGTCATTATTTATGCATGAATTGTTATGCTTGTTTGCTATAACCATCGCGGGCAAAGAATATATGTTTTAAACAAGCTCGTTAAGCCGTTTATTTGCCAGGCTTGTTAAATGTGCAAAAGCCACCCCCTATGCCGTCCATTATTGATTAATACTCAACAAAAACAGGAACACGAGCAGCTACAGCGCACATTAGCTCATAACCTATCGTTCCGGCCGCTTTTGCCACGTCATCAATCGAGAGATTTTTTCCCCACAACTCAACTTGGCTGCCTACTCCAGCTTTGGGCAACTCGCTTAGGTCTACGGCCAGCATATCCATAGAAATACGGCCAATTAAGCGGCTAGCCATCCCATCTACCAGCACCGGCGTACCCGTTGGGGCATGACGCGGGTAACCATCTGCATAACCACATGCCACCGTGCCAATCCGCATCGCACGATCAGCAATAAAGCTAGCGCCATATCCCACAGCATCACCGGCTTGCAAATTTTGCACACTGATCACTTCTGCAGTCAGTGTCATCGCGGCCTGCAGGCCTAGCTCTGTAGCGCTTTGAGTACTAAATGGGGAAGAGCCATATAAAGAAATGCCAGGGCGTACCCATTGATGATGGGTTTCAGGATAGGCCAAGAGCGCGGCAGAATTAGCTAAGGTTTTGGCCAAATCCAAGCCAGCACATGCCGTTTCAAAACGGGCATACTGCGCCGCCACACCCTGCTCAGGATCATCAGCACTGGCAAAGTGGGCCATCAGCGTAACACTGGCAACATTGCTACACTGATTCATACGTGCCAAAAGTGCTGGCGCTTGCTCAGCAGGAAAACCTAGGCGATTCATGCCGGTGTTTAATTTCAAGAAAACATGTACAGGACAAACCAGAGCCGTGGTTTCTAACCAAGCCAAGCCGCGTTCATCGTGCACCGCTAGCCAAAAGCGCTGCTCTGCACAAAGCTGTAGCTCTGCAACAGAAAAAACACCTTCTAATAATAGAATCGGCTGGGTCACCCCAAGCGCTCTTAAGGAGCGTGCTGATGGCATTTCTAGTGTGGCAAAAGCATCGGCATTGGGTAAGGCTGCAACCATATTGGCAATACCGTGTCCATATGCATTGGCCTTTACAACGGCAAATACTTTACTAGCTGGCGCACAGGCTTTGGCATGGGCATAGTTGGCAGCAAGCGCTGCAGTATGAATCACGGCGCGAATTGGGCGAGTCATGACAAAACCATCGCAAGGAAAAACCTAGAGTATAAACCTTGTTAATCAGGCGTAAGGCGCAAAAGCGACAATGCCGGCTTATACTCTTTTATGATATAAACCCCCTACTATAAAAACGGATATTGCTCCAAGATGGATCGCGGATTTTTCATTATTCTTGGCGCGCAATTTTTATCGGCGCTAGCAGACAACGCCCTTTTCTTTGCCGCGCTGGCACTCCTGAAGGAACAAAGCTCTCCTGAGTGGCATTTATCTATGCTGCTGTGGTGCTTTACTGTTTCTTATGTAGCACTTGCCCCCTTTGCTGGTTCTTTTGCAGATTCCATGCATAAAGGCAAAGCAATGATGATTTGTAATGGCATCAAGCTTGCAGGTTGCTTAGGGATGCTAGTGGGCATCCCCCCGATTATGGCCTACGCCTTAGTTGGTTTTGGCGCCGCAGCCTATTCCCCAGCCAAATACGGCATCATTACCGAATATCTTCCGCATGAAAAACTGGTTGCAGCCAATGGCTGGTTAGAAGGCGCTACGGTCAGTGCTATTATTTTTGGCACCATTTTAGGCGGTTTACTGGCCGGAGCTCATATTGCACCTTGGCTAAAAACCACCCATCTAGCTCCATACTTTAGCCCAGCTAGCTTTGCTATTGCCGCAATTATCCTGCTTTATCTCGCTGCATCTTGGCTTAACTGCTACATCCCCAAATTGAATGTAGAGCTCAAACCTCTACAACTTCAGCCTATTGCTTTAATCAAAGAATTTTGGTGCTGCGTTGTAAAACTTTGGAAAGACCCTCAGGGGCAATTATCTCTAGGTGTAACCACCTTGTTTTGGGGAGCAGGCGCCACGATGCGCTTGGTAGTATTGAACTGGGCGGTGATTTGGCTGAACTTTTCTATGGAACAAGCCACTCAGTTAGTAGCCGTTGTTGCATTTGGCATTGCAGCGGGTGCCATACTGGCTGGGCATTGCGTCCCTCTTAAAAAGGCATTTAATGTGCTGCCAGCAGGAATTGCCATGGGCATTTTGGTGATCGGCATGCTGTTTGTTCACAATACTTGGCTGGCTGCATTTTTAATGTTTATTGTGGGATGTTTATCTGGCTTCTTTGTAGTGCCTTTAAACGCCATGTTGCAACATAGAGGACATACCCTGATGGGTGCAGGGCACTCGATTGCCGTGCAAAACTTTAATGAGAATATTGGCATTCTTGTGATGGTTGGCATTCATGCCATGATGGTGAAATATTTCAGCCAGCCCATCACTGCCAACGCCAGCGCAGCCGTTGTTAATCAATTCCAAAACAGCGGAATTCCTCCTATGTACGCCATTATTACCGGCTTTGGTCTGATGGTGGCTTTAACAATGATTGCGATCACCGTACGATTCCGGCGCGGTGTTCGTGCTGGAATAATGAATGACTAAATTAAGCCTGACCCTAATTGTTTTGCTGCTTGCTGGCTGTAGCAAAGAAGCTGCGAAAGAAAAAACCGTGCGCCCACCGCAGCAAGTCATTGCCACCACGACGAAAAGTGCAGATATTGCACTTAACCTGAGTGCACAAGGCCATGTAACGCCACTTGATCAGGTAGAAATCAGGCCACAAAAAAGCGGTTTGATCCGTCAGGTACATTTTAAAGAAGGCGACCAGATCCGCGCTGGGCAGCTGTTATTTAGCCTAGATGCGCGAGAAGATGAAGCCAATGTGCGCCAAGCAGTGGCAAAACTTGCCCAAAGTCAGGCCCAACTAGCCGCTGCAGAGCGAGATTATTCGCGCTCAAAAGAGTTGGCAGCGCAAAGCTTTATCTCTAAAACAGCGCTCGATAACGCACAAAGCAAACTAGAAACGCTACAAGCCACACTCAACGCAGAACGCGCAGCGGTGGATGCCGCCAAGATCACGCTATCTTACTCACAGATCAAAGCACCACTGAGCGGACGTGCAGGTTTGGTTGAAGTGCATACCGGCAGCTATGTGCAGCCTAGCATCGCCACCCCATTGGTAAGCATCAGCCAGCTCAACCCCATTACCGTTGCCTTCAGCCTGCCTGAGCGGAACTTAAGCACCCTGCAAAACGCACCCCGCCCTATCGTCGTCAACGCACAGCTAAGCAATGGTAGCAAGCTACAAGGCAAGCTGAGCTTTATCGATAACACGGTAAATCCCAGCTCAGGCACGATTACTTTAAAAGCCGAATTTGCTAATCCTAAAAACCAGCTATGGCCAGGTGCATTTGTGCCGGTACAGGTTGCTGCGGGCACATTAAAAAATGCCGTCGTTCTGCCCGTACAAGCGGTACAAACCGGCCCAGACCAGCGCTTTGTGTTTGCCATTCAGCCAGACAAAACCGTTAAAGCGATTCCGGTTGAGTTGGTACAGGTAGAAAACGAGCGCGCCGTAGTCAGTGGCATCGGCAGCAATCAGCGAGTGGTTAAAGAAGGCGGGCAAAATCTGCGTGATGGCAGCAAGGTCAGAGAAGCCAGCGCAGCCAAGGCACAGAAACCAGCCAGTGCCGCAAAATGAATATTTCCTTACTTAGTATTAACAAACCGATCGCCACCACCCTACTCTGGCTGGCGGTGGTCGTCGCTGGGGTAGTGGCTTGGTTTAATCTGCCGATCTCTGCCCTGCCGTCTTTTAATATGCCCACCATCGAAGTGTCTGGCAGCTTGCCAGGTGCTAGCCCAGAAACCATGGCGACATCGGTGGCCACCCCGCTAGAAAAGCAATTCTCGACCATCCCCGGTTTGGCGGTTATTACCTCGAGCAGCACTCAGGGCAAGGTATCGATCACACTAGAGTTTGACGCCAATCGCAATATCGACGATGCCGCCGTCGACGTGCAAGCCGCGCTCTATCGCGCATCGCGTGGTCTGCCTAAAGATATGACCAACCCGCCCAGCTACCGCAAAGTGAACCCTGCGGATGCGCCGGTGCTGATGGTAGGGATTAACTCACCATCGATGAGCTTGGCCGAGTTGAATGATTACGGCGACAACCTGATTTCCCCCACGCTTTCCACCCTCAATGGTGTGGCGCAGGTCACAGTTTATGGGCAAAAACGCTTTGCCGTGCGGGTGCAAGTCAACCCAGAGCAATTAGCAGCAAGAGATATGACGCTGGCCGAGTTATCCGCCGCGCTTAAATCTGCCAATGCCAACAGCCCCGTTGGCCAGCTTGATGGCAAACGGCAAGTGCTGGCGCTGCAAGCCAATGAGCAGCTTAAAAATGCCGCCGACTTTGCCAATTTAATCGTTGCGCAAAAAAATAAACAACCGGTGCGCCTCGCCGATGTCGCCACGGTAGAAGACAGCGTGCAAGACGTGAAAAGCGGCAGCTGGATTAACGGCGAGCGCTCTATCGTACTGGCCGTGATGCGCCAATCAGACGCCAATACCGTGGCCGTGGTTGACGCCATTAAAGCCGCCCTGCCGCAGCTTAAAGCGCAAATGCCTGAATCGGTAAATATGCAGGTTTTAAATGACAGATCGCAATCGGTGCGCGAAGCGATTCACGATGTAAACCTCACCATGTTGCTGACTATGCTGCTGGTGGTAGGCGTGATTCTGCTGTTTTTACGCCGTGCTGCGGCCACGCTGATTCCGGCTTTGTCATTGCCCATCTCACTGATTGCCACCTTTGCACTGATGCACTGGCTGGGGTATAGCCTCGACAATATCTCGCTGATGGGGCTGACCATTGCCATTGGTTTGGTGGTGGATGATGCGATTGTGGTGCTTGAAAACATCATGCGCCACGTTGAAAACGGCATGAAGCCCATGGAAGCGGCCATTCAGGGCGCGCAGGAAGTCGGCTTTACCGTGGTCTCGATTTCGGTATCGCTGATTGCCGTGTTTATCCCGATTTTCTTTATGCCGGGCACCATTGGCCTGCTGTTCCATGAATTTGCCGCCGTCGTCACCTTAGCCATTATGGTGTCCGCCGTAGTAGCGCTCACGCTAATCCCAATGCTGGCCGCCCGTTATATTAAGCACGAAGCACCAGACGCTCATGTACCTGCGTGGAGCCGCTTTTTTGAGCGTGGTTTTAATGGCCTGCTTAGCGCGTATCAACGCACGCTAGATTGGAGCTTAAAGAGGCGCAAGCTGATGCTGGCTGTGGCGCTGGCCACCTTTGTGCTCACTGGCTGGCTGTATCAATCCATGCCCAAGGGCTTTTTCCCTGAAGAAGATCTCGGCCAAATTCAGGCCAGCTCTGAGGGCCCGCAGGATATTGCCTACCCTGCCATGCTTAAACTGCATACCGAAATCGCCGAGCGGATTCAAAAAAATCCCAATGTAAACGTGGTGGTTTCCAGTCTCTCCAGCGGCAACCGTGGCCGGATGTTTATTACCTTAAAGCCTCGCAATCAGCGGCTTTCTATGGAAAAAACCGTAGCCAGCCTGCGTAAAGACACCAGTGGTATTACCGGCATATCAGTGTTTTTTAACCCGACCCAAAACTTGAAAATTGGCGCACGTAGCTCAAAAAGCCGCTACCAATACACCCTGCAAGCCGTGCAATCGGATGAGCTAAGCGATTGGTCAGACAAGCTGATGCGCGCCATGCGCCAATCGCCGATCTTTACCGAAGTCACCTCGGACACCGAAAAGCGCGGCCTGCAAGCCCGCTTAAATATCGACCGCGATAAGGCCCAAACCTTGGGCATCGATATGCAAAACCTGCGCGAAACGCTGTACGGCGCATTTGGCGAGCGCGAAATCAGCACCATTTATCTGCCGCAAGACAGCTACTCGGTATTGATGCAGCTTGGTGACGATTATCGCCGTGATGAATCGGCGCTAAATAAGCTCTACGCCCGCAGCAATAGCGGCGTCTTAGTACCCATCTCGGCGTTTTCCAGCGTCGAGCGCATCATGACCAATAACGCCATCAACCACCAAGGCCAGCTGCCTGCGGTAACGCTGTCGTTTAATATGGCCGAAGGGAAAACACTCTCGGAAGCCGCAGCCAAGATCGAAGCGCTGAAGCAGGAAATCCAGCTGCCATCCAAAGTATTTGGCGCTTTTGCAGGGGATGCCGCCGTATTTCAGCAATCGCAAAACACCCAGCTATGGCTGATTCTAGTGGCCGTAGCAGTGATTTATGTGATCTTGGGCGTACTGTATGAAAGCTGGATACACCCGCTCACCATTTTGGCAGGTATTCCATCGGCAGCCGTTGGGGCGCTGATTGCGCTGGATATCATGAGCCTGCCGCTCACCTTTATCGCCATGGTCGGGATTTTGCTCTTGATTGGTATCGTCAAGAAAAACGCCATTATGATGATCGACTTCGCGCTAGAGGCTGAGCGCAAAGAAGGCAAAGCGCCCGTAGATGCGATTCGGGAAGCCTGCTTACTGCGATTCCGCCCCATTATGATGACTACGCTGGCCGCCATTATGGGTGCCATGCCGATTGCCATCGGCATAGGCGCAGGTGCTGAGCTACGCCAGCCCATGGGCGTGGCAGTAGTGGGCGGCTTGGTGCTGTCGCAACTCATCACCCTCTACATCACCCCTGCGCTCTACTTAAGCTTTGACGGCTTGCAAAAGCGCTGGCAGAAAGCCAGATAAGAACAAGGCCAGCGTATCTGCTGGCCTTTTTTAATATTCACTGAAACCCCAGAAAACCAGACTGCTCAAAATTTAATCAGCAAAAAAAATCATCATCAGAACAAAGACTTACCCAACTTACCCACAGAGCACTCACAGCCTTGTGCCTGTGGAACGGGGATAAACGGTAAGGCTCATTCAAATCGTCACTCCCGAGTGCTTCTATTGGGAATCAAGTGGCTCTGCTGGATCCCCGACCAATGCATTCGGGGATGACGACATATCAACGTGGGCAATGAATATGCAGCAAGCCACTCGTTTATAGGTTGTAAACCAAGATCAAAGCAATCAATGCCGGTGCAACGATGCGGCACATCCACTTCATTCCCCAGTTTAAAACAGGGCTGAGCTCTAGCTCAGCTTCGATCACGGGCCAGATTTTCCAGCCTGCAAACAGCACCGTGCCGATACCGCCCAAGGGCAGCAGGATGTTGGATGCGCTGTAATCCATGAGCTCAAACACATTGCGGCCAAACCATTTGTATTCGCCTAGCACGCCAAACGAGAGCGAGGCAGGAATACCGGCCAAAAACACCAAGAGGGTAATCACGCCGGTGGTGGCTTTACGGGGCAGATTCCATTCATCAATCGGATACACCGCAATCAGCTCCAGTAAAGAAACCGAGGATGTCAGGGCCGCTACTAGCAGCAGCGCAAAGAACGCCACCGCAAAAAATTGACCAAAAGGTAAATGGTTAAACACCACGGGCATGGTCATATAAGTAAGGCCTGGGCCTGCTGCTGCGTCTAAACCAAAAGCAGTAATGGCAGGAAAAATCATCAGGCCTGCCAAAATAGAGGTCAAAGTGGTTAAGCCCGTTACCCACATCGCCGCATTGGTCAGCTTTACATCACGCCCAAGGTAGGAACCATAAGCCAGCATGCAGCCCGCCCCTACTGATAATGAAAAGAACGCTAGGCCCAGCGCATCGACCAGCATTTTTGAATTCACTTTAGAGAAATCTGGTGCTAAAAACGCCAACACGCCCGCCCCTGCGCCAGGCAAGGTTAAGGAGCGAGCAATCAGCGCCAGCATCAACAAAAATAACGCTGGCATTAAAATTTTACCCGCACGCTCAATGCCCTTTTGAATGCCAGACATCACTACGATAAGAGTAAGAAGCGCAAACAGAGCGTGGGTGACAATGGGTTCAACAGGGCTAGAAACATACTGGCCAAACAAAGCGCCCAAGGCCTTGGGATCATTACTCATGACACGGCCATCAAGGGCACGCAGCAGATAACCGATGGTCCAGCCGCCAACCACGCTATAAAAAGAAAATACAACCAGCCCACACAACACGCCGATATAGCCAACGGCCGACCAGCCTTTGCCACCCAACTTTTTAAACGCCCCTACAGCACCACAAGCCGCAGCACGGCCAATGGCTATTTCAGCCAGTATTAGCGAAATGCCAAGGGTAAAAGTAATGAGCACAAAAATCAGCAAAAACGCACCGCCGCCGTTCATTGCGGTAACGTAAGGAAACTTCCAGATTGAGCCCAAACCGACTGTTGCCCCAGCGGAGGCAAGAATAAAGCCGAGCTTAGAGCTCCATTGCGAACGAGACATGCGCTATTCCTAGTAGCAGCAAATGGGCCTGTGCCATTTGCTAAATTATTCTGCCACCGAATACGCGAGCTAAAATAAAGGCCGCCCTTTCGGCGGCCCCATAGATCAACGGTGCCGCTTTAATTAAAAACGCCATCAGCCAGTGAAGGAATTGATCTTATATATATATTCATGCTTTAAAGAATGCCCTGTAAGGGATGAGCAGGTCAAGCAGTAATTTTGCGTTGCAACAAGCTTCTAGATATTTTTTACTAGCACAGTGGTAATCAGCACCGGCGCAAGATATCGACAGGTAATCAGCCAAGCTTGTCTTTTCCAGCCTTGCAAGCCCACTTCATCCACCAGCGAATCGCCTTTCCACCCCGCCAGTAATGCCAAGCCAATGCCACCAACAGGCATAGCTAAATTGGATACAAAGTAATCCATCGCATCAAAAATGCTTTTGCCAAAGATGCGCACATCAGACCAGATACCAAACGACCACGATGCCGGTATACCGCATAAGAATACCGCCAAGGCAATACCAATCAACACCCAGCGACGCGGTAGTTTTAGATCGTCAACAAACCAGATGGCAATCAGCTCCAGCATCGCCACCGATGACGACAAAGCAGCCATAGCCAGCAAAGCAAAAAAGGCAATTGCAAAACCCTGCCCAAAGGGTAGATGCATAAACACCACGGGCATGGTCATAAAGGTCAGCCCCGGCCCAGCAGCGGGGTTTAAACCAAAGGCCGCCACAGCAGGGAAAATCATCAGCCCAGCTAACAGCGCAATCATTACCGCCAAAAACACCACCCACAGCGATGCAGAAAGAATCTCTTCGCTGGAATGCATATAAGAGCCATACGCCACCATCGCCCCCACGCCTAAAGACAGCGAGAAAAACGCCAACCCCAAGGCTTCCACTACCATCGAAGGATTTACGCGGCTCCAATCTGGCGCTAAAAACTGCACCACACCCGCCCATGCACCCGGCAGCGTTAATGAGCGCAGCATCAAAATCAGCATAATCATAAACAGCGCAGGCATCAGTACTTTGCCAGCCCGCTCGATGCCTTTCTCAATCCCGCCCAGCACAATGCCTAAAGTTGCTAGCGTAAACAGCGCGTGGGTAAGCAAGGGCTTGATTGGATCAGATACAAAGCTGCCAAACATCGCTTCTAATGCCTTAGGGTCGGCACTCAGGATGCTGCCATCGATGGCCTTACCCAGATAAGCAAAAGTCCAGCCGCCCACCACGCTATAAAATGAAAACAGTACAAAACCTGCAATCACTCCGAGCAGGCCCAAAAGCGCCCAAGGCTTGCCACCCATCTTTTTAAACGCGCCCACCGCACCATTGGCCGCGGAGCGCCCCAAGGCAATCTCGGCCATCATCAGTGCCAAGCCTAAGGTAAAGCTAAAGATCAGGAATAACAGTAGGAAAGCCCCACCACCATTCATTGCGGTGACATAAGGGAACTTCCAGATCGCCCCCAGCCCAATGGCCGAGCCAGCCGCCGCCAGAATAAAGCCCAAACGCGAGCCCCAAGCATTACGTGTAGTCATAAAACATCCTGCGTGTTTTTAATAAATGAGCCCGTGGGGCACGATGCAAATCTAAAACAAGGCTTTATTAGTTTAGTGCCTTCGGCACGGTGATTTTGGAGCGGTAGCCACCGCGGGGGCCTTCCTTTCTTGCGCGGCCAAGAAACGAAGCCAAAGAAGGCCGCCCCACGAAACACGAAGACCCCTTCGCTGCGGACAATCGAGTCGGCGGCGGGCGGGATTGGCTCGCTGCCTCGCTCCCAAGCGATCCCCCGCCCCGCTTGCTCCTCGCTACGGCGTGTTTCAAGGGGACTCTTAAGCTCCCTGCAATGAGCCGGAATGTCCCCAACTGGGGCTAAGATTGAAAGTACTTAAAAACAAAAAAATGAACTCAACTCAAAAAGGTTTTTCTCCGTGAAACTCCGTGTTCTCTGTGATCTCCGTGGTTCAAGATTTGGGTTTTAGAGTTTGCAAATAAGGCTCAAAGATTCTTCACCAAAATCACCGCAATCGATAAAGGCGCGACTACGCGGCAGCTCCATTTCAGGCCGAAGAGTGCCAAGCCGGATAGGCCAGAATGCTCTTCCAATAGTGGCCATACGCGCCAGCCTGCGAAGAGCGCCACACCGATTCCGCCTAGCGGCATCATCACATTGGAGACGCTGTAATCCATCAGGTCAAAAATGGTTTTGCCGAAGAATTTCACGTCAGCCCAAGGCCCAAAAGACAGCGATGCGGGAATACCGCAGAGGAATACCGCCAATGAGAGCGCCAGAATCACTTTGCGCCGTGGCAGTTTGTATTCATCCAAAAATAACGTAGCGATTAATTCCAGCATCGATACCGATGACGTCAGCGCGGCCACTGAGAGCAGGGCAAAAAAAGCAATCGCAAAGATTTGACCGAAAGGCAGGCTAGCAAACACCACCGGCATGGTCATAAAGGTCAGGCCCGGGCCAGCGCTTGGGTCAAGATTAAAGGCAAACAGCGCGGGGAAAATCATCAGCCCAGCTAAAATCGCCACGGTACACGAAAGCCCCACCACCCAAGCCGCCGAGTGCAATACCGGTGTTTCTTGCTTCACATAAGAGCCGTAAGCGATCATGCCGCCCGTGCCTAAAGACAGCGAGAAAAACGCGAGACCTAGCGCATCAACTGCCATTGCGGGAGTAAGCTTAGAAAAATCTGGCGCAAAGAAAGCCACCACGCCCTGCCATGCGCCAGGCAGCGTTAAGGATCGGGCGATTAGAATCAGCATGATGATAAACAGGCCCGGCATCAGCAATTTGCTGGCGCGCTCAATGCCTTTTTCGATGCCACCAATCACAATACCCAGCGTCACCAGTACAAATACACCGTGGGTCAGAATCGGCCAGTAAGGATTAGATACATAATGCTCGAAAGTATCTTTAAGCACCTTGGTATCGGTAGTCAGCACCGAGCCATCCATGGCCAGCGCAAGATAAGCCAAAGTCCAGCCGCCCACCACGCTGTAAAAGCTGTAGAGCACAAAACCTGCAAAAATCCCCATCATGCCGATCAACGGCCAAGATTTACCCGCCAGCTTACGAAACATCCCTACCGGCCCAGTTTGCGCACTACGGCCCAGCGTAAACTCCACCACCATTTGGGCCAAGCCCAGCGTAAAACTAAAAAACAGAAAAAGCAGCAAAAACACGCCACCGCCATTCATAGCGGTAACGTAAGGGAATTTCCAAATGGCCCCAAGGCCAATGGCCGAGCCTGCCGCAGCAAGCACAAATCCCAGCTTTGAGCCCCAATTAGAGCGAGTAGTCATGGTGTGGTCCTTTTTTTTGTAAACACAAGAACCAACAAAGTAGGCTGGCCAGAATGCAACAAGGCCGCCTAATTTGGCGGCCTTAGATGGTTCAATCTGTGTGCTTTAGATGAACGCTACCCATCGGGCTGCCAGTGAGCAAGCCAGATAATTATAAGAATAAGCGCGGTTCAGTATCATCATAGTGGGCGCATAGTCAGCTTTGCAGCGCACTGTTGTCAAGCACCCTAGGGCGAGTGGGGGCACAACTACCACGCCTGCTAGCTGCGATTAAATGCTTAATCGCCAAGGCAAAAAATGGGCAATAAATCTAATATTTACAATTACTTATCTTTTTAACTGGCGATTTAAAATCATTTTTTTGCGATTAACTGATCTGCCATCACCGGCTATTTATGGTAATAAAACCCAGTACAAATACGGCAGTGCAGCAGGATAACACCCCTGCTGCACCGATCTAGCTAGCAGCCTGTCGGACTTAGCATCAGTCAGCTGCAAAATCACCTGATCGGCCTATATTTCACCAAATTTTTGACCAATAACTCGTTATTGGCGCTGCAAATCCGGCAAAATCTGGTCTCGACCATGCGATTTTTCGCTTCGACCGTCTAAGTCCGACAGGACTGCTAGTTTATGCGGCAGCCCAGCAAGCTTCTTCACTTTGATTCACGGGTTTTGCATCCAGCACCACACGGATATCTTTAAATTGCGTACCGCGCTGCAGGCGAACGGTAATGCTGTCTGCGAGCCCTGGCACATCGGCATCGCGGCGGTAGGTGAAACTGCCATATTCAGCAAAATTAATCCGCCCCAGCTTGGCTGAATTCACCAGCACAAAACGATCTACCGGCTGATTCGCCTCCAGCGTGACACGCAAGCAGCGGCCAGTATTGCTATAGCGGGTTTTTAATAAGGCCAGTGTTGATGGCGGCTGGGTAGGCAAAGGACTTGGCCGTGCAGTAGGCACCGTAGTTGGGCGCACTGTTGGGGTAGGAGCCGATGTCGGCACAGCCGTTGGGCGAGCAGTGGGCTGTGGTGTTGGCACAGCCGTTGGCTTGACTGGTGGCGGCGTGACCGGGATGCCAGTTGGCGCTGGCGTGACGGTGTTATCGACTGCCAGCGGGCCTTCACAACGTAAGGCCGCACGATGCGTATCCAGCTGATAATCGCTGGCAAAGCAATTCAGCGCAATAAAGTTATTGGCTTTACCTTGCAAATTAATGAGTGCTTTATTTAGCAGGGTATCGCTTTCTTGATGAGCGGCCGTCAATGTGGAGGCACGAATGGCTGTAAAGCCTGTGCATTCAAAACGGCGCAGCTCGCTATCTGAACCACTTGCCCAGTTACGACAACTTAGTGGCAGCTCTCTAGCAATATAGTTCTGAATCAGCGCAGGGTTTGCAAGCTGCCACTCAGATTGAGGCAGCCAATCTTTACCTTTCAACGTTGAAGTGTCACCCAATTGTCCAGCACGCTGTAATGTAACCTGCTGGTCTACAAAGGTTTTAAAGCGAGCGCCTAAAGCCATATCAGCGCCAAGACGTTTCACCAGTGCATCAAAGCCTTTAACATCATCATTACGTAATTGCTGTAACACCTCAGCCAAAATACCCGGCTCATTGCGGTGTAAAAAGTAAAACCATAAGGCCGAATGACTATAAAAATCCCAGCCATCGCTATAGCTAGAACGCATAATTTGCGCTGGTGTTTGATAGCTGGCAGGCCAATTGTTAGCCACCACATCCACCACATGGCCACGTACTTTAATGCCCTCGCGCGAGGTACTCCACGCCATAAACTCAGCAAAGCCTTCGTCATACCAAGGCATACGGCGGCTATCACGGGAAAATTCACCTGTGCCCCACATGCCCGGCTGAATAAAGCGGCCGGATAAATAATGCACATATTCGTGGCGAACCAACTCTTCTAAAGACAACGTGCTTTCTTGGCTGGTGCGCTGGTAGGTGTAAAAGGTTGCTCCGTTTTCAATATAAATGCCGCCGTTATCGGTGGATAAGCCATTGAGCAAGCCCTGAAATTTACCGTAATCTGCCTTTGTGCCATACACCACCATCCGTAAACGTGGGTTCGGATCATTTTTAACTGGCTCGCTTACTCCGCTTACGCGTTTTAACTGCGCCTCGACCTGCTTCATGGCGTAGTAAAGCGGCTCAACCTCATCACGGGTCAGTGGTGTTTCAAACACCAAATTGCCATTATCAAACTGCCAGCGGTTAGGAAACAGCTTGGTTTTTAGCTCGGCTTCAGCATTACAAAGGTTGTAGCGATCACAGGGCACCTTGGCGATAGTTTTAAGCACGTATGCCGCCTCAGCCCACGCCGCCGAGAATCGTTCCGCATTTAGGTATAAGGCCACAGCAGGCTCGGCCAGCAACTTGGTTTTGGGGTAAAGCATAAAGCGCCCAGTTTCACGCAACGTATTTAAAAACATCTGCTCGTCTTTAAATGCACCACGGCCTTGGCGTAATAAAGCAACAAGGCTTTTCACTAGGCTATCGAGCTGGCCTGCCGCAACTTGATCCGCAAATCCACTCTGCCCATGCAGATTAAACAAGGTGGTTTGCATAGGATGCAAAGCGTATTGAGCATAGCTTTGTTTAAACTGCCCCTGATAGCGGCTAAAAAAAGTACTTATTAATGGCAATGCATATTCAGGCTGACGCACCGAATCGGCCAGAATCATAGTTTCGCTAACACTTTGCCGCGCATCATTCTGCCGTTCCCATGCCCCACTGGATTGAGATTCAGCAGGGTTTAACCAGATCGCTGGGTTCTCAGCCAGCGCGCTCACCACCTGCATAACGGGCTGATCAACAGTACGCCCATATTCGCCCACTTCTCTGGCGTGGCTGTACTGGGTGAAATAGCCTGCTTTTAAGAAAGTAGCCAGAGGCCAAAGCCCATTGGGCTTGGCCGGATTCCACTGGCGTGCGCGCAAACGCGCTTCTTTTGCCACAGCCTGCATATTTGCGGCCGAAATAACTGGGTAAGTTGCCGCATCGGCCTCAAAAAGCTTGTTAATACAACGCCCTTCTACCGTCGCCACATAGCTGGCCAGTGCCGCGCCCGATAAAGAAAATAATCGCTGATCACATTGTGCATAAAGCGGCGCTACCGCCGCGCCTTTTTGCAGGGCAGACACCTGCGGATGATCAGGTAATCCTTTTGCCCCAGCCTGTGGCGGCAGGCCAAATGGCTGGCTGGGCTGCTCACCCAGAACAGGGGCATGCTCTGATTTCCCCTGCTGGCTTGCCGCGGGTGGCGGGGCAGATTCTGCCGTGTTTTCGCCTCCCGTTGTCACACATGCAGCCATGATGCTGGCAAGAGCAATCGCCAATACACCAGCCTGCGTACTTCGCTTATTTATTACTTTTTCAATGCGCATAAGTCAGCTCCATTTAATAAAACTTACAAAATTAGAACATCATTATGTACTTATGAATTATTAAAATAAACAAATTTAAATATTCAAGAAAGAGAATTGGAATTAAATAGAAAGTAAATACATTAATTATTGTAAGCAAAATTACTTATCTAATTATTTATTTCAGCGGGTAATCAAATTTATTTAAATCAGTAAAAAAGAGACATACTTCCCCATAAGGCACCAAAAGCCATTCACCCACATCGTCGACGCTTAAAAACAAACTATCCATCGCTTTTAAAACAAACTGCTGCCCCCCTTCTGGCATAAAACAGACTCACCTTCGGCCAAAAATAACAAGCCACTTTCACCCGCAAAAACCCATGTTTGCGGCTCACTAAATAGCTGCTGCTGCAATGTGTGCGTATAGCTACTGCGCCGTGTCATGACATTAAAATCGATCACTTTACCTTGCAACAAGCTTGCATAAACTTGGGTCTCGCCAGCAAAACGCAGCGGCTTTTCTTTCGGCATTAACCGCTGCGGCTCTGCCTTGCCAAATTGCAAGTTCACGCCCTTACCCGCCACTAGCGCCAAGCTGCGATCAATACCTGCAAACTCTGAAAACCCACCATCAACACCTATCGTCGCCATGCTGATACGCCAGTCAAAATCGGCTAAGTCTGCACCCTCAGGGCAAATCGCAATTTCTGAAGTGAGCCCCCCGCCGTTTTTCCACGCTTCTACGGGCAAATCTGAGTGACGCAATACGCTAGCCATACAAAATCCTTATTTAAACCTACATAAAATATCAAAACCTGCCATATTACTGACGCAATGAAAAAGCACAATACAAGAAAACCATCCTAACGCTACTTCGGCGGACTATCTAGCGATGAGTAATGATTGCCAAAGCTGCGGCGCATGCTGCGCTCACTTTCGGGTTTCGTTTTATTGGGGAGAAACTGATTCCGCTCTCGGCGGCACGGTGCCTACCCTGCTTACCATCCCCATCCATTCTATATATGTTGCCATGCGCGGCACCGACCAGCACCCCAGCCACTGCGTTGCATTAATAGGAAAAGTGGGCGAGCAGGTGAGTTGCGGCATCTATGAGCAGCGCTCAAGCACGTGTAAAGAAGTCATTGCTGGGGATGAGCAATGCAATAAAGCGAGGCGAGCTTACAATCTGGGCCCGATTATTAATCCGCCGCAGGAAGAAGCCGAAATACTTTGCTAATGTGTAAAACAAAACCCAAATCTTGAGCTACGGTGGCCATAGAGGACACAGCGCTTCGCAAAAAAAGCCTTAGATAGGCAACGAAAGTTGTACGCCTACACAAACGTCCTTTCTACCACCCAACGCTTAGTACCTATTGACGTTTCATTCACACTTTGCCAAATCACGGAGGCAGCCCATTACGCGAGTTTTCAGTAAATATCAGGGCTTGATTTCCTCAGAAAATCTATTTAAAAACAGCATCTCATAAGCTACGCACCTCAGAGTAGCAGCCATCCGCGGCTATGACACTACATGCTTACCTTGCGGATGTTTACTGCGCCGCAGTCGGTAAGCATCCCATGCTTTTTCATGAAAAAAATAGGCAACGGTATTGACCATAGGCTCAATTAAGGCCAGAAAACCAGCCATGCCGATACTGCCTGTGATCAGATAGGCCACACTAAAAGCGACGCTAAAGTGCACCATCGCAAAAGTAATTGTTTTAGTCATGATTCAATCCTATTCGGTCAATTGATTTTATTATCAAATGATATTTGCTCTCATTTAAAAATGCCATTTGAATCTCAGTAAGGCATCTATAGCAAAAAACTATCGAATCTCGCCGCCGGTGGTTTTTACTTATTTGAATAAGAACAAGACGGCCATCCCGCCTGCCTGCATAATCCCCTTATACTGACTCCATTCTTTCCTACTTCATGAAAATTTTACATACATCTGACTGGCATCTTGGCCAGCATTTTATGGGCAAGACGCGCCAAGCTGAGCATCAGGCTTTTTTAGACTGGCTGCTGGCTAGCGCGATCACCCACAATGCCGATGCTATTTTGGTGGCTGGAGATATTTTTGATACCGGCTCGCCGCCCAGCTATGCCCGTGTGCTTTACAACCACTTTATTGTGGCCCTCAGCAAAACAGGCACGAGGCTGATTATTCTGGGTGGGAATCATGACTCGGTAGCCACTTTAGGCGAAAGCAAATCACTCTTGGCCGAGCTCAATACTTGCGTGATCCCTGGCGTGGCGGTGGATGCTAGCGAGCAGGTTTTATTGCTCAAGCAAAAAGACGGCAGCGCTGGAGCAATGTTATGTGCGATTCCCTTTATCCGTGCGCGCGATGTGCAGCAAAGCGTGGCGGGACAAAGTAGCGATGAAAAGCAGCTTAGCTTGCAAGACGGTATTTTTCAGCACTACCAAGCACTCTACCAGCGGGCATTGGAGATGCGAAATGAGCTTGGGTTGCCAATGTTGCCCATCATCGCAACCGGCCATCTCACCACGGTTGGCGCAAGCGCCAGTGAATCGGTGCGTGAGATTTATGTTGGCGCGCTGGAAGCCTTCCCCACCAGTGCTTTTCCACCTGCTGACTATATTGCGCTGGGGCATATTCATCGCCCGCAAAAAGTCGGTGGCTTTGAGCATATCCGCTACTGCGGCTCGCCGATTCCTCTGAGCTTTGATGAAGCAAAACAGGCCAAAGAAGTGCTGCTGGTCAGCTTCAATCATGAGGGCCTGCAAGCGGTTGAGCCACTCGCCATCCCTCGTTCTCAGCAGCTCATCTCCTTACGCGGTAATCTGACTGAGCTGGAATCCGCCATCAGCGCACTCGCAAAAGGCGAATCCATCTGGCTAGAAGTGCTGGTCAGCAGCGATGATTACCTTAGCGACTTACAAAGCCGTATAAAAGAGCTGACTAAAGACACGCAGATAGAAGTGCTGCGCATCCGCAGAGAACGCGGCAATGTGGCCAGCACTTGGCAAGCGGACAGCAAGGAAACGCTAGCTGAGCTAAGTCCCGCCGATGTATTTGCCCAGCGCATCGCCAGCGAAAAAATCGAAGCGCCACTCTTGATCGAGCTGGAAAAACGCTATGCACAAACCGTCACCTTATTGCAGGAGGGCAAGGCATGAAGCTGCTTAGCCTGCGTTTAAAAAATCTGAATTCTTTAAAAGGCGAGTGGAAAATCGACTTCACCGCCGCGCCCTTTAAAGATAACGGCCTATTTGCCATTACCGGCCCCACCGGCGCGGGTAAAACCACCTTGCTGGATGCCATCTGCCTAGCGCTTTATCACCAAACCCCGCGCATGAGCAGTATTTCGGCCAGCAGCAATGAGCTGATGACCCGCCACACCAGCGATTGCCTTGCAGAAGTAGAGTTTGAAGTGAAAGGCAGCCGCTACCGCGCTTTCTGGAGCCAACGCCGTGCGCGTAATCTGGCAAGCGGCGCATTGCAAGCACCAAGAGTGGAGCTGGCGGATGCCACTGGCCTGATCTTGAGCGATAAGATTAATGAAAAGCTCAAACTCACCGAGGTTCTGACCGGCCTTGATTTTGGCCGCTTTACCAAATCCATGTTGCTAGCTCAGGGTGGTTTTGCGGCCTTTTTAAATGCTGCAGCCAACGAGCGTGCCGAGCTTTTAGAAGAGCTAACCGGCACCGATATTTACGGGCAGATTTCGCAATCGGTATTCGAGCAAACCCGCAGCAGCAAGCAAGCGCTCGACCAGCTGCGCGCCAAGGCTTCCGGTGTCGAGCTACTTAGCGAAGAGCAGCGCAGTGACTTACATACGCAAACGATTGACTTAGCCCAGACCGAACAAACGCTGCAAAGCCAATTAAGCCAGGTGCAAATTAATCGCCAATGGCGTGAAGCACTGAGTAAAGCCAATAGCCAACACGCTGACGCTCAATCTCGCCAGCAAGCAGCCCTTGCCGCACTTGCCAGCGCCCAGCCGCAGCTGGATCAGCTAGCCCGAAGCGAGCCAGCGGCAAAACTGCAAGTGCCTTACAGCGCGTTAAGCCTAGCCACAGAGGCACTCACCCGCACAGAGCAAGAGCAGCAGCAGCTAACAGCACAGCAAGGCCGCGCACTTGAGATACACCGAGCCAAGCTCTGGCAAGCGCAGCAACTGGCTACGCAACTCAGCCAGCAGAGCCGCACCCAGCTTGGCCAAACCCAGGCAGCGCAGAGTAAATTAATCAGCACCCAGCGCCCTGAGCACGCAAAACTGGGCGAGCAACTGGTAGGCTGGCGAGCACAGTTTAAAGACCTAAATACGCAAGCAAGCGAAATCAGCAGGCTAACAACAGAGATTAAACAGCAAGATATTCAGTCGCTGATTGAGCAGCAAGCAGCACTTAGGCTAAGCGTCGATAGCAATCAAGCAACAAATCAGACGGCCCTGCAGGCAGAAAACACCGCGCAAGCGGCATGGCAGGCCCTTCTGGCTGGCAAAGACGAGGCTGCTTTTTGGGAGCAAAAACAAAGCTTACTTGCGCGAAGCGTAGATATCGCTAAGCTGGCCGAGTTGGAAATCGGCAGACAAAAAACACAGCAACAGTCAGGCGATCTGGCGGTGGCAATCAACGAAAAACAAGCATTATTAGGTCAAAAAGAACTGGCACTGGCAACGCTCAGGCTGACGTTTAGCGATTTAAAACAGCAGGTCAGCGATAAGAAAAAACTACTAGAGCAAGAACAACGCATTCAAGGCTTGGAAGAATATCGCAAGCAATTGCAAGCCCATGAAGCCTGCCCGCTCTGCGGGTCTCTTAAGCATCCGGCCATTCATGATTACCAAGCACTGAATGTTTCTGCCACTGCCGCCGCACTAGATGCCAAACAGGCGGAGCTGGAAAAGCTTACCGAAGAGGGACAGGCGCTCAAGCTTGATCTCACCAAGTTAGAAGCAGAAATCAGCACGCTGGAATCTCAGCAGCAAAGACATTTAGCCCTAGTCGCAGAGCAGCTTGAGCAGTGGAATCTGCTCTGCAACAAGCTATCGACTGCGGCCCCTGATTTAGCCGCATTGAGCCAGCAGCACAGCGCCGCCTTGCAAGCTGCAGAAGCCGCCTTAAACCAGCTAGCGCAGAATAAGGCGCAGCTTGAGCAAGCACAAAAAGTAAGGCTCGCCACGGATAAAGCACTGAGCGATAGCCAGCAAGCTTTGCAATTGCTGACGCAAAAGCTGGAAAACGCCCAAGCCCATCTAAAAGATTTAAGCCAAAGACTGGGCAAGCTGGCTGAGCATTTTGCCACCCAAAGCGAGCTGCTGCGGCTCTCATTGCCCGATCAAGAACTTCCCACTGACAGCCACGCTTGGCTAGGAACGCAAGAATCCCTATGGCAAAGCTGGCAGGCCGCGCAGCAACAATTGCAACAACTGGCACAAGATTTAATCATTCAGCAGCAAGCCGTCAATGCCGCTAAACAGGTAGAAAACACCAGGCAACAATGCTGGCAGGAAACGGGTGCAGCCTCGCAAGCGGCACTGGCTGACTCCCACCAGCCCGAAGCCGATTTAGCCGCATGCACCGCACAGATCAGCAGCCTGCAAGAGCAAATAAGCCAGCAAAAGGGGCGAGAAATCACCCTACAAAAACGCAGGCAAGAGCATGAGGAGCAGCAGCAAAGCGCCAGCAGTGCATGGCAGAGCACGCTGGCTGCCAGCCCTTTTGCAGATGAAGCCGCATATATAGCCGCACGCTTGGAAGACGATCAGCGCAATGCCTTAAGCGCGCTCAAACAGCAGCTCGATAATTCGCTGATCAGCGCCAACACCCTGCTCAGCAGCGCGGAACAAATTTTAGCGCCGCTGCAGGCAGAGGCCAAAACAGCACTTGAAATCCCTGAGCTGAATGAGCAACTGGCCAGCCTCAGCGCAGAAATCACCCAGCTGGCCCAGCGCCAAGGGGAAATTCGTGGGGCATTGCAGGGTGACGATGCAAGGCGCAGTGGCCAGTCGGCGCTGTTTGATGAAATTGCGGCCAAGAGTGTGGATTACGACTACTGGCAGCATCTCAACAGCCTGATTGGCTCAGCCGATGGTGCAAAATATCGCAAGTTTGCACAAGGCTTAACGCTGGATCATCTGATTCATCTGGCAAACCGTCAGTTGGAGCGCCTACATGGCCGCTACCAGCTGATGCGAAAAAGCACAGGTGAGCTGGAACTGGGAATTATCGATACCTGGCAAGGCGATGTGGCGCGAGACACCAAAACATTATCTGGCGGCGAAAGTTTTCTAGTCAGCCTAGCGCTGGCCTTAGCGCTGTCTGACTTGGTCAGCCACAAGACATCGATTGACTCGCTATTTTTAGATGAAGGATTTGGCACGCTAGACGGCGAAACCCTAGAAATCGCCCTCGACGCGCTCGATCAGCTTAATGCCAGCGGCAAAATGATAGGCATCATCAGCCATGTAGAAGCCCTAAAAGAGCGTATTCCCGTGCAATTAAAAATCTATAAATCATCAGGATTAGGCATAAGCACATTAGATAAGCAATATGCCTGTGCTGGTGAAACGTTGAAATAATCTAGGATGGGCATGGGAATGTCATTTAAACCACTAAACGCGGCAGTAATTTAGCCTAAAAAGGCGGCTAGCTAATTCACCCCAATCAGTGAAATTTTATTCTTTGATACAATACTTAAATAATATAAGTCAGGCATGCTAATAAAAGAATTCATTAATATTTTTACTTATTTTTGATTATTAAATGCCAGGATAGGCGCAACTTAATGTCTATATGTATTTGTTCATTAACCGCCCTTCCAAACCCAATTTACTTACAATAAATAGTATTTATGGACGTGTTATAATTTATGCACAGTAAACTTAGGAAGCTTAATAAATGAAATCTCGCTTATTCTGTATTGCCTTAGGCATTGCAAGCTTGAATGGCTTCGCACACGCAGCCCCAGCAGCGGCGCTTGCTACTGCCCCAAGCAAACTTGAGCAAATCGATGTAAAAGTAGGTAACGGCAAAGAAGCTGTTGCGGGTAGCACGGTTACAGTGCATTACAGCGGCTGGCTTTTTGACGCTAAGGCAGAGAAACAACACGGCACAATGTTTGATAGCTCGGTTGGCAAAAGCCCCTTTAGCTTTCCACTGGGTGCAAAACGCGTTATCAAAGGCTGGGATGCAGGTGTAGCAGGAATGAAAATTGGCGGTAAGCGAACGCTGATCATCCCTGCTGATCTGGCTTATGGTACACGCGGTGCTGGTGATGTCATTCCGCCAAATACCCCGCTGGTGTTTGATGTTGAATTGCTTGATGTGAAATAAAGAGCTTAGCTCATTTTATTTTCACACCACGAAATACACCCAAACGCTTTTGTTTGTGTGTATTTCGTGATTAACATAAATCAATCATTTATGATTTATTTGGGAAACGTTTAGCAAAGCGCTCTTCCTGCGGATAAGGAAAAAAATCTTCAATAAAGCCCTGCTTGATCCGATCTTTTGCATGCTGCCAAAAGCGCACCGTAAGTAGGTCTGCGTGATGCTTCATAAATGCTTTTTTGACATCATCCCTGCCTAATAGAAAAATGCCAAATTCTTCGGGATACACTTCATTGGGATTACCGCTAAACCAAGTATCGCTGCTCATTTCAAACTCTGGAGCAGGTGGTGGTGGAATACGGCGGAAATCACAATCGGTCATATATTCAATTTCATCGTAATCATAAAATACCACTCGCCCTTCTCGAGTTACCCCAAAATTTTTAAAGAGCATATCGCCAGGAAAAATATTAGCAATGGCCAATTCACGCAAGGCATTACCATAATCTTCAATTACTGCATTGATTTCATCATCACGGCGTTTTTCGATAAAGATATTCAGTGGGATCATGCGCCTTTCAATATATAAATGTCGCAAAATTACTTTATCATCCGTTTCTTCTAAAATAGACGGGGCCAGCTTTCTAATTTCTACCAATAATTCTTCATTAAAGCGCTCTTTAGGCAGCGCCACATCAGAGAACTCTAGCGAATCGGCCATACGCCCAACCCGATCATGCTGTTTAACTAATAAATATTTGGCTTTAACAATACTGCGATCCACTTCTTTTGGCGGGGCAATAATATCTTTAATAATTTTAAAAACAAAGGGAAACGATGGCAGAGTAAATACAATCATCACCATGCCTTTGGTACCCGGTGCAAACACAAATGAATCGGTGGAGTGGCGCAAATGATGAACCAACTCACGGTAAAACATGGTTTTACCTTGCTTACCTAAGCCCAGCATGGTGTAAAGCTCGGCCCGTGATTTATCTGGCATCAGTTTTTGTAAATAACGCACATAGGCAGATGGCACTTCCATATCCACTAAGAAATAAGCTCGGGATAAGGAAAACAAATGGCTGATTTGCCAAGGCTCAAATAAAGCTGCATCTAAAAATAATTGCCCTTCTGCATCACGGCAAAGCGGTAAAGCAAAAGGGATTTCTAAATCTTCATGTATCGCTTTACCAATAATATAAACCGCCTTATTACGATAAAATGGCGAAGCTAAAACTTGAATTTGAGTATTTAAAGCAAATTCTGGCCAACGACCTAAGAATTTATGCAAAGAAGAGAGTAAACGATGTACATCTCTGGTTAAATTAACAAAAGGCAACTCTAAATTAAAATCCGTAAACATTTTTGCCAAAGTTGCATTTAGCCCCGTTTGGATTGGATAATAACTGCGATAAATAGGCGGCTCTGATTCGATATATTCAGTTGATACTGCGGGACGATAAAATATAAAATCATTATGAAAATAAGTGCGATGTAAAATACGGCAACATACTGAATTAAAAAAAGTTTCTGCCAGCTCTGGCTGCTGATGATTAATCAACAAGCCAATAAAATAAAGTTTAACTTTTGACCAAATAGCATCAGGCAAGCTATCGGCATTAAAATCCAACTTAAGACGCTCTGCGGTTTCAATCACCCGTAAATCATAAAATGCGATCCGATCACGCACTTCTGCACGCTGTGCGTGAAAATCGCCATTTTTAAAATGTGTTCTAGCCTTGCGGCTTGATTCTCTAAATAAGCGATAGTGCCAATCAAAGCCTTCTTGCAAAGCCAAGGCAATTGCGGCAACTTCCCAGTGATCTGGATTTGGGAAATCCAAGCTAGACTCTAATTTAACACTGGTCATCATTTTTTCCTTTAAAAACAAACAGAAACAAGACATTAACGCTTGTCATCAGCTGCTTATTTATAGACAAAATACGGCCCTACTTTGCAAATTAGAATAAATTAAATTTGTTTAATACTAAACGCTTAAGCAAGATACAGCGCCCTGCTGATTGCCCCTATGGGAAATTATAAAAATCCTCGGCAAAAAAAAGCCCTCGATCTGAGGGCTTTGCTTAAGGATTTAATTGCCGAGCATTAACGCTCTACGGCTAAAGCCACCCCCATACCGCCACCAATACATAGTGTAGCTAAACCTTTTTTAGAATCACGACGTTGCATTTCATGCAATAGCGTTACCAAAATACGGCAGCCTGAGGCACCAATTGGATGGCCCAAAGCAATTGCACCACCATTAACGTTTACTTTATTAGTATCCCACTTTAATTCACGCGCTACGCCTAAAGCCTGCGCCGCAAAAGCTTCATTGGCTTCAATTAAATCGAAATCATCAATGCTCCAGCCCAAACGTGCTAATACGCGCTGAGTGGCTGGCACTGGGCCCATACCCATAATGGTTGGGTCTACACCCGCGGAAGCGGCAGCACGAATCGTTGCCAGTGGCGTAAGGCCTAGCTCTTTAGCCTTAGCAGCGCTCATTAACATTACCGCAGCAGCGCCATCGTTAATGCCCGATGCATTACCTGCAGTTACCGTGCCTTCTTTATCGAAGGCAGCGCGTAATTTGGCTAAAGATTCGGTGGTTGTAGCGGGTTTGATAAATTCATCTTGATCAAACACGATAGGATCGCCTTTCTTTTGAGGGATCAGCACTGGGAAAATTTCATCAGCAAAACGGCCAGATTCTTGTGCTGCTGCTGCTTTCATTTGTGAAGACAGCGCTAATGCATCTTGCTCTTCACGCGTAATGCCGTATTTTTTAGCGATGTTTTCTGCCGTAACACCCATATGGTAGTTATTGTAAGCATCGGTTAAACCGTCATACACCATGGTATCGACAAGTGCGGCATTACCCATGCGAAAACCATCACGGCTGCCTGGTAAAATATGGGCCGATGCCGACATATTTTCTTGCCCGCCCGCAATAACAATCTCGCTCTCACCCGATAAAATAGCTTGCATACCTAGTGCTACGGCTTTAAGGCCAGAACCACACACTTGGTTAATGGTTAATGCAGGAATGGAATCGGGTAACCCCGCACGGCGCAGCGCTTGGCGAGCAGGATTTTGACCTAGGCCTGCGGTCAGCACATTACCTAAAATTACTTCGCTGATTTGATCTGCTGCAACGCCGGTTTTTGCAAGCAAACCACGAATTACGGTCGCACCTAACTCTGCAGCCGGCACTTTGGCTAGGCCTCCGCCAAAATTTCCTAAAGCAGTACGGCCAGCAGCAACAATCACGATCTCAGTCATGCGGTAGTTCCCTTAAAAAGGCTGTATCAAGAGTCGGCTTAAATACCCTCGGCACGATGGCGGTAGAGGGTATTTAAGCCTGTCAGTGGCAAGATGCCGATCAACATACAAATTAAAGCGTGTAAAACCTAACAAGATATCTAATAAGTTCTGACTAAATAATAAATGAGCAATCGCTTACTCTAAACGCTCTTTCACATAACGACCAGGCGCAGGTTCAATCGGTTTAAATGCCGCATTGCCATGTGTTTTAGGCGCTGCAACTTGCTCCCCTGAAAAGGGAATCAGCCATTGGCTCCAATCTTGCCACCAGCTACCTGGGCGAGATTCTGCCCCATTCAGCCAAGCCTCTGAATCCCCCGATAAATCTTCATTTACCCAGTAATTACGCTTATTGGCTTTTACCGGATTAATCGCGCCTGCGATATGGCCTGAAGCCCCAAGTACATAGCGTAGTGGACCTTTGAAAATACGGGTGCTTAAATAGGCAGATTGCCAAGGCACAATATGATCTTCGCGCGCAGCAAAGATATAAGTAGGTGCAGTAATCGTGGTTAAATCAATAGGCACCCCACAAAGGCTGAATGAATTAGGCTTTGTAAGATTGTTTTCTAAATACATATTGCGTAGGAAAAAAGTGTGCATCGGCAAAGCCAAATTCGCCGAATCATTATTCCAATAGAGTAAATCAAACGGTGCTGGTGTTTTACCCTTTAGATAATTATTAACCACGTAGTTCCAAATTAAATCATTTGAACGCAAGGCCGAAAAGGTGCGAGATAGCTCTTTGCCACCAATCACACCACCTTCGCTTAACAGTGCTTCACGTTTGCGAATCAGATTCCAATCAATAAAGTGCTTGATATCGCCAGGCTCAGTGTGATCGATCATCACGGTCATTAAAGTAACCGATTCGATCCAATCTAAACCACGCGATTGCATCACAGGCATAGAGGTAGACACTAATTCGCCACCAATGCAGAAAGACAGCACATTGATTTTTTCGGACTTGCCAATCTTGCGCACCACATCACAAGCGCTAATTACCCCATTTTCAACGTAATCATCCCACTCTAAGTGCCCCATCTCTGGCGTCACTGATTTCCAAGAAACCAAGAAGGTTTTAAAACCTTGGCTCACGGCGTAGGCCACTAAGGAATTATCAGGCTGCAAATCCATAATGTAGAACTTGTTTACACAAGGAGGAACAATCAACAAAGGGCGAGAATAAACTTGAGAAGTAGCGGGGGTGTATTGCAATAATTGGAACAATTCGTTTTCAAAAACGACTTGCCCTGGGCTGATACCAAGATTTTTGCCGACCTCAAATTGAGATTCGTCAGTCATGGTGATTGTGCCTTTTTGCATATCCGCCATTAACTTTTTCATACCTTCCTGCAGACTTTCACCTTTACTTTCTAAAGCCAGTTTCATGACCTCTGGATTGGTAAAAGCAAAGTTTGCTGGGCTCATCGCATCGACATATTGACGAGTAAAGAAACTCATTTTTTCGCGTGCGGCGTCGTCCGTATTGGCTTGGTCTACTAGCTGTAATAACCAGCGCGAGGTAACCAAATAATTTTGTTTAATGTAATCAAATAGTGGCTGTTCCCACTCTGGCGCATTAAAACGCCGATCACCTTTATCAGGAACTGCAACGGACGCCTTTTCTTTGGCACCAATTAAGCCCAGCCATAAATCGAGCTGCTGCTGATAGAAATCACCATTCTGAGCTAAAAAAGGATTGCTTTGCGTTAATCCAGACATCATCTGATGCATTGGAGCTAGCTCGGCGGCAGGTTCGCCTGGTTGAGCCAGATTTACCCAGCTTTGCAACAGTTTCTGGTTGGTGTCAGTAAGCTGCTTGAAAAATTCATCCATCGGTTTGTTATTAAACATCGGTTTTCTCCGAAAGCAACTCGAAAGGAACACCATTCTAGCAAGTTATTGCTGCGGTGCAACAACAAACTTGCCGCAAAAAGACAAAATCACTTAAAAATACTCTAATCCGATTTCTATCAAATCCTACCGTACTATTTGATTTAACATGACATTTTTAAATTCATTGCGTAAAATAAAACTACAATTATGAAGGATGGTAGTGTGATGTTTTGCTGTCCTTAGCCTTCGGAGTCTTATCTCATGCTGTACCGCATATTCTCTTGCTGCACCCTCGTTGCAGCGCTTGGCCTGATCGTGCCGGCCACTGCGGCGGCAAATACGGGTCATAAATCGGCTACAAAATCGTCGATCTCTAAAACCTCAAATCACAGCGCTAAAGCTAAACCTTCAGCGAAAAATAAGTCAGCCAAGGCAAAAACGTCTAAACCGGCGGCTAAAACATCAAAAACAGCCAAATCAAGCAATAAGCAGATCACCAACCGCGCCATTGCCAACGCGCGCAAAGATGTCACTATTTCTCGTACTTTAGCCATGTCCACCACACTTGATAACCCTGGCGTGCAATCCACGGGCGTATTGGTGCTTAATGAGCAAAGTGGCGAAATTATGTTTGAGAAAAATGCTGATGCGGTCACGCCTATCGCATCCATTACAAAACTAATGACAGCAATGGTAACGCTGGATGCGCAATTGCCATTAAATGAATTACTGACGATTAGCCAAGCGGATGTTGATACGCTAAAAAACACCACTTCGCGTCTAACGGTGGGCACCACCCTAACCCGTGGCGAATTACTGCTTTTAGCACTCATGGCTTCTGAAAATCGCGCGGCCGCGGCTTTAGCACGCACTTTCCCATCGGGCCAAGCTACTTTTATTCGTAAAATGAATGAAAAAGCCCAATCGCTTGGCATGCGTACTAGCCGTTTTTATGATTCAACCGGCCTAACGCCAAGCAATGTCTCAACCCCGCGCGAATTAGCTTTAATGGTCAAAGCCGCACATCACTATCCAGAAATTCACGACTTCACCACTAGCAGTGAATACAGCTTTATTTCTAGCCAAACCGGCAGAAACTTGGCATTTCACAACACCAATCCACTGGTCAAAGCAGAAGACTGGACTATCGGCGTGTCCAAAACTGGGTTTATTAATGAGGCTGGCCGTTGCTTGGTGATGCAAGCCACCATTGATGGCACACCTGTGGTCATTGTTTTACTCGATTCAAATGGTAAATACACCCGTATTGGTGATGCACAGCGTGTACGTAAATGGATTGAAACCACCTCAGCGAGCAAATTACGCGCTGGTTAATACTTGATATTCTGCCCATAAAAAAGCCCGACATGGTCAGTCGGGCTTTTCTATATCTGAAGAGTAATTAAGTGTTTTTCTGAATCACAATCTTTGGAAACTTGCTGGAGAAGTCTTGTGACTTAGCGCCAATTTTTACCGCTACTTTGCGTGCAATAGATTTATATAGCCCAGCAATTTTGCCATTTGGATCAGCCACTACCGATGGCTTACCAGCATCGGCATTTAGGCGAATCGACAAATCCAACGGCAACTGGCCTAACAATTCAATTCCGTAGTCAGCACCCATTTTTGCCCCACCGCCCTCACCAAAAATAGGTTCGGCATGACCACATTGGCTACAAATATGCATGCTCATGTTTTCAACTAAGCCTAAAATCGGCACGCCTACTTTCTCAAACATTTTAATGCCCTTACGTGCATCCAGCAGGGCAATATCTTGTGGTGTGGTTACAATCACCGCGCCAGTTACGGGTACTTTCTGGCTTAGAGTCAGCTGAATATCACCCGTGCCAGGTGGCAAATCAATCACCAAATAATCTAGCTCGCCCCACATGGTTTCATTCAAAAGCTGGGTCAAAGCTTGAGTGACCATTGGACCGCGCCACACCATAGGCTGCTCGGTATCAATTAAAAATCCAATCGACATCGTTTTAATGCCGTGATTTTCAATCGGTAAAATATATTTATTCTCTACAGCTTCAGGTTTTTGATCAGCAACGCCCATCATGGTTGGCTGCGATGGGCCATAGATATCTGCATCTAATAGCCCCACGCTCGCGCCTTCTGCCGCCAGCGCCAAGGCCAAATTAACCGCCGTGGTTGATTTGCCCACCCCCCCCTTGCCACTAGCCACCGCAATAATATTTTTAATGCCTTTTTGCAATGGCAAACCACGCTGCGCAGCATGAGCCACGATATGACTCGATACAGAGGCCTGGGCCGATTTCACCCCATCTACCGCCAATAAAGCTTGCTCTACTTGGCTTTTAATTGCAGAAAATTGGCTAGCCGCTGGATAAGCAAGCTCAATATTAAGGCTTACCGCACCCTGATCAGACTTTAAATTCTTAATACACTTAGCCGAAACATAATCGCGGCCCGTATTTGGGTCTATTTGAATAGCAAGTGCGGCAAGGAGGAGCTCGGTAGCGGGCATGGCAGATATTCCAGTGGTCTTGCTAAATAGGCGATTAAGAAATGTCATATTGGGTAGGATACGATAAATAATAAGGATGCTTCCCCCAATAGATTGGGATGATAAGGGCAAATTCAAGTTACCTAAAGCCAGACTTTATTTAAGCACCTTCTTTGTAAAAAGAAGCAGATAAGCTGCATCGCTCTACTAACCATATTCAGCTACAGCACGGCCGATCCTATCACTAGCAGATTAAAGCTGCCCACGTACCCAAATAGCGAAAGGGACAGTCTGAGCAGGCCCATTCGCTATTTATGCCACACAGTCTTTAAGAAGAGAAATAGCTATTCAATAGTTTAAGTGAAATTTCTTTTACAATTGCCCCCCCCATTTGCTTATCAGTAGCACTTGGGAGCGCTGTATCTGTAAGATTACTCACAAATATATATTGTTCACCTGCGTTTTCCACTAAGCCGATATACCAACCATCACGCATTTTATTTTGATTATTGCCATTGTCATCTCTGTTTTTCCAACCACTACCGGTTTTACCGTAATAATCAGCGCCATGGTTTAATTTTCCCACATAAATTATTTTTTTAGTTTCAGCCATGGCTTGCTGGCTAAGCCCTAAGCTACCATTTGCAAAATGCTGCAAAAAAGCCATTTGCTCTTTAGCCGACATTTTTAAACTACTACTCAGCCATGCATTGCTTAAACCATTATTTTTACCTGGGTCACCTGAAAAATCCTGATTGCCATAATCAAAATCAGCTAGATATTGTTTTATTTTATCTAAGCCCAGCTGCGGCGTGATTTGTTGAGACACCCAAACCACGGAGTATTTCTCCCAGCTAGCGGGAGTTTGATCACCACTCCAACCGGGAAGCTCATATCGATTACCATTCCACTTAAATACAGTGTTTTTATTAATCACTTTAGCATCAAAAGCCATTAGCGCTAAAGGAATTTTAAATGTCGAATTTACGGGAATTCGTTGTGAGCAACGATTATTTGGATTATATTCACTTACCATTTTTTTACTGCTGTTATCGTAAAGCATAAAACAGCCATCATAGCCCTTAAATATATTTTCATAATCAGGTTGAAATGCATGTGCAGAATGAACCATTGCAATCAACAAGCCTATTACTAGTGTAGATTTATTTAATAACATCTTTCATTACCTATCTATTAATGGGTCACTTAATCGAGAGGCACATAGTAATAAAAGCCATGCTATTTGGTAAATATGCTATTTTGTAACATCTGTAACCTAGTCATAGCTTTTAAATTTAAATAGATAATTAATTAATTCAATATGATAGTGTATTGCAGCTACAACATTTAATTACGCCTATTGCATAATTGCTATTTACGTTGTTTACTTCACAGCAAGGTAAACACGGTTTTATTTGAATTTAAAGTACCCATGACTAAACCACACCTCCCTATCGTGATTGAATTATCTCCCCCCTATCAAGCAGGAGATGAGCCTATACGCTACCAATCCTTGTGGCTGTTACTGCGTATAGTTTACGCTCAGCAAGTCGAAAAACGCTGCTTAACCGCCGCCGCCATCCGTGCCCATTTCCCACGGGCACAAGCTATTCGGATGCTCATTTCGCGTGCATTTGCAGAATACTCTCGCCTACAAATCACCGTGGGCTGGGGACATGATCAACAGCTAGATGTATCGATGTTAAATCCGGCACAACGCAGCCGAGGGCCATTTTGGCTCGCCAAGCAAAGCCTAGATCGCCTCACATTTACCCAGCAAGGCGCAAGCCTAGCCCCTAGCGATCTGACCTCTTTCTTAGGAATACAAACCTCTACCCACCCCCAAATGAGCATAACAGCTGAGCGTAAGGGCGTGGATTATGTAATGCAGGATATGAGCTTTTGGAAGCATCTCACTCAAGGAATGCGTGAAGGTCACGATGGCTTTGTCCGTCCAGCCGCTCTACGTATGAGTGATCCATTTTTGCTTGCTCAAGAGTGCGCACACGATGATTTCCAGCAGGCGCTCGCCCTAATGAAAGCCAGTTTAGCGTGGCGTCGCAGCGATTTACTACCAGAGAGCAAACAAGCCTTAAAACGCTTTGAACATATTATCGCAGTGGGGCAATTAGCGAGTGCTCAGCCCACATTTGCGGCAATGGCACAAATCGTACACGCATGGGACCGCTACACTCATGGCGATATTGAAACATCACGCATGCTGCTGCTTCAGCTGGAAGCCTCCCCCTCCCTTGGACCTGTGGTGCGTTACAACCCTCGGGTACGCTTTGAATACCTTAATTTAAGTGCCTTATTGTACAAATATGACGCCATGGCCGAAGGCTGCACACTACGGCACGAATCCGCTGATGCCGCATTACAAGCGCTAAGCTATGCCTTAGAAGCCGCATGCGAGGCCGATTCTATCGATGCAGTCCAACATGTGGCGGCTAATATTGGCTGGTGTTTATGGCTATTTAGCCAGCTCAAATTATTAAAGCTCACCCAAGCCAGCGTACAAGTTCAGGCGATGCGCTGGCTGGGCTTATCAGAATGGATCTGTGATCGGTTTGGAGTAGGGAGTGCCTCGGCATGGAATACCATTTTTATTCTGCGTATTGCACGGGGTAATTGCTTGGCTGAGGGCGCGGCTTCCTTAGAGGGATTTCGCCTACAGCAGCCTTTGTCATTAACAGCAGCTGCCACAGCATTACAGCCTTTCCCTGCCCCCTTTTCACCTAGCAAAGGCTTTAGCAGTTGGTTTTCTTGGGCGCAATTTACACTAGAAGAATACGATAGTGGCCATGTTAGCTTCCCCTCCTTACAACTCGCTAATCTCTTACTGGAAGCAGCATGGTTTTGTGTATATGAGCAAGGGGCAAGCCTGACCGCCTATCAAATCATAGAGCGATTGCGCGCCCTGCTATTTGAATTACTCCCAAGCGAGCGGCTCTTTTTTCGTGATGCTTTGGCGTGTATCCCCCTACCCTAGCAGCCTGTCGGACTTAAGACTGATCTACTACGGAAAAGCCGGATTTGGCCATATTTCACGCATTTTCTCGTTGAATAGCCAGCTATTCGCCTCGAAAACCCACGAAATCTGTCTCAAACCGGCCTTTCCCTCGCTACGATCGCTTAAGTCCGACAAGCTGCTAGCAGCCATACGCTATACGGGGAGCGTGAAAAGGGTCAGAGCCGAAACTACAGTAGCGCAACTTAATATCGGCCAGACTCTGCATCTGGCCGATATTAAGACTTATTTTTTCAGGCAAGTACTCATAAAGGCTTTACGCTCATCACCTTTCTTACCCGTTGCATCTTTATTGCATTGCTTCATTTTATCTTGCTGAGTCATGGGTGCTGAAGCAGGAGCGGCCTTTAAACAACTACTCATAAATACTTTTCGTGCATCACCTTTTAAAGATTGTGTTGCCGCATCTTTATTACACGTTGCCATTTTTTCTTGCTGTAGGCCCGCATTAGCAGTGCCAACACACAATGCCAACAAACTAGCTACTAGACTTAATTTCAACATTGCCATCTCCCTTTAAAAAGCAAATTAAAACTGATTTCCCAGCATCAAGTAATAACGCAGCTTTTTATTATCACCATAAGCAGCACCTAAATAGAAAGGCCCAAGGTAAGTGTCTGCAGCCCAAAACCCAGTTACAGAGTTATGCCAACCTTCTTTGTCAATATCCGAAGAATTAAACGCCCGCCCCATTTCAAATGCTGCCCCTAAATAGCTCCCCCCTACGCTCAAACCTAATAGAGTAACCGGCGAATAAATCTGCGCCTTAGCATAAAGAGTATGCTTCCCAAGCAATTCATTTTGGCGATAACTCGATAAATTTAAAAAACCACCTAAAGATTGAGAGTCTGGCATAAATGGCGCTTGCTTATGCGAGTAATGGCCGCGTACAGAGAAATTACCTTTTACCTCCCCCACAGAAAACGCGTGTTCCGCATCCATGACTACTCGACCATATGGATTAAAATCACCCTGCCCTTTTAAAGCATAATAAGAAGATAAATGAAATAAATTACCCTTACCAGGGAAATTAAGATTATCTAATTGATCATAATACATGCTCATACTAACGCCATAATCCCCAAAAACATCATAGGGCCCAAAGTTTTCTCCGATTTGCTTTGCGGCATCATAGTGCTGATACGCCACGCCTAACCGCACCTCACCAAAACGCGTCAAGCTTGATCCTAAATCTAAACCAATCCGCGATTGTTTATAGCTATATTGAGCTACATTTTCACCATTAAACCAAAAAGATACGGGGCTAGATTTAAACTGTATTGAGGGCGCAATAAAAGCATAGCCATCTAATTGTAATGGCTGGTAAAACTCTGACTGAAACGCCATCGTGTCCCCAACCCTAAGTGAGGTCTTCCACTCCGCCCTAAAGAATTAATCCAGGTACGGCGGTACATGGCCGTTAAACTATAAGGATTATTACCTTCAAAATCAGTACCCATCCCCAAGCCAAAAGATAAGTAATTTGGCCCCCAATCTTTTTCTATGGGGATTAAAGTCAGCCGCTGCGCGCCACCGTGCTCTGTAAGCTCATAATCTAACTGAGAAAAATCACCTCGGGCGTAAACTTCAGACAAACGCTTGTGAAAAATATCTGACTCTAATGGGATGCCAATTCGCACATCAACCGCTTCTTTCAAAACGTCTGGATTAATGTTGCGCATAGGGGTTACTTCAACCATTTGCACTGGTTGAGGTGACATTTTTTTAGCTAATCTTTGCTGTTGCCAAGCTTTATACTCCGCCTCAGGTAATGCATATTTACTCAGTTGATATAAGCTGAGCGTCGCTGCCTCTTCACCCTTGCTAATCAAATCTTTACCGCGTTTAAAATCAGAAGAACTTAATTTAGCTAAATTAGGCGTAATCAAAATATCACGCAAAGTAAGGCTATCTAATTGCGGCTTAACATTTTGAGCCACCATCAAGCGAGTATATTGATCAGCAGTACTTAAAATACTATTAATATCTTCTCTATTTAAGGGCTGAGCACCTACATCCACGGCAATAATCACATCAGCGCAAAGTGAGCGGGCCACATCCACCGGTACATTTCTGGCCAATCCCCCATCCACTAATAAACGTGAGCCATGAGAAACGGCTGGAAATAAGCCTGGTACGGCCATACTTGCCCGCATGGCGGTAACAATGTCCCCATCTTTTAACACCACCATTTCACCGTTTTCAATATCAGTTGCCACGGCCCGATAAGGAATGGCTAGCGCATCAAAAGATGAAACCGTGCCGCCAAAAGTCATTTCACGTAAAAATAATTCAATTTTTTGTGTACTAATTGCAGCAGAAGGCAGAGCTACTTCGCCAGAATCTTTCAGCCCCAACTCAATACCCACTAAATTGAGCTTATCATCTTGTTTTTTACGAATAGCACTTAATTGCCTTGGCAAGTTAGAGCTTAATAAGTCATCCCAATTAGCTTCCGTAGCCCTTTCTTCCATTTCAGCCGGTGTGCGGCCCGCCGCATAAGCTCCAGCCACTAAGGACCCAATGCTGGTTCCCACTACGCAATCAATAGGGATTCGAGCTTCTTCAAGTACCTTTAATATACCGATGTGAGCCAAGCCACGAGCGCCGCCCCCGCCTAACACCAAACCAATACGAGGACGCTCAGACGCAGATACAAGTGGTGATAAGCCCATCACTGCTAATAAAAAAATAATGCCGGATTTCTTCAGAAAACCTCTAGCATGAAACATGCACCGCATCCTATTATTGAAAGATTGAATTTTTCCAAAAGTGTAACCCATTCTATGTTGCAACTAGCACATCGCGGTTTACACCGTACAGCACCTGAAAATACACTTGCCGCCTTTGCATTAAGCCTAACTGCAGGTTTTAAAGGAATAGAGACTGATGTTAGGTTGGCAGCCGATGGCGAAGCCATTTTATACCATGATAGAAATGCCCCCAATGGCATTGCAGTATCAGCATTAAGCCGCAATGAATTATCTCATTTAACGGGTTATTTAGTTCCAACTTTAGCCGAAGCGCTCGATGCGTTTCCAGATGCTTATTGGAATATAGAAATAAAAACACCATCTGTATTGCCTAGCTGCATTAATATACTAAAAAATTATATCGATCATTGCCAACTACTTGTCACCTCTTTTCGGCATGAAATCATCATTGATGTTGCTAAAGAGTTAAAAATTGATTGCGGCTTGCTGATTGCTCATCGCCCCGCGCAAATCCATGAGCTTCTGCTCTGCGCCCTGCCATACCCACGTTTACGAGCCATAGTTTGGGATTATGAAGCTCTAGATAATGAGTTAATCCAACAAAGCCATGCACAAGGGTTTAATAACTTTGTCTATGGTGCACACACAGAAGCTGAGCACCTTATTTGCCAAGCATTTCCCTTGCAAGGCATTATTACTGATTATCCAGAGTTTATTGGCTTAATGCCTCCTCCCGCACGGCAATAAATACTCGATTAGCATAAGTGTTTAGTTTCGGATAATCATGTCCCTGTGCGTAGCTGCCCCTTGTGTCTAGCGAGGTACATCATGCATGATCTGATTAACCAAATAACTCACCTCTACTAATCATGTGCCTTAGAAGTAGCCCATAAAGGAATATTTGGTGGTAGCTTTGGCTGGGCTATCTCTGCAGATCGGCAGCTAGATTTTCTTTATACCGATCCAGTTATTACTACCAATATGGTTTTTTTAGTAAGTAAAAAAATCAATGGGATAAATTAAGTGATTTAAAAAATGCCCGTATTGGCATTACTACCAGGGTCTGTTGACGTTTTCCGGCTCAGCGTAATTGCGAATGAAACGTCAACAGATCCTAAGCAATTTTTATTCTGAATAATTTGCTCTACTGCAAAAACAGCGAATATTGGTAACTGATACCGGTGCAGATGATATCACTGGCTTTCGCAAGCTGCTGGCAGCGCATATAGATTTGTTTCCTATCAAGATAGAAGTAGGCCAGTATTTATTGCAGAAAAATTTCCCTGCGGATAAACGCGCGCAAATCAGCTGGAAAAAGCATCCCCGAGCCAAAGAGCTTATTTCTCGCTTTAATCGAGGCCTTAAAACAATAAAAAGTAGCGATGATTTTTAAAAAATGATTATTGAACCTCGCAGTAAAATAAATCAATCAAAGAAAAAAGGGGATCAACTCGCCTTTTTACTCTGTGCTTTTTGTAGCTACAAAATTGTTCTACATAACTTCCGCAAAAAAAGCCGTAAAATGCAACGCTTCATGTACTTATTAGAATCTGCCTTATGCTGCCTTCCATTCACCAACGTATTGCCAGCGAAATCGCCTGCCGCCCCGCCCAAGTTGAAGCGGCAGTTCAGCTTTTAGACGATGGAGCCACCGTCCCCTTTATCTCCCGCTACCGTAAGGAGGTAACCGGAGGGCTGGATGATACCCAGCTGCGTAATCTGGAGGTGCGGCTTAGCTATCTGCGTGAATTAGAAGAGCGCCGTAGCGCCATCATTAGCAATATCACCGAGCAGGGTAAACTTAGCCCAGCGCTAAATATTCAACTGCTTAGTGCAGATAATAAACAACGACTAGAAGACCTCTACCTACCATTCAAACAAAAACGCCGCAGCAAAGCACTGATCGCCAGAGAAGCCGGCTTGGCCCCGCTGGCCGAACAGCTCCTTGCCAACCCGAATCTCACCCCAGAACACGCCGCCAATGCTTTCCTGAATGCGGATATCACAGATGCCAAAGCGGCACTAGATGGTGCGCGCGCCATCCTGATTGAAGGCTTTAGCGAAGACGCAGAGCTGATTGCTAAGCTTCGCAGCCATTTGCATAGCCAAGCCAGCAGCAAAACGAGCGTGATTGAAGGCAAGCAAGAAGAAGGCGCTAAATTCACCGATTATTTTGATTACCATGAAAAAATATCGGCCATGCCATCGCACCGTATTCTGGCGATTTTGCGCGGTAGAAACGAAGGCATTTTGCAATTATCGGTGCTGCTACCCGAAGAATTAGAGGCAACTAGCCTGCGTAATGCGCCCCCAAATAGCTGTGAGATGCGCATTGCCGAGCGCTTTGGCGTGCAAAACTTAGGCCGCCCTGCTGACAAATGGCTCAATGACACCGTACGCCAGAGCTGGCGCACCAAAATCTTTACTAGCCTTGAGGCGGAGCTGCTCAGCCAGCTGCGCGAACAAGCCGATATTGAGGCGATTAAAGTCTTTGCCAGCAACATGAAAGATCTACTACTGGCCGCACCTGCTGGCCCCAAAGTCACCATCGGCCTAGACCCTGGCCTGCGTACTGGTGTAAAAGTGGCCGTAGTAGACCGCACCGGCAAGCTGCTCGATATCGCCACGATTTATCCGCACGAGCCGCGCAAAGCTTGGAACGAATCAATCGCTACCCTTGCTGCGCTAGCCAAAAAACACCGCGTAGAACTGATCTCTATCGGCAATGGCACGGCCAGCCGTGAAACCGACAAACTAGCCATTGAGCTGATCAAGCTGCTGCCTGAGCTGGCGATGCAAAAGCTGGTGGTATCTGAAGCGGGAGCCTCAGTTTACTCCGCGTCCGAGCTGGCTGCTAAAGAATTCCCAGAACTGGATGTCAGCATCCGTGGCGCGGTATCCATTGCTCGGCGCTTGCAAGATCCGCTGGCAGAACTGGTAAAGATCGATCCTAAGGCCATTGGCGTGGGCCAGTATCAGCACGATGTAAACCAAAATGAGCTAGCTAAAATGCTCGATACCGTGATTGAAGATTGCGTAAATGCGGTGGGAGTGGATGTGAACTCTGCATCAGTGCCGCTGCTAAGCCGCGTCTCTGGGCTAACGGCCACTATGGCGGCCAATATTGTGAGTTATCGCGATCAACACGGCGCTTTTGCAGAACGTAAAGCACTACTAAAAGTACCGCGTATTGGCGATAAAAGCTTTGAGCTGGCGGCAGGATTTTTACGCGTAATGGCGGGCAGTAACCCTCTAGATGCTTCAGCGGTTCACCCAGAAGCCTATCCGCTGGTGGAAAAAATCATCGCTAAGGTTGGCAAAAATATCGGCCAAATTATTGGCGACAGCACGCTACTCAAAAGCCTAAACCCAAGCGAGCTGGCCGATGTGCAATTTGGCATACCCACCATCAAAGATATTCTGAGCGAATTGGAAAAACCCGGCCGCGACCCACGCCCAGAGTTTAAAACCGCCAGCTTTGCCGAAGGCGTAGAAAAAATTTCTGACCTAAAGCTAGAAATGGTGTTGGAAGGCGTAGTGACCAATGTGACCAACTTTGGAGCGTTCGTCGATATTGGCGTACATCAAGATGGCCTTGTACATATCTCGGCACTGGCCAACCGCTTTATTAAAGACCCGCGTGAAGTAGTTAAAACCGGCGATGTTGTCAAAGTGAAAATACTGGAAATCGACGTACCACGTAAACGCATTGCACTGACCATGCGCCTGACTGATAACGCAACGCCAAGCGCAGATATCTCCAAGCAAAGCATGACACCAAAAGACAGGAAAATAGTGGAGCGCCAGCCAGAAGCCCAAGGCGCAATGGCTGCAGCGTTGGCTGCCTTAAAAACGAAGCGGTAAAAGGATGAAATATAACTTGGGCTTACCAAGCCCAAGTTATATCTTTATCATCGCCTTCAAAATCAATTTAACCCAACCTAAGCGCTGGTTGACAAGCCTGCTTCAGACTCTGCCTCCCCAATGGAGGCGATAGCCTGATACTTTGCCAGCGCATTTTCAATCCGCTGCGCTTGCCGAGGATGAAAAGGTGTTTCCTGCCTGGTACTTGCTTGCTGAGCCGCATAGATGGCGGGAGCCATCCAGATCTGCGATTGCATGAGTTGATTCTCTACCGATTTGCTATCGGCGATATTTCTTGCTGGCCCATCAGAGAGAGCAGCACTCACGATCTGATGAGCACTGTGATTAACTTGCTGCGCCTTAATCTCGGCCTCGGCTCGCGCAGCCAACACTTGCAAGCGAAACTGCTGCTTTTGGTTCGCAACATCAAGTTGATTGTGCGAGCTCCTAGCCGGAGCAGAGATTTGCATTTGGGCGTCCATAGCCCCTATCATCTGCGATTTTTCTAAGATACGGCCAGTGAGCATTACCCAGAGTTAAAGGTAATATTCTTTATATTACAATAGGATACGTGCCAAAGCGAAGCCAGAACCCACAGAAACCACGGAACAGACTAGCCCTGGCAACATAAAACTATGATTTAGTAAATATTTGCCAATTCGTGTTGTTCCAGTGCGATCAAAGTTAATCGCCGCAATCACGGTTGGATAATTAGGAATAAAAAAGTAACCATTAACGCTCGGAAACATAGCAATAAGAGCTGGGGCAGGTATGCCTAAGGCAATCCCCAAAGGTAGCAAAGCGCGAATCGTTGCAGCTTGCGAATAAAGCATAATTGACATACCAAACAAGGCAATCGAGAACAACCAGGGTTGTGCCGTTACAATCTCTTTTACTGATCCAGAAAACAGCGTCATATTGGCGTGAATAAACGTATCCCCCATCCAAGCCACACCAAAAATCCCAATCACAGCAGCAGAGCCAGCACGGAATACCGATCCCTTCACCACTTCATCTGGCTTTACTTTGCAGAACAATAAAATTAGCGCCGAAGCAGACAACATCACAATTTCAATCGCCTGAGACATCTCGAGCTGCACGCTTTTACCTGCCACATCCCAAGTAGGGCGCAAGGCTGGGAAAGTACCGAGCATCACCACCGCAATCACCGCAAGCAAAAAAACCCATACCGAACGACTTGCCTCTTTAGGAAGTAGTTCTTGTTCTGCTTTTTGCAGCGCTTGAATTTCACCCCGCTCTAATTTCTCGCGATAAACTGGATCAAGCTGTAATTCACAGCCTTGTCGACTTGCTGCAAATGCCCCTGCCAAGGTTCCCAATAGTGTTGCTGGGATAGCAATCTGTAAAATATCCCCCAAATGAATCCCCGCAGGGGAAAGCAAAGATAACAATGCTACCGTTGCCGCAGAAATAGGGCTCGCTGTAATCGCGGCTTGTGACGCAATCACCGCAATGGATAAAGGCCGTTCAGGCCGTACCCCAGACTCATGAGCAACTTCGGCAATGACTGGCAATACGGCATAAGCAACGTGGCCAGTGCCTGCAAAAAGAGTAAAGCAGTAAGTCACTAAGGGCGCATACAAAGTGATGCGCTTAGGGTCTTTGCGCAGTAATTTTTCAGCAATACGCACCAAAAACTCCATCCCACCTGCAGCCTGCAGCCTGCAAACACCCTGCCGTGGTGATCACGGCAAGAATCATCAGCATTACATCGATTGGGGCCGTTGTGGGTCGCAAACCAAAGATAAATACCAAGATTGCCAAGCCTAAACCGCCCATCACTCCAAGGCCAACTCCAGAAAGCCTAGCCCCAAGCAAGATGGCAGCAATGACCACCAAAAACTGTAACGCAATCACAATAAATATCCTTATAAAATTCTAGTAAGCATACTGCCATGACCTTAATGAAACGCTAATGAGGTAACGCAAACCTAATCCAGATTTAGATATATTGACCACAGGTCTGTGTTATGGCGCGCGATGATTGAAGCTGTTCAGCAAGCGGAGTATGGTTAAGGAGTACTTCTGTTGGAGAGCAAATCATGGCTATCGGAATCACTACTAATCTGCCCTCGCTTAATGCGCAAAATAGTTTAAGCGGCACACAAAAAGCACTCGGCAATACGCTCAGTGAGCTTTCTTCTGGCCAGCGCAGCTCAACAACAAACCCTGCTAGCACCATCCTGATAGAACAATTTGCGGCGCAAATTGCTGGCAGCAATCAGGCTAGATCAAATCTTAATGATGGTATTTCACTCACCCAAGTTGCCGATGGCGCACTTGAAAGCCTGCAAGATAATACCCAGCGTATCCGTGAGCTATCTGTCGCGGCGGGCAACGATACGCTTAGCAGCCAAGATCGATCTGCTATTCAAGAAGAAGCCAATCAACTGGCTTTATCTAATAGCGATATCGTAAAAAACAGTAGTTTTAATGGGCAGCCTTTGCTGCAAGGCCAAGGGAATTTGAATTTTCAGGCAGGGGCTAATGCGGGGGATCAGCTATCTATTTCAAGACCAGACCTTACTCAACTTAATAGCAGCTCAGGGCAAATCAATTTATCCAGTGCAGCATCTGCTGGTCAGGCGCTATCTAGGTTGGATAGTGATTTAGCCTCGGTTTCTAGTGCAAGATCTGATTATGGCGCAGTTAGTAATCGGCTAACGGCAAGCGCCGCCAATTTGCAAAACCGGGCAGAAAACCTTTCGGCAGCAAAAAGCCGGATTGCCGACACAGATTACGCAGCCAGCACTGCAAACCTCGCGCAACAACAAATCCGCGCACAGGCAAATACCGCAGCGCAGGCTCAAGCAAACGCCTCTCCACAGCAAGTATTGTCTTTGCTTAAATCGACCTAAACTGGTTCATCAATCCCATATTGGCCGCTGCTAGCAGCCTGTCGGACTTACGCGATCGTAGCGAGGGAAAGACCGGTTTGAGACAGATTTCGCGGGTTTTTGAGGCGAATAGCTGGCTATTCAACGACAACAAGAAGAATAGGCTGGTGAATCAAGACAAGCTCCAATGCATTAAACGACCTCAAACTTGGTCGGAAACCTTTAGAGCGCGATATCTGCGCTTATAAACTTAAATTATTTAGCCAAAATCACTTTTAATATCAAAGGATTGCAATGCGTTTCTTGCCGTTTGAAAATCCAACTGATCTAAAGCTTGTGCCATCATCAGCGCCTTACTTTTATTGAGTTTACGCAAGCTAGTTTGTAGCTCTAAAAAGCACTTACGAGCTCGCAAACTTCTGAGCCTAAGCAGCTCATCTAGCTCATTTACCCGCTGCAAGGTAATCTCTTCAGCGCAGTTCGGCTCTTCAAGCAGTGGCTCTGCCGAACCTTTCACGCCCAGCCAAGTATCAATACTTGCCACCACCACGGCTAAGGCTGCGTGTAACTCTGCCAGCAAGATCTCTAGTTCTGTACGCCCAAGGTGTAACTGGTCTTCTAACTTCTGGGCAATCTGATAAATGACAACAGCTTCTAATGTGCCAGCCACCCCTTTAAGGGAGTGAGCCAAGCGCTCTGCCTCAAATAGCTCCCCATTCGTAATCAAAGCTTGAATTCTAGGGGCCGCATCGGCGTATTGATCTCGCAGTCTAGGTAACATACGCTTTAATAAAGCCAAGCTACCTAAACGCTCCAAAGCCTTATCCAACCCCAAACCTGCCAACTCGGGCAGTCTCTCGGGGGCATTATCAGTAACAAATAACACGCTTGAAGCGCTCACATTACTTCCTATCCAACGCAATAATACTTTCAACAAATGCTGAGGGTTAATGGGTTTTGCCAAATGATCATTCATCCCCACTTCTAAGCAGCGACGACGTTCTGCATCCATTGCATGCGCGGTTAAGGCAATAATGGGTAAATCGCTGGCACTTAATTTCATCCGAATAATACGCGTTGCCTCCATGCCGTCCATTTCCGGCATTTGCACATCCATTAAAATGGCATCGTATTTTTTATGTTGCTGCAAAATAAGATCAACCACCTCACGCCCATTTTCAACCGTATCTACTACTGCGCCTAAGGAAGTTAATAAAGCCGAGCTCATTTCACTTAATAAGAGGGTGTCTTCTGCTAATAAAATACGCATGCCTCGTAATGGCTCGGCTTTAGGGGGAAATAACATATTTGAAATTGCAGTGTTATTTAATTTCAAGCTAGAATCTATTGTTGCATATAGTGAATGCGCAATAATAGGTTTACTTAAAGAATAAACACGAGATTGTGGCCCCCAGCGGCTCATTATTTCATCATGGCTTAATACCGAGGTAAGAAAGACAGCGGCAATTTTTGAGCGGATATCCCATATTTTTTGCACAGCCTCTACATTTGTATCCTCTAATATATAAGCGTCAATAATCAATACATCATAGGGTTGCTGCTGTGCCCTTTCTAGTTCCTGCACTACTTCAACGGCAGTACAAACCGTCTTAACTTGCAGCCCCATTTTCTCTAAATACAAGCACAACTGAATTCGTGTTGCCGTGTGCGCTTCAGCCAATAAAACTCGACGGCCTATATACTGCGGTATTTGCATTGCTGCTTGATGACTTTGTTTTAAACAAAGTGAAAAATTAAAACAAGACCCTCTTCCAAGGCTACTCTCAACACTAATCTCCCCGCCCATAATATGCGCCAACTGCTGACTAATCGCTAAGCCTAGGCCAGAGCCGCCGAAACGCCGAGTGGTAGAGGAATCTGCCTGAGTAAAAGGTTGAAACAAACGGTTTAATGCCTCAGAGCTAATTCCAATCCCCGTATCATGAATACTAAAGTTAAACTCAAATTGCTGATCACCTTTATTGTAACAAGACACCGCCAACTCAACTTCTCCCGATTCAGTAAATTTAATTGCATTATTAATTAAATTTAGTAAAATCTGCCCAAGGCGTAAAGAATCACCAATCAACCATTGTGGGGAATTAACATCCACGCTATAAATCAGAGCTAATTTCTTTTTTTCGGCTTGAATAGCACCAATTCCCGCCAAGTTTTCCAACAAAATAAACAAATCAAAGGGCGACTCTTCTAACTCCAACTTGCCCGCTTCAATTTTTGAAATATCTAAAATATCATTAATTACCCCAAGCAATAAATTAGCCGAGGATTGCACCTTGACCAAATAATCGCGTTGCTTATTTGCTAAGGGTGTATCAAAAAGCAAATGGGTATAGCCCAAAATTGCCGTTAAAGGCGTTCTTATTTCATGGCTCATATTAGCCAAAAAATCACCTTTAACTTGTAAAGCCTCCTGAGCCTGATCTCTAGACACGACTAACTCTGCTGATTGTTCTCTTAATAAGGCACTTGCATTCCTGAACACCAATAAGCTTTGTGCCATAACTGAAATTTCATCTTGGCCACTGGTATTGATTTCTACATCCAAATGTCCATCAGCAATGTGATGCATATTACTTGATAAATCAACAAGCCTAGAGCTAATTCTTTTTCTTATATAAATTGAGCTAATCCCCATCGACATAAACAAACTAAATAATGCAAGCCCAGTCAATAGCCATGTACTTTTATTTAGCCGCTGTGAAAGCGTAGACATCTCTCCATCAAGCTCATTCTTTAGCCTGTATTCAGTGGTTAATGCTTGATTTATAAGTGATTGAGTCGCAGTTTTATTTCTTAAAACAAGCTGTTGTAATTCACTATCTAATTTAATTTTTTTCAAACTAATCGAGAAAACACCATCCTCTCCATTGGCCAAAAAAATCAAGCTATACAGCTCTCGTTGTAGCTTCTTTAGCTCACCACTATACTTAATTTCAATTAAAGTTTGTTTCGCTTTAGTGGTGGCTTGCGCGAATGTTCTTTTTATTTCTTCTAATTGAATCACACTTTGTGCATTTGCGGCTTGGGCAATTAAACTAGCCAATAGCACCACATCCCCGCGAAAATGCTGCACAGCACTTAAAGACGCCACCTGCTCAGCCACCAAAACCACCACTGCATTGGTAGAATCCAGCGTTATTTGATCACTGCGGGAAATCATTTTTAGCGTTGTTTGACTAATTAATGGTACTAAAATGGCATCAAAGTTCGCCACCGATCGCGCAACTTCCCGCCTTACATCCTGCAAAGGGTGATACAGACTGGCCGCTAAGTCTTTTCCAGCCGCTTGAGCGTAAGGGTCAGCGTGTAGTAAATGGGCTTGGATGCCCGCTAGTAAGCTGATACCCCGTTTTGAAAAGCCCGTCTCCCCCTGCTCCCCCACTAGTGCTGCCAATCGGAAGGCGTCAGCCCTAGCCTGCTGCAAGGAATGTAACTCTGAAAACTCAGTATCAATTAAAGAGTGAACAGATGCACCTGCAGCAATTGATGCTCGCCTAGTGGCAGAGAGCAGATCTGCATTTTTAGCCAATAAGATAGGATCAATCGCCTGCAAAAACCGCTGTTGAGCATCCCCCGTGTTTTGCAAAATAATGTTTTTACGCTCGCTAAGCAGCAGCTGTTGAATCACTAGCTCATCTGTTGGAGCTACGTTTTTTGATAGCTGTTGCAACAAAACGGTCAGCGCTTCAGTATCTTTTGTGCGGCTTAAAGCCAACGCATTAATTTGCTTAGGTAGCTCTGATAGCGCTAAGTGCACACGGGATAAGGCGCTATCGCGCGCGGGTACATTTTGGGCATTTGCAAGACTGGCAAGCGCAGATGAAAACTCCAAACTACTCGCCTCTAAACGTGCAGATGCAATCGCAGCAGGAAAGCTTTGCTGAGAAACGACCGAGTATGTATTGTCAACGGAATGAAAAGCCCATAGAGCAGCGCCCGATGCAAGTAGTGTCGTGGCAGCAACCACACCAAAAGCTAAGCGAAGGCGCAGCGCAATCGACTGCATAAATAAACGTTTTAGTGTGGGCATTCGCCCCATCTCCAGCAAAACAGCCTTAGGGCTAGGGTTTATTTCACGTGTTTGAATATTAAGCTACCGAATAGAAACATTCTTTAAAATTTCCAATACCTTACACTTAAATACGATATATGATTTTAAAATCAACTTTTTCATGAAATTATAACGTCATTTATGTGTAACCGTTATCTGGAGCCCATCATGCAAAACGCATCGCTTATGTTCGCAAACGTTCCCAGCAAACAACCATCATTACGTGCAGCTTATGAAGCTTGGCTTAAAGCCCGCTCTGCGCTGCCTAAAATTGAAAAACAAAACAACGCTAGTCAATTAAAAGTGGGTATTGTTGGTGCAGGCATGGCGGGGCTTTATGCGGCTTTATTGCTTAAGAGTAGGGGGATAGATTGTCATTTATATGAAGCTCATCCCACACGATTAGGCGGGCGCGTATACACCCATCGCTTTAATGATGAACCCAATCAATATTTTGAAGCGGGCGCAATGCGCCTACCAGAAACGCCTGAGCAACAACCGGTATTTGATTTGATTAGCTTTTTAAATGAACAAATCGCTCCTGAATCGAATATCGAACTCATTCCTTATAATTTATATGATCCGAATGGCAACTTAGTGTATGTCAACGGCAAGCGTGCTTTTAGTGGTGCCACAATGACTTTGGAATACGCAAATCAGCACCCAGAAGCGCTTGGTTTTAAGCTACCACCCGATGAGTGCAACAAAACGGCCTCGCAGCTATTAGATGAAGTGTTGCAGCCCTTTTTTGACTTACTAGAAGTCGATTTCGACTTAGGCTTTGCCAAAATTGTGCAGTACGATAATTACTCGCTCTATACCTATCTGACAGAAATTGCAGGCTGGAGTATGGAGAAGGTTAATTATGTAGAGGTTATGACCTCGGCCACCAATCAGTTTCACAGCAGCTTTACCGAGCTGGTCATTGAAAGCATGGATTTTTCTGGCGCTAAATGGCGCACCATTGCCAATGGCATGGATAGATTACCCAATGCTTGCGCCCAGTTAATTGGTGAAGACGCGATTTCAATGAATACGCCTGTTCGGCAAATTGAGAATCTGGCAGATGGCCGAGTGGCCGTGCATTACGGTGATATGGGCGAATTCGCAATTTATGACCGTGTAATTATGGCGATTCCGCCTGCGGCACTGCGCATGATAGACACCCCACAATGGTCGCCCACCAAGATGCAAGCGATTCGCGCCATGCATTACGAGCCGCTATATAAAATTGGCCTGCGCTTTAAAACACGTTTCTGGGAGCAAGTTCCGCAGCCTGCTATGGGCGGGCAGTCTGCCACTGATTTACCAATGCGCTGGTGCGTTTATCCCTCCTATGGCCTTGGCGATTCGGGTGCGGGGGTGTTGTTGCTGTATTCATGGATGAGCGATGCTTATAACTGGCTGCCACAAAGCCAAGAAGAACGCGTACGTTTGGCCCTCAGGGATTTACAAAATCTCTATCAAGATACGGTAAATATAGAGGCCGAGTTTATCGAATCCTATGATGTGGCTTGGCCTTCAGAATGGGCCACTGGGGATGCGATGTTTTTCCCTGGGCAATTTAGGCAGTTATTTAATAACGCCCGCCAGCCAGAACAGCACATTTACTTTGCAGGTGAGCATTTAAGCGTGCATCACACTTGGATTGTTGGCGCATTAGACTCTGCACTGCTCGCCTGCCAACAGCTACTTGGCGATGACTCACTTAGTCCATTGCGCGCCAGCGCTATGCCCGCCTTGAGCCCACATCAGCATGACTACAGCAAATGTGCTGCCGCCCCCTTGTTGCAGCGCTAAGGGCGCCCCCATGTGGATGAGTAAACTCGCTATCGCCATTGCACTACTCTTTAGCCACAGCCTATACGCTGAAGACAATGTCGCCACCGAGCCACTGAAAGCCATAGGCTCTTGGAGCATGCTGAGCCAGTTTAAAGATTATGAAAAACCCTTCTGGACTGAGCTGCTCCCCAAGCAAAGCCAAGGCAGAATCCAAGTAAGCCTCAACGCTTTTAATGATGTGGGCTTAAAAGGCAGCGAAGTATTACGTTTGATGAAGTTAGGGATGACCGACTTTGGCACCACCATCTTGTCGTATATCTCGGAGCAAGATCCACGGGCAGAAGCGGTGGATCTTGCTGGACTGACCATCAATGCCGAAATGGAGCGCAATGTAGTTAACAGCTACCGCCCCGTGCTAGAGCAGTATTTTGAGCACAAGCATGGTATTAAAGTACTGGCCATGTGGCCCTATTCTGCTCAGCTTTTAATGTGCAATGGGCCTGTTAAAAACCTAGAAGGGCTAAAGGGTAAAAAAGTACGCGTTAGCATGCGTACTACCAGCGATCTAATCGAGGCCTACGGCGCAATCACGCTGAGTATTCCTTTTGATCAGGTTTATAACAAAATGAAAGATAAGCAGCTCGATTGCCTGATTACTTCGGCGCTAGCCGCCCACACGGCGCACTTTTATCAAGTTGCAACACATATCTACAATCTGCCGCTAGGCTGGAGCGTAGTGATGCTTGGGGTAAACCAAGCCTCATGGGCAAAGATAGAAGCCCGCGATCAAAAAACCATTGAAGTAGGCATTAATAAGCTCGCTGATGATCTATGGAAAGCCGCTGATACACAAACAGCCTTAGGAATCGCATGCAACACAGGAAAAAACTGCAGCCTTGCCGAGCAGGGATCAATGACGCTGATTACCCCAAGTGCAAATGATGAAGTGAGATTAGCCAAGACAGTCAAACAAGTTGTACTTAAACGCTGGGCTGAGCGCTGTGGCAAAGAGTGTGTTAATGAATGGAATAAAAGTGTTGGAAAATTGCTAAATATAAGCTTGGTAGAATAATAGCCAGTTTATAAGCAGCGCCCTTGGCTACCTAGCAGCCTGTCGGACTTAGCATCAGTCAGCTGCACAATCACCTGATCGGCCTATATTTCACCAGATTTTTGACCAATAACTCGTTATCGGCGCTGCAAATCCGGCAAAATCTTATCTCGACCATGCGATTTTTCGCTTCGACCGTCTAAGTCCGACAGGCTGCTAGCCTGAATTAAACAGGGTAGGCCACACTTATTTCCAGCCCTTTAGCACCGTTTGTTTACAAAAAAATGACCGTCAAGCAGCAGTGCACAAAAAATAATCAATGCTATTTACCATCAAATAAACAACAACTTAAACACAGCATCAACAGCTTATCCACAGCACAGCACTTGGTTTTAGGGGATAAAACCCAAGATACCCACAAGACGCTCAAGTAAGCTGCAGTGCAGCACTTATTATCCTTTGGACACCATGCTTATTCCTCTAAAACGCTGCGCTTGGTGCAGCGACGATCCACTCTACCAAAACTATCACGATCATGAATGGGGCGTACCACTCCATGATGATCAAGGGCTATTTGAGTTGTTATGCCTAGAAGGCGCGCAGGCGGGGCTATCGTGGATCACCATTTTAAAAAAACGCGCTCACTATCGCGCCGTATTTGATGGCTTTGAAGCACAAAAAATGACCAATTACAACGCAGAGAAAGTCGCCAGCCTGCTCGCAGATGCGGGCATTATTCGCAACCGCGCCAAGGTAGCGGGCTTTATTAGTAATGCCGCAGCTTATTTAAAAATCCAAGCAGAGGGAGAGCACTTTGCAGATTTTATTTGGCAGTTTGTAAACCACCAAACCATAGTTAACCACTGGGCCACAGCCCAAGACACACCTGCATCTACACCAGAATCAGAAGCCATGAGCAAAACGCTCAAAAAACGCGGCTTTAAGTTTGTTGGCCCCACCATTTGCTACGCTTTTATGCAGGCCAGCGGCATGGTAGATGACCACAGCCCCGATTGCTGGCGGCGTAGCGGTAGCGAATAAATATTGACCAACATGATCAAAAAGTACGGAGCACACTATGCGCACAAAAAACACGAATACAGGCTCAAACACTCATTGACCCTGCTCGTGTTTTTTAGTGTTTATGATTGGCGAACAATCCGTCGCAACCCTTTTTAAGTCTCCGCCATTTCATCCGCAGTAAATAAGCGTGAAATCAAAGATTTTTCAAAGCCCTCTTCCATAGGAATAGAGATTTTCACACCATTACCAGCGGCGATATCGCATGGATTACCACTTTTATCGCGCATTGCTGCCAAGGTGATAATCCGATTGCCACTTGGGTGGATAATTTCTAGCTGATCGCCAACGGCAAAGCGATTTTTTACTTCGATTTTGGCCCAGCCTTCTTTAATACTGATGACTTCACCGACAAACTGGCTTTGCTTGGCTTTAGAATGCCCATCTAGGTAGTTTTGCGCTTCATGGGTGTAATGGCGCTGATAAAAACCATCGGTGTAACCACGATTAGCCAAGCCATCTAGATCAGCCAAGAGCGCCGGATTAAATGGACGCCCCGCTACCGCATCATCAATCGCTTGGCGATAAACCTGAGCGGTACGCGCCACGTAGTAGAGTGATTTAGTCCGACCTTCAATCTTGAGCGAATCCACGCCGATCTTAGTTAGGCGATCGATATGCTGCACCGCACGCAAATCTTTGGAATTCATAATGTATGTGCCGTGCTCGTCTTCCAGAATCGGCATCAGCTCATCCGGGCGGCTTTGCTCAGCAATTAAATAAGTTTTATCCGCAGATGGATGGCGCTCAGCACCACCACAGGCGGCAAAGCTTTGATTGGCTTCTTCCATGGCTTTATTAAAATCAAACTGAATCACCTGCGGCTTCACATCCCCCGCATCGTCTTCCACCGTATCATTCATTTTGTAATCCCAACGACAGGCATTGGTACAAGTGCCTTGATTAGGATCACGGTGGTTAAAGTAACCCGATAAGAGGCAGCGGCCAGAATAGGCAATGCATAGTGCGCCATGCACAAACACTTCTAATTCCATATCTGGGCAGAGCTGGCGAATTTCTTCGACTTCATCAAGGCTCATTTCACGCGATAAAATGACGCGCTCTAACCCCATCGATTTCCAGAATTTCACCCCAGCGTAATTGACGGTATTGGCTTGCACCGAAAGGTGAATCACCTGCTCTGGCCATTTCTCCCGCACCATCATAATCAGGCCAGGATCGGCCATAATCAGTGCATCAGGCTTCATGGCGATTACCGGCTCCATGTCCGCCAGATAAGTTTTTACTTTGGCGTTATGCGGCAAAATATTGCTAGCTACAAAGAACTTCTTGCCCCGCTGATGCGCCTCAATAATCCCTTGGCCAATTTGCTCAAGCTTAAATTCATTATTACGCGCACGCAGTGAATAACGCGGCTGACCGGCGTAAACCGCATCCGCGCCAAAATCAAAAGCAGCGCGCATTTTGTCTAAAGTACCAGCGGGAAGGAGAAGTTCAGGGGCTTTCATGGTTTAGTGTCTCGTGCGGCCTGAATTATGCAATTCAAGCGAGGAAAAACCGCGATTATAGCACGGCCTTTTTGCCTATTTTTTAATCAGCCACAAAAACACATCTTAAAACAGCAGCTTAATTGGCTTATCCACAAGCCATCCACGGACTTGCTGGATCAATTCTTGGATAAACGGCCAATACTGCTTAAAAAATATGCAGTACAAAAAAAACCTGCCAGAGCAATGACTTGGCTAACTTGTCCACAGGACGTACACAGCCTTGTGCGCACGAGGCGGGGATAAGCTGAGCCAAGAGCTCACATTTCATAAAATGCTGTTTTACAACTTTAAATCCAGCTAATAAACCTTGGCATTGCCAAGCCAGGCGACGTGTAGGTGGTGAATTAATCATCAGCCATTCTGCACTCACAGCACCAGAAAGGGGTTAGCTTAACGAAAGCTCATTTACCCGTGGTAAGTAGTTAGATATAAGTTATCACGCATTTTACAAAGAAAAAAATATGTGCTTTTCATAGGGTATGCAAGTGCCTTTCTTGCGCTCCAGCTCTTGGTGCGCAATGAATTCGTCGTTATCACTCCCTACGAAAAAAATATGATTGATAAATATTGGTTAATTTATGCCAAAGTACTAAACACCATTGATGCAAACAATTAAAAATTTCACGTCATATTACAAAAAATAAATTTTAAAAAAAGATTGGTGTAATTATTCACAAATTATAGATTTCCCCAGTATTACTTTATAGATAAAAAATATTTAATACAGTTTTTCCAATCCGCAAAAGCATTTATAAAAAATGAATAAATACTTAGGCATAAATTAAGCAGCACTTGCCGTTCAGCCTGAGCTTGTCGAGGGGCACTTTAATTAAATTAACGGGTTCAACAGACTCACCCCGAATCGCTGATGTTGGTTTAATTATGCAGAACTTCTTACAAAATAAACCCGCGCTAAATACAAAAAAAGAGTTGTTACTTTATGTTTAAATTCACTGAAACACCTGTAATTACTAGCAAGAAAACATCCGTATTAAACATATTAACTTTTGATATGCAGCAAGCTTTGCAACTTGAAAACGCATCTATAGAATTAGCGAAAATGGGTGGAATACAAGTTGTTGGTGTTCAATTAAAAGCCAAACAATATGCAATTGAAATTTTCGCAACATTAAATAATCAACAAGCAGAAATAGCAAAAAAATTTTCCAATGGGGACATTCCATCATTGGTATTTGAAGGGATGATAGATAGAGAAAAAGGAAAAATTCCTGCATCTCTACCAGATATTGAAGAGCTTCAAATAGATTTCCACTGCCATAGATTATCTTCACGAAGCCAAATTCTTCTACACCTTGTTGGGCATCGAGCTTTTGCTTATGATATTGATAACGAGGGAAAATTGCTTCGATATGTTGCCAATTTCAAAGGTGGCGGACATGAAATTCTCTCCAATGAAAACCTTCCCGATAAAATTGAGTTAAGTTCGCATTCTGGATTAACTCTTGGCCCGCATACAGAGGCTCCATATAACTGCTCATTGCATTCATTAGATGGTCATTCTCCTGCACCATCAGCACTCATTCTTACAGCTCGCTGGAATCCCAAAAATGAGCCTACAAAGGTGATTCCCATCTCACCAATTATTAAAAAAATTAATCCAGATGAAGTACTAGCACTTACCTCTACAGCATTTAACTTTACTCGCAGCGATTCATTTACTGTAGGCAAAGGAATCGCAGGAAATAACATATCTATTCTTGATATATATGAAAATAATTCATTTAGTATACGATATAATTCATACCGATTTTCAGCAAGTAAATTTGCATCCACAACTGAAAAATTAGCCTTTGAAAAGCTAAACATTGAAATAGCCAATGCTGATATAATCGAGTATTCACTCCAGCCAAGCTCAGCACTTATTATTAACAATGATATTGCGCTACACTGTAGAGACATTATTAAGGACAATCGAAGACTTCTTCTACGTATATTTGGATATTCAAACAGAGCGACACCAATTATATTAAATAAAGACCCTCTACTGGTTCAAGGCTAGTCCATAAAAAAAATCATATATACTATTATTTCAATATAATAGTCATTATTGATGAGTAATATATCCAATGGAAAATTTCATGCTTGATGTAATAGACTTAAATACCATGATGGCCTTAGCTGCAGTTGCTATGCTAGCTGGTTTTTTTGATGCCATTGCCGGTGGAGGTGGTCTAATAACTCTTCCTGCTTTGTTTATTGCAGGGATTCCACCTGTCGCAGCCATTGCAACAAATAAATTTCAAGCGGCAGCTGCAACTATTTCAGCCACAATAGCATTCGCAAGGAAAGGACAAATAGAATGGAGATCTGGCTTTCCAATGGCTCTCATGTCACTTCTAGGCGGTGGATTTGGTGCATTATCAATTAGTTTAATTCCTAAATCTGCTCTTGAGTTTTTAGTTCCTATTTTACTTATTTTAGTTGCAATCTATTTTGTGTTAGCACCAAAATTAAATAATGAAGAACGGCATGCTAAAATTTCTTCTTTTTTATTTACCGCTATGATTGCTCCATTAATTGGTTTTTACGATGGTGTATTTGGCCCAGGTGTTGGATCATTTTTTATGATTGCTTGTGTATTATTGCTTGGCCAAGGGATTGTCCGAGCAATGGCAAACACAAAACTTTTAAATGCTTCAAGTAATATTGGTGCATTATTTGTATTTATTTTAACCGGCCATATTATTTTTACTGTGGCAATAGCCATGGCGATAGGTGCATTTATTGGTGCTCAACTTGGTGCTCGCTGTGCTGTAAAGTTTGGTCCAAAATTAATTAAGCCTTTGCTTATAAGCATCTGCGGTCTAATGGCAGTTAAATTACTGCTAGACCCAGATAATCCCCTAAGAGTTTATATTTCAACACATATCGCATGAATGTAAATAATATCAGATTACTCAAAAAATCTCGTGTCGCCGATGAGCTGATTTTCAATGATTCCTACATTGCTAATGTAGGCTATTTTTCTCTTAATCTAGGCTACTATCACCCAGAGGGAAGAATTTTATTTTCACCAACTAAAAAATGGCCATCTTTTCTTGCAATTCATGGGGCACGGTCAGATTATACAAAACTAAATACGATACTTTATTTTCTACAAAAAGAAGGAGTATCGTCATTAAGCTTTAATTTATCAGGCCATAATTTAGCAAGCGGCATTAATTTAGAAGAAACTTCACTCGCTAACAATCTTAATGAATCCTACCGTTTTCTAAACATATTAGATAGAGAAAATATAGCCGTAATGGGGTACAGCTTAGGCGGGGCCCTGGCTTTAAAATTAGCTGCTAGCAATTTAAATATAAATAAAATAATTCTATTTTGTCCAGCGGTGTATTCTGACTCTGCATACCTAGAAAACTTTGGGCCTAAATTCAAAAAAGAAATTTCAATTCCATTTGGTTTTTTAAACACAGATTCTTTTGATTACTTATCAACATATCATGGCGATATCATGCTAATAATCGGTCAGTATGATGGGGTAGCCTCAATACATTCTGGTGGCATTTTAGGTACCTCCGCAGGAATATTTAAAATTAACGGGAAAGAACAATACAGTGCTATACCTGCAGAAGTAATAGAAAAAATTAAAAATTCTTTGCCAAACAAACAACTTAATATTTTACAGATTGCAGGCTGCGATCATGGTTTATCTACTTGGTTTAGAAAAAAGCCTCTGGTAGCTAAACTTGTTGCAAATCATATTTCAAAGTTCTTAAATGGAGAGGCTGGCTTACAGGGACAATTTTTAGTTATCGATTGATCCAATAGCGTATCAAGCTAGCAGCCTGTCGGACTTAAGCGATCGTAGCGAGGGAAAGACCGGTTTGAGACTGATTTCGCGGTTTTTTGAGGCGAATAGCTGGCTATTCAACGAGAAAATGCGTGAAATATGACCAAATCCGGCTTTTCCGTAGTAGAGCAGTCTTAAGTCCGACAGGCTGCTAGCGATAATACTGAGGGGTGTACATAGTGTGCTGGCATTATGGGTGGAGTTACCCGAGCAGCTATCGTCTAAGCGGGTTTTTGATGCTGCGCTCAAACAAGGTATTTTAATTGCCCCTGGGCTGATGTTTTTTAACTCAAATCGCTTTGAGTACTTTATTCGCATCAACTGCGGCTGGCCGTTTAAGCCCAGAAATAGATCGCGCGTTACTAAGCTTAGGCAAGCTCATTGAGGAAATGAGCAGCAGCTTAAGCACGGCCCATTCTGCCTAAATTTAACTTTCCCGCAAATGTAAGATTAAATCTTGTAATGCTTCTTGAGAAACGCCATCCAATGTAGGGGAACGGCGCTCTATTTCATTGGCTAAATCAAAAAGCATCCATTCCATTTCGCTCAGCATGGCTTGCAATTCAGCCAGCATTTCAGGATCTTCTTCCCCAAAGGTATGCATAGACTGCACATCATCGGGATTTAAACCTGCCTGAACAATCAGCGCACGAATGCTTTCCATACGCTCAAATAAAAATCCCAGCGGTGAATTAAGGCTCGCCCCTTCATTTATTTGTCCTTTTAACATGGTATGTAAAGCCAGCCATGCTTCAAGAAAATCAGCAATATGCGCTAACTGCAAGGTGATATCTCTTTCTACCACGCTCTGATGTTCATCATTACTCAGCGAGCCTAATATATCCCTTAAAGCCTTAACCGCTGCTGGATCAAAGCGGGAATGAAGCAAAGTAAATAAAGCGTCTAATCGTTTTGAATCAAAACGATTCAATACCGCATCGGTGACGTCAGCAATGGCAATGATCTGCGCTAAACGACTCACCGCTTCACCGCGTAAACCATGTGGATAACCGCTGCCATCCAGCCGTTCATGATGTTGCAAAATAGCATACTCGGCAGCCAGCGAAAACGCAGGGAAACTATGCACCAGCATATAGCTAGTAATTGGATGCACATAGATATAGCGGCGCTCTTGCTGTGTAATTATATGCGTAGGCGTCAGCAGTTCTGGATCCGTATGCATCTCACCTAAATCGTGGCATAGCGCCGCCAGCACTAAGGCCGTCTTATCTGATTCAGGCAATTTCAGTTGCTGAGCTAGGGAATAAGAAACAATACAATTTCTTAGTGCATGTTCAAATAAATTAGGCCGCTGATTTTGCATCACCGTTAGCCTAAATCGAATAGGCATAGGCAAGACTAATGCCGCTAGCTGATGCTTAATGGCTAAAGGATCACCCGCCCTCGTTAGCAGTCTCGCCAAAATGGGGTCTTTCTCTAGTATGTTGCCAACCTCAAAGGCCAATTGGCCACCATCAAGTGGCCGATCCGTTGCTAAAAGTTGGTCGAGAGGTGTGGCTAATTTGTGCTTAACCAAAAGATCAAATTGGTGACTGCTAATCTTTGCTCCTTTTGCGACCAACTTCATCCCATTGGCCGCAAAAATATCTTGATCAGCAATCACATCAAGGTTATCCCCCATTTGCGTAGCGGCACGCAAATAGTGAGGATTTTCTTCTGGCAATTCAGATAACTGCGATAAAGTATCTGGGCTCATATTGATGTAATTAAATAAGTGAACTTTCTTAGTCTAGGTTATTTAAAACCTTACTGAGGTTTATCTTATTTAAATAAAAATGAATCCCTGAAACACAGTATTTTTAGCCACTATTACCCACTTTAAACCGCTGATAGCATGGACTCATGCATATAAAAAAACGAGGCGATGCCTCGTTTTTTTAACGTAATCAAGCCACAGATTTAGATGGCCCAGCGCTCACGAATACTGGCTTCAATCCCTGCGGCATCTAAGCCACATTCTGCCCATTGCACCTGCTGCTCTGCATGCTCGATATAACGATCAGGAATCCCCAATTGCAGGCAGGGCTTAAAGTTATTCTGCGCCATCATGCTCTCTAATACTGCCGAACCTGCCCCCCCATGATCGAGCCTTCTTCCACCGTAACTAGGTAATCGTGGCTAGCGGCCAATTCAAGAATTAAAGCAGTATCAATGGGCTTCACAAAGCGCATATTCACCACGGAGGCATTCAGCGCCTCGCCAGCCTCTAAAGCTGCAGCAAGCACCGTACCAAACGCAAGGATAGCTATTTTACTGCCACGACGGCGAATTTCTGCACTGCCCATGGCAATAGCGATCATGGTGCTTTGCACCTCAACACCGGGGCCCGTGCCACGAGGGTAGCGCACCGCACTTGGCCCATCGTGTAAAAAAGCCGTATACAGCATCTGGCGGCATTCGTTTTCATCCGCAGGTGTCAGCACCACCATATTAGGGATACAACGCAAAAAGGAAATATCAAAAGACCCTGCGTGGGTTGGGCCATCCGCCCCCACTTGGCCAGCACGGTCAATCGCAAACACCACGGGTAGATTTTGAATCGCTACATCGTGAATCAACTGATCATAAGCGCGCTGCAAGAAAGTTGAATAGATCGCCACCACCGGCTTAAAACCTTCACAAGCCAAACCAGCAGCAAAGGTCACCGCGTGTTGCTCAGCAATGCCCACATCAAAATAGCGCTCAGGGTTTTCTTGCTCAAAGCGCACTAGGCCCGAGCCTTCGCGCATGGCAGGCGTGATGCCAAGCAAACGCTTATCCATTTTGGCCATATCGCATAGCCAATCACCAAAAACCTTGGTGTAGCTGACTTTAGTGGCTTTAGCGCCCAACATGCCGTCTTCTTTTGCAAACGGGGTAACCGCATGGTATTTCACCGGATCGGCAACGGCTTTTTTATAGCCCTCGCCCTTACGCGTTACCACGTGCAGAAACTGTGGGCCTTTTAGCTGCTTGATGTTCGCTAGTGTTGTGACCAGCGTATCTAAATCATGGCCATCAATGGGGCCAATATAATTAAACCCAAACTGCTCAAACATCGTGCCCGGCGTAAGCATGCCTTTGACGTGTTCTTCACCTTTTTTGGCAAGTTCTTTCAAAGGCGGTACAACATCTAGCACGCGGCCCGAGGCACTGCGAATACCGTTGTAAAACTTACTGGAAAGCAATTTAGACAGGTAATTAGTAAGCGCACCTACATTTGGTGAGATCGACATTTCATTGTCGTTCAGCACCACCAGTAAATTCACCTCACGATCACCCGCATTATTAAGCGCTTCAAAAGCTTGACCAGCCGTCATTGCCCCATCACCAATCACAGCAATAGCATGGCGATCCTCACCCTTTAGCTTAGCCGCTTCAGCAAAACCTAATGCCGCAGCAATTGAGGTGCTGGAATGACCCACACCAAAAGTATCGTATTCGCTTTCTTCGCGCTTAGGAAAAGCGGCCAAGCCATGCTGCTTACGCATGGTATGCATGCGCTGGCGACGGCCGGTGAGGATTTTATGCGGATAGCTTTGATGGCCAACATCCCAAACCAAGCGGTCATATGGCGTGTTAAACACGTAATGCAAGGCCACCGTCAGCTCGATAGCGCCTAAATTAGAGGCAAAATGGCCGCCCGTCTGGCTGACTGAATCGAGTAAGCAACTACGTAATTCATTGGCCAGTTGTGGCAAATCATCTCGGGCAAGCTTTTTTAGCTCGGCTGGACAGGAAACCATATCAAGTAAGGGATAACTCATCTCAAGCTTCTTCATTTTTAATGCGTTCCACTTTAAAACTGACCAGCAGACGCTGTTATGGGCTGTGGCAGGCTGTTCTTTACGCGTTTTTTAAGCGCAATGACTCTTGGGATGCGCCTAACTTGAGCGCTCCACAATAAAATCGGCCAACATAACAAGGTGGCGCGCTTTTTCACCAAAAGGTGCAATCATCGCTAATGCATCGGCCTTTAGCTCAGCCGCTTTCTCTTTTGCAGCGGCTAAACCCAATAAAGAAACATAGGTTGGCTTATTATTGGCCGCATCTTTGCCCGCTGTTTTACCCAAAGTTGCCGAATCTGCTTCTTCATCCAAGATATCATCAACCACTTGAAACGCTAGCCCAATGCATCGCGCGTAGTAATCTAAGCGATGTCTATCCTCATCACTGATCGCTTCGCCACAATAAGAGCCCAATAGCACGGCGGCCCGAATCAAAGCACCGGTTTTTAAGCCGTGCATTCGTTCTAGCTCGGTCAAGCTCAAGGCTTGCCCCACGCTATAAAGATCAATCCCCTGTCCACCACACATGCCTAAGCTGCCTGAAGCACGGGCTAAGATATTCACCATGGTGAGTTGGTGGCTCGCCGAATCGGCAAGGGTATGCATGGAAAGTAAATCAAAGGCCAACGTCTGCAGTGCATCCCCAGCCAATAAAGCCGATGCCTCACCAAAAGCCACATGGCAGGTAGGCTTACCACGGCGCAACACATCGTTATCCATGGCGGGCATATCGTCATGCACAAGGGAATAAGCGTGGATAAGCTCCACTGCAGCTCCCACATATTGCAAACGCTCAAAAGGTGCATTAACAACCGCACCAGCGGCAAACACCAATAATGGACGAACACGCTTACCACCATCCAACACAGAGTAACGCATCGCGGTATGCAGCTGGGCAGGAATAGCATCTTGTGCGGGCAGAACAGCCGAGAGGGCTTGTTCCATCTGGGACTGAACGCCTTGCATCCAGAGATTAAATTCTAAAGTCATTTATGCATTATCCGCAGGGAAGGGCTTGAGTTCTGCACCTTCAAGCACTCGAATACGTTGTTCGGCGTCTGCCAAGCGGCTTTCGCAAAATTGTAGTAATTCTGTGCCGCGCTTGTACGTAGTTAGAGCAGTTTCTAGCGGCAAATTGCCCGCTTCCATTTCAGCAATCAAGCTCTCCAACTCTTGGAGGCCTACTTCAAAGCTCTCGGGGGTTTAGTTGCTTTCGGCATGTGCTAAATTTCCCGAATAAAGTTGTAAACGATAGTCCTCAGAGACTACCCAGTCAATCTTGATAATAACGCTCACCCAAGCCCACTTCGCCCATTAAAGATCAGCGAACCGCCATTCATACAGCAATTTATAGGTAAGGGAGCGGCAAAAGCCTTTAATTCTTACAGTAGTCAATACAAACTGCGCCAATTTTACCTCAAAAATTATTTATAAAATATTCGAGTTAGAATAAAGCGCTATTTATTTATGGTTATCTCAATGCGAATTGCCTACTTGATCCTTTGCCACGCCCATCCAGAGCAATTAGGCAGGCTTTGCCAGCAGCTACACCACCGTGATGCCCACATTTATATTCATGTGGATGGCAATACCGCCGATCAAACTGTGCAGGCCATGCAGGCCAATGTACCCAGTGGGGCTCAGTTTATTCACCGGCAAGCTTGCCGCTGGGGGGATTTTCATTAGTCAGTGCCAGCCTTGAGCTCATTAAAGCCGCACTGAAAGATGGTTGTGATTATTTAGTTTTGCTTTCTGCCCAAGATTTTCCACTTAAAACACATGAGCAAATTGTGGCTAAACTCAGCGGGCACGCTGGTTTTATTGAGTTTCTCCGACAGCCAGATCCCCATTTTGATATCCGTTATCGCTATCAAAGCTATCACCCTGAACGACTTAATGGCCGTTTGGCTGGCAAGTTATTGCAAAAAATACTGCGACCTTTAAACCGACTCGGTTTATTCAAGCGCCCACTACCCGCACCTTTAAAAGCAATTTATTCTGGCTCGCAATGGTGGTGCTTATCGGCAAATGCCTGCCAAACACTACTTGATTATTGCGAAATTTATCCAGAGTTAATTCGCTTTTTTCGCCACACATTGGTACCGGACGAAATGTTTGTGCAAAGCGTGTTAATGCACACGCCATTGGCAGATGTGCTGATTAATGATTCTTTGCACTATTTAGAATGGGAAACCGGGGCTTGGTCACCGCGTGTGTTTGAAATAAGCGATCTGCCGCGCTTACAAACTAGCCCCGCACTTTTTGCCAGAAAATTCTCTGCTAATGGCGAATTAAGCGAGCAACTCAAACAGTATTTAAGCCCTATATAATCAAAAATTTATTAAATAAGTCATGCACAATTGACATGTGATTTTTCACGATCATCGACGCATGATCAATCAAGCCCAAACCCCGCAAAAATTACCGCAAGCCACCTAAGCAAAAAGCCCCAATGATGCAGATCTGGGGGCTTTGCTTAGCGACGTTTTTTGATAATAAATCGAGCTATTTGCAATAAGCCCATGCCAATCGTAAGATGCTTTTTCCATCCTTCAGTGCGTAAAGCGAGCCTTGCTAATTTAAGCCAGCCTAAGATTCCTGATTGAGGCTGACTCATGGCTAAACCCTCTTGCAGCATATTCATAGGCTGGGCCAAAGATCTTAATTCTTGCCTCAGCGCTTGCCTCAGCGCTTGGCGCTGCTGCTCTGCTTTTAACTGCAAAAATTGCTTACGATAGAAGCGCGCTAGTTTCATGCTTCATCCTCAGCACTTTGCCGCAGTAAGGCCTTGCGATCCCTCACCAGCTCCGCGCACGTCGCTGGAAATAAATCCGCAGCATGCTTTAAGCGATAACGCAGCCAACATAGGCAAACCAAGGCACCACCGCCGTAAACCAGCATTAACCCTGACGCGACTACAATCCGATGACTATCCCAAAAAATAATCAACAGTAGCACCGCAGCAAGGGCAAGGCTTAAACCACCCAAGACTGCCGCCAGTATGCCTAAAATTAAATGCCCCAGAAAACGCTGCAAAGCATCTTGCAGCTCTAAACCCAGTAGCTCTAGATGCGTACTTGCTAAGCCCACAGCCTGCGCTAAAACACGCCGGACACCTGCAAAATAGGGAGACACGATTAGCGGCGCGAGATCAGCATGCCTACCAATGCACCCACCGCAGCAGCCACGCCAATGGCTTGCCAAGGATGATCGTGGACATATTCATCCGTTACTTTTGCGGCTTGCTTAGCCTTTGCTACCGCCACTTGTTCAACTTCAACTAAACGTGTTTTAGCCGAACGCAAACGCTCAACGGCACGCGCGTACAATGCCTCTGCATCTTTGCCGCCTGCTTGCGAGGCCTCTACCAAGAGCTGCTCAGCTTCTTGTAAAATGTCTTGGGATTGGTCGAGTAAAGTTTCACTTTTGGTATTCATAAGAAATGCTCCTTAGAACTACGTGAGAAAAAAACTGACACTACATTGGATTACTTTAAATAGAAAAAGCTCCATGTACTTGCAACACATGACAACCATAGCAAATAAACATCATCCACGACATCTACAAAAATTACGAATAAATGCAGCGAACCTTATATTAATAAAAAAGCATTAATAAATAATTTCATCGTACAAATTATTTTATTTATCATGAATAAAAATCAAGCAAAACGCATTGATAAATCTATTGCTTGAATATCTTTCGTTAATTTACCAATTGAAATTCTATGCACACCCGTCTCTGCGATCTCGCGCACCGTGCTCTCATCCACGCCACCCGAGGCTTCTAACACAGCACTCTGCCCAGCCAAAGCCACCGCCGCACGCAGATCCGTTAAGTTCATATTATCTAACAACACTGAAACAGCCCCTGCGTGCAAAGCCTGTTCTAGCTCATGGATGGTTTCTACTTCAATTTGAATAGTGACATCCGCCGGAGCCAACTTTGCCGCAGCAGCTAAAGCAGCAGAAATACTGCCCGCCGCCATAATATGGTTTTCTTTAATTAAAATGCCATCATACAAACCAATCCGCTGATTTAAGCCCCCGCCCACTGTTACCGCATATTTTTGCGCCAATCTGAGCCCAGGGATTGTTTTACGTGTGTCATGAATCTTGGCCGAGGTGTGTGCTACTAAATCCACATAACGGCGCGTCTCAGTAGCCACCGCGGAGAGGGTTTGTAAATAATTAAGCGCACTACGCTCGGCAGTGAGTAAGCTACGAGCGGGGCCAAGAATAAGACAGAGCACTTGATCTGCCTCGACACACTCTCCTTCTTTTACCATCCACTGCACTTGCACTTCATCATCCACTTGGCGAAAAACTTCATCAAACCAAGCCTGCCCGCACAGCACCGCGCTCTGCCTTGCTATCACCGTGGCACTACTTTGGGTATCTGGGGCAATCAGCATGGCTGTCCAATCACAGCGACCAATGTCTTCCTGTAAAGCGGCAGCCACTTGAGAGGCGATAAGGTGTGGAGCAGGAATCATTGTTTTTCCAATCGTGGTTCAATGTAGGATATTTTATTAAAAATTGAGCAAAACATTATGGCATTAAAGGGGGCAACTGCAGCGGCGCGATGGCCGCGGCTAATTCGGCGCGAATTCTTGCTAAGCCCAGCGCAGTTTGCGATTCCATTCTTAGCGTTAATACCGGTGTGGTGTTTGAGGCACGAATCAAGCCAAAACCATCGGCGTATTCAATCCGTAAACCATCAATCGCAAAAATACGTAGGGCTAAGGGAAACACTGCTTTTTTAGCAATTTCTGCCACCAATTGATGGCCATCTTGCGCTAATGCCACTTGTAATTCTGGCGTAACGAGCGATCTAGGTAATATTTGCAGGGCCTCTGATAAATCTTGCTCTGCCATCATTTGTAAACATTTTGCCCCAGCAAACAGGGCATCATCATCAGGCCAATCATTAAAGGCAAAATGCCCAGACAACTCACCAGCCACCAGTGCCTGAGTTGATTGCAAATGGCGCTTCATATGCCCGTGGCCAGTTGGGATCGCCTCGCAGCTACCGCCTTTGCTCCTTACCCAAGCTGCAATCAGGCCGCTGGATTTTACATCGTAAAGAATGTGCCCAGGCTGCTTGGCTAGAGCGGCAGCAGCAAATAGCATTAATAACCTATCCCCTGCAATGCTCTCACCATCCCGTGTCACCACGCCTAAACGATCCCCGTCACCATCAAACGCCAAGCCCAGATCTGCAGCATGTGCCACGACGGCCCGCTTTAAATCAGCTAGGTTTTCTTCTACCTGAGGATCCGGATGGTGATGAGGGAAAGCACCATCCACCTGACAGTACAACTCAATCACCTCACAGCCCAAGGCGCGATATAAAGCAGGAGCAAACGCGCCTGGCACGCCATTCCCACAATCCACCACCACCTTAAAAGGCCGTTGTAGTGAAACAGCCGCCACCACAGCAGCGTAATAAGCTTGGCTAATATCTAAGGGCTGAACCTGACCTTGCCCTACAATAAAATCATCGTTTTCTATACGCAGGCGTAAAGCTTGCAAAGCCTCGCCATCAATGGTTTCACCGGCCAACGTCATTTTAATGCCGTTATAATCACTCGGATTATGGCTACCGGTAATCATTACACCAGAGCCATCACTATACTGACGCGCCGCAAAATACAGCAAGGGGGTAGCTGCCAAGCCCATATCCAGCACCGTGATCCCACTAGCAACGAGGGCATCAATTAAAGCGCTTGCTAAGGCCGGGCTAGAAAAGCGGCCATCTCTTGCCACCGCAATTTGCTGTACTCCCCGTGCATGCGCTTCCGCCCCCAGTGCCCGCCCAACAAAATGGGCCACTTCAGGGGTAAGCAATGAGGTTTGAGCACGAATATCGTAAGCTTTAAACAGACCATGAGCTAAGACGGGCACAATCAAATCCCTTTAACGAGGCAACGGTAAATGGTACTGAAAAAAATGATGCAATGTGTGCGGTAACCATTGCAATTGCCCAGGAATAGCACCAGACACAAAGCCAACGTGTCCCCCTTCCAAGGTGTGCAATAAGGTAACGCTATTTGATACTCCTGCCGGCAAAGGCAAAGATTCAAACGGCACAAAGGGATCATTTTTTGCATTAATAATTAAGCTGGGTAAGCGGATCAAAGGCAAAAAAGGCTTACTACTGGCTTCTTGCCAATAATGCTCTACGCTTTTAAAACCATGTATCGGTGCGGTCAATAAATCATCAAACGCTCTAAGCGTATTTACACGACGTAAACCTTCTTGATCTAAGAAAGGATTATCGACAAGCTTCAGCTTAGCAAAGGTCTTCTTGCGTAAGCTGCGTAAAAATTCACGCGTGTACACGCGGCGGTTAAAGCCTTGATCAAGCGACTCGCTCGTCGCCGCTAAATCGATTGGGGCACAGACCGCAGCAGCTGCATCAATCACTGCTACCGCTGCATCTCCTTGCTCACCCAGCCACTTTAATAAAGCATTGCCACCCAGCGATACACCAACGGCAAAAATAGGCACACCTGGATTTTGAGCGCGAATCTGGCATAGTACCCAATCAATTTCGGCAGAATCCCCTGCGTGATAGGCCCTAGGCAGGCGATTGAGCACATTGCCACAGGAGCGAAAATGCGGCACTACACCACGCCAACCAAGCGAATACAGGTAATCGAATAAAGAGGTAGCGTAATGGCTGCGCGAACTGCCCTCTAATCCATGAAACAACACCACCAACGGCGTGCCAGCACCGCCATCCAGACAATCCACGACAATCGAATCTAAATCAGGTGTAATCCACGATTCTCGCCGATAAGCAGGCGTTTTTTTCCACATTAAGGTGGCAGGATAAAGCGTCTGCGCATGCCCGCCAGGTAGCCAGAAAGGTGCTAGATACTCGGTGGCTTTAAAGGGGGTAGCACGAGACATAGCGATTCGCAGCCAAAATAAAATAGAGGGGCGAATAATCGCCCCTCTATTTTACTACAATCACTTACACACTACGTCAATTAAATACTTGCAATAGTACAAGCGCGCTTGCGTTCTCAGCTTTAGCTTATTGAAGCCTCTGCTTAATCTAAACCACGGCTAGCCAAATAGTCTTCGTAACCGCCCACATAGTAATTGTATGTTCCATCACCATTCAGCTCTAGGATTTGCGTCGCCAGCGAGCTTACAAAAATTCGGTCATGCGATACAAATAGCAAAGTACCTTTATATAAATCCAAAGCTAAGTTTAAGGACTCGATCGACTCCATATCCATATGGTTAGTCGGCTCATCCATAATTAATACATTCGGTGTTTCTAAGATCAGCTTACCGTACAGCATGCGGCCTTTTTCACCACCAGATAGCACCTTAACTGATTTCTTAACATCATCACCACTAAATAACAGACGCCCTAAAATACCTCGGATGACCTGATCATCCGTGCCTGGCTGGCTCCACTGCTTAACCCAATCAAACAGCGTAATGTCTTCTTCAAAATCAGCTTCATGATCCTGTGCAAAGTAACCCAGCTGGGCTTTTTCGGCCCACTTAATCTTGCCACTATCTGGATTAATTACATCCATCAAAAGCTTCACTAGCGTGGATTTACCCACACCGTTACCACCAATCACGGCAATCTTTTGACCTGCTTCTAAAATCAGATCCAAATTTTGAATCAAAGGCTTATCGAAAGACTTAGACACACCAGCAAGCTCTACAGCCTGGCGGTGTAACTTGGATTTTTCATCAACCTCAAAGCGGATGTAAGGGTTCTGACGGCTAGAGGGCTTCACCTCAACCATCGCTTCCTTAATTTTATCTGCCAGTTTCAGGCGGCTTGTAGCCTGACGCGCTTTAGATTTATTTGCCGAGAATCGTGCAGCAAAAGAATTTAACTCGGCCACTTTTTCTTTAGCCTTTGCGTTGTCTGTTAGCAAGCGATCACGCGCTTGCGTAGAAGCAATCATATAATCATCGTAAGTGCCTGGGTAAATACGAATTTCGCGGAAATCAACGTCAGCAACGTGAGTACACACTTGATTTAAAAAGTGGCGATCATGGGAAATAATAATCATGGTGGAATCGCGTTCATTCAGCGCATCTTCCAACCAACGAATTGTGTTGATATCCAAGTTATTGGTTGGCTCATCCAGCAGCAGTACTTCTGGGTTAGAAAACAAGGCTTGTGCCAGCAAGACACGTAGCTTCCAACCCGGCGCTACATCGCTCATTGGGCCAACGTGCTGCTCAATAGGAATCCCAGCCCCCAGCAATAGAGCACCAGCGCGCGCTTCAGCAGTGTAACCATCGTACTCGGCCACTTTGCCTTCTAAATCAGCCGCGCGCATATAATCGTCTTCGGTGGCTTCTAAATTGGCATAAATTGCATCGCGCTCGGCCAGCACCGCCCATAGCTCAGTATGCCCTTGCATCACAACATCAATCACGCGGCAATCTTCAAAAGCAAACTGATCTTGCTTAAGCTTACCCAGGCGAACACCAGGCTCTAGACTTACATTGCCAGCAGTAGGCTCTAAATCACCACCTAAAATTTTCATAAAAGTGGATTTACCACAACCGTTTGCGCCAATCAAGCCATAACGATTACCGTCACCAAACTTAACTGAAACCCTTTCAAATAAAGGTTTCGCGCCAAATTGCATTGTAATATTTGCAGTACTAATCATGGTTTGTTTGCCCTATTGCTACCCAGATACATCGTTGTATTCTTTAAAAGAAACGGTCATTGACCTGCGCAGCGCGCAAGCTCATCGTTTCATCACTGATAAAAACTAAAAATTTCCCCGCCCGATCGCGGGTTGGCTTCTACACCGCAGCTTGTCATAAAACACCAATCCTAGCTAAGGATGACTGTTAAGCCCTAAACTAAGCGAGGATCGTTCTTTACCCATAGTAAATTTGATTTTAGCTACGTTTTTTCTTTTAACGATGCCAAACATCATTAAAAGTAAGAATATTGACTCTGCCCGCGCGATTTGAATTCACACTACGCCAACACAAAGCGGCTGATTTTATCACACCGTAGCGCCACTATGCCCTTGCCTCACAGCAGAGGGTTTTAGTTTGCTATTTTTGTAGAAAAAGAAGCGAGTTGAAGTGCTGTAAATCTAAGCAATCCGCCCTTTAATGACAGCGGCCCAGCAACCGCTTGACTATACTCTGACGAAGAAAATTCAAAACGAGGCGCTGCTTTGTTTTTTACACCACACACTTCTTTGATTTTAAATTACACAAAGCGTAAAGAATATATAATCAAAATTTGGTTAGATTAAATTATTACGCCCATTGATTATTAATCATTTTATAACACTGCTGTAAACTGTAATACCTTACTTGTAATACATAACTAGACGCTTTACTCTCAAAACGAATTAGTATCATTGGGTAAAATAATGATGTTTGATATAAAAGGCCTAGTAAACTCACTCTTTCGCCCCACTACACAAGAAGGCGTATTTGATCTTAAATCAGCAACGATCTTTATGGATGAGCTGCCAGAAAGCGATATTTTACAAGCCCAGATAGAAATCGTAAAAGCGTTACAACAGCTTAATCAAAATCCACAAATTAGTAGCAACGAGCTATTCAAAACTATCCCTTATCTTGACGAAAAAGCTGGACCATTACAAAGCCATTTACTCGATATTTACCACGGACGGATTATCGAAGAAGGCATTTCTCCTCACCAAGTCCTGCCTACTGTATTATCATTCTGGCAAGAAATGGCCACAGGCTACCTAATTGGCATCAAGCTAGCCAGTCAAAAAGTTGGTCGAACCCAAGATAAAAAGCTACAGTTATTCACCTTAAGAGCCATCGAGCTTTTTGCGACTCAAGCACGCTACGCTTATATGCGTCATCTGGATTTAGACAACCATATCTGGCGAAATCTTAATCGCCTGTATCATTTTTCCGAGCAAAACAATTTCGCAAAAACACCACAAATTACTTACAGCAGCAGTGAACCATCAAATATTCAAGATCATTATATTCAAACGCTCATGTTATCGCTCGCGAACCCTGACAAAGTTCAATCTAGCCAAATCAACTTGATTGCGACTTGGCTAAAAAAATGGAGCGCGCTTATTGAGCTTGAGCCAGAGCTAAAACCACAAAAGCACTTATTTGCAATAAATATCACCGGAACCGGCAAGCCCAAACGTATACGTCGAGATATGGTTGGCGAAAACTGGCGCTATTGGACAACCACTCCCATTGCAGAGCATATAAACCAGCTTATTCAACAGCTAAACCAAGGCCAATCCGCTGCATCCCTTGGCTTGCCAGAAGAAACATCCTCGCCTGCCAATTTAGACCTATTGCAAACGCTTAGTAATCTTTGGTCACGAGATTCGCTAACTCCAGTAAGACAACATGAAAGGCAAAACAATACAAAATCGATTCATGTTATTACCGGGATACAAAAAATAATCCCGTTTATCACACAGCAAACCACAGCAAGCAGCGCAGACCTTTTAGAGGCACAAAAATGGGAGCTAGCAGACGCAAGCGCGGGTGGATTTGGCTTGAATTATCACAGTGACACGCCATTGGAGGTCGGCGAGTTTCTGGGGCTAGCTAATATTGGCCAACACCCATTTACCATTGGTATAGTGCGCCGAGTGAATCGCAGCCAAAAAGGCATTATGAGTATCGGCGTAGAAACACTCACTCAAAACCCTGTAATCGTTAGCCTCTCCCCTTTACTAACAGAAGAGAGATTCCAGTGCATTTACGCGCCAGAAGGGCCAAGCACCAACCCCGCACGCTTTCTGATTATCCCTAGCGCTGTTTTTGCCGAGAACCAAGAATACAAATTCACCGCACAAGAAAAATCCTACCGCATTCGCTTATCCCCAGCGATGGAGCATACAGAGCAATGTGTGTTAGCTAAGTTTGCGGTGCTTGAGAAACTCTAAAAGACTTGGGTGCAGTGATTAATCAGCGCGTTGTGTAGAATTTCTAAGCGTTTGCAAAAAAAAAACGTTATCTCATTCAAATAGTTTACACAAGCCTAGAAAAGCTGCTAGAATGCGTTCCTGTCTGAGTCGCAAGACAAAGATGAAAGGAAGTGTGGCCGAGTGGTTTAAGGCAGCAGTCTTGAAAACTGCCGAGGATGCAAGTCCTCCGTGGGTTCGAATCCGACCGCTTCCGCCAGGATTCAAAAATAAAGCCCCTGATAAAAATCAGGGGCTTTATGCGTTTATAGCAACGAAAAACACTTCCCCCCAGCCTCCCTTTGCACCCAAATAACAAACGCAAAAAACCCCACCTAAGCGGGGTTTTAATTTCGTTTAAATGACTTAAACGATTAGAAACCTGTCCATGTACCAACAAGCAGACGTTGCATGCTGTCTTTGGTACCAGCAATACCTTGGTTTTGCGTTACAAAGCCAACAGGGCTCTTACCTGCATCACCCAGTTTGATATAACGATACTGAACAAATGCCATCGTATTTTTAGATACGTTGTAACCAAGCTGTGCACTCAGCTGATCAGCTTTTTTATCGCCGCCACCGCTATCCTTGATATTAGTCCAACCCGCGTTCAGAGACAGCTTGTCATTGAAGTTGTAACCAACTTTACCGTGGATCGCATCTTCTTTGATATCTGTCATGCCAAACTTGTCATGCGCCCAATCCAGAGACAAAGTCAAAGCACCAAAAGTACCACGGCCACCCAAGAAGAATGTACTGTCGTACTCAGCACCTTTTTTAGCGGCTAAATAAGAAGCATCAACATGGAAAGCGCCAATATTTGCGCCACCACCTAACTCATAGCCTTGTGAGCCATTTTTCTTATCGGTAAAACCATTGCCCAAATCAGCAGATGCAAATACGTTTACAGCGCCGAAAGAGCCTTCATAAGCAACGGCGTTATCCCAGAATGCCGCTTCAGTAACACCACGGTCTTGCCCAGCGTTACCCGAACCGTCTGTCAGGTAAGGCCAATCTTTTTGCAGGTAAGTTGCTTGGAACATACGACCAAATTTAACAGAACCCAAACCACTCTTAACGCCGATATAAGCTTCACGAGTACCAAATGCAGCAGGGCCAGTAGCTTTATCGCTACCGCCAGGACCTGGCTTTTGCGAAATGCGCCAGATAGTGGACATACCGTTATCCCACTTATCCACACCATCAAAATTCAGAATAACGGGTGCATCAATAGCAAACTTACCCTTACCATCAGCCGTTTGATTGCTGTAGTACATTACATTCAGTTCTGCTGAACCGCTAATAGTGACTTCAGCATAAGCAGAAGCGGAGCAAGCAGCTGCAACAGCAGCCACAATCAGAGCACGTTTAAACATAATTCATCTCTCCTAAAGGCGAATTTGATTTTTTTAACTTCAGTACATCAAGGCATATATTGCTTGTGTTACGAAACAAGAATACTCAATAGGTACAAACCCACGCAATATTGCGTCGTATATCTGCAACATTGTGTGGCCCAAACGCAACACCGATTGGCTATAAGTGGCGCAGATGCTGGCACGCACAAAAAAACGCCACGATTTGCATCATGGCGTTTTTTAAGTGGCTAAGCGTTCAACCGACGTATTGCCGGTGTCTTGCTTATGAGCAGGTTCTAAATTAGAACGCTGTCCATGTACCTACCATCAGACGTGTTGCGTTTTTCTTGTCTGAACCGATAGCAAAACCATCAAGCTGTGAAGCACCTGTCATTACGCTAGCTTTGCCCGCTGTATCCAACATGTGGTGACGAACTTGAGCAAATGCAACAGTGTTCTTAGACAGTGTGTAGTTGTACTGAGCGTTAAGAACGTTCATGCCGTTATCAACTTTTGTGCCATCAGTCTTGCTGTCTTGCACACGTTGATAACCAAGGTTGAAGTTGTTTTTGCCCATAGTGTAACCAGCAGCAACCAAGAATTGGTCAACTGTAGTTTTTTGGCCAGCTACAGCCAAATCAACAGCGCCATTCCATTCGTTACGCTTGTAACCAGCAGCTAAATCAAACGCGCCAGTCTTGTACTTCGCATCGATATTGTAAGTACGCAGTTTGTTTTCTGCATTAGTACCTACAGTGAAGTCACCTGAGTTTCCCCAGCCCTTACCATTGGCACCGAATGTACCAGCTTCAGATGAAGCGCTCTTGCCATTCTTAGCTTCAGCAGCACCAGCAGCAACATTAAAGCCGTAGCCAGTGTAGTTTGCTGTCAATTCCATAGCGCGGGCTGAGTTACGGCCGTTACCTAGATCGTATTGACCAGCAAAGCTAAAGCCGCTGAATTTAGGAGAGAAGTAGCTTACGCCGTTCGCGTATTGAACTTGTTGTGAACCAAAGTCAGCCCACAAGTTGCCTGAACCATTGTTCGCGAAACCATCCATTTCAAGGTATTGGTTAGAGAACTGGTTACCGAAGCGAACTTCACCAAACTTAGTTTCGTAACCGATCCAAGCTTCACGTTGACCGAAGCTATCGTAACGACCTGGAGTTGCTACTTTTTGCGCCAGACGCCATTTCAGCGTATCGCCAGTATCAAGCTTATCTGTACCGTCGATGTTTACGATAACTGCAATTTCTTCAGCAACTTTGCCCTTACCATTTGTACCAGCTTGGTTAGTCTTGTACATCAAGTCCATTTCAGCAGAACCGCTGATAGTTACGTCAGCGAATGCAGGAGCTGCAAACATTGCGGATACGGCAGTAGCGATAAGAACGCGCTTAAACATACTGAGATTCCTTTATCTTGGTTGAGCCACGAATTCACTGTGTGAATTCGGATTCATATGATTTTAAATGGATTACCTTGCAGCGCTTTACTTAAAGCTAATTCATCAATACGAATCCACTTATAAATAAATATGCGTACTAGGTGCTCCGAAGCCCATATATAAACACAGCGATTAATTTTGTTCTGCTGTAAAAATACCAAACCCTTATAAGTAAAAATACCAACAAACAAAAAACCCAAATACACTAAGCAATAAACATTATTTTTAATAAACAGGCGCGATATACGTTAATTTAAAAAAAATATCTAATAATAAAAAACACAAAATAAAACAAAAATTACCAAAACAAATTACTTAAATGGTGATATGTACTACAAGGTATTTATACTAAAACATTAGAAATACTTACAGCAAACTCTTACGGTATAAATAAAAAACAAAGCCAATAAATTCATTTGGCATTTTAATTGGTACTTTAAAACAATTAGCCTCTACACCAAAAAAAGAGCTGATGTTGCTGATCTGCAACATCTAATAGCCTCAAAAGAGAAACAAATAAATTCCATCACACCTCCAGGGGTTTATCCCTAGCTGCCGTAATCATCCCCAAACACATCAAAATCAGAACTCGCCGCTAGCAGCCTGTCGAACTTAAACGATCGTAGCGAGGGAAAGACCGGTTTGAGACAGATTTCGCGGGCTTTTGAGGCGAATAGCTGGCTATTCAACGAGAAAATGCGTGAAATATGGCAAAATCCGGCTTTTCCGTAGTCGATCAGTCTTAAGTCCGACAGCCCGCTAGGGTCTGTTGACGTTTTATTCGCCATTGCGCTGAGCCGGAAAACGACCTGGCACAAAGCATGTGACGAAGGCAATAACGGGTTATTGTCGAGGAGCATCACGCAGTGAATGGCCATTTTCCGGCTCAGCCCTTCGGGTTTAGCCCCTTTTTGGGGCTGAACGAAAGTTAAAAATCGCTCATGGTGCTCGTACCATGTCGCCATTTTCTCCTTGTTCAGCCCCAAATCGGGGCCAAACGCAGCCGTGAATGAAACGTCAACAGAACCTAGGCTTAAGTGAGCGACACAAACCCATCCCACGGCAGGATACTGTGGAATATAAAACAATCACACACGATGCTTTGAGTGCTCAGTGCAGTCTTATTGCATGATGCAAAAATAGTGGGCAAAAAAATACCCACATCGCTGTGGGCACTTTTTTACAAGCAATAATGGACGCTTATTTTGCGTTCCACAAAGCCTTAGTGGTATCTAGCATACGGTTGGAGAAGCCCCACTCGTTGTCGTACCAAGACAGAACTTTCACCAAAGTACCACCGGAAACCTTAGTTTGCGATGCTTCATAAGTAGAAGAAGCGGGGTCATGGTTGAAGTCAATCGACACTAAAGGCAGGTCGTTGTAGTTCAACACGCCTTTTAGTGAGCCTTCCGACGCTTCTTTCATGATTTGGTTAATTTCTTCAACCGTTGTTTCACGCGCAGCGGTGAATGTCAGGTCAACCAAAGACACATTGATCGTTGGTACGCGCACAGCAAAACCATCCAGCTTGCCTTTTAATTCTGGCAATACCAAGGCCACAGCCGCCGCAGCGCCGGTCTTAGTAGGGATCATAGAATGAGTTGCTGAACGAGCACGACGTAGATCTTCATGATAAACATCAGTCAGAACTTGGTCGTTGGTGTAGCTATGAATCGTGGTCATCAAACCAGAAACTAGGCCAATTTTATCGTTCAAAGGCTTAACCAAAGGCGCTAAGCAATTGGTTGTGCATGATGCATTTGAAATAACAGTGTCTGTTGATTTCAGTGTGTCATGGTTTACGCCAAACACGATGGTTGCATCTACATCGCTGCCACCAGGAGCGGAGATGATGACTTTTTTCGCGCCAGCAGTAATGTGCGCAGAAGCCTTTGCTTTACTAGCAAAAAAGCCAGTACATTCCATCACGACATCCACGCCGATCTCTTTCCATGGCAAATCAGCGGGGTTACGCTGAGCGCAAACGCGAATTTTATCGCCATTTACGATCATAAAATCGCCATCTACCGATACTTTGCCAGCAAATTTACCGTGCACAGTATCGTATTGTGTTAAGTGAGCGTTGGTTTTAGCATCGCCCAGATCGTTAATTGCCACAATTTGGAATTCATCAGTACGGCCAGACTCATACAAAGCGCGCAGTACATTGCGACCGATACGACCGTAGCCGTTAATTGCGATACGAATTGCTGCCATTGCCTGGTGCTCCTCAGAGAGTTCAGAAAAAACGCGCCCGTTATAGAGCCGCGCATAAAAAAATCGAATACAAAGAATACCCAACTGTCGCCTTGCTGACGATATGGCTATTCCCTATAAATAATGAAATATTGATTTAAATCTGAGGGTGAGCACGTTTTTATGCCCACCTTACAATTTAATTACTTTCCAAATGCCGCCGCAGCACGAGCAAGCGCTGTAATACCAGCCCAATCACCCGCTGCAACCATTTCCTTAGGCGCCAACCAAGAGCCACCCACGCAACCTACGTTTGGCAAGGCCAATAACTTAGGTGCAGATTCAGGGCTTACACCACCAGTTGGGCAAAATAAGATTTGTGGCAGCGGTCCACCCATTGCTTTCAGCATACCCAAGCTACCGGCTTGCTCAGCAGGGAATAACTTCAGCGCATCAAAGCCTTCTTCCAAAGCAGCAATCGCTTCAGAAGGCGTCATTACACCGGGTAGTAATTCAATTTGTGCAGCACGAGCGGCAGCAGCTAACTTAGGTGTCAGCCCAGGGGTTACAGCAAAGACTGCTCCGGCAGCTTTCGCTTCAGCAAATTGTTCAGGTCGAACCACGGTGCCCACACCCACAATAGCGCCAGGCACATTATCAACAATCGCACGCACTGCAGCTAAAGCTGCTTCGGTACGTAAAGTCACCTCAAGAACACAGATGCCCCCCTCTACCAAGGCTTTAGCCAATGGCACGGCGTGTTCTACTTTCTCGATGACCAAAACCGGCATCACCGGACAAGAGCGCATGATTTCGCGAATTTGCATGGGTTGTTCTTCCTGTTCTGTAGTAAATGATGTGATGAGTAGGATGGGTTAAACGCAGCTCCACCCATCCGATGTACAACTTAATTAATGAGCCAAGCCCATACTGATCGCGCCCTCTTCTGCGCCGGTTGCTGCACCACGGAAAGTCGCGAACAGCTCGCGCCCCATGCCATGTTCATTTGCAGATAAATCTGCAGTATCCACGGTTCGAGCAGCCCATTCAGCCGCATCAACCAAGGCTTCAACGATGCCCGCATCGGCATCTAAGCGAATCATATCGCCGCTTCTCACCTTACCGAGTGGCCCACCATTTAATACTTCTGGCGTCATATGGATAGCCGACGGTACTTTACCCGATGCGCCCGACATGCGCCCATCGGTAACCAGCGCTACTTTAAAGCCACGATCCTGCAATAAACCCAGCACAGGGGTGAGCTTATGCAGCTCGGGCATACCATTGGCACGTGGCCCTTGGAAACGCAGCACCACCACAAAGTCTTTTTCTAGCTCGCCACGTTTAAATGCCGCCAGTACATCGTCTTGATCATTAAACACAATTGCAGGGGCAACTACGTTACGGTTTTCTGGCTTAACGGCCGAAATTTTAATCACGGAGCGGCCCAAATTACCAACCAAAAGACGTAAACCACCATCGGCGCTAAATGGATTACTTGCATGACGAACTACATTGTCATCCACTGGCTCGGTAGGCGCTGCACGCCATACCGCCTTACCATCTTCACCAAGGAAAGGCTCATTGGCATAAGGGCGCAAGCTCTTACCTGCCACGGTCAACACGTCTTCGTGCATCAAACCTGCATCTAGCAATTCACGAATCAAGAAACCCATACCGCCAGCGGCATGGAAGTGATTTACATCTGCAGAGCCGTTTGGATAGATTTTTGCGAGCAATGGAATAATTGCGGATAAATCGTCGAAATCACTCCAATCAATGATGATGCCAGCAGCCCGTGCAATGGCAATCAAATGAATGGTGTGATTGGTTGAGCCACCGGTTGCCATCAGGCCAACAATACCGTTCACAATGCATTTTTCATCAACCACTTTTCCGACAGGGGTAAACTCATTGCCCTTATAAGTAATAGCAATAGCACGTTGTGCTGCCGCAACAGTTAAGGCATCACGCAGTGGGGTATTCGGGTTTACAAAGGCCGCACCAGGCAAGTGCAAGCCCATGACTTCCATCAACATTTGATTAGAATTGGCCGTACCAAAAAAGGTGCAGGTACCGGCACCGTGGTAAGAGCCTTCTTCAGAGGCTAATAATTCTTCACGGCCACATTTACCTTCGGCAAATAATTGGCGCGCCTTGGCTTTTTCACTGTTAGCGATGCCAGAAGTCATTGGCCCAGCAGGAACAAATACCGTTGGTAAATGGCCAAACTGCAAAGCACCAATCAACAACCCCGGTACGATCTTGTCACAAACGCCTAAGCAAACTACGCTATCAAACACATTGTGTGATAGTCCAACCGCAGTAGACATTGCGATCACATCGCGGCTAAACAAGCTCAGCTCCATGCCCGGCTGGCCTTGGGTTACCCCATCACACATTGCGGGTACGCCACCGGCAAATTGCGCAGTCGCACCGGCTTGACGAACGGCTTCTTTAATCAGGGCAGGGAAAGCTTCAAAGGGTTGGTGCGCGGACAGCATGTCATTGTATGCAGAGACAATTCCCAAATTAGGCTGACGCATTTCACGCATCATAATTTTGTCGTTTTCTGGCGCAGCAGCCCAAGCATGAGCCTGATTGGTACAGGCTAAACCTTTACGTGAAGGCTCCTTACTTGCGGCCAACTCAAGGTGGGCCAAATAACGCGAACGGGGGCCTTGGCTTCTTGCAATAATACGGGCGGTGACTTCAGCAAGCTTGGGATGAACAGACATAAACAGGGGCTCCGAGTTACGGCGGCATCACGACGCCACGTACATTTCTATAAAATTGATCGTAGTTTTACTACAAAGCATCTATAACTTCAACCGCATCGACTGGGAAATACAATTTCGTTGCGCTGCATCAATAGTCAACATTTACACAGGGTTACCATTCTACGCTACGTGTTAACCCCCATCATTAACGGCCCTTGGCGAATTTCGTTTGCGCCACTATTTAGCTGTGTAGTAAGATTACAAAGTCTTACGCGCCAAGTAGGCTCTGCTCTGTTTTTACGAAGCAGTTGTGCTAAGGGCCAAAAACCGACTCAAGTATAAGGATTCTCGCGGATGACTCAGATCGACGCTTTCGACATGGTGCTGTTCGGCGGCACTGGCGACTTGGTAATGCGTAAATTATTACCAGCGCTCTATCACCAACATCAAGAAGGGAATTTGCCCCTAGAAGGGCGCATTGTCTGTTTAGGCCGTAGTGTTCCTGATACCGCAGCTTACCTCAATAAAGCCCACGCTTTAGCTGTAGGCTATCTGGGCAAGCACTACAATGACGCCGACTGGGCTACATTTGCTGAACGGATTGAATATTTGCATCTTGATTCCAATCATCCAGAAGAATTCACCAAATTAGCCGATGCGCTGAATGCTTTTCCTAAGCGTGTTCGTGTGTTTTACCTCTCGACTGCACCTGATTTATTCGCTCCTATTTCCAAGAGTCTTTCTGAAGTGGGCCTTGCCGCTGGTAATGCCCGCGTGGTGCTTGAAAAGCCACTTGGACACGATTTAGCCTCATCAAATAAAATTAATGATGAAGTCGGTGAATATTTCCAAGAACACCAAATTTATCGAATCGACCATTATTTGGGCAAAGAGCCCGTCCAAAACCTAATGGCGCTGCGTTTTGCCAATACGCTGCTTGAGCCACTTTGGCGCAGGGAATGGATTCGCGACGTACAAATTACCGTAACCGAACAAGTTGGTGTTGAATCCCGTGCGGATTTTTACGATAAAACGGGTGCACTGCGCGATATGGTGCAAAACCACCTCTTGCAACTGCTCACCATCGTTGCGATGGAGCCACCAGCATCGATCGATGCCGATGCCGTCCGTGATGAAAAACTCAAAATTTTACGTGCACTAAAACCCCTATCCCCTGAAGATGTACACACCAAAGTAGTACGTGGTCAGTACCGTGCTGGGGCCGTGGCTGGCAAACCTGTGCCTGGCTATTTAGATGAGCCAGATGTGCCTGCTGGCTCCAAAACCGAAACCTTTGTTGCCCTTAAGGCAGAGATTCAAACTTGGCGCTGGGCAGGTGTGCCGTTTTACCTGCGCACAGGTAAACGTCTATCTGACCGCCTTGCCGAGATCGTGATTAACTTCCGTGAAACGCCTCATTCTATCTATGGCCGCGCCGCCAGCACGCCGAATCGCTTAGTGATTCAGCTGCAGCCCGATGAATCCGTGCGCCTCTATATGATGGCAAAAGAGCCGGGTAATCAAGGCCGCTTGCGCCCTGTGCATTTGGATATGGATTTCAAAGAAACCTTCCAAACCCGCAGCCCAGAAGCTTATGAGCGTCTGTTGCTAGATGTGATTCGTGGTGATCTATCGCTATTTGTACGCCGCGATGAGCAACGTGCCGCATGGCGTTGGGTGGAGCCTATTATCGATAACTGGGAAAGCAGCCCAGATGGTCCTAAGCCATACACGGCAGGCACTTGGGGCCCAGCGGCTTCTTCTGCTTTACTATCCCGTGATGGCCTATGCTGGCACGAAGAAGATTAATTTAAATTAACAAGCGGGCCGGTTTTCTGGCCCGTTCTTTCATCATCATTAAAGGTAACTACATGTCGTCTCTGTCCTGGCAGGAATTTGTCTCTAAAGGCGAGCTAGATCAACAACTGGCTGACTTTATCGCACAAACATTAAGCGAGGCCATTGCTGCACGTGGCCAGGCAGGGATTGCGGTATCTGGTGGCAGAACGCCAGCAGGCATGTTTAAAGCGCTACGCGTTAAAGAGCTAGATTGGTCAAAAGTCATCATTACTTTAGCCGATGAGCGCTGGGTTGCCCCCGATCATGCCGATAGTAATGAGCGCCTCACCCGCGAGAATCTACTGCAAGATAAAGCGGCAAGCGCCACATTTATCTCACAAGTCTCCAGCGCCCAAACAGCCCATGAAGGGCAAGCCACAATTGAAGCTCGCCTTGCAGCCCTGCCCGCTCCGCTTGATGTATTAATTTTAGGCATGGGAGATGATGGCCATACCGCCTCGCTATTTCCTAAGGCCGCAGAGCTAGAATTTGCCTGTGCCTCAACAGCGCGCTGCGCTGCAGTTACCCCACCAGCCGCACCGCATCAGCGTATTACACTGACGCTGCCGACCTTGGCGGCAGCCCGCTCGGTAATCGTACATATCACTGGTGAGAGTAAAAAAGCATTATTGCAAGAAGCTTTACTTGAGCAAAAAACCGAAACCGAGCTATTTCCTATCCGCCGAGTACTGAATCAGTGCAATGGGCTTAAACAGGTATTTTGGGCCGCATAAGAGATGTAGGGTGGGCATCATTGCCCACGCGTCGATGTCAAAGTTCTGCGTGGGCAAATGCCTAACCTACAGAGAGAAAAATACATGCTCGAACGTATCAAGGCCGCACTCGATAGCCTCAGCAAATCAGAACGCAAAGTCGCAGAGTTGGTGATTGAGCAACCTAATTTGGTGGCTAACGCCCCGATCGCTCAAATTGCCGAACTGGCATTGGTTTCACAACCGACTGTGATTCGATTCTGTCGTTCACTCAACTGCTCTGGCTTGCAAGATTTCAAGCTACGTCTCACACGCAGCTTGGTGTCTGGCGTGCCCTATGTGCACTCTATGGTGAGCCGCGATGATTCAGCACACGATCTAGCACGCAAATTATTTGATAACAATATTTCGCACCTACTGCGTTGCCGTAATGAGCTGGACACCGATGTATTGGAGCGTGCAATTACCATCATGTCGAATGCCAAAAAGATCGAAGTCTATGGTCAGGGGCAATCTGGCGCGGTGGCTATTGATGCGCAAAATAAGTTTTTCCGCTTAGGCGTGCCTACCGTTTCCTATACCGATCCACATATGCATGGCATGAGCGCATCCATGCTTGGGCCAGGGGATGCGGTAGTTGCTGTATCTAACTCAGGCCGCACTTTGGATTTACTGCGCTCAGTAGAAATTGCCCGCGATGCTGGAGCCGACGTAATCGGCATTACCCATTCCAAATCGCCATTGGCTAAGCGTTGCACGCTTTGTCTATATGCCGACACGATGGAAGACCCCGATCTCTACACTCCAATGATTACCCGCATTGTGCATCTGGTAATTATCGACGTACTTGCAGTTGGCGTGGCGCTCAGGCGTGGGCCAGAACTCATAGACCAACTCGAAAAAATGAAGCGCAGCCTTAAAGAAAAGCGCGTTCGTGGTCATGACAATTACAGCTGATTAGATAAGGATAGATTAGATGTCAAACCTCACTCAAACACCCGCGTGGCTGGCGTTAGAAGAGCACTTCAAAGAAGTGTCGCACCTGCATCTGCGTGATTTGTTTAACGACGACCCACAGCGCTTTGACAAATTTTCGCTTGAATCAGGCGGCCTGTTTTTTGATTATTCAAAAAACCGCATCACCGCCCAGACCATGACTTTGCTGATGGACTTGGCACGTCAGTGCGGCCTAGAAGCGCGTATCAAAGCGATGTTTTCTGGGCAAAAAATCAACAGCACCGAACACCGTGCCGTGCTACACACCGCATTGCGCAATCTAGACAAGCATCCATTAATCGTGGATGGCGAAGATGTCATGCCCAAGGTCAATGCCGTTAAAGAAAAAATCGGCGACTTCTCAGATAAAGTTCGCTCAGGTGAATGGCTGGGTTACACTGGAAAAGTGATTACAGATATTGTCAATATCGGCATTGGCGGCTCCGACCTTGGCCCGCTGATGGTGTGCCAAGCACTCAAAGATTACGGCCACAAACGCTTAAAAATGCATTTTGTTTCGACGGTAGACGGCGATCAAGTGATGTCAGTACTAGCGGAACTTAACCCAGAAACAACGCTCTTTATTATTTCATCCAAAACATTTACCACCCAAGAAACGCTGACCAATGCCCGCACATCACGTGCATGGTTTGTAAAAGCATCGGGTGATGAAAAACATATTGCCAAACATTTTGTGGCCGTTTCGACCAATGCCAAAGCCGTAGGCGAATTTGGTATTGATACCAATAATATGTTTGAGTTCTGGGATTGGGTTGGTGGCCGCTATAGCCTATGGAGCGCAATTGGTTTACCGATTGCTATTTATTTAGGCAAACATAATTACCAAGATTTGCTGCATGGTGCATATACCATGGATCAGCATTTTTGCAGCAAGCCATTAGAGCAAAATCTGCCAGTCATTATGGGCATGTTAGGTGTTTGGTACGTTAATTTCTTTGGCGCATCTACTCAGCTGATTTCCCCTTATAACCAATCGCTTTATCGCTTCCCTGCATATTTGCAACAACTGGATATGGAATCAAACGGTAAAACGGTTGATTTGGATGGCAAACGCGTGAATTATCGCACCGGCCCCGTGGTATGGGGTGACACCGGCATTAACGGGCAACACGCTTATTACCAGTTATTGCATCAGGGCAGCCAAATTGTGCCCGTTGATTTTATTGCCACAATCGAGCATCCAGATATTCCTGAACCGCATAACACGATTCTGATGGCCAATGTATTTGCCCAAACAGAAGCGTTTTTACGCGGTAAAAATGAAGCCGAAGTACGGGCAGAATTAGATATCCAAGGCATTACCGGCGAAGCCCAAGATGCTTTAGTTCCGCATAAAGTATTTGAAGGTAATCGCCCAACGAATACCATCTTAATGCAGCGTTTATCTCCGCGGCGTTTAGGTGCATTGATTGCGCTGTACGAGCACAAAGTATTCGTACAGGGCACGGTCTGGAATATTAATTCCTATGACCAATGGGGTGTTGAGCTTGGCAAACAATTGGCAAAAGCCATTGAAGCCGATTTAACTACTCCGGGTTTAACCACAAACCATGACGCTTCGACCAATGGTCTGGTGAATTATTACAAGCGAAATACCCCCCGTTAAACGGGATGTATTTTTATATGGCTATTACAATGCAGCCCTTTTAAAGCTGGCAGGTCCACACAACCCGTCAGCCTCCGCAGCAAAATCTGCGGAGAATTAACCCACTCACAAGGTAGAGAGACCAATGGCAGAGCAGCTTCATGACCTCGATCCCCAAGAAACGCAAGAATGGCTAGAGTCACTCGATAGCGTCCTCGAAAAAGAAGGCGCAGAGCGCGCTCATTTCCTGGTTGAAAAGCTTGTTGATCATGCGCGCCAAGATGGCGTCAATATTCCGTATACCGCTACTACAGCTTATATCAATACGATCCCAGCACACCTGCAAGCCAAGCACCCAGGTAAGCCTAATCTGGAAGAACGTATTCTGGCCTATACCCGCTGGAATGCAGCGGCGATGGTGGTTAAAGCCAATCGCGACGAAGCAGAGCCAGGCGGCCATATTTCTTCATTCGCCTCCGCAGCCACTTTATACGATATCGGCTGGAACCACTTCTGGCACGCGCCTTCAGAAAACCACGGCGGCGACTTAGTTTACTTCCAAGGCCACTCTGCACCTGGCGTTTATGCACGGGCTTTCCTTGAAGGCCGCATTACTGAAGACCAACTGAATAAATTCCGCCGTGAAGTAGAAGGCGGTGGTTTGTCGTCCTATCCACACCCTTGGCTGATGCCTGATTTCTGGCAGTTCCCAACGGTATCGATGGGTCTTGGCCCGCTGATGGCCATTTACCAAGCCCGCTTTATGAAATACCTGGACGATCGTGGCTTTAAGCAAAAAGGCGATCGTAAAGTTTGGTGCTTCTGCGGCGATGGCGAGATGGACGAGCCAGAATCTCTGGGCGCGATTTCCCTAGCTGGCCGTGAAAAGCTCGACAATCTGATCTTTGTGATTAACTGCAACTTGCAGCGCCTTGATGGCCCTGTACGCGGTAACGGCAAAATTATTCAAGAACTGGAAGGCGATTTCCGTGGCTCGGGCTGGAATGTGATTAAAGTTGTCTGGGGCACAGGCTGGGATGCCATCCTTGCTCAGGACAAAAAAGGCCTGCTGCAAAAACGCATGATGGAAGTAGTCGATGGTGAATACCAGACTTACAAATCCAAAAACGGCGCTTATGTACGCGAACACTTCTTTGGTGCTTACCCAGAATTGCTCGACTTGGTTGCGGCGATGTCAGATGACGATATCTGGCGTCTGACTCGCGGTGGTAACGATCTTTATAAAGTGTACGCAGCTTATAAAGCGGCTTCTGAGCACAAAAATCAACCGACACTGTTGCTGGTTAAAACAGTGAAAGGCTTTGGCGTAGGCGCGGCAGGCGAATCGCAAAACGTAGCGCACAACACCAAAAAGTTGTCCGATACCGATCTGCTTTACCTGCGTGATCGCTTTAATATCCCGCTAACCGACGAAGAAGCGATTGCTTGCAAATTTTACCGCCCTGCTGACGACAGCCAAGAGCTGAAGCATATGCACGAGCGCCGTTCGGCACTTGGCGGCTTTGTGCCATCCAGAAAGCCAATCGACGAGCCTCTAGAAGTACCTAGTTTAGACGCATTGCAAGGCTTATTGGGCAGCAGCGGTGAGCGTGAAATGTCCACCACCATGGCCTTTGTTCGCATCTTGAACACCTTGGTTAAAGACAAAAAAATCGGTAACCGCATCGTGCCTATCGTGCCGGATGAATCGCGCACCTTTGGTATGGAAGGCATGTTCCGCCAGCTGGGTATTTGGTCACACGTGGGTCAGTTGTACGAGCCACAAGATGCAGACCAACTAATGTTCTACAAAGAGTCCAAGACTGGCCAGGTATTGCAGGAAGGGATTAACGAAGCCGGTGCGATGAGCGATTGGATTGCTGCGGCAACGTCCTACGCCAACCACGGCGTCACCATGATTCCGTTCTACATCTACTACTCGATGTTTGGTTTCCAACGTATTGGCGACTTGGCATGGGCAGCGGGCGATTTACGCGCTCGCGGCTTCTTGGTTGGTGGTACGGCTGGCCGCACTACGCTGAACGGCGAAGGCTTGCAGCACCAAGACGGCCACGGCCATCTGTTTGCTGAGTTTATCCCGAACTGCGTGTCTTACGATCCAACCTTCGCTTACGAGCTGGCGGTGATTGTGCAAGACGGTATGCGCCGCATGTATCAAAACCAAGAGAACATCTATTACTACTTATCAGTAATGAATGAAAACTACAGCCACCCAGCTATGCCAGAAGGCTCAGAAGCCAGCATCCTGCGCGGCATGTATATGTTCCAAGAAGGTAATAAAGATACTGCACTGAAAGTGCAGCTAATGGGCTCAGGAACGATCTTCCGTGAAGTAATCGCTGCGGCAGACTTACTGAAAGCCGATTTCGGCGTGGATGCAGATATCTGGTCTTGCCCAAGCTTTAACGAATTGCGCCGTGATGGTATGGCGGTTGAGCGTCACAATATGCTCAACCCAATGGCAGCGCAGCAAGTGCCTTATGTAACTGAATGCTTGACTGGTCGTACAGGGCCTGTGATTGCGGCAACCGATTACAAACGCGCCTTTGCAGATCAAGTTCGTGAATACGTTCCTGCTAAATACGTAGTGCTGGGTTGTGACGGCTATGGCCGCTCCGACTCACGCAAAGCATTGCGTAGCTTCTTTGAAGTGGATCGCTACCACGTTGCGGTTGCTGCACTGAAAGCACTGGCTGACGAAGGTAAAATTCCTGCTGCGAAAGTAGCAGAGGCCATCGAAAAGTACGGCATTGCCAACCGCCCAGCGCCTTGGACCGTGTAAAGCAGTGAGACTTTGTCTTAAGCAGCACGCTTAAAAGACAAGGAGAAGGGATTCGTCCCTTCTCCCCTCTCACTCCATACCCCTCACAGGATTCGTATATATGAGCACATTGATTGAAGTAAAAATCCCCGACATCGGCGGCCACGAGGGCGTTGAAGTGATCGAGGTTTTTGTAAAAGTTGGCGATACCATTGAAGTAGAGCAATCACTGATTACACTCGAAACCGACAAGGCAACGATGGAAGTGCCATCGACCCACGCCGGTGTAGTAAAAGAAATGAAGATTAAAATTGGCGATAAAGCGTCTGAAGGCAGCATTGTTTTACTGCTAGAAGCTGCAGATACCGCCAGTGCAGCTGCACCTGCTGCGGCTACCGTTGCAGCTGCGCCTGCGCCTGCTCCTGTAGCTGCTCCAGCACCGGCTGCGGCTCCCGTAGCCAGCGTTGCCAGCAGCATCGAAGTGCGCGTACCGGATATCGGTGGCCACGATGCAGTTGATGTGATTGAAGTGTTTGTAAAAGTCGGCGATGTGGTTGAGAAAGAACAATCACTGATCACGCTAGAAACCGACAAAGCCTCGATGGAAGTACCGTCCCCTGAAGCGGGTGTGGTTGAAAGCATCACGCTCAAAGTAGGCGACAAAATCAGCGAAGGTGGCTTGATTCTGGTACTGAAAGGCACTGCTTCATCAGCTGCCGCAGCACCTGTGGCTGCATCTGCTAGCGTGGCGGCTCCGACTCCAGTTGCAGCGCCTGGTCCCGTTGCAGCTCCGGCAGCAGCAGCGCGTACAGTTGACGAAGCCAGCTTCAAAAAATCCCATGCATCGCCTTCGATTCGCAGCTTTGCGCGTGAATTGGGCGTTGATCTGGGCCGCATCACCGGCACTGGGCCTAAGGGCCGTATCTTGCATGGCGATGTACAAGCTTATGTGAAATCCATCATGAGCGGCCAAGCTGCAGCGCCAAATGCGCCCGCATCAACAGGTACAGGCTCTGGCCTTGATCTATTGCCTTGGCCAAAAGTTGATTTTGCCAAGTTTGGCCCAATCGAAACCAAGCCTTTAAGCCGCATCCAGAAGCTATCTGGCGCTAATCTGCACCGCAACTGGGTGGTGATTCCGCATGTGACGTTTAACGACGAATGCGATATCACCGAGCTGGAAGAATTCCGCAAATCCATCGGTAAAGAGTGGGAAAAGAGCGGCATGAAGCTCTCGCCACTGGCCTTTATTATTAAAGCCGCGGCTGAAGCGCTTAAAGCTTTCCCTACCGTCAACGCCAGCCTCGATGGCGACAATTTGATCTTAAAACAGTATTACAACATCGGCTTTGCAGCTGACACGCCAAATGGCTTGGTTGTACCTGTTATTAAAAATGTCGACCAAAAAGGCCTGAAGCAAATCGCCAAAGAATTGACCGACCTTTCCGCCTTAGCGCGTGAAGGGAAACTCAAGCCAACCGATATGCAAGGCGCAACCTTTACCATTTCTAGCCTTGGCGGCATTGGTGGCACCAGCTTTACGCCTATTGTCAACGCGCCTGAGGTGGCGATTCTTGGTGTGTGCAAATCCCAAGTTAAGCCGATCTGGAATGGCCAAGAATTTGTGCCTCGCCTGATGTGCCCATTGTCGCTGTCCTTCGATCACCGCGTAATCGACGGCGCAATGGCTGGCCGCTTCACCGTGCAACTCGGCAAGCTCCTAAGCGACATCCGCCGCTTGGTGTTGTAAGCAGACAAAGATCTGTAGACACAGAGAAAAAATAAGAACACAGAGCACACAGAGAAAAACAAAGATTAAGGTTTTCTCCGTGTTCTGCTTTTAAGCTCTGTGTACTCTGTGTCTACAGAATTTTTAGACGTTCAGCCCCTTGCACAGATCAAATGGAATAAATGATGAGCAATCTAATCGAAATTAAAGTCCCCGATATCGGTGGCCATGACAATGTGGATATCATCGAAGTCTTCGTTAAAGTCGGCGACACGGTGGCCGTTGAAGAATCTTTGATTGCGCTAGAAACCGATAAAGCGACGATGGAAGTGCCTTCCACCCATGCTGGCGTAGTAAAAGAAGTCAAAGTTGCAGTTGGCGGTAAAGTTTCTGAAGGTAGCCTGCTGGTGATTTTAGAAGTAGCCGCAACGGCAACCGCTACTCCAGCACCAAGCTCAGCAGCTCCTGCCCCAGCACTACAAGCCGCCCCCGTCGCTGGCAGCCACAGCGGCGCTGCCGACTATGAATGCGAAATGGTGGTACTCGGTGGTGGCCCCGGTGGCTACTCCGCCGCTTTCCGTGCTGCTGATCTTGGCATGAAAACCATCGTCGTTGAGCGTTTTTCTAAGCTGGGCGGTGTGTGTTTAAACGTCGGTTGTATTCCTTCTAAAGCCTTGCTACACAATGCGGCGGTGATTGACGAAGTGAAACACCTAGCGGCCAACGGGATTAAATTTGGCGAGCCAGAGATCGATATCGACGCGTTACGTGGCTTTAAAGAAAAAGTCATTGGTAAGCTAACTACGGGCTTAGCCGGTATGGCCAAGGCGCGCAAAGTTGAGTTTGTACGTGGTATAGCGCGCTTTATTGATCCTCACCATATGGAAGTGCAAATCACTTCGGGTGATGGCAAAGAAGTCACTGGCGAGACCAAAATCATCAAGTTCCAGAAAGCGATTATTGCCGCTGGCTCTTCAGTATTTAAGCTGCCTTTCGTGCCGAACGATCCACGCGTGGTTGATTCAACTGGCGCGCTGGAGCTCAAATCAGTGCCAAAACGCATGCTGATTTTGGGTGGCGGGATTATTGGCCTAGAAATGGGCACGGTTTACTCCACACTGGGCGCACGCCTTGATGTGGTAGAAATGCTCGACGGCCTGATGCAAGGTGCTGATCGCGACTTGGTTAAAGTATGGGAAAAATGGAATTCCCATCGCTTTGACAACATCATGCTCAAGACCAAAACCGTCGCACTAGAGGCTAAAGAAGATGGTATTTGGGCCACTTTTGAAGGCGAAAACGCCCCAAAAGAGCCGCAATGCTACGACCTCGTACTCCACGCTACCGGCCGTGTGCCTAACGGCGGCAAAGTTGGCGCAGAAAACGCCGGTGTGATCGTCACTGATCGCGGCTTTATCCCTGTCGACAATCAAATGCGCACCAATGTGCCGCATATTTTTGCGATTGGCGATTTAGTTGGCCAGCCTATGCTGGCGCACAAAGCCGTACACGAAGCGCACGTTGCCGCTGAAAACGCAGCCGATCATAAAGCCTTCTTTGATGCCCGCGTAATTCCTGGCGTGGCTTATACCGATCCAGAAGTCGCCTGGGTGGGTGTTACCGAAGATGAAGCCAAGAAAAACGGTATCAACTACGGTAAAGGCGTATTCCCATGGGCCGCATCTGGCCGTGCCATTGCCAATGGCCGTGACGAAGGCTTTACCAAATTGATCTTTGATCAAGACACCAAGCAAATCATCGGCGGCGCGATTGTTGGCCCGCACGCTGGCGATATGATCGGTGAAATCTGCCTAGCGATCGAAATGGGTTGCGATGCCGTGGATATCGGCAAAACCATCCATCCTCACCCAACCATGGGCGAATCGATTGGTATGGCCGCCGAAGTATTCAAAGGCGTATGTACAGATCTACCTCCGCAAAAAAAGAAATAACACTTCTTCTGTAAAAAAACCCAGCTTGCTGGGTTTTTTTATGCCCCACAACTAGTGTCTGTTAACGTTTCATTCACAATTGCGAATAAAACGTCAACAGATACTAGAGAACAAGCATTTAATTTCAAAAAATTACTTAAAACTTTCTTTATTTTTTATAAAAAACAATAAAATAAAAAGAATATACACGTTTAAAAATTACAATTAGCTTGACGCTTGCCAAGACTAACCTAAGCTAGGAGAAGGAATAAAAAGTATCGCAGAGAGGGCCTTGCTTCATGCCTAGCACTTTACCTGATCTTGTCCAAGCAAAACTGATTGACCAGCTCCCCAGCTGCGTTTACCTCAGCGAAGCCAGCGGGCAATACAGTTACACTAACTTAGCCCTTCAAGCGCTATTTCAGCTTTCTGCTGCAGAGTGCACGGGCTTAGGCTGGTTAAAAAAAATCCACCCCGATGATCGTCATACCGTGCAAGAGCAATGGCTTAAAACGCTCAGCACTCAAGATCATTTTGAAATGTGCTTTCGCATCTTGCCCTCAGCTCAAGATCAGCGCTATGTTCGCTCAAAAGCGCAACCACTTATAGACGAGCAAAGCGGAGTAGTTAGCTATATCGGTAGTGTTGAAGATCTCACGCTGCCCCATACCAGCCATCTAGAAGAACAAGATGCAGGTACTTTTTATACTCTGATTAAAGCTTCGCCGATCCCCAAAATTATTTACGACACTCAGCACCAAGCCATTTATCTCAATCCCGCCTTTAGCCGCACATTTGGCTATTGCTTAGCGGATGTGCCCAAACTAGAAGACTGGCTAAAACAAGCTTATCCAGATCCTGATTACCGGCATTGGGTAATAGAACAAAGCCAATATCCCACTCAACTGGCTAAAAACGAGGTATTTCCTACCTTAGAGCTACGTATTTGCTGCAAAGATGGCAGCTATAAAACCGTAACAGCTAGCCGCGCTGTTTTTCCTTTTGAGCAAAGTGAAGCGCTGCTCATTACCCTGGTTGATTTAAGCGAGCTTTATCAACAAAAAAGTGAATTACAAGAACGGGCCCAGCGCTACCGGCAGTTGTTTGATAATGCCGATCTATCGATCTGGAACCAAGATATGACCGCCCTGCTAAGCCATATCACCACTTTGCGCGAAGCAGGCATTACCGATCTTGCCACCTACCTTGATCAAACACCTGCGGCCTTGCTCAATATGATCAGCATGATTCGCGTCATTGATATCAACCCCGCCACGCTCGTCTTGTTTGATGGTCAAAGCAAAGAAGAATTTATAGAGGGGTTTTCCTCTTTATTTGGCGAGAATGCATTAGCAGTGATACGGCAGGAGCTTCTTGCTTTTTGGCGTGGTGACACCGTTTTTCGTAGTGAAATCAATTTAAAAACCCTACATGGCAAAGCCTTTCAGGCACGGCTTTCCTACCCGATTCCCTCTACGGCAGAAGAAGCACGGATTGTGCCGGTAAGTATTCAGGATATCAGCGAGCGTAAAGCAAGCGAAAGCCGCTGGCAATTTGCAATTGAAGGCTCAGGCGCTGGGCTGTGGGATTGGGATCTCAGCTCAGATACGATTTTTTACAGCCGTCGCTGGAAAGAAATGCTGGGTTTTAGCGAAGATGAAATCAGCAATCATTACAACGAGTGGAAAAACCGCGTACACCCAGACGATTTTCTTCGCGTAATCAGCAATATACAAGCGCATTTACAAGGCTCAACGCCCTTTTTCAGACATGAATATCGGATTTGCAATAAAGAGGGAAAGTGGAAATGGATCGTTGAACGAGGAGTGGTGGTGGCGCGGGATGATAAGGGCTTACCGCTGCAAGTCCTCGGCACGGTTCATGATATTACCGAGCGCAAGGATAATGAAAATGCACTGTCAGCCAGCCAAGCCCAATTGGCAGGCATGATTGATTCGGCTATGGATGCCATTATCAACACCGATGCCGAATTCAATATCATTTTATTTAATCAAGCCGCAGAAAACATGTTTGGCTATCCAGCCAGACAAATGCTGGGTTGCCCTATTGAAGTGCTCATCCCCATCAAGCTTGTGGCTAAGCACCGCGAATTAATGCATCAATTTGGAGCCCAAGGTGAAGGGCATAGAAAAATGGGGGGAAGCGCGGCTCGCCAAGTGATGGGCACACGCGCCGATGGCAATGAGTTTCCAATCGAAGTGTCGATTTCTTACTTAGAGAATTTTGGTAACCCCATTTACACCGCAATGGTACGCAATATTACGGATAGGTTAGCGTATGAAACCAGCCTATTACAATTAACTAACACCTTAGAGCAGCGGGTTATTGAACGTACCCAAGAATTAGAAACCGCCAAGCTACGGGCGGAAGATGCCAATCAAGCAAAAAGTGCTTTTCTAGCCAATATGAGCCATGAAATTCGCACCCCACTTAATAGTGTATTAGGCATGGCTCATTTAGCCCAACTCACCACTTTAAATACCAAGCAAGGGGATTACCTACACAAAATTACCCTATCTGCTAACCACCTGCTTGATTTGATTAACGACATTTTGGACTTCTCTAAAATTGAAGCGGGCAAGCTAGAAATTAGCCATCATGATTTTTCACTGCCTGAGCTGATCAATAATGTTCGAGAGTTAATCCAGCAAAAAGTCGAAGAAAAAGGCCTACAGCTCCATATTGTCATTGGGGCCGCAGTTCCACTGTATTTGCAAGGCGATGATCTGCGAATCAAACAGGTGTTGATAAATTTGCTAAGCAATGCAATCAAATTTACAGAAGATGGAAAAATCACACTAACGATCAGCCAAGCCCCAGATAGTCAGATTATTTTCAGCATTAAAGATACTGGAATTGGTATTTCGCTCAGTGCACAAGCGCAGTTATTTCAGTCTTTTCAACAGGCAGATAACTCCATTACCCGTAAATATGGAGGCACCGGCCTTGGGTTAGCGATCAGTAGCCAGCTCGTGCTGCTGATGGATGGAGAAATCAGTGTTCAGAGTCAACTAGGCTCGGGAAGCGAGTTTACTTTTAGCCTCACCTTGCCGCAAATCCAAACGTTAATCCAACCGCCGCATATTAATAAACAAGGTATGGAGCCGCATTTACTGGCTGGGAAACGCATTTTGCTGGCCGATGATCACCCCTTTAATCAGCAAATTGGCGCAGAACTATTACAAATTGTTGGCGCAGAGGTCGTTATCGCCAGCCATGGCATTAAAGCACTACAACTGGCAAATGAAGGGCATTTTGATGCCATTTTAATGGATGTGCAAATGCCCAAAATGGATGGCATTAGCGCCAGCAAAGCCCTCAGAAAAAACCCAAAATTCAACCATGTTCCCATCATTGCCATGACCGCGAATGTCTCTGGGGAATACCGGCAAAACTGCCTAGATGCGGGCATGAATGATTTTATCGGTAAACCGGTACAGGCAGAGAAGCTGTACCAAACCTTAGCTTACTGGCTGGATCCGCAAGCCAAAGCAATGACAGAAATTAAACCCGCCGACCTTCTCGAAAAGCCACAAGCTGAGCCAGAGAACATCACAGAGCACGCCAGCTGTGTAATAGAGCTTGCCGAAATGCAAAGCATGCTTGGCGATGACCCCGATCGCCAGCGTAAATATTGTAAAAAATTTGCTCAATCGTTTGAAGAAGGGATAGCCGTCATCTGGCAAGCCCACAGCAGTAATCAGCCAATTGGCCCAGAATGCCACCGCTTAAAATCAATCGCCCGCACCATAGGGGCCATGTTGCTTGGTCATCAGCTGGCCTTAATGGAAAAAATAAACGATCAAAACAGCACTGCCGAGCGTTGTGAGCATATTAAAAAACTACAGCAACTTTTCAATGAAGCCTGTGAGTATTTGCAACAGGTTGGCTTGCTAGATATAAGCTCACTGCCTAGCTGGCAAGCCCCAACACTAACTACCCAATCTTCGCTTTGCATCTTTTTGGTCGACGATGATGCCTTTATGCTGGAAGTGATAGAGCAGCATTTAAATGATTCAGGCATCACCCAAGTTTTACCTTTTTTAAGCGCCAAAGCCGCTTTAGAAAGACTGGCTCAACTGCCTCAGCCCGATTGGGTTTTTTGCGATCTGCAAATGCCAGATATGGATGGAGTCGCTTTTTTACGGCAATTAGGCTTACTTAAGTATGAAGGCTATATCGCGATACTTTCTGCGATGGATAAGCAAGTACTTAAAGCCGTAGTGCTGCTGGCCCAATCATTTAATCTAAAACTAGGTGGAACACTCACCAAACCCATCAAAAAAGACCAACTGGCTCAGATGTTGCTGCAAAACCCAGTAAAAAACGATTTGTTACCAAGCGTAAGCCGCCAGCCAGAACTGCAACTGCTTGAAGAAGAGCTCCGTCGTGGCCTAGCGAATGGCGAGGTGGAGTTGTATTTCCAACCCAAGGTCTCCACCAGTAACCGCAGCGTACTAGGGGCCGAAAGCCTTGCGCGTTGGCGGCACCCTCAACGCGGCCTACTTGGCCCACAATTGTTTATCCCTGCTATCGAAGCGCTTGGCTTAATTGATGAATTCACGCTCTGTGTATTTAAGCTCGCCAGCCTCCAATTAAGACAGTGGCTAGATCAGGGCGAGCAGATTCACTTATCCATCAATGTATCCATGGGAAACCTGCATCGCTTGGAGCTACCAGATTTATTTAATGAAATACTCCAAGCCAGTGGCATTAGCCCAGAGCTGATCACGCTGGAAATTACCGAGACCCAGCTCTCGCACGATTATGTACTGAGCCTAGATATTCTAACCCGCTTACGCATTATGGGATTTGGCTTGTCTGTAGACGATTTTGGTACGGGGTTTTCCACCATGGAGCATCTGATTCAGATTCCATTTACCGAGCTAAAAATAGACAAAGCCTTTGTTAGTGGAGCCGCCCAAGACCCCTCCGCTCAAACCATTCTTGAGCACAGCGTTAACTTGGGCCAAAAATTCAATCTAAACCTTGTTGCTGAAGGCGTAGAAACGCAAGCGGACTGGAATTTAGTGACCAGCATTGGCTGCCATGAAGTGCAAGGCTATCTGATTGGCCACCCTATGCCTGCTACTGAATTTATGCAATGGAAACAAATGTGGGAAAGCCACCCTCCCAAAGCCAATAGCCGCTAAGGATTAACTTTATGAATGATCACGACAAACCACTGGTACTCATCGTTGATGATGATCTGTTTATGCTGGATTTTATCTTCGACGCTCTGAGCGAAACGTGTAATGTCATCACCGCTGAAAATGGCAAAACCGCCCTCCTGTTGGCGCAGCAGCAACACCCCAAGCTGGTATTGGCCGATGTCAAAATGCCAGAAATGGATGGCTATGAATTATGCCGCCAGATCAAAGATGATTTTGATATCAGCGACACCCCAGTATTGTTTTTATCTGCCCTTGATGGCATTGAAGACCGGCTGCAGGGCTTTGATGTGGGGGGAGAAGACTTTGTGCTCAAACCCGCTAACCCTAGAGTGCTGCAAGCTAAAGTGGCCCATGTTTTGCAGCTGATTGAAGAGCGCCAGCAATTAAAATCACAGGCCCAATACGCCACCAATACCGCCATGCTGGCGATGGTGAGCATGAGTGAAACAGGGCTATTGATTGAAGGGCTCAAATATTTTAACAACTGTAGCGCACCGCTCGATCTGGCCAAGGCACTGATCAACGCCCTTGCACTATTTGAGGTGGAAAGCGTCGTTGAGCTGATTCTCCCCAATGATGAATCACTCGCCGTGAATGCGCGCGGGCCTGCCAGTGCGCTAGAAGTATCGATCATGCACCATATGTCGAGCATGGATCGCATCACCCAATTTAAAAGCCGGATGTCGATTACCTACCCGCATAGTCGTGCCTTTATCAGCAATATGCCCGTGCATGATCCTGATCGCTGTGGCCGCTTGCGCGACAATTTAGCCATCTTAGTCGAATTTACAGAATATCGACTCGAAGCCCTCAACATCATGCTACAAGCCAAACAGCGCGATATTACCATTGCCGCCACCGTTAAATCGCTGACGATGGCACTCAGCAATATCGACGAAAAACAAAGAAATGGCCGCGCTTCAGCTGCCATTATTTTAAACAGCGTCACCGCGCGCATTGAAGCATCTTTGGTTGGATTGCAGCTTACAGAACGTCAAGAAACATCTTTTATCGATATCGTGCGTTACGGGCTAGAAGATGTCTCCAACACCCTGCATGCCGATGCTGATTTTCAAGATCAACTCAGCCAAGCCATTAAAGCACTACAAAACACGATTACAAAAACATAAACGCGGTGAGCAGGCTCTCGGACTTAGCACTGAGCTACTGTGCAGACGGATGAAACTGGAGCGGTAATGACGGCAAAGCACTGGCCATTGAGCTCACTCAGTACCAGAGTGACTCTTTTTACTCTGCTCATTTTTGTGATCAGCCTATGGGCACAGGCATTTTATGCGCAGCGGATGCTGCAGCAGGATATGCAGCGCCTACTTAGCGACCAACAATTCTCTACCGCCTCCATCGCCGCCGCGCATATCAACCAAGATCTACAAGAACGGCTCAATATACTCAGCAACTTTACAACTAAAATCCCCCCTATCAAGCTTAATAATGCCGCAGCCTTACAATCCTATTTAGAAGACAACCGCTATCTGCTTACGCTGTTTAATGGCGGCCTATTTATTGCCCAAGCCAAGGGCGCTGTCACTGCATCCATCCCCTCCCTCCTTGGCCGACACGCAGAGCACGAGCTCGAAAGCGATTTCATCACCACCACGCTTAACAATAATCGCAACACGATCAGTGCCCCCTTTATGGGAAAGCAGCACCGGCCATTTTTTGTGATGACAGCCCCTATACGCAATGCTCAGGGCAAAGTAATAGCCAGCCTGATAGGCGTCATTGATCTTACCCAGACTAATTTTTTAGATACCTTTATTGGGCACAACTATGGAAAAACAGGCAGTTACCTACTGATTGCCCCAAAAGATAAGCTCATTGTAAGCGCTACCGATAAACGCCTGATTATGACGCATACCCCTGAGCTAGGGATGAGCCCACTGATTGATCAATTTACAGCTGGCGAAGAAGGCACGGGCATAACCGTCACTTCACTCCAAACAAAAGTGTTGATCTCCGCCAAGCGCATTACTGCCGCAGATTGGTATGTCGTCGTGACTCTACCGACAAACGAAGCCTTTGCCCCTATTGAGGCCATGAAGCAGCGAATGTTTTTGATTACCCTGCTGATGACACTGCTAGCGAGCGTGCTAAGTGCTTGGCTATTAAGGCATCAAATGGGCCCATTGCGTGCGGCCGTCAGCGCCCTAAACCGAATGGCCAGCAATGATCAACCCTTGCAAGCCTTGCCGATTCATCATAACGATGAAATCGGCCAACTGCTCGGCAGCTTTAACCTGCTACTTAAAACGCTGGCGGAGCGTGAAGATGCGCTGAAACAAAGTGAGTACTTTATCCGTGCTATCACAGAAAATATTCCCTGTATGGTGTCTTACTGGACACCCAGCTTGCACTGCGCATTTGCTAATAAATCTTACGCCACACTTTTTAATCGCTCGCCAGAACAGATGCAAAACATCCAAATGCAGGACTTGCTAGATGGTGCCTTATTTAAAACAATAAACAGCTATGTCAGCGCCGCACTTAATGGAGAAAACCAATGCTACGAGCGCAACGGTATAGATAGCGCAGGGGAAACAACCCATCTACTGGTGCAATATATTGCAGATAAAACGGATGGTGTACTAAAAGGCTTTTTTGTATTACTGACAGATATCAGCACAATTAAGCGGGGACAGGAGCAATTAAAACTCAGTGACCTTATTCTAAAATCTATTTCTCAAGGGGTGATCATTAGTAATGCTGAGCAAAAAATTATTTCAGTCAATGACGCTTTGCTCAGCATTACCGGCTATCAGCGTGAAGATTTTATTAACAAAAACTGCCGGTTTCTCCAAGGGCCTCAAACAGATCTGCAAACCATTAGCCAGATCCGTAGCGCTTTAGAGCAAGGCCAGCCGTTTGCGGGGGAAATTATAAATTACCGCCAAGATGGCAGTATTTTTTGGAATGACTTAATTATCACTCCTGTGCTTAATCAGCAAGGCATCATCAGCTATTTCATTGGTATTACCCGCGATATCACCACCCGCAAAAACGCTGATGCCGCCCTACTTGCTCAGCAGGCACAACTAAAGGGAATGATAGAAACGGCGATGGATGCCATTATCAGTACCGATGCAGCATTCAATATTATTTTGTTTAACGGTGCTGCAGAAGAAATGTTTGGCTACGCCCAGCAAGATATCTTGGGCCACCCCATTGAAGCCCTCATCCCCCTAGCTCTGGCATCTGGCCTCCGCCAACAGATGCATCACTTTGCAAACATAGATAGTAATCCAAGGCAAATGCATGGCCGATCGGTACGCTCCGTAGAGGGCCGCAAAGCGGACGGTAGGATCTTTCCGGCCGATGTCACCATTTCTTATCTAGAAAACAATGGCAACCCGGTATTTACCGCCATGATCCGTGATACTACGGAGCGCAAAGCACTCGATGATGCACTCATACAATTTACCGCAACCCTAGAGCTGCGCGTCATTGAGCGCACTCAAGCGCTAGAAGCCGCTAAATTGCAGGCCGAACAAGCCAATCAGGCTAAAAGCACCTTTTTAACAAATATGAGCCATGAAATTCGTACCCCGCTCAATAGCGTGTTAGGCATGGCTCAGCTTGCTCAGCTCACCGCGCTAAACCCCAAGCAGCGAGGCTATTTAGAAAAAATCACGCACTCTGGAACGCATCTTTTAGAACTAATGAATGATGTGCTGGATTTTTCTAAAATTGAAGCGGGCAAGCTAGAGCTCAATCCGCAAGACTTTGCCCTAGCTAAATTAATCGCACAGATTGAAGAGCTACTGCGGCTTAAAGCCGAGGAAAAAGGCCTACAGCTCAATATTAATATCGAGCAGCACATCCCTGATTATCTACATGGCGATGATTTGCGTCTCAAACAAGTTTTGCTGAATTTACTCAGCAACGCCATTAAATTTACAGCAAAAGGGCATGTCAGCCTCAACATAAAAGCCAAAGGTGACACGCTGCTATTTTGCATCATCGACAGTGGCATTGGGATTTCAGCGGCAGCGCAAACGCAGTTATTTAACTCCTTTCAGCAAGCAGATAATTCAATTACCCGAAAATACGGTGGCACTGGGCTGGGGCTAGTCATTAGCCGTGAGTTAGTCCAATTAATGGGGGGAGAGTTGAGCCTGCAAAGCCAGCTGGGGATAGGCAGTGAGTTTAGCTTTCAGCTGCAATTACCCGCCGCACATGCCCCACTAGCTTTAGCCCCGCCTCCTTTAAGCCAAGCAGCGCACTTCTTAAGTGGCAAACGTATTTTGCTAGCCGATGACCACCCTTTTAATCAACAAATAGGCAGCGAGCTATTAGAGCTAATGGGGGCCGAAGTTGTGATCGCCAATAATGGTCTTGAAGTGATGCGCCTAAGCAGTGAGTCTGTATTTGATCTTATTTTACTTGATGTACAAATGCCTGAAATGGATGGCATTACCGCCTGCCAACTACTCAGGCAAAACCCTGCCTTTGATCAAATACCTATTATCGCCATGACCGCGAATATCTCGCCGGAATACCAGCAGCATTGTAGTAATGCGGGGATGAATCATTTTATTGCCAAACCGGTGCAGGCCGAAAAACTGTACCACACCGTAGCCGAATGCCTAGGGCTAGGGCTAGGGCTAAACATCACTCAGCCCCAGCCCACCCCTCAAGTACCATTAGAAAACACACCAAACCAAGTGCTTATCGATCTCACAGAGCTAGAGAATATGCTAGGCAGCAACATCGAGCGGCAACAAAAATATTGTGAGAAGTTTGTCAGTGCTGTCCATGAAGGGCTAGGAACACTGAATCAAGCTTTTATCAACAAAGATTTTCTTAAGATACAAGAAGAAAGCCATCGCCTAAAAGCCATCGCCCTAACCATAGGTGCCATGCCGCTTGGAGCCATGCTGGCTGAGCTAGAAAATAACACCTCAGCCACCGAGCTGCCGGAGCAAATAGCTACGCTTAACTCGCTCTTCCAGCAAAGCTGCAATGCGCTCAGCCAGTTGGGCCTGTACCCGCCACAAACTTAAGCTCCGCGCTTTGTGCATCGCCCAGCGTTGATCCAAAACCTAAACAAATTTGGACAGCACCCGATTTGTTACTCATTCGCCTCAACAAACACTCAATGTAATAAATTTTTACTATTTTTATCAAAATAAACCCAATTTAATGTTTTTAATGCTTTCAAAAAATCATCTGACAGAGATCAGAGATTCCCTTTCAATAACGATGGATGAGACAACAATGAATAAATACGCCCTACCCGCCCTGCTGGCCAGCCTGCTATCGCCACTTGCCAGTACTCACGGCAGTATGGAAGTTCCGATAAGCCGCATTTTAAGCTGTTCTAAAGAAGGCCCTGAAAACCCTAAATCTGCGGCCTGCCAAGCTGCTGTGGCTACATCTGGCCCACAAATGCTCTACGACTGGTCAGGTGTAAACCAACTGCCAAACGGCAATCACCAAGCCTTTGTTCCTGATGGCCAACTCTGTGCAGGGGGTAAATCTAATTACGCAGGCATGAATCTGGCCCGCAGCGATTGGCCAGCCACACCGATCGCCGCCGATGCCAATGGCCAATTCGATTTTATCTACACCGCACCAGCACCCCACCAAACGCGCAACTGGCAGTTTTTTATTACCAAAGATGGCTGGAACCCAAACAAAACACTGGCTTGGTCTGATCTAGAAGACACGCCGTTTTGCACGCTGGGCAATACGGCAGCCATAGATAAAAAATACACACTCAGCTGCCCGCTGCCTAAAAAAACCGGTGTGCATATTATTTATAATGTGTGGCAGCGCAGCGACAGTGCTGAAGCGTTTTACTCCTGCTCGGATGTCAATTTCTCCGGAGGCCTTTCTACCTATAAGGAGCTAGGACAAATCCGTGCTCAGCAGGATTTAAAAGCCGATAGCAAAATCACTTTCCGTCTATTTGATAAAGATGGCCGCGACGTAGAAAGCTTCTCCATTACCACCGGCTACGACACCCAAACCGGCGAAAATACCGCGCTGGCAGCAAACTGGCCTTTCTATCTAGCCCAGAAGGTCAATATCAGCTCACGCTATATTAGCGTGGGGGTACTGGCCACCAATGGCAGCGTATCGCCGGTTAAATCTGTGCAGGATAATCGCGTTTACGCCCGCAATAATGGTGAATACACCTTTAAAGTGGATATCAGTGGAGTCATTGTTCCAACCCCCGTGCCGACTCCAGTACCAACACCTGTACCAACACCAGTGCCAACACCAGTGCCAACACCAGTGCCAACGCCTACGCCGTCCACAAGCTGCGCACCGGATTGGAAAGCTGCCAATACTTATGCCACGGTCAATACCAAAGTCAGCCAGAATCTGCATAACTATCAGAATAAATGGTGGACTACTGGTGAGGAACCAGCAAAAAGCGGTCAGTGGGGTGTATGGCAGGACTTAGGTAGCTGCAAGAAATAAACCATGCAAGGCGCGGCATGCCGTGCCTTTTACGCAGGCATCAGGCTTATACTGATGCCTGCGAATACACCTACGGCGAGGAAACACCATGCGTGCACTATTACTTTTACTCGTCAGTGGCATCAGCAGCGCTGCCTGCCCGCCCTTACTCGATTTTCAAAGCAAAACGCTGCAAGGCAAACCATTTGATTTATGCGCCTATAACGGCAAGCCAATACTGGTGGTGAATACCGCCAGTAAATGCGGCTTTACTCCGCAATTTGAAAAACTAGAAAAAATCTACGCCAAATACAAAGAGCAAGGATTACTAGTGGTGGGCTTTCCATCCAATGACTTCAAACAAGAACTAGCCGATAACAAAGAAATCGGCGATTTTTGTAAACTCACCTACTTTGTAGAATTCCCCATGCTAGAGAAATCCAGCGTACGCGGCTCAGACGCAAACCCGCTGTTTAAAAGACTCACCACCGCCTCTGACACCTCGCCCAAGTGGAACTTCTACAAATATTTAATCGCCCCAGATGGCAAAACAGTCAATGCCTACAGCTCAGTCACCGAACCAGACGATAAAGAAATTATTGGCAAAATTGAAGGCTGGCTGAAGAAGTAAAACTTGTAGGGTGGGCACAAAAATGTGCCCACCCTACATTTTAATGACGCATCAAGTAATCAAACGCGCCCAGCGATGCTTTTGCACCATCGCCCATCGCAATCACGATTTGCTTGAAGGGCACGGTAGTGACATCCCCTGCGGCAAACACCCCAGCTAAAGAAGTTTGCCCACGGTTATCAACCTCAATTTCGCCATGTTTACTTAATTCAAGCGTGCCTTTTAGCCAATCGGTATTCGGCAGCAAGCCAATTTGCACAAAGATTCCTGCTAAGTCGACTTGATGCGATTCACCTGTTTGGCGATCGGTATATTGCAGGCCGCTGACCTTTTGCCCATCGCCCAATACGGATGTAGTTTGCGCTTGTTTCAGCACCACCACATTGGGCAGGCTATAAAGTTTTTTCTGCAACACCGCATCGGCGCGTAGCTCGCTACCGAACTCCAGCAGGGTAACGTGCTCTACAATCCCAGCCAGATCAATGGCGGCTTCAACGCCAGAATTGCCTCCCCCCACTACCGCTATGCGTTTGCCTTTAAATAGTGGCCCATCGCAATGCGGGCAATATGCAACGCCTCGACCACGGTATTCTTTTTCACCTGGCACATTCATTTCGCGCCAGCGTGCACCGGTCGCAATAATCACCGATTTGCTTTTTAAGGTAGCGCCACTAGCAAGGCGAATCTGGCTAATGCCATTTTCATCTAGGCTCAGCGATTCGGCGCGTTGCAGATTAATAATATCCACATCGTATTGCTTCACGTGCTGCTCTAATGCGGTGACCAGCTTTGGCCCTTCGGTTTCTTGTACCGAGATAAAATTTTCGATACTCATAGTGTCAAGCACTTGCCCACCAAAGCGCTCGGCCACCACGCCGGTACGAATCCCTTTACGTGCTGCGTAAACAGCAGCCGCTGCGCCAGCGGGTCCACCACCAATCACCAGCAAATCGAACGGTGCTTTAGCAGTGATCACTTCAGCCTGACGCTCTAACGAGCCGGTATCGAGCTTGGCAACAATTTCTTCTACGCCCATCCGGCCTTGACCAAAAGCCTCGCCATTGAGATAAACCGAAGGCACGGACATAATTTGCCTAGCATTCACTTCATCTTGATACAGCGCACCATCAATCATCACATGGCTAATCTTTGGATTAAGCACCGCTAGTAAATTCAGCGATTGCACCACTTCTGGGCAATTTTGGCAGGTCAGCGAAATAAAAGTTTCAAAACGCAGCTCGCCAGGCAAAGCTTTAATTTGCTCAATCAGCGCTGCTTCAATCTTGGGCGGATGCCCACCAACTTGCAGCAGGCCCAGCACCAAGGAAGTAAACTCATGCCCCATCGGAATCCCAGCAAAACGCACACGGGCCTCTTCCCCAATACGTGCAATGCCAAAGGAAGGTTTCAACGCAGCATCATCAAAGCGCAGGGTGATTTTGTCTGAAAGCTCGGTGATTTCTTGCAGCAAGCTTTTCATCTCTAGCGCAGCGCTGCTTTCATCTAAAGAAGCAATCAGCTCAATGGGGAATTGCAGTTTTTCTAAATAGGCAGCAAGTTGGGATTTAATATTTGATTCAAGCATGGTGAATTCTCCGGAATAGTTTTTATTGAAAAAGCGCTTTGCGCTGATAAAGAAAGTGCTTTTGCAATAAAAGCGATAATCGTAGGGCGGGTATAACCCACCCTACGCGTTTAATTAAATCTTACCCACTAAATCAAGCGATGGAGCCAAGGTTGCAGCACCTGGTTGCCATTTAGCTGGACAAACTTCACCTGGGTGCTTTGCAATATATTGAGCGGCTTGCACTTTGCGCATCAGCTCAGAAGCAGAGCGGCCAATGCCGTTATCGTGAATTTCGCACAGCTTGATCTGGCCTTCTGGGTTGATCAAGAAAGTGCCGCGCAGTGCCAGGCCTTCTTCTTCGATCATCACATCAAAATTGCGGGTCAGTGTGCCGGTAGGGTCAGCCAGCATCGGGTAGTTGATCTTTTTGATCGTGTCCGATGTATCGTGCCAAGCCTTGTGAGTGAACTGGGTATCGGTAGAAACCGAGTAAACCTCTACACCCATTTTTTGGAATTCTGGGTAAAAATCAGCCAAGTCGCCCAATTCGGTAGGGCAAACAAAAGTAAAATCAGCTGGGTAGAAGAACACAATCGACCACTTGCCTTTTAGATCGGCTTCGCTTACCGAAGTGAATTTACCTGCATGGTATGCGTTAACTTTAAATGGTTTAATTTCGCTATTAATCAAAGACATGGTGTTACTCCTAGCTAGTGAATGTGTTGTTTGTGAAGCAGTGAAGTCATCTTAACGCCCCTACTCACTGAGGTCTAATTGATAGTTTAAATAATTAACATTGTTAAATACTATTGAGTAAAACTATAGCAAACCACTAGTTAGGCTAGGCTGGGAAAATGAAATCCAGCTAGAATGACATTTCAATATACAAATAAGGGGGAAATCATGGGGGCAATCGGGAAGACACGTTTGGAGGCGTTTAGTGATGGGGTGATCGCCATTATTATCACCATCATGGTATTAGAATTAAAAGTGCCGCATGGCGAAGATGCCCGCGTGCTTTTGCCAATGATCCCCATTTTTTTGGGTTATATCTTTAGCTTTATCATGGTAGGGATTTACTGGAATAATCATCACCATTTATTCCATATGGTGCAGAGAATTAATGGCAGCGTGCTTTGGGCCAATCTACACCTGCTTTTCTGGCTGTCGTTAATTCCGGTCACCACGGGCTGGATGCAGGAAAGCCATTTCTCCCCTCTGTCCGTGGCGCTTTATGGTGTGGTGCTATTGATGGCAGGCATTGCTTGGCCAATTATGATGCATATTTTGATTAAGATTCATGGCTATGAATCACCATTGGCGATTGCAATGGGCAAAGATAGAAAAGGCAAGCTATCAGTTACTTTATACGCGGCGGCGATTCCTCTTGCGTTTGTCAGTAGATGGATTGCAATCGGTCTTTATATTGCGGTGGCGGTGATTTGGTTTATCCCAGACCAGCGCGTCGAAAAAAGCTTGCCTCAGGATTAACGCGAGCAGGCGCTAAATTTGCAGCAAAGGAATACGCTTTCTCTGCTCCATGCAATCAAAATCACCCGCTTCATACTCACGGCAAATCCATGGCCTTTGCTCGTAAATCGTACAAAGCATGGTTTGCCGATTTAGCGCTGCGCACCAGCCATCGCTAAGGCGATGCATAATCTCGCCGCCCCATGCGTCTTGTTCAATATATTGCGGCGGCACATCGTCGTCACCAGCGATAAGCATCACTTCTAGCTGGCAGCAACAGGCTTTGCAAGTACTACAGGTTATTGTTGTCATAGGCCGCCTTTTTACAGCATTTTCACTACCCACTTCAGACCATTATCCTCAGGATGGGTCTGAATGGTGAAACCAAGGTATTTCATAAACGCCAGCATGGTCTTATTGCTACTTAGCACTTCACCCTCGATCACCGAAATACCCATATCCCGTGCGGCGGTAAATAGTGCTTCCATCAGGCGGTTGCCCAAGCCCTTACCCTGCCAAGCATCATCGATCACCACTGCAAATTCGCAGCTATCTTTATCTGGATTGGCAGTAAAGCGTGCCACGCCAATAATTTGCTCACCCTGCCCTGCCTGCACCGTCGCGGCAATGGCCATTTCTCTGGCGTAATCTAGGTGGGTAAAGCGCGCCAGCAGACTTTGCGGCAGGGACTTAAGCACGCTCATATAGCGGTTGTAACGTGTTTCATCCGATAAACGACTCACAAACTGGATCAGCAGCTCTGCATCCTCAGGACGGATAGGCCGTAACACCATCGGCATACCGGTTTTTAACTGAGTAAGCTGCATTAGATGTGATGGATAGGGATGAATCGCCATATGCGCGTAGCGGCGGGCTTTGCTATCCACGGCCCCCACAATAATACTTGCATCAACGGCGATCACGCCGTTTTCATCGGCGACCAGCGGGTTAATATCCAGCTGCTGAATCTGCGGCAGCTCACAAACCATCTCAGAAACACGCAATAGCACATTTTTAACCGCCTCGATATCCACCGCAGGCTGGTTTCTAAACGGTGCAAGCATTTTTTTTATGCGGGTACGGCGGATTAAATTCTCGGCCAGATAACCATTGAGCGGCGGCAAAGAAACTGCAATGTCATTAAATACTTCAACCGCAATCCCGCCCGCACCAAAGCTGATAACTGGGCCAAATGCCGAATCACTGACCACCCCAACCATCAACTCACGCGCATTTTTTTTGCCATGCATGGGTTGTACCGTTAACCCACGCACCCGCTCTACACCTAAGCGATCATGCGCACGGCTCAGCATTTTATTCGCCTCAGTGGCCACGCTAATTAGGCTGTTTAGATTGAGCACTACACCGTCTATATCCGTTTTGTGCATCACATCAATGGCGTCTATTTTCAGCACCACCGGCAGGCCCATCCCCATGGCAGCGTTTACCGCATCATCGGCGCTATTGGCCCTTACAGTGAGCGCAACTGGAATATGAAATGCCCGCAGCACGGCCTTAGATTCGATTTCATCGAGCATGCTGCGCCCTGAAGCCAGCGCGTTATCAATCACCATGCGCGCCGTTTCCATATCTGGCGCAATCCACTCACCAAGCGGTGCAGGCGTTTGTAACAAGAGCTGCTGGTTATGCTGCCAAGCAGCTAAAGAATAAAACACCTCTACGGCGTGCTCTGGTGCAGAAAAACTAGCGCAACCGGCCTTATTTAATAATTTACGACTGGCATCGACTTTCTTGCCGCCTATCCACGCCATCAACAGCGGTTTATCGCTGGTTTTTTTCAGCGCAATCATGGCTTCGGCAGTGCGTAAATGATCGGTACCCGCTTGCGGGGTAAATACCACCAACACACCGTCAATATTAGCGTCCGCCAGCAAGGCCTCTGCCACTAGCTTAAAGCGCTCAGGGGATGCATCGCCCAGAATATCCACTGGATTATTTCGCCGCGCCTGCGCGGGTAGGTTTTTTGTCAACCAAGCGACCGTGCCAGCGGTTAATTCAGGCAGCTCCACGTGTAAATCGCGCGCTCTATCTACCGCCATCATGCCCGCACCAATGCCGTTGGTAACAATCGCAAGACGGCGGCCCTTGGTTTTAAAAGTGCCATTCAGCACTTTGGCTGCGGTAAAGAGCTGATTCATTGAACGCAAACGCAGCACACCAGCGCGTTTCAGCGCCGCATCAAACACATCATCACGGCCAATTAAACGCTCAGAATGGGTACGACCATGCGCTACCGAGTTATCGTTATAGCGGCCGACTTTCAGCGCCATCACCGGTTTGGAACGTGCAGCAGCCCGCACCGCCGACATAAAGGTGCGCGCCTCTTGTAAATCTTCGATATACAGCAAAATACTTTGCGTTTTAGGATCTGCCACTAGGTAATCGAGCACCTCGCCCACATCCACATCCACCGCTGTGCCTAAGGACACCACCGATGAAAACCCTACATCATGCGATTCAGCCCAATCTAAAATCGCAGAGGTAATTGATGAAGACTGCGACACCAGCGCCATGCTGCCGTTTTTAAGCTTGCCTTGATAATTGCCAGCCATCAGCTTGGAGCTAACGCGGCACAGGCCAAATACCGTTGGGCCAATAATCCTCAGGCCATAATGCCGTGCACGCTCCATGATTTTATCGAGCAGAAGCTGGCTTTTTTTATCTGTGCCCACAAAATCGCACGACATAATTACGGCGGCTTTTATGCCTTTTTTGCCACACTCTTCTATTAAATCAGGCAGCGTTTTCGCCGGAGTTGTAATGATGGCTAAATCCACCACCATTGGCACTTTGGCAATCGATTTAAACGCGGCAATACCCAAGACCTGCTCGCGATGTAAATTAACAGGGAATAATTTACCGCCATACCCCCCCTCCAGTACATTGGCAAAGACAGTTGTGCCTACCGCCCCTAGCGTTTCAGAGGCACCAATCACGGCTATAGAGCGCGGATCAAATAATGGGGAAAGATAATGTGGCTTCATCGCAGTCAAATCATAAAAGATTGACCGTAGTGTATACCGCCAAAGTGTTGGCTGCTGCGTAGCTATGACTTTTATGCATAAGCATTTGTACATGGCAGAGCTGCAGGCTTTATAATTGCCGCCGTTCTCAATTGAAACTATGGAATCATCCAATGGACATCAGCAAAATTGCCGCTGGCAAAGATTTACCCAACGATTTCAATGTCATTATCGAAATCCCTGCTAATGCACCCCCAATCAAATATGAATTCGATAAAGCATCGGGCGCTATCATTGTCGATCGTTTTGTTGGCACATCGATGTCCTACCCAATGAACTACGGCTTTGTGCCGCACACCCTGTCCCTAGATGGCGATCCTGTGGATGTGCTGGTTCACACCCCATTCCCGTTGCTGCCAGGTATGGTTATCAAATGCCGCGCGATTGGCGTATTGGGCATGGAAGACGAAGCAGGTATGGACGCAAAAGTGATTGCCGTACCCGTAGAAAAAGTTTGTGCTATGTATGCACACATCCAAAAACTGGAAGACCTGCCAGAACTGTTGTTGGCTCAAGTAAAACACTACTTCGAGCACTATAAAGACTTAGAAAAAGGCAAGTGGGTGAAGATTACGGGTTGGGGCGACAAAGCCGCAGCCCATGCTGAGATCATGGAAAGCTACGATCGCGCACAGAAGTAATAAATACTCGGCACCCTGCCGATAGATACACGATAAAACGCGGGTTTCACCCACCCTACAAGATAATTGATCTTAAAGGGTGGATGGGGCCCGCGTTTTTTATTGTAATTTTAGCTTACAAAACTCAAATATTGAACCACGGAGAACACGGAGAAAAACAAGGCTTGAGTTATGTTGTTTTGTAGATTTTGAGTATTTTAAAGCCCCGCAATAAGGATTCATATAGCGGCTGGTGGCACGGGGCTTAAATCTCCCCTTGAAACACGCCGGAGAGAGGAACAAGCGGGGCGGGGTTTCGGCAAGGGAGCGAGGAACGAGCCAATCCCGCCCGCCGCCGACTCGATTGTCCGCAGCGCAGGGGCCTTCGTGTTTCGTGGGGTCGCCTTCTTTGCTTACTTTCTTGGCGAAGCAAGAAAGTGAGTCCCAGCGGGGATCCCGCACCAAAACCAACGTGCCGAAGGCACTAAAACTGAACTACACCCCCAAATGATCCGCATGAAAACGTAAATGCGCTTCAATAAAGCTGGCGATAAAGTAATAGCTGTGGTCGTAGCCCGGCTGGATATTTAATGTAAATGGCCATTGTTTGGCCAAGGCGATTTTCTCTAAGGCCTCCGGCTGCAATTGCTGTGGCATAAAGCTATCTTGATCGCCCTGATCAATCAGTAGCGGCAACATTCGGCTTGCGTGCTGCATTAAATGGCAGCTGTCATAAGCCAGCCATTTATTTCTATCATCCCCCAGATACTCACTAAACGCCGTTTCACCCCAAGGTACTTGGGCGGGATTCACAATCGGAGCAAAAGCCGAGGCGGATCGATAGGCTTGCGGGTTTTTTAAAGCAATCATCAAAGCGCCATGCCCACCCATCGAATGCCCGCTAATGGACTTTATATTCGTTACAGGAAAATGCCCTTCGATTAAAGCAGGCAATTCGCTGACGATATAATCGTACATCTGGTAATGCCGCTGCCACGGTGCCTCGGTGGCATTCACATAAAAGCCCGCGCCCTGCCCCAAATCATAACGCCCCGCATCGGCGACTTCACTGCCGCGCGGGCTGGTGTCTGGCATGACCAAAGCAATCCCCAACTGTGCCGCCACCCGCTGCGTACCTGCTTTGGTGGCAAAGTTTTCGTCATTGCAGGTCAGGCCAGATAGCCAATAAACCACCGGCACCTTGCCACCTTGAGCCGTTTGCGGCGGCAAATACACCGCAAACGTCATCTCGCACGAAGTGCTGCTGGCCTGATGCTTATAACGTTTATGCCAGCCACCAAAGCTGCGGTTACTGCTGATAAGTTCCAGAGACATAAGCATCCTTTAAATATCCAAAAGCTAAATACAAAAAACCTAAAACAGATCTGTAGAGACAGAGAACACGAAGAAGAACAGCGAGAAAACCATTAAGAAAAACTCAGAATTCATTCGTTTTTCTCTGTGTCTACAGAACTTAGGCTTTTTATACGCGGATAAAACCTTAAAAATGGATCACAGAGCGAATTGATTTGCCTTCGTGCATTAACTCAAAGGCGGTGTTGATTTCTTCCAGCGGCATGGTGTGGGTAATGAAATCAGAAAGCGCAAATTCGCCTTTCATATAGCGATCAACAAAGCTTGGCAGCTCGCTGCGGCCACGCACGCCGCCAAAGGCCGAGCCACGCCATACGCGGCCGGTGACCAGCTGGAATGGTCGAGTGGAGATTTCTTCACCAGCCCCAGCCACGCCAATAATCACCGATTCGCCCCAGCCCTTATGGCAGCATTCCAGCGCCGAGCGCATCACATTCACATTGCCGATACATTCAAATGAGAAATCCACGCCGCCATCGGTCATTTCTACGATCACATCCTGAATCGGCTTTTCAAAGTCTTTAGGATTAATCACATCGGTTGCACCTAGCTGCTTGGCCAATTCAAATTTGCTGGTATTGATATCGATACCAATAATCCGACTCGCCCCGGCCATACGCGCACCTATCACTGCCGAGAGGCCAATCCCGCCCAGGCCAAAAATCGCCACGGTGTCGCCGGCTTTTACCTTGGCGGTATTCATCACCGCGCCCATGCCGGTAGTCACGCCGCAGCCCAGCAGACAGACCTCTTCTAAAGGCGCTTCTTTATTGATTTTTGCCAGCGAGATTTCTGGCAGCACGGTGTATTCAGAAAAAGTAGACGTGCCCATATAGTGATAAATCGGCTGACCATCTTTATAAAAACGCGTGGTGCCATCCGGCATCACACCGCGGCCTTGGGTGGCGCGGATTTTTTGGCACAGATTGGTTTTGCCAGATAAGCAAAACTTACATTCGCCACATTCTGGGGTGTAAAGCGGAATCACATGATCGCCAATTGCAACGCTAGTTACTCCCTCGCCAATAGCCTCCACCACACCAGCACCCTCATGCCCCAGCACCACAGGGAAAACCCCTTCCGAATCCTTGCCCGATAAAGTGTAAGCATCAGTATGGCAAACCCCACTCGCCACGATACGCACCAATACCTCGCCTTTTTGCGGCGGCATCAGATCAAGCTCTTCAATCACCAAAGGCTGATTAGGCCCCCAAGCAACAGCAGCACGTGTTTTAAGCATCTTCATGACGAATCCTTGCGTTTTGATTACCACCATTTTAACCATTACCCAATTAAAGATAATTAGCCTAATAAGAAAGATATTGTTACTGATGTGTAATAATTAATACGCGGGAGAACCCCATCAAGCGAAAAAACCCAAATCTTGACCACTTCGGCCCCAGAGAACACGGAGTTTCACGGAGAAAAATAGATTTTGAATTACGATATTTAAATAGGTTTTAAATGTTTTCAAACCCAGCGAACTAACTTTTTATCGCGACTCGTGACATGGGGCTTAAATCCCCCCTTGAAGCACGCCGAAGCGAGGAATAAGTGGCTCGGGGTTTCGGAAAAGGGGTAGCGAGGCAGCGAGCGAGCAGCCTTTTTCGCCGAGCCGATTATCCGCAGTGAGGGGCCTTCGTGCTGGTCGGGGCGGCCTTCTTTGGCTTCGTTTCTTGGCCGCGCAAGAAAGGAAGGTCCAGCGGGACGCCCGCGCCTAAATCAATGTGCCGCAGGCACTAAAAATAGTTTTTGGACTTAAGTTAAACCGAGAATCAAACCATGCAATGGCAAGGAATTGTTGAATTCATCAGCGTGGCAGAAACGCAAAGCTTTACGCTAACAGCGCAAAAGCTGGAGATGTCAGTGGCGCAGGTTAGCCGCCAAGTCAGCGCACTGGAGCAGCGCCTTGCCGCGCGTTTATTGCACCGCACCACACGTAAAGTCAGCCTGACCGAGCAAGGCCAGCTTTATTATCAATACTGCCGCCCGCTACTCGATGGCCTGCACGAAGCCGAGCTGGCGCTACTGCAAACGCAAGATAAGCCCGTAGGCAAATTGCGTATCACCGCGCCAGTTTATTACGGCGAAACCGTAGTGGCGCCCATCTTGCACCAATACCTGATCGACTTTCCCCAGCTCAATGCTGAATTACTGCTTGATAACCGCAAAGCCGATCTGGTGGCAGATCATATCGACTTGGCCATTCGGCTGGGGCCGATGGATGAATCATCCCTGATGGTGACGCAGCTAGGCAGCCGTATTCACCATGTATGCGCATCGCCGCAATATTTAGATCAACACGGCACACCGCATACGCTGGCCGAGCTAAAGCAGCAGCAATGCTTAATTGGTGCGATGAATATGTGGCGATTTAAGGAAGGCACGCAACACCGCGAAATATCCGTCAACGGGCGTTTGCGCTGTAATAGCGGAGGCAGCCTAGTGCAAGCGGCTTTAAAAGGCTTGGGGCTGGTGCAATTGCCGGATTATTACGTCGATACATATTTGCAAAGCGGCCAGCTGATCAGCGTGCTCGAGCCTTTTGCACTCACAGACGGCATCTGGGCCATCGCGCCCCGCAGCCGCTTTATCCCGCCCAAAGTCAGCCGCTTTATTGAATACTTGAAAGCGGCCTTATTGGCGGAATAAAAATACGGGATAAACCCAAACCTTGAAACACGGAGAAAATCAGGCTTTAAATTAAATCAACTCAGTGATCCCGCCCGACTTGCACGAGACTTGTGCAGATATTCGTAGCGCGGGTGAAACCCCATACACACTAAGCAAATTAGTTTTTCATTAGCAAAAGCGAAAAAGCATAACAACCACGCTCTTTGCTCGGGGCTTAACAATCCCCTTGCAACACGCCGGAGCAAGGACTAAGCGGGGTGGGGGATCGCTTGGGAGCGAGGGAGCGAGCCAATCCCGCCCGCCGCCGACTCGATTGTCCGCAGCGAAGGGGCCTTCGTGTTTTTGAGGTTGCGGCTTTGGTTCTTTTCTTGGCCGTTCAAGAAAAGAACGCCCCCGCGGTGGCCACCGCTCCAAAATCAACGTGCCGAAGGCACTAAAAAGATCTTTTTGACTTTGGTTAGCGCGTATGGGCTGCACCCCGCGTATTTATCCAATATTGCTCGCGGGTTTCACCCGCCCTACATAAAAACACAGCCTAGCCACCCGCCCTCTTCACCACCCAGCCTTTAGGCTTTAAGAATTCCAGCACCACATCGCAATGGTCCCCTTGCACTTCGATCACACCGTCTTTAACCGTGCCACCTGAACCGCAGCGGGTGCGCAACTGCTTAGCCAGCACAGCTAATTCATCATCATCCAAAGGCACACCTTTGATCAACGTGACGCCCTTACCCTTGCGGCCCTTGGTTTCCATAGAAACGCGCACAACGCCATCACCCGCTGGGCGCGGCTGTTTTTTGCAAATGCACGCGTCTTTGGGCTGGCTGCAATCTGGGCACATTGTTCCGTGTTCGGTGGAATAAACGAGGCCACCTAAAGCTTTTTTCATCATGATATTTTTTATAGCTAAAAACTCGACAGCGGCAGTCTAAGCCATTCCAGAACGTTTTATGAAGAAAATATGACTGATTTGCGGAAAGGGCGTTGACAAGCCGCCAGATGAATCGTACTATTCGGGCCTCTGTGGGGGGGTTACCCCAGCGGTCAACGGGTCCGGACTGTAAATCCGGCGGCTAAGCCTTCGAAGGTTCGAATCCTTCCCCCCCCACCAGCAACAAAATCAACAGGCGTTCAGCCTGTTTTTTTTCGCCTGCAGTTTATCGCACGCGGCACTTTGATAACATGCCACAGCGATCAATACCCCAAAACCTAGGATCTCCCCCAAGCAGCTCTTTCATTAATAAACTGATAGTAGCGCAGCAGCATAATCTGGTTATTTCTATCCAAAAGCGCCGGAGGTACGGGGCCAAAGGTGGCTGAGCGGCGCACAATCTGCAAAGCCGCTTCATCCAAAGCAGGGTTGCCAGAGGTTTGCTCTAGTGTCAGTGCGGCGATATTGCCATCACCGTTAAGCACCAGACGAAACTGCAAAGTGCCAAACATTGAGCGGCCATTTTCATCCTTAGGGAAATTCATTTGCCCGATACGCTCTACCTTGCGACGAATTTGTGGCTCCCAAATCGCAAATAAAGCACGTGTATCCACGCTTTGCTGCGCCCGATTAGCCCCATCTTCTTGTCTATCTTCTTTAGGCTTGATATCGGCGTAATGGGTAATCAATTCGCGTGGCTTATTAGTCGTCAACGCGTCCCCTAAGCCATCGATCACCACTTCTTTCGTAGCTAGCTGCTTGCTTGCAACGGCGCTTGCTGGGCGAGCAGGCACTGAGTAGTCTTTCTTTTGGGGCACTCTAGTTGGCGCTTTAGTCATCACCGGTGGCGGGGTAGGTACCAAGGTAGGCTCTGGCGTTGGGCGTGGCTTAGCCTTAGTTGCTGGCTTGGGCTGCAATTGCAGCTGAATCGATGAATCCCCCTGCTGTGGCAAAGCACGCGGCGCAGCAGCAGGTAGCAACAAGAATAACAGGTGTGCAAGAATAGAGATCGCAAGGCCAGACCATAGCCATACCGAGCTTTTCTTGATTTCATAAAACGAAGCGTTATCCATAGCACCCGAATAGAAAACTGTGCGGGGCATTCTACATAAGCACTGGCCCTTATAACAGTAAACTTCTGCCATTCACTGGCATAACTACCAACGCAGCTTAAGTTTCACTTCATATTTAAGGCGTTAAATACAGGCTTAAAGCGTGAATAACAGAGAATCCCCGTGCTAAAGAAACCTATCCCACTCCTCCTGCTACTTGCAACGGTGCTCTACGCCGTTTGTAGCTATCTGCAAAACGGCCTGCCCACTCAATATTGGGATTGGCGGCATGAGCTGGTGCTGCTGAGCGGCGTGCAATTAATGAGCGTGATGTCGGCAGCCATGCTGCTCGCTGCGCGCCCAAGCTGGCTAGAAAAGCCGCTCAATGGCTTAGATAAGATGTATGGCCTACACAAGCAGCTAGGAATTGCTGCGGGCTTACTACTCGCCTGCCACTGGCTGATTAAACTATCACCCAAGCTGGTAATGGCGATGGAGTGGGCTGCCCCAAAACTTAAGCATGGCAAAGGTGCAAAAGACCCGCTGATGTCGCTAGCCAAAGATATGGGGGAGTGGGCCGCTTGGGCGGTATTGGCTATGATAATCCTCGCCCTGCTTCGCGCCGTGCCATACCGTCTGTGGAGAAAGGTTCATAAGCTGTTTGCACCACTGTATTTGATGGGTGTTTTTCATGCGCTGATTCTAATGCCTAAAAGCTTATGGTTCAGCCCTGTTGGCGCTTTAATGGCAGCTTTGCTCGGCATTGGCTCAATCTGTGCGATCTACTCCCTATCGGGGAAAATTGGCAGCCGCAAGCAAGTTAGTGGCCAAATTAGCCAGATCACAGCACTCCCAGCCAATCAGCTCGAGGTTATTTGCCAGATGAATAGCACATGGCCTGAGCATCAAGCTGGGCAATTTGCTTTGCTGAACTTTGATCCAAAAGAAGGCTCACACCCTTACACTATTGCCTCAGCCCCACGTAAATCTGATGAGCTGCGCTTTATTATTAAGTCACTAGGAGACTACACCAGCACATTAAGCAGCACGCTAAAAGTAGGCCAGCGGATCAAGGTAGAAGGGCCTTACGGCTGCTTTGATGGTGGGAAAAACATGCAGCGCCAAGCGTGGATTGCGGGTGGTATTGGCATCACGCCCTTTTTAGCTTGGCTAGAAAGCCCTAGCTTTAGCAACGCTCAAATCGATTTTTATTACTGCGTAAAAAACGCAGCTGAAGCCACCAGATTGGATGAGATTCAAGCCGCTTGCCTCGCAAAAAATATTTACCTACATCTGATCGAAAGTGACTTAGGCCAAAGGCTAAATATCACCCAAATACAGCCCGAAACACTGGCCGATATCTGGTACTGCGGCCCACAAAGCTTAGGCTCGGCGATTAGCGAACATCTAGCCCAGATGAGCCGACCACCACGCTTTCATCACGAAGCATTTTCCATGCGTTAAAAATAGCTATTACCGCCTAAATATCGCGCTTTAGGCGGTAATTTATCTCACCCCTTAGCCCATCAACGCAATAGGCTTAAATAAAAACCAGCCCAGTACACTAGGGTCTGTTGACGTTTCATTCGCGGCGATGTTAGTTGCAGTTTTGCGGCTGAACAAGGTAAAAGACGTGAGGTGGTACGGGTACCATGAGCGTCTTTTAACGCCGTGCAGCCGCAAAAATGTAGCCAAACCGAAGGGCTGGGCCGGAAAACGGCCATTCACTGCATTATACTCCTCGGAAATAACTCGTTATTGCCTTCGTCGCATGCCTTGTGCTTGGCCGTTTCCCGGCTCAGCATAATTGTGAATGAAACGTCAACAGACCCTAGGGCAATCGCATTTAAATTGACTGGTAAAACAAGTTCCTAAGTTTTTCCTTCACCAACAGGCGCTTGGCCAGTCACAACTAGCAGCAAATCATCGTCATTCCAGCCCGCTTTTAGGCATTTGATTTTGACGCCAACCTTGGCAGTTTTCTCAGCACTAACCAAATTTAGCCCCGAATCCCGAATAATCGACATATTGGCCGCACTATTTCCCTCTCGATAGCGCAGCGAATCTTCATCAAATGCCATATCCAATACCCAGTGCAATTGGTTTTCAACGCCCCAGTGCGCACGCACTACTTGCCCAAGTCATTTCGGGTCGGTGGCATTCATACTGCGGATAAAATATCGCGTTTCTATCGTGGTCTGGTCGTCCCCTTGCCCTTGAGTTCGCGCTGAGTCATTCCCCGTTTCCACAATGTGGCAATGGTGCGTCAGCCGATCCAACAACGCCGTGGTCATCTTGGCATCGCCAAATACACTCGACCATTCCGAGAAGTTCAGATTCGTGGTGATGATCACGCTGGTGTGCTCATAGAGCTTCGACAACAAATGAAACAGCAATGCGCCTCCTGCCTGACTAAAGGGTAAGTAGCCCAGTTCATCCAAAATCACCACATCCACTCGCATAAGAGCAAGTGCAATACGGCCTGCTTTGCCTTCACGTTTTTCTTTTTCCAATAAATTGACCAAATCCACGGTCGAATAAAAACGGGCGCGCTTGCCGTGATGCGTGATCCCGCCGATCGCTAGCGCCGTAGCCAAATGCGTTTTGCCCGTGCCCGGACCACCAATCAGTACGGTATTTTGTGCCGTGTCGGTAAAGGCCAATGTCGCCAGTTGACTGACCAGTGCTTGATCTACCTTGCTCGCACTAAAGTCGAATCCCGCTAAATCTCGATGCACGGGGAACTTCGCTGCGCTCATTTGATGCTGAATCGAGCGCACCTTACTATCGCTGTGTTCTGCTTGCAATAAATGCATCAAAGCTGCTGAACTTGATACTTTGCGCCTCCAACCAGATTCGCCGCCGACTATCTTGTACATTCTTTTCAACCACGCCCTTTTCCCAGCCAGAGGCGACATTGCAGAAGTAGGGATCAAAAAAATAATGGGCGCACATCACCGAGAATCGGGCATTCACGATCCGGCCTTTGCCTTTCAATACCTTATCACCAGCGGTTTTCATATTGTCGTAAATGCCCCGGCGCGGCACACCCCCTAAAACCGCAAAGGAACGGGTGTGCGCATCGAACAACATTTCATGCCCTTGGCTGGGATAGGCCACTCACCAGAAGGCGCGACTGGCACACCATTTCAGATGGGAAACTTGAATACGCCGATAAATACCACCGATAAGCAAATGCTCCTCACTCCAATCAAATTGAAAGACTTCGCCCAAAGCAAATTGCAAGGGCACAAAACCCTGTGTGGGGTCTTACCGGCTTTGCCACACCAAGCACGAACGAAATCAGTGACGCCACTGTAAGCCCCTGTATAACCCTCAGCTTGAATTTGCTCGAACAAGGCTTTGGCGGTCGACGATTCTGCTTAGCGCGAAAGGAGTCGGCAGTCAGAGCTTGTTCTAGGGCCTGTTGGCGTTTCATTCACCACTGCGCTGAGCCGGAAAACGGCCAGGCACAAGGCATGTGACGAAGGCAATAACGGGTTATTGTCGAGGAGCATAACGCAGTGAATGGCCATTTTCCGGCTCAGCCCTTCGGGTTTAGCCCATTTTTGGGGCGGAACGAAAGTTAAAAATCGCTCATGGAACTCTGAGGTAGGCTGCTAATTATGGACACCTTCAATTGAGATAAAATCTTCTCTGGAGGTAAGTCATGGCCAGTAGTTACACCACTGCATTTCGTGCAGAAGCCGTTAAATTAGTACTCGAACAACACTTGAATGTGCCGCAAGCGATGCCCAAACAGACGCTGGATAAGTGGGTCAAATTGGCACAGCAAGGCAAGCTAGCGGGCCTGGATCAACATCGCGTTCAGCCTGTCGACGAGCTCAGCGCCGAGGTCGCCAGGCTCAAACGAGAACTGGCCGAAAGCAAAATGGAGTGCGCTTTTTTAAAAAAGGCCGCCACGTACTTTGCCAAGGAATTCACGCTAAGTACGCGTTCATGAAACAGCAAAGAAAGCAGTATCCGATTTCACAAATGGCACAATGGCTTGGCCTGTCGCGCAGCGGATTTTATAACTGGCTACAGTCCAAATCAGCACCAAAGCAGGCGCATCGCCTGCTGCTGGAAGTCAAAATACGTGCAGCACATGCGCACGGCAGAATGACTTATGGGCCACGACGTTTACAGAAAGAGCTTGCGGCTGATGAGGTACAAATTGGCTTGAGTCAATTGCGCTATTTGAGGCGCAGACTGGGTTTGCGCTGCATTCAAGCGAAGAAATTCAAGGCGACGACCCATTCAAATCATAGCTTGCCAGTGAAAGAGAATTTACTCGGGCAATGTTTCGAACCGGTCAAGCCGAATGAAATGTGGGTGAGCGATATTAGTTACAGTACGCCCAGCCAGCGTAGCCTGCATTGATTGGGGTGATGCTGCTTGAGCATGTTTGGAATGCAGTATCCCAGCAAGTCGTTGATGTTGCGCTGGGGAATGCCCTTCTTCTGCTACAAGGGGAAGTGAGCCGAAGCGGCGGTGACCTGCTGACACTGGCAGGGTGACGAAGTCCGTGGGAAACGGGGTTTGCGGCGAAGCGGTTACGCCAAGATGAACCTCTAGGCTGAGCATGGGACGGTTGAGGAACACGTACCTATTAAACCGCATCTGAGGATTGAAATGTCACCACGGCCTACACCGTTTAACAGGCTGGATTTGGATTGGTATCAGTGACATATATCCACTGATGCCGCGATTGTAGCCAGAAATGTAGACTGGTCTGTATGGAGTCATGGGGAGTGTGTAGCTAGACCATGGCATCTAAATCGACTTGCGGAAAGCAAGGATAAAGACTGCGATAGGCAACCTCACCCATGCGTTGAGTCCAGCATGTGAACTGGGGAAGGCTTGCACAAATGCCAAGGGAGTGTGCCCCCGATGATGTGCGAGTTGGCGGAGCCTCCGTAGTAGTCCGAAACTGGGAAAGCCAGTTACATGGCGAAGGGAGGCAGTTTAAGTGGTTTGCTGGGTCGACTAACTGACCACAATAAGGTGAAGACCTTTGATAATCAGTGAAATGCAAAGCAAGCTGGCAATATGGTCTTCAAAGGATAAAGAACGCAAGTTCGATCGTCTGCTGAGGCTCATTGCTGAACCGGTCTGGCTACGCGAAGCTGCTCACACTACGCTGGCGTCAAGTGGAGCAAAGACACCGGGAATCGATGGTGTCACTCGGGTTTATATGGAAAATCATCTCCAGCATGAACTTGAAACCTTACGCACCGAGCTACTTGCTGGCACGTTTCAGCCACAAGCCGCCCGTCGTGTGTAAATTCCAAAAAGCAATGGCAAGATGAGGCCTTTGGGCATCCCTTGCCTGCGTGATCGGATTGTACAGCGTGCCATTTTGATGGTGATGGAGCCGATATGGGAAAGTGATTTCCATACCGTTTCATACGGATTCAGAAAAGCGCGCAGCGTACATCACGCCATTCGCACGGTGAAATTACAGCTACAGGATGGGGGAGAACAAAGCACAGCTGGGCGCTGGATTATTGAAGGCAATCTGGCCAGCTACTTCGATACCATTCACCATCGATTACTGCTTAAAGCAATGCGCAAGCGTATCGCAGACCCGCGTTTACTGGCTATGGAAGTTCATCAAAGCGGGCTGTGTAGATCGCGGTTTATTTCGGGCGGCAAGTGAAGGCGTACCGCAAGGTGGGGTTATTTCACCTTTGTTATCAAACATCATGCTGCATGAGTTTGATACTTGGATGGAAGCGAAATACCTTAACAAGAAAGTACGTAAAGATCGTTGGGCATGGAACTTTGGCATACAAAACCAGCGCCCATTGCGGTACGGGAGCAGCGCCAGTGGAAACCGGCAATATCTTATTGTCGATATGCTGATGATTTTGTTGTGATTGTCAAAGGCAGCAAAGCGCAAGCTGAAACTGCGCGCGCAGACTGCCGAGCATTTCTTGAAGATCAGCTTAAATTGACGCTGAATCTTGAGAAAACCCACATTCCGCATGTTAACGATGGCTTTGTGTTTCTGGGGCATCGAATCATTCGTAAGCGTGGCGCGCGCGGTCAGATGCGGGTGGTGAGTACAATTCCATGGGATAAATATCGGCGCTTTACCGAGAAGTTGGTAAAGCAACTGTCGAGTAATTACAGCACGAATCGAATGGATATGCTGGCGAGTCTTAACCGACACCTCACTGGGTGGGCAAACTTTCACCAATACACCGACTTTACTGCCACTTTATTCAGCAAGTTAGATCGCGCCATCTTCTGGAAGTTTGGCTATTGGCTGGCGCGTAAATACCGACGCGGCTTTAGATCGCTCATGCGAGATTATGTTAAATCGCCAGCAAACGGTGTCGCTAAAACTTGGTTGATTGGAGGGCAAAACACTCATGGCTAGTATGGAGCCCTCACACTCCGGCGGCTGATTACAAGCCGGAAGAGTCGGTTCAAATGGCGAACCTTGACTGAAAATCCATTCATATTGCACGACGAGCCGATCAGCACCATGGAGTCGAGGTATGGTGAGGTTGCCTTTGCGATGAGCAGCACTTAGATGAAGAGCCGGATGCATTGAAAGGTGCAAGTCCGGTTCGGAGAGGAGAGACGGGGAAATAGTACGACTACGCCCCGTCTCTTACTCCACTTCCGACCACAGAAGGCTGGCTTTATTTGGCTGGAATCAAGGATGTGTTTACTTGTGAAATCGTCGGTTATGCGATGGGTAGTCGAATGACAAAAGAGTTGGTGAGTGCCTCATTGAAGCTGGCCTTGGCGCAAAAGCGACCTAAGGAAGGATTGATTTTACATTCGGATCGAGGGAGCCAGGCAAGTGGCATTGGCGGGCTTGCGGGGGTCTATGTCACGCAAAGGGAACTGCTATGACAATGCGCCAATGGAAAGTGGGCTCATTGAAGAATGAATTGGTTCATCACCGTAGCTACAAAACACGAGTGGAAGCGCAGGAGGAAATCACCGAATATATTGAAATTTTTTACAACCGAATTCGCCGTCATTCACGTTTGAACGATGAAGAGCCAGCAGTATTTGCCAAGCAATTTGAGCTAGCAAATCAGGAATAAACCCAAAGCGTGGTGTCCGTGATTGACGCAGCCCTCGGTATTGCGACTCAGCCTTGGCAGCGAGTTTGCGAACCCAAGCGCGAATGGTGTTACGCGCCAGCCCTGTGCGCGTGGTGATTTCCATCATTTCCATGGTGTGTTGACGCCGACCGAAAACTGACCCACCACAGCTAGTTCTGCCGATCCAAAATTGACCCAGGTGCTTTACTTATTCTGCTTAACTCTTGAGCAGAGGATAAAAGGTGATCACCATGGAAATGATGGGCAAAATCCGCAGGATGTATTTTCGCGATAATCTGTCGCTGCACGAAATCACCAAGCGCACGGGGCTGGCGCGTAACACTATTCGCGCTTGGGTTCGCAAACCCGCTGCCAAGGCTGAGCCGCAATACGTACGGCAGCGTAAGCCTGGCAAACTGACGCCCTATCATGCCACTCTAGAACAAGCCCTGACTGCCGACTCCTTCCGATCCAAGCAGAATCGTCGCACCGCCAAAGCCTTGTTTGAGCAGATTCAAGCTGAGGGTTATACAGGGGCTTACAGTGGCGTCACTGATTTCGTTCGTGCTTGGCGGGGCAAAGCCGGTAAGACCCCACAGGGTTTTGTGCCCTTGCAATTTGCTTTGGGCGAAGCCTTTCAATTTGATTGGAGTGAGGAGCATCTACTTATTGGTGGTATTTATCGGCGCATTCAAGTTTCCCATCTGAAATTGTGTGCCAGTCGCGCCTTCTGGTTAGTGGCCTATCCCAGTCAAGGGCATGAAATGTTGTTCGATGCGCATACTCGATCCTTTGCGGCTTTAGGGGGTGTGCCGCGCCGAGGCATTTACGACAATATGAAGACCGCTGTTGATAAGGTATTGAAAGGCAAAGGCCGGATCGTGAATGCCCGATTCTCGGTGATGTGCGCCCATTATTTGTTTGATCCCGACTTTTGCAATGTCGCCTCTGGCTGGGAAAAAGGCGTGGTTGAAAAGAATGTCCAAGATAGTCGGCGGCGAATCTGGCTGGAGGCGCAAAGCATCAAGTTCAGTACCTTTGACGCATTGAATGCGTGGCTGGCCGAGCGTTGTCGCGTCTTATGGGGCGTGCTCAGGCATCCCGAATTCAAAGGTCTGAGCATTGCCGAGATGTTGGAGCAAGAGCGTTTAGAAATGATGCCGATGCCGACCCCGTTTGATGGTTACGTTGAGCATCTGGCTCGGGTTTCCAGCACCTGTTTAATCACCGTCGCGCGCAATCGTTACTCGGTGCCTTGTGAATGGTCGCGGCAGCGTGTGAGTGTGCGCTTGTATCCCACGCAAGTTGTGGTGGTGGCGAATAATGAAATCATGGCCCGACATCAGCGGCTGACGGGGCAACAGCAGGTGAGCTTTGATTGGCTGCACTATATTCCGCTGATTGCCCGTAAGCCGGGGGCCTTACGCAATGGTGCGCCCTTTACGTCGATGCCTGCGCCCTTATTGCAGCTCAAGGAAAGGTTGTTACGGCGTAACGGGGGAGACAAGGTGATGGCGCAAGTGCTGGCCACGGTTCCGGTGGCGGGTTTGGATGCAGTACTGGTTGCGGTTGAGTTGGTACTGGAGTCAGGCGTCATCAGCATTGAACACATTTTAAATGTAGTGGCGCGATTGAATGACCCACCGTCCGCTATTAGCGCTGAAACGCAGCTGCAATTAGTAGAAGAACCGCAGGCGAACACCCAGCGTTACGACGGCTTGCGTGCAGCGAGCGAGTTCGACAGCGACCACGAGGAGTCGAGCCATGCATGAGATGAGTGTTGAACTCAAAGCCTTGCGCTTGCATGGGATGGCGGCCGCTTGGCTGGATCTGAAGAGCCAGGGCGGCCAGAGTATGGAAACGTGTGGCTGGCTGATTGAGCATTTATTGCAAGCAGAACACAGCGATCGTAAGGTGCGCTCGATTCAGCATCAAATGAGCGCAGCGAAGTTTCCCGTGCATCGTGATTTAGCGGGATTTGACTTTAGCGCGAGCAAGGCAGATCAAGCACTGGTCAATCAACTGGCGACATTGGCCTTTACCGACACGGCACAAAATACCGTACTGATTGGCGGCCCAGGCACGGGTAAAACACATTTGGCCACGGCGTTAGCGATCGGCGGGATCACGCATCACGGCAAGCGCGGCCGTTTTTATTCGACCGTGGATTTGGTCAATTTACTGGAAAAAGAAAAACGTGAAGGCAAAGCAGGTCGTATTGCACTCGCGCTGATGCGAGTGGATGTGGTGATTTTGGATGAACTGGGCTACTTACCCTTTAGTCAGGCCGGAGGCGCATTGCTGTTTCATTTGTTGTCGAAGCTCTATGAGCACACCAGCGTCATCATCACCACGAATCTGAACTTCTCGGAATGGTCGAGTGTATTTGGCGATGCCAAGATGACGACGGCGTTGTTGGATCGGCTGACGCACCATTGCCACATTGTAGAAACGGGGAATGACTCCTACCGTTTCCAGCACAGCAGCTTAGCAGCAAAAACGAAGATAAAACAAAGGGAGCAAAGCAGAAAGGAGGAAGCGCGTACCGAGGCTGAGCGGTTTTAAGCCGAACCTGAAGGCGTAAAAATAGCGGGTGAGTGGCCCGCTATTTGCTAGACTTATGCACAGTTGCTCCGATAAAAAGCAACGCTCGGCCCTGGGTCAAAATTCGATCGGCAGGGTGGGTCAAATTTCAATCGGCGTGAACACCATGGTGATCACCTTTTATCCTCTGCTCAAGAGTTAAGCAGAATAAGTAAAGCACCTGGGTCAGTTTTCGGTCGGCGTCAACATGCGTACACCTGCCAGCCGACCATTTTTCGGCTGAAGATATCGAGAAACACATACAGATAAAAATTAGTGCATTCTTACCACTGCCGCCATTTTTTCCGCCCAAAGCAAAACCCCCGCCTCTTTCGAGTACGGGGGTTTTGTTTACGGCTTAGGGTGTCTGGCAATGACCTACTTTCACACAGGTAATCTGCACTATCATCGGCGCTAAGGTGTTTCACTGTCCTGTTCGGGATGGGAAGGAGTGGGGCCACCTCGCTATGGTCACCAGACTTTAACGGGTTAACTCGTTGCACTTATTGCTCTGCAACGCGTTCAGTTCAATAGAAGAAGTAATTCAATACTCAAATTTAACTCTAATCTGGGTAGATTATACCGTCGCACACACGCGCTTCAGGTTATAGGATCAAGCCTTACGGGCAATTAGTATCGGTTAGCTTAATGCATTACTGCACTTCCACACCCGACCTATCAACGTCCTGGTCTCGAACGACCCTTTAAAAGGCTTAAAGCCTTGGGGAAATCTCATCTTGAGGCGAGTTTCGCGCTTAGATGCTTTCAGCGCTTATCTCTTCCAGATTTAGCTACCCGGCGATGCCACTGGCGTGACAACCGGTACACCAGAGATCTGTCCACTCCGGTCCTCTCGTACTAGGAGCAGCCCCCCTCAAATTTCCAACGCCCACTGCAGATAGGGACCAAACTGTCTCACGACGTTTTGAACCCAGCTCACGTACCACTTTAAATGGCGAACAGCCATACCCTTGGGACCGGCTACAGCCCCAGGATGTGATGAGCCGACATCGAGGTGCCAAACTCCGCCGTCGATGTGAACTCTTGGGCGGAATCAGCCTGTTATCCCCGGAGTACCTTTTATCCGTTGAGCGATGGCCCTTCCATTCAGAACCACCGGATCACTATGTCCTGCTTTCGCACCTGCTCGACTTGTCTGTCTCGCAGTTAAGCCGCCTTATGCCATTACACTATCAGTACGATGTCCGACCGTACCTAGGCGACCTTCGAGCTCCTCCGTTACAATTTGGGAGGAGACCGCCCCAGTCAAACTGCCTACCATGCACGGTCCCCGATCCGGATAACGGACCAAGGTTAGAACCTCAAAGGGGTCAGGGTGGTATTTCAAGGTCGGCTCCACGCAGACTAGCGTCCACGCTTCAATGCCTCCCACCTATCCTACACAAACCACTTCAAAGTCCAATGCAAAGCTACAGTAAAGGTTCACGGGGTCTTTCCGTCTAGCAGCGGGGAGATTGCATCTTCACAAACATTTCAACTTCGCTGAGTCTCAGGAGGAGACAGTAGGGCCATCGTTACGCCATTCGTGCGGGTCGGAACTTACCCGACAAGGAATTTCGCTACCTTAGGACCGTTATAGTTACGGCCGCCGTTTACTGGGACTTCAGTCAAGAGCTTGCACCCCATCATTTAATCTTCCAGCACCGGGCAGGCGTCACACCCTATACGTCGTCTTTCGACTTTGCAGAGTGCTGTGTTTTTGATAAACAGTCGCAGCCCCCATTTCTCTGCGACCCATTTCAGCTCCAGCCGCGAGGGCCTTCACTTAATATGGGCTCACCTTCTCCCGAAGTTACGGTGATAATTTGCCGAGTTCCTTCTCCTGAGTTCTCTCAAGCACCTTAGAATTCTCTTCCTACCCACCTGTGTCGGTTTGCGGTACGGTCAATATAAAGCTGAAGCTTAGAGGCTTTTCTTGGAAGCATAGGATCAATCACTTCAGTCCGAGGACTTCGTCGTCACGTCTCAGCGTTATAGCAGCCCGGATTTGCCTAAGCCACACGCCTACTCGCTTAAACCACCTATTCCAACAGATGGCTGACCTACCTTTCTCCGTCCCCCATCGCACTTTATATCGGTACGGGAATATTAACCCGTTGTCCATCGACTACGCATTTCTGCCTCGCCTTAGGGGCCGACTCACCCTGCGCCGATGAACGTTGCGCAGGAAACCTTGGGTTTTCGGTGTGCGGGCTTTTCACCCGCATTATCGCTACTCATGTCAGCATTCGCACTTCCGATACCTCCAGCATCCTTCTCAAGACACCTTCGCAGGCCTACGGAACGCTCCTCTACCATATGCACATCGTGCATATTCGCGTCTTCGGTTATCAGTTTGAGCCCCGTTACATCTTCCGCGCAGGACGACTCGACCAGTGAGCTATTACGCTTTCTTTAAATGATGGCTGCTTCTAAGCCAACATCCTGGCTGTCTATGCCTTCCCACCTCGTTTTCCACTTAACTGATTATTTGGGACCTTAGACGGCGATCTGGGTTGTTTCCCTCTTGACCATGGACGTTAGCACCCACAGTCTGTCTCCCATGCTCGCACTTGACGGTATTCAGAGTTTGCCATGGTTTGGTAAGTCGCGATGACCCCCTAGCCATAACAGTGCTTTACCCCCGTCAGTGATACATGAGGCACTACCTAAATAGTTTTCGAGGAGAACCAGCTATTTCCAAGTTTGTTTAGCCTTTCACCCCTATCCACAGCTCATCCCCTAATTTTGCAACATTAGTGGGTTCGGACCTCCACTGCGTTTTACCGCAGCTTCATCCTGGCCATGGATAGATCACTTGGTTTCGGGTCTACGCCCAGCAACTATGCGCCCTATTCGGACTCGGTTTCCCTACGCCTCCCCTACTCGGTTAAGCTTGCTACTGAACGTAAGTCGCTGACCCATTATACAAAAGGTACGCAGTCACCCCATTTTGCAAGGGCTCCCACTGTTTGTATGCATCCGGTTTCAGGTTCTATTTCACTCCCCTCCCGGGGTTCTTTTCGCCTTTCCCTCACGGTACTGGTTCACTATCGGTCGATGATGAGTATTTAGCCTTGGAGGATGGTCCCCCCATCTTCAAACAGGATTTCTCGTGTCCCGCCCTACTTGTCGCATGCTTAGTACCAACCAATCTCTTTCGTGTACGGGGCTATCACCCACTGTCGCCAGACTTTCCAGACTGTTCCACTAAAGTTTGATTTATCACATGCAGGCTCTTCCCATTTCGCTCGCCACTACTTTGGGAATCTCGGTTGATTTCTTTTCCTTCGGCTACTTAGATGTTTCAGTTCGCCGAGTTCGCTCTACATCACCTATGTATTCAGTGATGAGTGACCCAAAAGGGCCGGGTTTCCCCATTCGGATATCTACGGATCAATGCTTATTTGCCAGCTCCCCGTAGCTTTTCGCAGGCTAACGCGTCCTTCTTCGCCTATCATCGCCAAGGCATCCACCAGATGCACTTAGTCGCTTGATCCTATAACCTCAAACACGTGAAAAATATTCGCCAAGCTACTGCGAAGTACAATGACTGCGTTAAAAAACGACTCGAAATCCTCATTTACATACGTAAACTCCGGTTTCTCGTCTTTTTTTGCCTTGTCCTTGCACTTCTCGCCACGTCTGACAAAGATTTTTATGGCCGAAACCAATCACATCTTTAAAGTATCTGATTTCGCTTTGTTTGCGACACTTAAACCTCAGTTCTGACTTCGAGATTTAAGTTTTGATACAATCTACCCTTATTTATTTCTAAATTTGAGTATTACTTCTTCTATTTTTTTAAAGATCAATGTACTGGCTTGCTGTGAAGCAATCAGAACTAATGTGACTTTTTAATCGCATTAGTGCTCAATCCTTCAATCACAATCCTTAAACCTACAGTCGATGAGTGTGAGTACTCAATCCAAAAGACTTTTCTCTTGAAAGGAGGTGATCCAGCCGCAGGTTCCCCTACGGCTACCTTGTTACGACTTCACCCCAGTCATGAATCCCACCGTGGTAAGCGGCCTCCTTACGGTTAGCCTACCTACTTCTGGTGAAACCCATTCCCATGGTGTGACGGGCGGTGTGTACAAGGCCCGGGAACGTATTCACCGCGACATGCTGATCCGCGATTACTAGCGATTCCGACTTCATGGAGTCGAGTTGCAGACTCCAATCCGGACTACGATCGGTTTTATGAGATTAGCTCCACCTCGCGGCTTGGCAACCCTCTGTACCGACCATTGTATGACGTGTGAAGCCCTAGCCATAAGGGCCATGAGGACTTGACGTCATCCCCACCTTCCTCCGGTTTGTCACCGGCAGTCTCCTTAAAGTGCCCAACTAAATGGTAGCAACTAAGGACAAGGGTTGCGCTCGTTGCGGGACTTAACCCAACATCTCACGACACGAGCTGACGACAGCCATGCAGCACCTGTGTTCAAGTTCCTTGCGGCACTCCCCGATCTCTCAGGGATTCTTGACATGTCAAGGCTAGGTAAGGTTTTTCGCGTTGCATCGAATTAATCCACATCATCCACCGCTTGTGCGGGCCCCGTCAATTCCTTTGAGTTTTAGCCTTGCGGCCGTACTCCCCAGGCGGTCTACTTCACGCGTTAGCTGCGTTACTAAGGAACGAATTCCCCAACAACTAGTAGACATCGTTTAGGGCGTGGACTACCAGGGTATCTAATCCTGTTTGCTCCCCACGCTTTCGTGCATGAGTGTCAGTATTAGCCCAGGGGGTTGCCTTCGCCATCGGTGTTCCTCCGCATCTCTACGCATTTCACTGCTACACGCGGAATTCCACCCCCCTCTGCCATACTCTAGTTGACCAGTTTGCAATGCAATTCCCAGGTTGAGCCCGGGGCTTTCACATCACACTTAATCAACCACCTGCGCACCCTTTACGCCCAGTAATTCCGATTAACGCTTGGACCCTACGTATTACCGCGGCTGCTGGCACGTAGTTAGCCGGTCCTTATTCTTCCGGTACTGTCATCCCCAATGGATATTAGCCACTAGGATTTCCTCCCGAACAAAAGCGCTTTACAACCCGAAGGCCTTCTTCACGCACGCGGCATTGCTGGATCAGGCTTGCGCCCATTGTCCAAGATTCCCCACTGCTGCCTCCCGTAGGAGTCTGGACCGTGTCTCAGTTCCAGTGTGGCGGATCGTCCTCTAAGACCCGCTACAGATCGTCGCCTTGGTGAGCCTTTACCTCACCAACTAGCTAATCTGATATCGGCCGCTCTAATAACGAGAGGTCTTGCGATCCCCCTCTTTCCCCCTCAGGGCGTATGCGGTATTAGCTATCCTTTCGGATAGTTATCCCCCATTACTAGGTACGTTCCGATATATTACTCACCCGTTCGCCACTCGTCAGCGGTGCAAGCACCCTGTTACCGTTCGACTTGCATGTGTAAAGCATGCCGCCAGCGTTCAATCTGAGCCAGGATCAAACTCTTTAGTTTAATCTCTAAGCTAGTACTTACTGGCTTACTTTATTCAGAGCAACCATCGCTGGTCACTCCTTACTAATGCAAGCACTTGTTCGCTTCCGAATCAAGCACTCACACTCATCGACTGTATTTTTTTAAAGATCATTCGCTACTGCTAGAACACCGTGTTGCTGTGTGTGCTGCAGCGAGAGGCCGAAATATACGGCCCTAGCCGGACTAGGTCAACCACTACCGTACAAAAAAAGCGTAGTAATACTGTAAGTATATGATTTAATAGATTACTAATTTGTTGAATTGCTTGCTCACATCAACGCCCCTCTTCCATAGATGGCGCTTAAACCAATAAAAATGACAGCACCACGCATGAAAAAGCCAAGAAATATACAAACTATCCGGCTGCCACGCCCCCCCTCCATGCGATAGATACAAAAAAGACGCTGTATATATACAGCGTCTTTTCTTATTAGCTACATCCTTACTTTTCGCTTAAAACACGGACCACATCGGCTAGAGCGATTTTTTCCATCTCGCCACCGGCACGGGCGATGTATTCGACCATTCCATCAACCAAGCCTTTTTCACCGATGGTAATGCGATGCGGGATGCCGATTAACTCCATATCGGCAAACATCGAGCCCGGACGCTCATTTCTGTCATCCAGCAAGACATCAACGTCTGCTGCAACAAATTCGGCATACAGCGCATCGGCCGCAGCTTTAATAGTTTCTGAGCGGTGATAGCCCATAGGCACAATCGCGACGGTAAATGGTGCGATCGCTGCTGGATATTTAATACCGCGTTCGTCATGGTTTTGCTCAATGGCAGCGGCAACGATACGCGATACGCCAACACCATAGCAGCCCATTTCCATGTTTTTTAGAGAGCCATCGGCATCGGTAAACTGGCACTTCATCTTTTCTGTGTAAGTGCTGCGCAGTTGGAAGATATGCCCCACTTCGATACCACGGCAGATTTCTAATGTGCCTTTGCCATCTGGGCTGGCATCGCCGTTTACAACATTACGAATATCGGCAACGATACTTGGCTCTGGTAGATCACGGCCAAAGTTAACGCCAGCCAAGTGAAATTTTGGCCTATTAGCGCCACAAACAAAATCGCTCATTACAGCCACGGTACGATCACTGATAACACGCATGCCAGCAGGAATGCCAACTGGACCGAGAAAACCTGGTGGGCAGTTAAATGCAGCACGAATTTCTTCATCAGTAGCAAAACGGAAATCCGCCATGCCTTCAATCTTACCTAACTTCACTTCATTTAAGCTGTGATCACCGCGCAATAAGGCAATCACTAACTCTTGAGTAGTGGTCATCAGCGCCAGCAACTTCACTGTGTGCTCGATACTGATATCGAGCAGCGCCGCAACCGCTTCGCATGAGGTTTGCTTTGGAGTATCTACATCACGCATGGCTTCAAGCGCCGCCGCACGAGGTGCCGCAGGTGCAAATGCTTCTGCCAGCTCCGTATTCGCCGCGTAATCAGAATCTGGGCAATAAGCGAGCAAATCTTCACCAGCATCGGCCAGCACATGAAACTCATGGCTGCCGGAGCCGCCAATTGCGCCGGTATCTGCCGCAACAGCACGGAACTTCAAACCTAGACGCGTAAAGATTTTTGAGTAGCTCTGATACATCAAGCCGTAAGTTTCTTGCAGTGACTCATGAGTAGCATGAAAAGAATAAGCATCTTTCATGGTGAATTCGCGTGCGCGCATCACGCCAAAGCGCGGGCGGATTTCATCACGGAATTTGGTCTGAACCTGATAAAAGCTCACTGGCAATTGCTTATAGCTTCGCAATTCTGAGCGGGCGATGTCGGTAATGACTTCTTCGTGAGTTGGCCCAAAACAGAACTGGCGCTCGTGGCGATCGGTGATTTTCAGCATTTGCGGGCCGAACACATCCCAGCGGCCCGTTTCTTGCCACAGCTCAGCGGGCTGCACTGCAGGCATTAGCAACTCTTGCGCGCCCGCTTTATTCATTTCATCGCGGATCACGGCTTCAACTTTACGCAGTACGCGTAAGCCCAGCGGCATCCATGTATAGAGGCCAGAACCAAGGCGCTTGATTAAGCCTGCGCGCAGCATCAGCTTGTGCGAGATCAGTTCGGCCTCGGAAGGCGCTTCTTTTAAAGTCGAGAAATAAAATTGTGACGTGCGCATGGCGGCAACCGAGTTCATTTAAAAACAAAAAAGGGATTTTAAACGATAGACCTACTTGTGTGCCAACCTTGCTCACACATTTCATAAATTAGTTACTTCAGGCAGGAAAGGCTATTCAAAATAGCTGCGGCCATCTGAGCTTGGGTGGCAGGCTCTTGCAGAGTCAGCGCTTCTGCACGGTTCACGATCACACCCGCTTCAAATAAAATAGCAGGCGTTTTCCCCAAGCGAACCACCACAAAATCAGCATCATAAATACCAAGCAGCGGATCAAGCTGAACGCGATCTTCACCAGCGACACCAGGAGCATGATGATTTGTTGGCTTAAAGCCCTTAGCCTGTAAAGATTGCGACATTGCCTGTGCACAAGCCAGTGAGCGGCCAAACTGGGCGCTCTGCGAATGCACGAATAAAGAATACCCACTAAACTGATCGGCATAACGCTGGCTTTTACCCGCCACATCCCATAACTGAAGATACTGCGGCTGTACAGAATCATGATGGATGGATATCAGTAAATCCGCCCCTGCCGCCGCTTGTACGCGCGCGCGTAATTCACGCATCTGCCCATCGCCATTAATCAGATTAACCTGGTGCCCAGCCGCCTGCAGCGTGCTTTGCACGCTACGGGCTAGCGCTAGGTTATAGTTGAACTCGCCCACACCATAAGCACTTATTGCGCCGGGTGCGGCCAAATGATGGCCGACATCCACGGCAATGGTGGCAGATTGCACCGAACAGGCATAACTAAAACTAAGCAGACTCAGTAGTAGCCGCATTCATTTTCTCAGCACGTTTAATAGCAATTTTCGGGCGCAGCACGTTCATCATCACTACATCACGCAACCACATCAACAGCAGTAGCCATACCACCAACACGCCACCATAAGCCATACTATTACTTTGAAAATTGGGCCAGATCGACGCCAAAAGTGGGTTAATCAAAAACTGCACGCTCCCAATGACTAACACCAATAAAACCAGCGTAGACATCGCACGTTCTTTTAAAAATGTACCGCGCAACAAAACACGCTGCTCCCAGCGGCTTAAACCATCGAGTTCAGGAACATTATCAGAGCGGAAATAAAAAGACATGGTTACCTCACAAAAGAGCGACTAGTGTCGCGTCTTGTTTCTACCTTGGCAAGTCAAACACACTAGATTCACGCCTTTTCACGATCTCAGGCAAGCTTGAGCTTCGTTCTGCCAGCAGCAATTGCAATTAGTAAAAATAAAAAATCACAAAAACAAACGAAAAGTCAAGTAACTATTCAATTAGGAAAAAAAATAACGAGTCAGGCTTAATATACAGTTACCCACTTAAATCATAAAAAGCCACAAGCCTTTATTGGTTTATTAAAGATAGCCATTCAGCAAATCCGCTTATTGATGCAATCTTTTCGAAATCTGTCTTTCAAAAAAATGACGGGGTATTCATATGTCCTTTTTTTCAGCAGTACCCATTTCGGAAAATGATCTATGTCTCGTGCAAATTGGGGTTCACGCCTCGGCTTTATTCTGGCCGCCTCCGGCTCTGCCGTTGGCCTTGGTGCCATCTGGAAGTTTCCTTATGTAGCAGGTAAAAATGGCGGCGGCGTGTTTCTGCTCGCCTACTTAGCATGCGTATTCACCGTTGGTATTGCCCTCCTTCTAGCAGAAATGGTGATTGGCCGCGCCGCCAACCGCTCTGCAACCACGGCATTTCGTGATTTAAAAGGCGGCTTATGGCCGTGGGCCGGACGTTTATCCGTGCTTTGTATTTTTATTGTGATGGCTTACTACAGCGTGGTTGGTGGCTGGGTGATTGCTTACATTGGTAAATCAATTACCGGTGAAGCTCTTGGGCATAGCACCACAGAACTAAGCTCCGCCTTCAGCAAATTTATTGCCGACCCTGCCAGCTCGCTCTTTTATACCGCACTATTTTTAGGGGTGACCGTTGCCGTTGTTTTAGGCGGAGTACAAAAAGGCATTGAGCGCATGAGCAAGGTACTGATGCCAGCGCTGTTTATCCTAATGCTAGTGCTAATTGCCCGCTCGCTTACCTTGCCTGGCGCATGGGAAGGGGTTCGCTACTTTATTACACCAGACTTTAGCAAACTGACTTCTGCCATGGTGGTAGATGCACTTGGGCTGGCGTTCTTTTCCTTATCACTGGGCATGGGAATTATTATTTCCTACGGCTCTTATGTAGATAAAGACACTAACTTGGCTGGCGCAACGCTCTGGATTTCTATCTTAGCCACCTTAGCCAGCGTACTCGCAGGCTTTATGGTCTTGCCTGCGGTATTTGCATTTGGGGTTGATCCAGCCGCTGGCCCAGGGCTGACTTTTATCACCATGCCCGCTATTTTTGCACAAATGCCATTTGGCCAAGCATGGGCGATTGCCTTCTTCTTGCTGCTGTTATTTGCCGCACTGACTTCATCAGTATCCATTGTTGAACCTATTGTCAGCTACTTTATTGATGAGTTTGGCTGGGAACGTCGCCGTGCGGCCTATATCACTACTGCGGCTGTTTTTATCGCCAGTATTCCAGCAGCACTATCCTTTGGCCCGATGGCAGAAACCAAACTATTTGGTAAAACGGCCTTTGACCTAATGGATTACGCAACGTCTAATATCATGATGCCTGCAGGCGGTATCTTGGTTGCCATTTTTGCAGGCTGGATCATCTGGCCTCGCATTCACAGCGAATTGCTCAGCAATGGTGGCGGACGCTGGATTCCAGCTTTCCGTGGTATTTGTGCCGTGATTGCACCAGTCATGATCGGCGTAATCTGGGTACATAATCTGTAAAGTCAGAAGTAAATTCACATATAATCTAGCGGGGCTTTAGCCCCGCTTTTTTTAATTTTTCGGAACACCTGCGTGAGTGGTTTTAACTTTCAGCCCATCGGCTATCTCGCAACTCCCTTTGCAGATAAATTTGGCATTCCACGCCAGCCCAACCTTGCTCCTCATGCACAAGGTGTACTCAAGCTACTTTCCCCCTATAACCGAGCCGAAGCGGTGCGAGGCTTAGAAGCGTTTTCGCACGTCTGGCTTACTTTTGTGTTTCACCAAAGCGCCAGCGACTGGAAACCAACGGTCCGCCCACCACGGCTGGGTGGCAATACGCGGATCGGTGTTTTTGCCAGCCGCTCACCGTTTCGACCTAACCCAATTGGCTTATCTTTAGTTGAGCTGATTAAAATTGACACAGATTCTGGCGTTGCCCTGACATTTAAAGGGATTGATTTAGTCGATGGCACGCCCATCTTAGATATCAAGCCCTATATTCCTTACGCAGAAAGTATTCCCACTGCGCGTGGCGGCTTTGCAGGCAGCCCACCGCCAGAGCTGGCGGTGATATTTAGCCCTGAAGCCGAATCCCGCTTAAAACCAGAGCTACGCGCGCTCATTGAAGACGTTTTAAAACAAGACCCACGCCCAGCCTACGCCAATGATGCAGAGCGCATCTATGGCGTAAGGCTTTATCAATATGATGTGAAGTGGCGCTGCGACGGGCAAACTACCTACGTCATCGCCCTGGAGAAAGTTGCATGAAGAAGTTACTAAGCAGCCTGATCACACTGAGCTTTTTGGCAGCTTGCACGACCAACCCTCCCCCTGCCCCCAAACCCCTACCCAAACTAAAAATTGGCCTGGCGCTTGGGGGAGGAGCGGCCAAAGGCTTTGCCCATATTGGGGTAATTAAAATGCTCGAAGCCAACGGTATTGTGCCAGACGTGGTTTCGGGCACCAGTGCGGGTAGCGTGGTTGGCGCTCTTTACGCATCAGGCATGGATGGCTTTACCCTGCAAGAGCGCGCTTTTGGCCTAGATGAATCACAAATCCGCGATATCAGCCTGCTTTCAGGCGGCTTAGTCAAAGGGCAGAAACTACAAGATTACGTTAATAAGTTAGTCGATAATCGCCCCTTAGATAAGCTCAACAAACCCTTTGCAGCGGTTGCTACAGAACTAGATACCGGTACACGGATTTCTTTTGCACGCGGTAATACCGGGCAGGCGGTGCGCGCATCATCCAGCATTCCAGGCGTATTTGAACCAGTGATGATCAGCGGACGACGCTATGTAGATGGAGGCGTCATTAGCCCCGTACCGGTTGATGCCGCTAAAGAACTTGGGGCGGATTTTATTATTGCCGTCGATATTTCATCAAAAGCCAACGGTAAAAACACGCCCAGTAATATGTTTGGCATCGTCAATCAAGCCGTAATGATTATGGGGCAGAAACTAGGCGAGCAAGAAATGATCCGCGCCGACGTGGTCCTGCGCCCTAAAGTCGGAAAAATTGGTCCAGCAGACTTTGATCAGAAAAACGTGGCCATTTTAGAAGGCGAAAAAGCCGCACTGGCTTCTATTTCTGACATCAAACAAAAAATGCTAGAAAAACAAAAAGCACTGGCGCTAAGTAAGTAAGCTCGCCTCTACCGTACAACAGGCCGTGCAGAAAAGTGATTTTCTTCGCGGCCTTTCCTTTTTTAACATCCACTCACCCAGCTAAGGCCACAGGCAAAGCTGCTCGGGCTGCAACCTTTCCTCCTCAAATCTTGCCCCAACCCCCAGTAGGCGCACTGGCTTTTTACCACGCTCAAAGCCCTCAGCCAATAACAGCCCAAATGTTTCTATCGAAGGATGCAGGCAAACGCACTCGACCGTGGTTTGGCTAAAATCATTAAATTTTATTTTTACAAAGGCCTTATGCTGACGATCGCCACTGGCACGCTGCATACGCAGCTGCCAATCACTCACTAAAGCGGGCAAAGCTTGGTAGCAGGCCGCTAAATCAGGCAGATCATGATTAAACGTGTTTTCTACAGAGAGTGATTTTCGCCGCTCATCAGCAGCAACTGGGCGCAAATCAACGCCTCGGCACTGCTCAAATAGCTGGCTACCAAATTTACCAAACTCACGCAGTAATCGCTCTAATGGCCAAGCCTGTAAATCGGCACAGCAGTGTGCGCCCTGCCTTGCTAACCGAGCAGCCGTTACCTTGCCAACACCCCATAGTTTTTTCAGCGGCAGACTCAGCATAAAAGCATCAATATCTTGAGGGCGGATCACAAACTGGCCGTTGGGCTTGTGCCAATCACTGGCAATTTTAGCCAACAGTTTATTAGGCGCTATCCCTGCGCTGGCGGTGATGCCCACTTCGGCAGCAATACGCTTACGAATCTCTAGTGCCATTCTAGAAGCGCTGCCTTGGCAGTTGGATAGGCCCGTTACGTCTAAGTAGGCTTCATCTAAAGACAAAGGCTCGATTCTATCGGTGTAATCTGCAAAGATGCTTCGCATGGCCTGCGATGCGGCACGGTAGCGGGGGAAATCAGGAGGAAGCAAAACTAAATTTGGGCAGGCTTGCTGCGCCCGATAAGTGGACATCGCCGAATGCACGCCAAACTCACGCGCTGGATAGTTACAAGTTGCAATCACGCCACGCCGATCGGCGGCTCCACCAATAGCAAGCGGCACATCGCGCAAAGCTGGCTGATCGCGCATTTCTACCGCAGCGTAAAAGCAATCGCAATCAATATGGATAATCTTGCGCTGAGCGTACACGGCATAATCCAAGGGGAATCTGTGCCATTATTGTACGATCGTTCTATAAAAATGTCAGCATGATCATCATTGATGCTGATGTAAGGCTAATAGATCAAAGAGCTCAGGCTCAAAATACTCGCCTTTTTCATCCCAATGCCGCAATTGAAAAGCGAGCTTTTCTAAGGAAATCTGCCCAACAGCAAAGCGATCACGCGTTCTTTTAAGCTGTTGTGCCTGGCCTAGATAAAAAGCGCGCCGGTCTTCTACTTCTTTTCTTTCCCGCTGATGCGCCCCGCGTGATAAATGCAGCCAAATGACTAAGGGCGCGGCTGCCCACCACCACTCCATAAATAAACAAATCAAGGCCAATAGGGCCAAGCCTATATACCAACACTGATCTGCAAATTCAAAATTTGGCAGCCAATTAGATAAAGAAGGCCAACGGCGCTTTAGTAAAGAAGCGGTCAGTTGATCGTCTAGTGCATCATGTTTTTTACGTGCCAACCCCGTATCCAATGCCAGCGTGACGTACCACTGTGAAATCAACGGGCAATACAACCAAGGAGAAGCAAGATAGCGCTGCATATGCTCGCTTAACTGCACTCGAAAGGCTTCGCTAAGCAAGGGGGGCACGCTGTCATTTTGTGATTCGCCATGCGCATGCTCAACCAGCAAAGGGTAACCGGCCACATCGGTCAACTCACGACGGCGATTAGACAATAAATCAGGTGCGAGTGCTAAGTCAGGGTGATCAAGGCGAACATAATGAAACAGCAGTTTTTCCATCATAGAGAAATCTGGCGTCTTACCCTGCTCATTTTTGAGTTGATTGCGTAACCGTGCGACTTCCTCGGTGATGGCAGCCCCAATTGGCGCAGCTTCTGGCACCCATGCAAAACGTAATAGGTTTTCTGCCTTATAAAAGGCTTCTTCGTATTGACGGGCATAGCCGTCGTAATACATGCCCATTGCTTCAGCATCACGCGTTTTATCGCCAGTTAATAAAGGCGGAGTAGGGGGAGAACGCTTTAAATCCAAACAAATGCGATTTGCATTCGTTTCCAGCTCTGGCGCAACTCCTGCCCGGGCAAATAGCGGATCAAGCTCGCGCTTTTTTTGCCTAGCCTGCTCCAACGCTTTCCAAACACCCCATTCCGCCATTATTTTCCTCATGCTTAATTACATCATTATCAAAAAAAAATTAAAGTCGTGATCACTCACGCCCCGTTAGGCTTTTCAGCATTACTCAATTCGGCAAGCCTGTGCAAAATCTAAACGTGGATTTCTTGGATATAGCTGAGTCTTATCCCCATAGCCTAAATTAATTAAGAAATTAGCGCGCCACTGACTACCGGCAAAAAATATCTCATCTACTTTCGCTTGATCAAAACCTGACATTGGGCCGCAGTCTAAACCTAATGCACGCGCCGCCATAATTAAATAAGCACCTTGCAAACTGCCATTTCTTTGCACCGTGCTATTTATTGCCGCTTCATTACCAGCAAACCAGCTTTTGGCATCTGCTTGTGGGAACAGCGAGGGAAGTTGTTCATAAAACTCTAAATCATGCGCTACGATCACGGTAACAGGTGCCGACATGGTTTTTTCAACATTGCCTTCACTCAAGCTTGGCTTTAATTTCGCTTTTGCCTCTGGCGATTTAACAAAAATAAACCGTGCAGGCGCTGCATTGGCTGAAGTAGGCGCCCACTTTAGTAAATCATATAACTGCTGCAATATTTCATCACTCACCGGCTTATCTTGCCAAGCATTGTGAGTGCGAGCTTCGGTAAATAATTGTGCGCATGCTTTTGCATCGATACTCAAAGTCATCGTTTTTTATCCTTGCGTTGTAAGCGAGACTCTAAAGCCTCACAGAGTTTTTCTAAAATACTGATACGGGCTTGATATTTATTATTGGCCCCAATCATGTGCCAAGGCGCACTCAAGGTATTGGTACGATCAATCATATCGCTAGCAGCCACGATATATTCATCCCATTTATCGCGATTACGCCAATCCTCATCAGTGATTTTAAAACGTTTAAATTCAATTTTTTCGCGCTCTTCAAAACGCTTTAATTGCTCATCTTTACTAATAGCTAACCAGAATTTCAGCACAATGCTGTTCGCGGCATCTAGCTCGGCTTCGAAATCGTTAATTTCGTTATACGCACGCATCCAATCGGCCCGAGCTGCAAAGCCCTCTACCCGCTCCACCAATACGCGGCCATACCATGAGCGATCAAAAATAGTCATGCGCCCATGCTGCGGAACATGCCGCCAAAAACGCCACAAATAGGGCTGAGCACGTTCTTCCTCAGTAGGCGCGGCAATCGGAATTACTCGATACTGCCTTGCATCCAAGGCGGCAGTGATACGCCGAATACTGCCCCCTTTACCAGCAGCATCCATGCCTTCAAACACCAACGTGACCGACATTTGTTTAAATTTAGGGTGCCGGGTTAATAGATTTAAGCGCCCTTGCAAATCCTCTAATTTTTTTGTGTATTCAGCCTTACTTAGATTACTGCCTAATTCTAATTTATCAAGTAATCGCAACCCATCGATTGAGGGTAAGAGTGGCGCAGCTTCAACACGCTTTTGCATTTGTGTGCCACGCTCTAAATGATGCTTGATTGCTTCTTCAACTTGCTTTCCCACCGTTAGCGAGCGGTAGTTTGCGTCGGAGCCTTCAATCACTCGCCATGGCGCATCGGCCAGATTAGAGCGCATTACCATCGCCAACTGCGCCTTCATAATCTGATCGTAATACTTTAAAAATTGCCGATCTTGCTCAGTCACCCGCCACGCGGTGCGATCGTCAGCTTCTAGCTTTTTAATACGCTTTTTCAACTCGTCCTTGGGAAGGTGTAACCAAAACTTCAGCAGCAATACGCCTTCATCAGCAAGCATTTTTTCAAAACGCGCAATGCGTTCTACCTCATGCTCAAACTGCCCAGAGTAAGCCTCTTGCAAGTAATCCCACATCGGCCCCGCATACCAGCCACCAAACATCAGCGCAATTTTTCCCTTAGGCGGCAGTGCTCGCCAAAAGCGCCACATTGCAGGTCTTGCTAGCTCTTCATCACTTTTTACCCCAAAGGCATGACTTTCAATCAACCGAGGATCTAGCCACTCCAGTAATAAATTAGCCGTTTCTGCCTTACCCGCAGTGGGCACGCCTCCCAATAGAATCACCACAGGGAAATTAGCCTGCTCTTTCAATTGATATTGCACGGCGAGCAACGCTTCGCGCAATAAAGGCTCTTGCTCTTTATAAACGACTTTATCTACTTTATGGCCTAACTGTGCAGATTCAAACATAGCCTAACCCCTGAGTTGAGTAAGCTCATTATCAGTCAGGAGTACGGAACTACACCAGCCCCAATATGACTTAACCTAAACCAGCGAACTACAGACGAAAAAAAAGGAAGCAAGCTTCCCTTTTTGCACCGCCACAAAGCGATTTAAACCGAAAATGAAGAACCACATCCACAGGTAGTCGATGCATTCGGGTTTTTGATGGTGAACTGCGAGCCCTCAAGGCTTTCCACGTAATCAATCTCAGCACCTACCAAGTATTGATAGCTCATTGGATCAACCAGCAGAGTCACACCGTTTTTTTCGACGGGGGTATCGTCTTCATTGGTGATTTCGTCAAAAGTAAAACCATACTGGAAGCCAGAACAGCCGCCGCCGGTTACAAATACACGAAGTTTAAGATCCGGATTGCCTTCTTCGATAATCAGATCGCGCACTTTTTCCGCAGCAGAATCAGTGAAAACAAAGGGGATTGGCATGTCGGTCACAGTGTTCATGGGACACTCCAAAAAATAGTTGACTAAAAGGATAAGGTATTATCTACCGTGCAAGCCACAGCGGTCAATCTTGGCTAGTGGTAACGGTCAATCTTTCAGTGTAGCCACACTAGCTAGCTCGACTTCCTCACGCTGGCCATTGCTTAAATATAGCAATTTGCCCTCGATCATCGCACCAGCGTGCATTTCTAATGTTTTATAACTTAAGTCGCCAATAATGCGCGCCTTGGCTTGTAATTCAACGTACTGAGTGACTTCTATCGGCCCAATAATTGCTCCATTATGGATAAGATGAGAGCACTGCACGCTTCCTTCAATACGTGCTTTTTCACTGACTACCAAAGTACCATTTTTAGCGTCACTCGCTGAAACACGGCCAAGCACCGTACCATCAATTCTTAAGCCGCCAGTAAAACTAATATCGCCGGTCACCGTTGTGCCTTGGCCGATCAGGCTATCAATTTTGGTCGAGCCTTTTTTATTTTTAAACACGATCATCCTCCTTTCTTTTGGCAGCTGGCAATCGCCTGCTTATTACTATCGGTAAATACACGCGCTTCAAATACTTGTGGCACTGCGCCAACCGGCAAAGTGAGCTCGCCTTCTTGCCGCAAATAATGACTAAACTTTACAGTTAAAGGCTCAATCTGCTGGCTCTGACGTTTACCGTGCTCTTGAAACTGCACACTCGCTTGCAAGCGGCCAGCAAACTCAGTGCTACGATCCATACCCTGCACTAATAAGAGTCGATAGCGCCAACGCCCAGCTCCTACAGATTGCAACTCACATGCGCTAAAGCTAACCGCTCGACTACGATCATTGCTTTGCAATAGCGATTCAAAAAAAGCCAAGGTTTCTTGCTTGCCCGCCAACTCGCCTTGAGCCGCGGTCAATGCTTGTAGCAAGCCATTACGCTCGCCTTGCCCTACTTTAATTTGCTGCTCTAGCAACTGCTGTTTGGCCTGCACCGCGCCCAGTTGCTCGGATTGACTAGCTAAACGTTGCACTTTTTCGGCAGCGCTAAGCGCATTACGATTCAATGCATATTGGAAGCCTAAATAGCCCCCCAAACCCAAGAGCGAAGCGCTAATACAGAGCAAGAAAAAAATACGCAGTAAGCGACCACGCCAACCTATTACCGGCTGCAGCGACAAAGGCGCGGCGGTGAGCCGAGCTCGTTGTAAACGATAAAAACGTTTAATAGGCACTTAAGGCAGTAATGGAACGATGTCGAGACCCATACTTTCAGGTAGATCGAACAAGATATTCATATTCTGCACGGCCTGGCCTGCAGCACCTTTCACAAGGTTATCGATTGCAGACAAGACCACCACAGTATCTCCCCCCTGTGGGCGATGCACCGCTATCCGGCAAGTATTTGCACCGCGTACTGAGCGTGTTTCTGGATGCGAGCCCGCAGGCAACACATCCACAAAGGCTTCATTTTGATAACGCAGCTCAAACAAGGCTTGCAGATCAACGTCTTTAGTGAGCTTTGCATAGAGGGTAGCGTGAATGCCACGAATCAACGGCGTTAAATGCGGAACAAAAGTTAAATCTACCGAAGCCCCTGCTGCACGTGCTAAACCTTGGCGAATTTCCGGCAAATGCCGATGCCCAGCCACGCCATAGGCTTTAAAATTGTCCCCAGCCTCAGCAAATAAAGAGCCTACTTCGGCTTTACGCCCGGCGCCCGATACTCCAGACTTGCAATCAGCAATCAGGCTAGTCGTATCAATCACACCCGCCTCAATCAGCGGTAAAAAGCCAAGCTGCACGGCCGTTGGGTAACAACCAGGATTAGCAATTAAGCGAGCGCCTTTGATTGCAGCACGGTTGATTTCTGGCAAGCCATAGACGGCTTCTTCAACTAACTCTGGCGAGGCATGCTGCATGCCATACCATTTAGACCATTCGGCAAGATCTTTAATACGGTAATCTGCCGCCAGATCAATCACTTTAACACCAGCATCTAGCAGCTCACGCGCTTGCTGCATGGCAATGCCATTGGGGGTGGCAAAGAACACAACATCGCACTCAGTAAGGCGGGCTTCTTCAGGCGTAGAGAAGACCAAATCGACCCAGCCACGCAGGCTTGAGTACATTTCGGCCACTTTCATACCGGCTTCTTTACGTGAAGTCACGGCTTGTAAGCTCACACCCGAATGACGGGCCAGCAAGCGTAGTAGCTCTACACCGGTATAACCCGTACCACCAACAATCCCCACCTTAATCATGTTTTGTCGTCTCTTTTGCTAGATTTGGCAAATACAGGCTGTATTTGCCCGATACAAGGGAATATAAAGCCGAACCTGTAAGCGCGTCTAGTTTGTAAGTGAATTTGTTTTAGAATAAAATTTCTAAACAGTACAAAACACAAAAGCCACCCGAGGGTGGCTTTTGTAGAAAGCAGTACCAGCGAATTAACGCTTGGAGAACTGTTTGCGACGACGAGCGCCGTGCAGACCCACTTTCTTACGTTCAACTTCACGAGCATCGCGAGTAACAAGACCTGCTGCTTTGAGGCTGCCTTTAAGAGCTGCATCAAATTCAATCAGAGCACGAGTTACACCGTGACGGATCGCACCGGCTTGGCCGGTTTCACCACCACCAACAACATTAACCATAATGTCGAAGGATTCGAGGTTTGCGGTCAATTCTAGAGGCTGGCGAACGACCATGCGACTAGTTTCGCGAGGAAAGTAAGAATCAACCGGCTTGCCGTTGACTATGATATTGCCGCTACCCTTGGCTACGAACACACGAGCAACTGCGCTCTTGCGACGGCCGGTACCGTAATAGTATTTACCTACCATGATACAAATTCCTTAGTAGAAAACGCGTTAACGCTTAGATAGAAAAGGCTTTAGGCTGTTGCGCGGTATGCGGATGTTCGCTACCTGCATAAACCTTCATCTTTTTGATCATAGCGTAGCCGAGAGGACCCTTTGGAAGCATGCCCTTAACAGCCATTTCTAGCACGCGACCCGGGAATTTTTCTTGCATCTCGGAAAAGGTGCGCTGGTAAATACCACCTGGGTGACCAGTATGGCGGTAGTAAATTTTATCTGTTGCTTTGTTGCCGGTTACGCGGATCTTGTCTGCGTTCACCACCACGATGTGGTCACCACAGTCTACGTGAGGGGTGTACTCGGCTTTGTGCTTGCCACGCAGGCGTTTAGCGACTTCAGCCGCGAGACGACCGAGAACCATATCGGTAGCATCAACAACGAACCACTCGCGCTTAACTTCGTGCGGCTTGGCAGAAAAGGTTTTCATGACTGCTCTTCCACGTTACGATTTTGAGAAAGTCGCGGATTTTATCTGAATCCGCATTCACTTGTCAAATCTGGTGACGTGCCATTTTGAAAATATGTTCCAAAATTGACCACGTCTAAAAAAAACGCAACCCAATTGGATTGCGTGAAATCCCACCAAAATGGAGGATGGAGGAGACAACAACAAAGTAAAAAACACTCTGATGTTAGGCGCATTATCGCGTGAGACAGAAAGCATGACAAGACATTTTTGTAATGCAAAAGACTAAGTGTCGCAATTTGCATGCAGCAAATGAGATGAATCATGCGTTAAAATCCCCGCTAATAAAGGGAGAAGCACATGAAAGTACGCGTGAAATGGGTAGAAGAAGTGAGCTTTTTAGCACAGTCTGAATCGGGTCATTCGGTACTAATGGATGGCCCTCCAGCGGGTGGGGGCCGCAATTTAGGCCCAAGACCGATGGAAATGGTGCTGATGGGCACGGCAGGATGCTCGACCTACGATGTGATCCATATCTTAAAGAAGAGCCGTGCCGATGTTAGGGACTGCGTAGTAGACGTTGATGCAGAGCGCGCAGAAACCGAGCCTAAAGTGTTTACTAAAATTCATTTACATTACACCGTTACTGGCAAAGGTTTAAAGCCAGAACAAGTGGAAAGAGCCATCAAGCTTTCTGCTGAAAAATATTGCTCGGCCTCGATTATGCTAGCAAAAAGTGTGCTGATTACACACGATTTTGAAATACTTGAAGCTGCATAAAAAAACGCGCCATTGGCGCGTTTTTTTCTTAATGACCTGCGTCTATTCTTTTAACAAGAGACTGTATTTTTTCAGGCTCGGTATTTCTTTCAGATTTGGTATATAGCCACACATAGGGCAAACCGACAAAAATAGCCCCGCCAACTAAATTCCCCAAGGTAACGGGCACTAAGTTAGCTATGAAAAAGTGGCTCCAAGTCACATCAAAACCCGCCAACATCGCCGCAGGAATAAAGAACATATTTGCAATACTGTGCTCCATGCCTAAAGCCACAAAGCCCATCACCGGCAGCCAAATCCCCACCATCCTGCCTAAAGTATCTTTAGCCGAATAACCTTGCCACGTTGCAATACAGACCAAAAGATTAGCTAACACCCCGCGCATAAAGCTCACCATAAAGGGGTTTTCTAATTTGTGGTGCGCCATACTCAGCAGATATTGAGTCCACGGCTGATCAGGGGTAAATAGATCGGTAGCGCTGGTGTAAGCCCATGCTGCAAAGCATGCGCCCATAAAATTACCTAAATAGGAAACACACCAAACACGCACAACCGTTTTAGGGCTGACATTTTTACGCCATAAAGCCACCACTTGCGTAGCGCAATTAGATGTAAATAAATCAGTACCAGTTAACACCACCGCAATAAACCCCAGTGGGAAAACGGCGCCAAACAACAGTTTAACCAGCCCAGGATTACTTGCTTGCAGAGCAGGTGAGCCCCCCGCAACCACTAAGGCTAACAGGCCGCCCAGCCCGATATACACGCCTCCCATAATGGCCATCACCAGCAATCTGGAAAAAGGTAGTGCAGCTTTCTCTGACGCAGCGTGATCGACATAATCAACAACCTGTGCAGGTGAATTCATTTCCGACATAAATAGCCCCAAATAACGTAATAACGTGAATCGTTAATCAGCGTTATATCTGTAAGCCTAGCTACAAATCTGTAAACTATTTACTCGTCATACACCCTATTTAAACTTGCTCTGATTTAGCGCAAATTTTAGACACGATAAGAAAGTGAAGTCATCACAATTGAGCTGAGTTGCATCGCTTTTGCTATCGGAAATGGCAGCGCTGCCGCACCTAGCTCTTCGGCTTTTTCGGCATGATGCGTTTCATCAATATGCATTTGCGCCACAATCGCGCGGCTTTTTGCGTCTTGTTCTGGTAGCTGGCTCAGATGCGATTGCAAGTGTTCTGCAACTTGGCGCTCAGTTTCAGCCAAAAAGCCCAGATTCCACTTGTCCCCGATCACCCCCGCTGCAATCCCAATCGCCAACGAGCCGGCGTACCACAGTGGGTTGAGCAAGCTTTTATGGCTACCTAAATCAGCAATCCTTGCCTCAGTCCAAGCCAGATGCTCAACTTCTTCGTGTGCCGCTTCACGCAGTGCATCACGGGTAGCAGGATTACGCGCGGTGAGGGCTTGGCCTTGATAAAGTGCTTGAGCGCACACCTCGCCACAATGATTAACCCGCATCAAACCCGCAGCATGTTGCTTATCTGCAGCGCTCATTTCCAACTCGGCAACGCTGGCATCAGGATGAGGGCGCTCGCTCTGTGCAGACGCGGCTAGGGTTCTAAGCACGGTATCAAATTCAGAAATAAACTGATCGATTGAAGGTAATTTCAGCATGGTGGACACTATCCTTGGAATATTGTGATTTTACCCCAGAAAAGCCGCAGATACCGAGCACAGCAAAGACCGGCTTGGCTTGCTGAGGGAGAAGGTCTGCTATAATTGCCCCGAATTTTCACCTCAATCCTTTTTGCAGGAATGCACGATGAAACGTTTTATTATTGCAACGAGCCTTGTCTTAGCTAGCCTGAGCGTATTTGCCGCGAATCCACAGGTAGAATTGATCACGTCAAAAGGTAAGGTCGTGATTGAGCTTTATCCCGAAAAAGCCCCACTTACCGTGGCAAATTTTTTGCAATACGTTAAAGATAAACAATACGACGGCACTATTTTTCACCGTGTAATTAAAGATTTTATGATTCAAGGTGGTGGCATGAACGACAAAATGGCTGAAAAGCCAACGCGCCCACCGGTTAAAAATGAAGCCAAAATTGCTTTTGAAAAAGGCTTGAAAAATGATCGCGGCACCATTGCTATGGCCAGAACTGCCGATCCTGACTCCGCCAGCGCACAATTTTTTATTAACTCGAAGAACAACGATTTTTTAAACTACCCAAGCCGTGATGGCTTTGGCTACACCGTATTTGGCAAAGTCATTTCTGGCTTGCCTGTGGTTGATCAAATCAACGTTAGTCCAACTGCGCCAGGTGATGTACCGATTAATACCATTACCATTCAATCTGTACGCGAACTTGGCAAAAAGTCAGACAAATAATTTTTCTAGCGCATCTGATTTCAGTGATTTTGGCTTTAATTGAAACCATTTATTTATTTCTCATTCAAACTTAACCAGAATGATTACTCAAAAGGAAAAACACCATGAGCAATGTAAAACTCACTACCACTTTTGGCGATATCATCGTTGAACTGAACGCAGAAAAAGCACCGCTAACCGTTGCTAACTTCTTGCAATACGTTGAAGAAGGCCATTACGACGGCACGATTTTCCACCGCATTATTGATGGCTTCATGGTGCAGGGCGGTGGTTTTGCGCCAGGTATGGACGAAAAGAAAGAAGGGCGTGCTCCAATCAAAAACGAAGCCGCCAATGGTCTAAAAAACGACGCTTACACACTAGCAATGGCACGCACTCCAGATCCACACTCCGCTTCTTCACAATTTTTTATCAACGTTGCTAATAACGATTTCCTAAATTATCAGAGCGCTACCGCACAAGGCTTTGGCTACTGCGTATTTGCTAAGGTTATCGAAGGCAAGGAAGTGGTTGATCAGCTAAAAAATGTTAAAACTGGCAGCAAAGGCTTTCACCAAGATGTGCCTAAAGAAGATGTCATGATCATTAAGGCTGAAATTTTAGCTTAATGTTTATAGGCTCTGTTGACCTTGTTAAGAGTACATCAAGCGTTAACAGAGCCTAAGTACCAGCCCAAGCCTGCTCCTCCCGCCCAATGGGCACACAGACCCCGCCCATATCTATGCCTTCTCCCATTTTATTTATCTCTGATCTGCATTTGTCACCGGAAGACCCGGCCACAACAGCGGCTTTTCATGCCTTTTTACAAGGCCCAGCAATGCATGCCAGCGCGCTGTATATCTTGGGCGATTTATTTGAATTTTGGATCGGTGACGATAGCTTAGATGAAGTATTTAATGCCGAAATTGTTGCGGCGATCGCCCAATTGGCCAAGCAAGGCGTCAACATTTTTTTTGTCGCCGGCAATCGTGATTTTTTACCGGGCCAGCGCTTTGCATCGGCTGCCGGGCTTACCCTATTAGCGGATCCCAGCCTCATTGATCTGAACGGGCAAGCCGTACTCATCAGCCACGGCGACGCACTATGCACCGACGATCTGGCTTACCAGCGCTTTCGCCGCATCGTCAGGCACCCAGTGGTGCAAACCCTATTTTTGGCACTGCCACGCCGCTGGCGGCAAGGTCAGGTCGAAAAACTACGCCAGCGCTCTAAAGCATCCAATCAAATGAAGCGCAGCGAAGTGATGGATGTCAACGCACAAGCGGTAGAACAACTGATGGCGCAGCACCACGTTCAAACACTGATTCATGGTCATACGCATCGCCCAGCCATGCACATACTCCCGCAAGGGCAACGCTGGGTCATTCCCGACTGGTATCAGGGACAAGGCGGCTATTTAAAGCTTAAGAATAACAATATCAGCATGCATCAGCTTGATGGTTCACCATTTTAATAGCTTAATCTGCATCAACCTTAAGCCACACCTGATATTGCCTCTGCCCTTTAGACTGCGAGCCTGTTGTGGCTTGTATGGTCTCGCCAGCCAATACCCACTCACCCAATCGGGCAGAAAGATCGCTGCTCATCCGGTGTATGACCACACTATCATCACGCTCAAACCGACTGCTTTTTGGAAAAATACGTAAGTGAATGGTATCTCCCACTAAACGAGGCTCTGCCCAAAAACCACTCGCAGCCGTTTGCCACTCCCCCACAAAGCCTGAGCGCCAAGCCGGTACAAAGCGCTCACTTCCCAGCTCTATCAAGGCTCGGCCACCATCCATCACGCGCAGGGTTTGCAAAGACTGCTGAGAAGATGCCTGATCATCAGCAGAAATTTGTACTCCGCCTCTTATTCCCTGATGAGAGATCACCGCCCGCCCATCCAGTACCCATTGTGCGGATGATGTGCCATCCCGCTGCTGCACGCTAATTTGCAAACGGCGGCTGGGCTGATCCAGCTTGCGCGCCATCGCTGCAATTCGATCAAAACTGGCCTGATCCGCGGCCCGAATCAATAATTGCCCTTGAATCCCTTGGATTGATGCGTCAGGAAAAGCCTCACGTAATATAGGCACAAGTTGATCCGGCACTTGATGCTGTAAGACCAGCGTATCTAGCTGATCAGCAAATGCGAGAGATGACAATACACAAGTCAGTAAGAAAAAACGCATAAGCCTTCCTCACATCACAAAAGCAAGAGCAAGCACACCGCCTGGGCCTCAACCGCTTCTGAGGCCCCCACTGGCCCCAGCTTCTCGTATGTTTTCGCCTTTACATTAACTTGCCCCGATGACACGCCCAAATCGCTGGCGATATTAGCCACCATCGCAGCAATATGCGGAGCCATTTTTGGTTGCTGTATCAAGATAGACGCATCCACATTGCCCACCCTCCAGCCTGCTTCCCGCACGCGGCGCACCGCCTCGCGCAGCAAGACTCGGCTATCCGCGCCTTTAAATTCGATGGCGGTATCGGGAAAATGCCGGCCAATATCACCCAAGCCTGCGCCCCCCAGTACCGCATCGGTAATCGCATGCAGTAGCGCATCGGCATCAGAATGGCCAAACAATCCCTTATCAAAGGGGATATCCACCCCACCCAAAATTAATTTACGCCCTTCAACCAGACGATGTACGTCCCAACCTTGCCCTATTCTCATTGTTTTCTCTTGTTAATTTGCCGATGGGCCCAGATGCTCATGAATAATGACCCACTTCTCACTGTCATTCACAATAACGGTTGTTCCTCGCCCACTACCCTGCTCGCTCACCCCATCAATCAGGCCAGACCAATTAAACTCATAAGTACAAGTCGCACAAAGATCACTGACATAGATCCAGACAAGGTTTTTAATTAAATAATGTTCGCTTTTAATTAAGTCAAAAGTCTTAGTCACGGCAGCTTCAATTGCAGCCTTACCCAAATAAGTGCCCTCACTAAAAATAAAGCATGCATCCTGATGGATCAGCGGGGCCACTTTATTCCAGTCCTGAGTGGCTAAGGCATTTTTATAATCAGATAATAGTTTTTCATAAGCCATTATTTATATCTCCGAGTTATCACCAGTAGCCGCCAAAATCAGCTTAGCCAAGCGTAAATCCTGTGGATAAGTCACTTTCAAATTCCATGGGCTGCCCATGACTAATTTTGGCTGCAAGCCAAGTTTCTCTATGGCACTTGCTTCATCGGTAATATCCGGCCCCATTCCTGCGGCAAGAGCATGAGCCAACTGCGCTACACGGAACATCTGTGGCGTTTGTGCCTGCCACAGTCCATTTCTTGGATGAGTATGGGCAATATGCTGGCCAGCCTGTGCCAGCTTTAAGGTGTCTGCCACCGGCACGGCCAAAATACCGCCAATGGGATGATTGACCAGCTCGATAATCATTTGACTAACCAAGGCAGGATCTAAGCAAGGCCTTGCGGCATCATGCACCAAGGCCCAGTCCTCAGGCCCCGCTTGCAAAGTTTGCAAGCCATTGAGCACCGATTCGGCACGGCTGGCCCCGCCGCAGCGCAGCACTTCTAGGCGCTTGAACTCGCTCCAATCAAAGCTATCCCACCATTCATCTTCCGGCGAAATCACCACCACAATGCGATCCAGCTCGGCCACCTTGGCTAAGGCAGACAGGGTATGCCAAATCAGCGGTTTGCTCGCCAAATCAAGGTATTGCTTAGGCGTGACCGACGCCATGCGCGAGCCACTACCCGCAGCAGGAACCAAGGCAATATTCATAAGCCGCTTTTTCCCATTTGCCGCCACAGGCACTCACCCTTCACGCTTTTATCCAAAGCAGCAAGATAAGCCTCGTGCTCAGCCAGCTCGGCAGCGGTAGCGCTCACAACTCGCAATGGCTTACGATTACTTTTGGCAAAAGCCAACGCCGCATCGTTGCCTGCGTAAGGGTCAAAATCAATCATCAGGCTATCTTGACCACGGGTCAGACCCAGATACACTTCAGACAATAATTCGCAATCGATCAGCGCCCCGTGCAGGGTACGGTTACTGCGGTCGATATCAAAAAAATCGCACAGCGCATCCAAGTTATTACGCTTACCTGGCCGCTGATCTTTGGCCATGGCCAAAGTATCAATCACATTGCCCACGTGCTCTTGAAACTTGCCTCGCCCTAGCTTGGCCATTTCCATATTCAAGAAGGCCAAGTCAAATGGTGCGTTATGGATAATGACTTCGGCACCGGCAACAAAATCTAAAAACTCATCCGCAATTTGCGCAAACTTTGGCTTATCTGATAGAAACTCCGTGGTTAAGCCGTGCACATTCAGTGCGCCCTCTTCACTGTCACGCCCTGGGTTGATATAGCAGTGAAAATGCCGGTCTGGCGAGGATAAACGTCGGTCTATCATTTCAACCGCAGCAATTTCCAAAATGCGGTTGCCGTCATCAACGCGTAAACCCGTTGTTTCGGTATCTAAAATAATTTGCCGCATTATCCACGCCCCAGTGCAACTTCCACACCTTTATTGGCGAGCTGATCGGCACGCTCATTGCCTTCGTGCCCCGCATGGCCTTTCACCCAGCACCATTCGATCTGATGCTGTGCTGCAGCAGCATCCAGCTCGCGCCAAAGATCAGCGTTTTTAACCGGCTGCTTCGCCGCAGTTTTCCAACCGTTTTTCTTCCAACCGTGGATCCAAGTGCTGATGCCATTCTTAACATATTGCGAATCGGTCCAAATCACCACATCACAAGGGCGGCTTAAAATCGCCAGCGCCTTAATCACGCCCATTAATTCCATGCGATTATTAGTGGTGTCTAGCTCGCCACCGCACAGCTCTTTTTCTTTATCGCCATACTGTAACCACGCACCCCAGCCGCCAGGACCGGGATTACCTTTACACGCGCCATCGGTGTAAATCACTACTTTATTCATGCTTATTTCCTGGAAAAACGCACTATTAGACCTACGCTTGTTACATGTGGCTCAAACAAACCCGCCATCTTATTGATGCCTAAGCTCATGGAAAACACACGATGCAACGACGCTTTATGCTTATATCACTAATACTTTGCCAAACAGCCCTCGCCTCACCCTTTTGCCCTTGGCCTGTACCAGGTAGCGATAGCAAACGATTTATCAATCTCACCGTGGTACAAACTATTGATATCAACGACGAGGAAATAAAAGTGGCTTTTGGTGGCGGTAACTTAGGCAGTGGCCATGAAATCAAAACCGCCATCAAAAATCGTGCTGAAGGGCAGAAAATTCTGCAAGAGATGAGCGAAGCTGCACGCCGCTGCGACTTGCCCAATATGCACAAGTAAAGCCACAAATTAACGTTGAAGGTCTTTTTTGAGCACGATGCTCTTATCTGCCCCTGTAGCCCTCACCGCCCCCGCAACCACCGGCACATTGCGCCATTTTGGCCCAATTAAACGCATACCATGCACACGCTTCACCATATCAATGCAATAAACCCCACCAGCGGCTGGCCACCAGCGATCGCCCGCATCTTCTAAAAAACGGCTTCTAGATAGCCATTTTTCACGCTGCACTGGCAAGCCATAGCAAAGGAACTCACCCTGCATTGTTTCAAAACCCAAACTTGCTAACCAATCTTTCAACCTAGGCAAAGCCACAAAATTGCCCCGCCAAGGCGCAGGATGCGAACCATTTCTTAAACGGCGCAGCCCCAAAGGCTCCAAGGATTAAACCCCGTAATCAATAAACGCCCCTCAGGCATTAATACCCGCTCAGCTTCATTCAACACGGCTTGGGGGTTGGCGGCAAAATCCAGCACATGCGGTAGCACCAAGAGATCTAGACTTTGGCTGGCAAACGGCAAAGATTCGCCCATGCAGCGCAAATCCACGCCTAGCGATTGCCCAGCGCACAAATGCCATGCCATACGATTAGCCCGCAAGCAATCGAGCTGTGGCAACTCTAGCTGCACCGCTTTGTAGCCAAAGATATCTGTCACGGTGCGATCGTACCAATCCATCTCTGCACTAGCCAAATAGTGACCTAATGGGGTGGCGAGCCAATCTGCAAAGTGGTTCAATCGAGCATTAACATTTAAAGGCATTCTTTTATGATCCGCATTAGCGCTGTGCCAATTTTCGAAGACAATTATATCTGGGTTTTGCAACTAGGCACGCATGCCATCGCAGTAGACCCCGGCGACGCACTTCCCCTTATTCATTATCTTAAAGAAAATGGCCTAGAACTGACTGCAGTATTGATTACACATCACCATCACGATCATATCGATGGCCTGCCTGTGCTCTGGTCTCACTACCAGATGCCCGTATATGGACCTGCTGGCATTAAAAATGTTTCCAACCCCGTAAAAGAAGGGGAAACGTTACGGCTACTGGATACCCATATTCAGGTAATAGCCACCCCAGGCCACACTTTAGATCACCTTAGCTATTTGGCAGCCGACGCGCTATTTTGTGGCGACACGCTGTTTGCGAGCGGCTGCGGCAGGATATTTGAAGGAAGCCCAGCACAAATGCACGCCTCCCTACAAAAACTAGCGGCCTATCCTGATTCAACCCTTGTTTGCTGTACGCACGAATATACCCTAAGCAATCTCAACTTTGCCCTTAGTGTTGAGCCTAATAACACGGCACTGATAGCAAGAATGCAAAGCGCTAGCACACTCCGTCAGCAAAACTTATCCACCTTACCCTCCACCATTGGCCAAGAAAAAGCTATTAACCCCTTTTTGCGCTGCGAGCATAGTGATGTCATTGCCGCCGCTCAAACACAAAATCCACAGGCAAAATCCACTGTGGATGTTTTTGCTGCGCTGCGCAAATGGAAAGATAACTTCCGTTGATTTCAAAGGAATATCCTCCATTAGGCATAAACAGATTGACAAGATTAGACAGCAGCGGCAGCATCGCTTGATTATTAGATTTTAAATGGCGCAGGTACCCATGAAACAAAGACTCCTTGTTGGCCTTATTACAGGTCTATGTGCCTTGGGTTCACACGCAGAAACCATTACTCCAGCCAAAATCGATTACCAGCTGCATAACCCCACTTTTATCTCCCCTGACGATACAAATCGCACCATTAACGCCTTGTTTTCTGACGCAGTAATGGCGCCTGAATACGCGGATTTATGGGAGCGCGTTCGTACCGGCTTTACAATTCCTGAGCTAGAGCATCAGCTGGTTAAGAAATGGGAAAACTACTACGCCAGCCGCCCAGAGTATCTCAACCGAATTATCAAACGTGGCACGCCCTATTTGTATTATGTGGTGAATGAAGTTGAGAAACGCGGCATGCCAATGGAAATAGCGCTTTTACCCATGATTGAATCTGCTTTTAATCCAAGAGCAGAATCATCGGTAAAAGCGGTGGGAATGTGGCAATTTATGCCTGCCACAGGCAAAGATTACGGCCTAGAGCGCACTTGGTGGTACGACGGGCGCCGTGATGTTGTAGCCGCCACCAGCGCCGCTTTGGATTATCTAAATGGGAGTTATACGCAGTTTGGCGACTGGCAACTGGCCTTGGCATCTTATAACTGGGGCCCAACAGCGGTGGCACGTGCGGTTGCCAAAAATGAAGCCGCCAATCTTGGTACCCAATTTATTGATTTACGCATGCCAGACGAAACGCGTAATTACGTGCCTAAGCTATTAGCCGTGCGCAATATCATCGCCAATCCACAAGCCTACGGCGTGACCTTAACCTCCCTACCTAATAAGCCCTATTTTGCCACGCTAACCGTTGGCAAACATATGGATGTAAAAGTGGCCGCTGAGCTGGCTGAAACGCCGGTTGAAGAATTACTTAAACTCAACCCTGGCTTTATCCGTCCAGTGATTGCCTATAAAGATGACCGAGCCTTAGTTTTGCCCATCGCTCAAGTTGAAATATTTCAAAAAAACCTTGCTGAATACGAAAAGCCACTGCTGAACTGGCAGCCTTATGTAACCAAACAAGGTGAGTCTTTCGATAAGCTAGCAGAAGCCTTTGGCGTAGCCGCGAACGAGCTTAAAGACATCAATGATATCTCGAGCCGTGATCGCCTAGCCCGTGGGCAAACTATTCTTGTTCCTAAAATAAGCGGCCTAGATGTTTCTGACCGACAAACCTTAACTGCTTTAGCCGCTAACCGAAGCGTAGAAGCCATTGATACCGGTGCAAACGATAAACCGCACGCTCCGATTATTGCCAGTAGCGAGCATCGCGTTAGCAAAGGTGATACTGCCTATAATATTGCTAAGCGCTACGGAATGAATATTGCCTCCCTACAAAGCATGAACAACATCTCGGATGGGCAAGTACAGCTAGGTCAAATCTTACGTGTCTCGGTTAAAACAGAAAGTGCTGTTTCAGGCAAAGATGGCCGCAAATACACAGCAAAGCGTGGCGACACTTTTTCATCGATTTCTAAGCGCTATAATGTCGCTGCTACCGACCTAAAAAGATGGAATAACGCCAAGCCGATTCAAGCGGGTACTAAGTTAGTTATTTATTAAGCTAATATTAAGCATAAAATAAAAGCCCCAACTGGGGCTTTTATTTTTTTATTGATTTAATTATTCAAAGAATACCCCGTTTGCTGCCATTTTTCATGGTGCTCACGGATCAATTGTACAGCATCTTCAATCGTATCCACCACGATTGGAATCTGCATATCTACTTCACTCGCTAGCCCTGCGTTATTTTCCACCATATAACGCCGTGCCCAATCAACTTGCTCGTGCCACATTTCACCAACTAAAATCAATGGAGTATCATATAATTTACGCACCTGAATTAACTGCCACACCATAGCTAATTCCAATAAAGTACCAATCCCGCCAGATGTCACAATAAATGCATTAGAACGCAAAATGAAATGATGCAAACGAGAAAAGAATGTTTTGTGTTCATAAACTTTGCCGACAAAATCGTTCACATTTTGTTCAAAATCTAAATCAACTCGAATTCCTACTGATGCCTCTGGACGATCCGGTGCACCATCGCGCGCCCCTTCATTGGCAGCCTGCATTAAACCTGGGCCACCTCCAGTGACAATACGGCAGCCCATGGCGGCTAATTCACTAGCAAGCTGTTTAACCGCCTCATAGGCTGCCGAGCCTTCTTGAATGCGGGCTGAGCCAAAAATAGTAACGTGATAATCAGGCGTATGCGCAGGGCGCAGGCGAGCCAATTCATCCACTACATCCCACAGCTTAAGCACCGCATCACCCACGATATCCAGCGCTTGCTCATCATCAATCACACCAATCGGCTTATTATTTGGATTTATCATTTTTTATATCCTACGCGGCCAATAAAATGGAATGTGCAGTCTACACTAGGTAATTATGGGCCAGCTAAGTGTAATTTTCCCAACAATAATAGGGATTTTTTACTTTATATCAGCGCAGATTAATTTTATTTAAATAAATAAAGCCCGCATAGCCAAAGGCTTTGTGGGCTTTATATGAAAACACGATAAAACTAAGAAATAATCACCCCTGAATACGGAATGTACGTGGGAATGGTGTATTACTTTGTGGGCCAAACCAACGATTAAAGATTAACTCTGCCTCGCCTGTTTTCTCGGTTTCAAGTAATGTTTCATTAACTAAATTAAGTAAACGCTTTTCATTTAACTTAACAGCAATAGAAAGAATTTCAATGGCATTAGAATAACTAGATATCTCATACTGAGCTTTAGTAGTCATGATATTCAATGCGCCTGCTAAAGTAGGCTCATCATCCATCACTACATCCACTCCGCCCTGCTCTAAAGAGCGTACTGCATTCGAAATATCAGAAAAAGCGGTAATCTGCGCCTTAGGATAAAGCTTTTTGGAAAGCTCCTCACCCGTTGTACCGCTAGAAACCGCAATGCGTAATTTAGCTAAAGACTCTGGACTAGGGTATTTACCCTTTTTATTTAAAGCTTTTTGCGCGGCAACAAAATAGCCAATGCTGCAAGCCACTTCACGCTCACGCTCTGGCGTTTTGGTAAATGCCGCAACAATCACATCCACCTTACCAGACTTAACGCTAGGTATACGCTCTGCAGGGTCAACATCCTGCACCACCAACTTTACTCCGAGTTTTTTTGCAATAGCGGCAGCAAAATCAACGTCATAGCCTGAAACAGTATGATTTTTATTTCTTTGCCCAAACGGGGGTACGTCTGCCGAAACCCCCGCGACCAAGGTCCCACGAGCTTTAATCGTATCAATTAAATCGGCGTGGGCCAATACGCTACAAACACTCAAAAAACCAGCCAGAATTAATCGTTGCATAATCAAGCTCCAGACTAATGACACCTCTAGATCGCATCATTGCCATATCAGATTAGAATATTCTGATCTTAAAGCGCATTAGCTTGCCTTCTATACTGCGACAATCTCCAACTGTGCTAAGTAAGAATTTGTGCACATACCAAACAACACCAAAACAAGTAAAAGCACCCACTCAAACATTCCATTTATTACATCAGCATAAACAATTAACTCAGCAAACTTAGTCATAAACGAGGCAAAGTGTTGCTAAATTACCCACGAATTTTAAATGTACGAGGAAATGGGGTTGCTGTTTGTGGTCCAAACCATTGGTTAAAAATACGCTCTGCTTCGCCCGTTTTTTCCATTTCAAGTAAAGTTTCGTTAATGATATTCATTAAACGTTTTTCACCAAGCTTAGCGGCAATAGCATAGATCTCGGTAGCATTGGCGTAACTTGATAATTCAAACTGCGCCTTGTTTGACATTGTGCTTAGATTACGTGCAAGCGATGGTTCGTCATCCACCACCGCATCAATTTTCCCTTCTTCTAAGAAACGCACCGCCTCAGGAATATCATCAAAAGCAACAACCGTAGCTTTTGGATAGAGCTTGCGCACCAAATCTGCCCCTGTTGTCCCTCGCGCCACACCAATATTAGCCTTGGCTAAGGATTCTGGGGTTGGAAACTTACCTTTTTTAGACAACACTTTTTGTGCAGCAACGAAGTAGCCACTACTGCAATTTACTTCGCGCTCGCGCTCAGGGGTTTTAGTAAAGGTAGCAACCAAAATATCAATTTTACCTGATTTGACGGCAGCGATGCGCTCATTGGGATCTAAATCCAGCACCACCAATTTAACCCCCATCTTTTTAGCGATTGCCCCTGCAAAATCAACATCATAGCCAGAAACTGATTGATTTTTATTTCTTTGCCCAAACGGCGGAATATCAGCCCGCACCCCTGCCAACAAAGTACCACGGGCCTTAATGGTATCCACCAAATCTGCATGCGCCAGCATGCTACAAGCACTAAGCAAAGCAGCTAAGAATAAATTTTTCATTTAAAACTCCAAGTATGCAAAATACTAAAAATGATTGTTTAGATAACCATAAAAATTTAATTATATAGCATACAGCCTAATGCGTTTATACCATTAGCAAGGACCGAGGGACATACATCAAACTCGCACTGTAGCCTGTGATTTATCATGTTTTTGCATAAAACATGGAATAAAGGGAGTGCCAAGCCTAGTATTAAAATAAGCCGAGCAAATCTGCCCCCCCTAATGGATAGAAGCCATTTAAACATGTTTTTTAGCACCGCAATAAATAGTACAGAGCAAGGCAGACTTCAATATCGAGCAGAAGCCAAGCAATATAAACCATAAAATTTGGCTAAGAATAAATCGTGGAATAAAACTGAATCCAGCAGAATAGCTGAATAATTAAAAGTACAAAAAACATAACGAAGCTGTTTATAAACAATCACTTGTAGTGGACTAGTAAAATTCGCTTTTTTTGATTTTCACGCCAAAACCTAGCGAATTTCCCCAGCAGGCTAACTACCTATTTAAACCACCAAGTTAACAAGAAACCCGCCAACAGCGCGGCGATCACGCCCAGCAGCCAGTTGCGTTTTTTCTGCTCCCACATCAAGCCGCTATAGCCTGCCATCAATAGCTCGGTATGATTTTGATCGAGCAATACGCCTAATTTCCGTGGCAACATCGGTAATAAAGCGGCCCATTGCGGTGCTTCTTTTTTTAGATTGCGCAACATGCCACGCCAGCCAATTTGCTCGTGCATCCAGCGCTCTAAAAACGGCATGGCGGTTTGCCACAAGTCTAAATCTGGATCAAGTTGACGACCTAAACCTTCAATATTCAGCAAGGTTTTTTGCAAAAGCACCAGCTGTGGTTGGATTTCCACATTAAAGCGGCGCGAGGTTTCAAAAAGGCGCAGTAGCACTTGGCCAAAAGAAATTTGCGACAGTGGTTTGTTAAAGATCGGTTCGCAAACGGTGCGCACCGCCGCTTCTAACTCTTCTACCTGCGTGTCTTTTGGTACCCAGCCAGATTCAATATGCGCCGTAGCAACACGGTGATAATCACGGTTAAAGAAGGCTAAAAAATTAATCGCCAGGTACTGCTTATCGCTATCTGATAAGGTGCCGATAATGCCAAAATCCAGCGCAATATAACGATTATCTGCCGCCACTAAGATATTACCGGGGTGCATATCCGCATGGAAAAACCCATCACGAAACACTTGAGTAAAAAAGATCTCCACCCCAAAGCGCGACAGTTTTTTTAAATCCATCCCTGCTGCTAGCAGCTGATCGATGCGCCCAACCGGAATGCCATCCATCCACTCCATCACAAACACATTACGCGCACAAAAATCGTAGAAAACTTCTGGTACCAAGAGCTGTGGGGAATTTAAAAAGTTGCGGCGCAGCTGGCTAGCGTTAGCCGCTTCACGCATTAAATCTAACTCGTCGTGCAGATAGCGATCAAACTCGGCCACCACCTCTCTAGGGCGTAAACGCTTGCCATCGGCAGAGAGTTTCTCTAGCAGCAGCGCCATAATGCGCATCAGCGCCAGATCAGACTCAATCACCGGCAAGATATCAGGGCGTAAGACTTTAACCGCCACTTGCTGGCCATTATGTAAGCGCGCCTTATGCACCTGCGCCACTGATGCGCTGGCAACAGGCGTTTGATCAAATTCAGCAAACAACTCATCGAGTTTACGGCCCAAGCTCGCCTCAATCACCGCTACAGCCGTAGCGGCTGCAAAGGGCGGCACATTGTCTTGTAGTTTAGCCAGCTCATCAGCGATATCTAGCGGCATTAAATCTCGCCGGGTCGACAAAACCTGACCAAACTTCACAAAAATCGGCCCAAGCTCTTGCAACGCCAAACGCAAACGAAGCGCCCTTGGCGCGGTTAAATCTCGACCATACAGCAGCGACTGAATCAACTTACCCAAACCACGCACACGCGCATGGCCGAGTAAAAACTCATCCAGACCATAGCCAAAAACCACACGGACAATTTTAATCAAACGAGAAAGACGCATTGGTTCAACTTAAGATTTTAGTGCCATCGGCACATTAATTTAGGAGCGGTAGCCACCGCGGAACCTTCCTTTCTTGTCTTGCTTCACAAAAAACAAAGACAAAAAAGGCTCCCCCACGAAGCACAAAGGTCCCTCATCTGCGGGCAGCGGCGGCTGCGAAACTCGCTTAGCTCAAACAGAGTCCTAGCCGAAACCCCGCCCGCTTGTTCCTCGCTTGTGCGTGCTTCAAGGGGGCTATAAAGCCCTATGCAACGAACCGAGATAAAAATAATGAGAACTGAGTTTAAAAAAATATAAAGCTTAATGAAAAAACGGTATTTCTCCGTAAAATTCCGTGCCCTCTCAGGTTCAGGACTTGGGTTTATTAAGCATTTTTTTCACACAGTTGCAGCCGTTTTTCCAGCCTTGCCAACGCATCGCGCAATTCATCCACTTCATTGCAAAACTGATTCACATCGCGCTTATGCGCCAACAACGGGGACTCATCGCGCCAATATTCGGCCAAATTGGCCACCATTTTTGACCCCATAGCGCCAGGTACCCCGCCAATTTTACCCGCCAGCTTCACCACCCGCTGCGTAGCAGCGTCGCCAAGATATTTGGATAATTCCTCCGCCGCATCCCAGCGCAAGCCACTCAGCACATGGCCAATGCGGCTGGCGAACTCCATATCACCGCTGAGGCGCACATGGCGGGCTGCAGCGGTTTTATCATGCATGCGCTGGGTAAAAAAGCTCAGCGGCAAATCGAGTGTGGCTTCTGCTTCGGCCTTGCTTTCTGCTAAGCGACCATCATTCATCAGCACCAAGGTTTCGCTCACCAAGGGCAGGGAGATCTTGATGCTGCGGCCAGCAAATTGCGCAAGCTCAGCCTTAGCGGCCGCGTCCTGCGCCAAGAGGCGGTTGAGTACGGCGGCCAGTATCATTAGATTTTTATCCCTTTATGCAGGGCAACCACGCCACCCGTCATATTATGAAAATCGACGCGGCCAAAGCCAGCATCTTTCATCATTTGCTTTAAGGTTTCTTGATCTGGGTGCATGCGAATCGATTCCGCCAGATATTGGTAAGAATCTGCGTCATTAGCCACCAGCTTGCCCATAAAGGGCAGCAATTTAAACGAGTAAATATCGTAAGCAGGCTTCAGCGGGGCCCAAACCTTAGAAAACTCAAGCACCAGCAAACGGCCACCGGGCTTCAGTACGCGACACATTTCGCTCAGTGCCACATCCTTATGTGTCATATTTCTAAGGCCAAACGCCACCGACACACAGTCAAAATAATGATCTGGAAACGGCAGCTTCTCTGCATCACATTGCGCAACGGGCAGCGCATAGCCCTGATCCAACAGACGATCACGCCCCACACCCAGCATCGAGCTATTAATGTCTGTCAGCCAAACTTGACCGGTTTTGCCGACTTTTTTAGCAAAAGCTTTAGATAAATCGCCTGTGCCGCCGGCAATATCCAGCACCTTGTCACCGGCTTTTACACCACTGGTTTCAATAGTGAAAAATTTCCAGATGCGGTGTAAACCACCCGACATCAGATCATTCATCACATCGTACTTTTTAGCTACAGAATGAAAAACCTCAGCGACTTTTTGCGCTTTTTCGGATTCATTCACCGTTTTAAAACCAAAATGGGTACTTGGATCAGTCATTTTTCACTCTCAACAATTATTACATTTCTTACAAAACATAAAACTTGCAATACTGCACCGCAAGATGAATGCATCGTCCACGAAATACACAAAAATCACACACGGAAGGGCGCTCCCATTCTGATTAAAAATCAATCCAGCAAGTATCATTACTGTTTTATTACTTTTTCCGTATATTTAGTGCTTTTCGTAGACTATTTATATTAAGCCCGCGCAGCGCCTGCCTGCTCTAAACGCGCAAGATAATCTTGCCAGTTGGCTTCCCGATTACGGCCCAGCTCATAGAGGTGATCCCAAGAATACAGACCTGAATCATGACCATCATCAAATACCAACTTCACTGCGTAGTTGCCCACGGGTACGATATCTATAATATTGACACCTTGCTTACCCACTTGCAGCGTACCAGGGCCAGCACCGTGGCCGCGCACTTCGGCGGAGGGGCTAAATACCCGCAGATATTCACAAGATAAATCAAAATGACAGCCATCATTAAAGTGGATCTCAAGTATTTTAGAGACTTGATGCAGTTTAATTTCGCTGGGTTGCGGGGTTGTTGCGCTAAGTCCGGCCATGGGTCACGACGCTCTTGAATGAACCTTCGCATGATACCCCGCTTCAGGACTTTGCTGTCAGCAGCTTGCGGGCTATGAATTTACTTTTGAGTGTGAAAAATACGCCACGGTAATTTAAAATAAGACCACTTCTTCAAGACTTGTAATATTAAAGACATATTTAGGCCTTAATCTTGCAACAAATGTGGAACTTCATTCCGCGAGGTCAATCGCTATGCCTGCAAATATTTTACTTGTCGAAGACGAACCCGCCATTCAAGAGCTGATTGCTTTCAATCTGTCTCAAGCAGGACACCATGTGATGCGGGCCGACTCTGCAGAAAGCGCGCAAAACATCGTCCGCAATGCCCTCCCTGATTTGATTTTGCTCGATTGGATGCTGCCCGGCATGAGCGGCATCGATTTTGCCAGGAAGCTACGCTCTGAAGAACGCACTCGGCAAATTCCTTTGATCATGTTAACCGCCCGCTCAGACGAGCAAGATAAAGTGATCGGCCTAGAAACTGGTGCGGATGATTACATTACTAAACCATTTAGCCCACGCGAATTGCAAGCGCGCATTAAGGCTGTACTGCGTCGCCGTGCACCGCAAATTACCGATGACACCGTTGAAGTACAGGGCCTACGTCTAGATCCGGCTACGCACCGTGTCACTGGCAATGGCGACGCCATTGATCTGGGGCCAACAGAATTCCGCCTACTGCACTTTTTTATGACCCATCCAGAACGAGTGCATTCACGTGCACAATTACTTGATCATGTTTGGGGCGATCATGTATTTGTGGAAGAACGCACCGTGGATGTACACATTCGCCGATTACGCTCGGCGCTTGAATCAACTTGTTTTGATCGGCTGATCCAAACTGTGCGTGGCACAGGCTATCGCCTCTCTGCACATAGCAATTAAATGATTGGCCAATGCTCAGCAGCTAGCTGGGATATACTTACACAAAGCTTTTTAAAATACTTAACTAGAAATGATGAATGATTTATAGCCTTGCATTCGTAAGCGCTTTTCCTTTGGAACAAATCTAAATGCTTTGGCTACGATCTCTGATTTATTATTTGGCAATGGCTCTATTCTCTGCAGCAATTGGCGGTATTTACGGTTTGATATATGGCATGGCCACGGCAATTGGGCTGTTATCGCTCTCGGTTTTGTATCACTTAATTAATCTTGGCCGTTTACACCGTTGGGTAGAAAACTCCCGCGTTGATAATGTCCCAAGCGGTATTTTGCTTTGGCAGGAAGTATTTGATCGGGTTTATAACCAGGTCAGGCTGCAAAGCAAGATCAAAGAACGCCTCACCAATACGCTAGATCGCTTTACCAATGCCAGCGAAGCGCTACCCGATGGCGTAGTTATTTTAGATGAGCACGATCGCATCGAATGGTGTAATCGCTCCGCTGCGGCGCATATGGCCATCAACCGTGTAAGCGATGTATGGCAAGTGATTAGCAATATTGTTCGCCATCCATCACTGCGCGAATACTTACGCAGTCAAGATTTTGCCCATCCTTTGGTGTTACACACGCATAGGCCACAAGAGCAGGTGTTATCGGTGCAACTGGTTCCTTTTGACTCAAGCCGCAAGCTTCTTTTATCCCGCGATATCACCCAACTTGATCGCGTACAAACCGTACACCGTGATTTTGTTGCCAATGTATCGCACGAGCTACGCACGCCACTCACCGTAGTGGGCGGCTTTATCGAAACCATGATCGATATGCCTGACACGGATGCCAATGTCCGCCGTCAACATTTACAGCTAATGTATGACCAAACGCAGCGTATGCAGCGTTTGGTTGATGATTTACTGACGCTTTCTCGTTTAGAAAGTGGCCAGCAAATGCGTGAAGAAGAAGTAGATGTGCCGCAGCTAATACGCCTACTCGCCGCCGAGGCTGAAGGCCTATCCCAAGGCCGCCATATTGTATCTATTGGTCAACTCGATTCGATCCGCTTAATTGGCAATCACGACGAGCTGCATTCTGCCTTTAGCAATTTGGTCTCTAACGCGATTCGCTACACCCCAAATGAAGGCAAAATCACGCTAACTTGGGATCTGATCGACGAGCACGGCGTATTTAGCGTGCAAGACTCGGGCATTGGTATTTCTCCCGAACATGTGCCCAGACTAACTGAGCGTTTTTACCGAGTAGACCGAGGCAGATCGCGCTCTACTGGCGGCACCGGCTTAGGCCTCGCCATTGTAAAACACATTATTCAGCGCCATCAGGCTCAACTGGTTGTGCAATCGCAAGCCGGCACGGGCAGCCAATTTGCGGTGAAGTTTCCACCACAGCGAGTCATTAAATGACGGATGTTACGCAATAAGATTAAAAAATGCGTAGTCCACGAAAATCACGAACATAAAGCCGTAAATTGTGGCTTGTTTATCAATCGAAAAGATCCGCTACAATCAGCTTTAAAGCGTTTTTTGTGTATTTTGCGGACAAAAAGCACCTTTCCCCCTTACCTTCATCCCATTCTGCACACCCATTTTAAGCATTCCCCCCTGTCAACCTTCGTGAATCTTAAAAAATAGTAATAATTATTGCATGATGACAAATGCTAAATCACGGAGGATAGAGGATAATTTGCTGTTGAGTACTCACTTTCCTTCTATCTCTTTATTTGAGGTGTCACCCCATGAGCAAAATCGCAGCTATTAAACCCCTAGGTCAAAGCATCTGGTTGGATAATTTATCCCGTGGTCTGATTCAATCTGGCGATCTTGCCAAGATTTTGCGCGAAGATGGCATTGTGGGGGTGACATCTAACCCAGCGATTTTCTTTAAATCTATCAGCTCCGACCCGCTTTACACCGGCGATCTAGCAGAATTAAAAAAACAAGATCTCACAGCAGAACAACGCTACGAAGCGCTGGTGATCCCAGATTTACAAGCTGCTTGCGATGTAACCCGCGCCATTTACGATGAAACAAACGGTAAAGATGGCTATGTATCGCTGGAAGTATCTCCAACACTATCACACGATGCCCTGGGTACGATCTCTAATGCAAAACGCCTCTGGGCCGCCATTAATCGTCCTAATCTGATGATTAAAGTACCTGCTACCTCGGCAGGTATCATCGCCATTGAAGAGCTAATTGCCTCTGGCCTGAATATCAACGTCACTCTGATGTTTAACCTGAAACACGTTGATGAAGTGCTCACCGCTTATATCCGTGGCCTCGAAGCGCGCGTCGCCGCTGGCCAGCCAGTGGATCGCGTTCACGCCGTAGCATCGGTATTCTTATCCCGAGTAGACAGCCTGATCGATCCACAACTGGAAGCGATTGGCACTCCAGAAGCACTAGCTCTACGCGGGACCGTGGCCAAATCATTTGTAAAAGTCTCTTACGAGCATTATAAAAAACTCTTCCACGGCACACGTTTTGCTGCACTAAAAGCACTGGGCGCAAATCCGCAACGCATGTTGTGGGCCTCTACCGGCACCAAAAATAAAGCCTATAGCGATGTGATGTACGTGGCAGACCTGATCGGCCCAGAAACAGTAAACACCGTGCCAGATGCAACGCTCGATCTATTCCGCGACCACGGCGTAGCCGCGCTAACGCTTGAAACGGGCACAGACACAGCCGTTGCCAATATGGCCGCACTGCGCAAGCTAGGCATCAACTACAACTTGCAAGGCGAACAGCTACAAACCGAAGGTCTGAAGCAATTTGATGATGCCTTTGTAAAACTACTGGCACTGACTGCTTAAATCTTGATTATTTGAAACACCAAGAGCGCACAGGGTGCGCTCTTGTTTTCCTGTGATAACAATAATTTGCAGACTATAAAATCTTATCGAACCCAGAAAAAAACATATAACGGCAATAGCAAACTTAATTAAAACTACATAAAAGCACAGAAAAACTATGTTCATAGCGCATATTCCTTCGGGCTACATCTACGCTGTATCTATTATAAAAAGCATTAAGAAAATAGCGATACCAACGCATCTTATTATTTTTTCTGCTGTACTAGGCTCAATTCTTCCTGATTTTGACCTTATATACTTTTATTTAATTGACCATCGCCAGACACACCACCATAAATATATAACTCACTGGCCTTTGCTTTGGATTTCTTTGGTTTTTATTTCATACTTAATTTATGCTTTTTCTTCACATAAAAAACTGGGGCTCCTCTCGCTGATTGCTTTCTCATCCTGCATGATACATATTATTTTAGATACAGTAGTTGGGGATATCTGGTGGTTTTTTCCGCTCATTGATAAACCTTTTGCTCTGTTTACAGTAAACGCCCTATATAAACCCTGGTGGCTTAATTTTATACTTCATTGGTCATTTGCTTTAGAGCTAGCCATTTGCAGCTTTGCGGCCTTTATTTACATTAAGCGCAAAAAAAATAATTAATTTCTTATTGCCTGCCATCAGCCCAATCTCTCCCCACGAGAGACCCTTTGGGCTGATACAGCCTCATTCACTAAACACTCTTCGCTTTACGAATCAGCAAATAAAGTAAATACACCATCAATACCGGTACGGCCAATGAAATCAGCGCAGGCAACAGGCAGGCTAATACGGCAAACAAGCCAATTGCTAAAATAAGTAAGGCCACGCCAGAAAATACAAAGAATAAAATTGTACCCACAATCAACAAAACAGGAATAGTGATCAGCGCATCAGCACCACGACTCGTCCATTCCCAATTATCCCCATCACCACTAAAACTTAAGTTCATGCTGTGATTAAAGAAATCTGCCCCTAGATAAATCGCCAGCAGCACAAGTAATAATGAAATCAGTATTTTTTTCATCATAAATCCAATATTCTTGGTTAGAATAAGCCCAGTATGCCGCCATTGCGGATCAATTAAAACGTTAGAAAGACAGATTACCGTTTAGGCAGAACAGACTGCATATTTCGCGGGCTGGAATGCAGCAAGTGGGCGAATTTGCACACTCCATAGCCATAAAAACCGCATTCCCAAGCAGCACAATCAAATAACTCTTACAATTTCAAAGGGCAAAATAAGCCTGCCCGCAGTCAGTCAAACTCAGACCGAGCCCCATGATGAATAAAGCCTTGCAGATTTGCTTACCCGCTTTCCAGCTTTTATCTCGCGGGATATCCTGGGTTTTAACGTTGCTGTTTGGCGAGGTGAACTGGCAAGCGCCGGGCTGGCTCAAAAAATTAGCGCTTTGGCTGGAGGTGGCAGTGCGCTGGATGCGCGCCAAGCCCAAGCAAGCCGGGATTGCCCTGCTGGCTTTTGCCCTGCTGGCAACAGGAGGAACGATGGGCTGGCGCTGGTATCAGGCTCAGCCTAAGCAGCAGCGAGTGAGCTATGTAGTGACCGCACCCGCGCTTACGCCTTATGACGAAAAAGACCGGCCGCAGCCTTTGCCGCTGGTGGTGGAATTTAACGAATCCACAGCACCACTCAAGCAAATCGACAAACCCGCTGGCGATGGCGTGCAACTATCCCCTGCCTTGGCTGGCAGCTGGGTTTGGGAAGGCGATAGAAAACTGGTTTTCAGCCCCAAAGCCGACTGGCCAATTGATGCCGAGTTTGAAGTGACACTCGCCAAGAAAAAACTCTTTGCAGAGAGCGTAAAGCTGGAGGAATACCGCTTTACTTTCAAGACCGCGCCCTTTGCCGCCAATGTGGCCGAATCACGATTTTACCAAGATCCAAGGGATGCTAATCTTAAGAAGCTGGTCGCCACCCTGCACTTTAGTCATCCGGTAGACCCTGCCAGCATCCAAAAAAACATCAACCTAAAATTAGGCGGTGGGCTGGGCTTTCAGAGCGATAAAGTGCCGCCCTATTCAATCAGCTTTGATAAAGCCAAGCTCAACGCTTTTATTCACTCCGCCCCGCTCACCGTGCCTAAAGAAGACAGCGATATTCTGCTCACTTTGGCAAAAGGCGCTAAAGCCAGCCAAGGTGGCAATGCCCTAGACGCAGAATTAACCAGCCAAATCAGCGTGCCCGGCCTCTACAGCCTGCGTTTCGATAATGTGCAAATGCTGCTGGCCGATAACGAGCGCTACGAACCCGAACAAGTGGTGATGATGTCCAGCAATGTGCCGGTTTCTGAAGCCGCACTAAAAGGTAAAGTCCATGCTTGGCTCTTGCCGGAGTACCCGCCCAACACGCCCAAAGAAGATCAACATGGCAACTATCAGTGGGGGGCAAGTCAAGTTGGCAAAGCCCAGCTAACAACAGAGCTAGCGCTTAAAGCCCTGCCTGCTGCCGATGAATACGGCACCCAACATAGCTGGCGCTTCTCAGCCCCAGTTGGGCGCTCGGTGTTTTTACAGGTAGATGCCGGCGTGCAGGCTTTTGGTGGCTATCAATCCGGCAAGATTATGAGCCGTGTGTTTCAAGTAGCACCCTATCCTAAGGCCGTGAAGTTGTTATCCGATGGCGCGCTGCTCTCTATGGCCTCAGATAAAAAAATCGCCTTTGTGGCGCGCGGCCTACCAGGGGTGCGGATTGAAGTGGGGCGCTTATTGCCCAATCAGCTCCACCATTTGGTTGACCAAAGCAGCGGCAACTTTGCCAAGCCCGAGATAGCCGATCAGTATCTAGATACCTTAGTCGAGCGTTTTACTGAAGAGCGCACCCTGCCTGCCACCGAGCCTGGCAAGCCCTACTACGACAGCATCGATCTGACGCGCTATCTGGCCGACAAAACCGGCAACCGGCGTGGTGTATTTATGCTTAAGCTCACGCCTTTTGACCCTAAGCATCCTAAAAACCGCGATGAGGAAACCAGTGACAGCCGCTTTATTCTGGTCTCTGATTTAGGCGTACTGGCCAAAACCGCCGTGGACGGCAGCAATGATGTATTTGTGCAGTCCATCTCCGGTGGCAATGCAGTTGATGGCGTAAAAATTGATGTGATAGGTCGCAATGGCCTCACCGTTGCCAGCAGCCTTACCGACAGCAGCGGCCGCGCCCATCTGCCTGCACTAAAAGATTTAACCCGTGAAAAAGCGCCGCTGATGTATTTAGTCAGTAAGGGGGACGATGTCTCGTTTCTGCCAATTAACCGCTACGATCGGCAGCTTGATCTATCGCGCTTTGATATTGGCGGCATTGCCAATGCGGCCTCGGCGCAGCAGTTATCCAGCTTTGTGTTTTCTGATCGCGGCATGTATCGCCCAGGCGAAACCGCGCATATCCATAGTATTACCCGCACAGCTAACTGGGTGGGCTCTTTAACTGGCCTGCCACTGGAAATTGAAATCACCGATCCGCGTGGGCAAACCGTCAAAAAAGAACGAATAAAGCTCAGCAGCTCTGGTTTTGAAAGTATTGATTTTGCCAGCAGCGATACCTCAGCCACCGGCGATTATCAGATTGGCGTTTATCTAATCAAAGGCAAAAACGATCACGAGCAGATCGGCAGTGGCAGCATCAAGGTTAAAGAGTTTGAGCCAGACCGGATGAAAGTCAGCGCCACGCTTAGCCATGCGCCAGTAGCAGGCTGGATTAAGCCGGAAGATATTAAGGCGAATGTAAAAGTCATGCATCTATTTGGCAGCCCAGCGGGCGGGCGGCGGGTAGAGGGCGAGATGGTCTTAACGCCTAGCGTGCCAGCCTTTGCCGCCTTCCCGGATTATCGCTTCAGCGAGGCGGGCCAGTTAAAAGAGCCGTTTAGAGACGCGCTGCCCAGCGCCACCAGTAATGATCAGGGGGACGCCGAGCTCAATCTTAATTTGGCGCGCTTTGCCCGATCCACCTACCAGCTGCATCTCACCGCCCGCGCTTTCGAAGCGGGTAGTGGCCGTGGCGTGGCGGCAGAAAGCGCCGTGCTGGTATCCTCTGCTCCGTATTTGATCGGGGTAAAAAGCGATGGCGAGATGGCATATATCCAGCGCAATGCCAAACGTGCTGCGCACTGGCTGGCTCTTGGCCCAGATCTAAAACCCATTATTGCTGAGCAACTTACAGTGAACTGGGTGGAGCGCAAATATGTGTCGGTGTTAGTGAAGCAGCCCGACGCTACATTCAAATATCAATCACGTAAAAAAGAAATCAATCGCGACAGCAAGCCACTCAGCCTACCCGCCTCAGGCAGCAATTTGACGCTGCCAACTGCCGAGCCAGGTGATTTTGCGCTGGTGATCAAAGGGCCGGATGGCGCAGAGCTCAACCGTATCGAATACACCGTGGTGGGCGCAGCCAATATCGCCCGATCCTTAGAACGCAACGCCGAGTTGCAGCTCACTTTAAATAAAAAAGACTACAAAGCAGGTGAAGAAATCGAAGTGAATATCCGCGCGCCCTACACCGGCGCGGGGCTCATCACCATAGAGCGCGACAAGGTATATAGCCATATCTGGTTTAAAGCGGATACCACCAGCTCGGTACAAAAAATTACCCTGCCCAAAGACTTTGAAGGCAATGGTTACATCTCGGTGCAATTTATCCGCAGCCCAAGCAGCGATGAAGTCTATATGAGCCCGCTTTCTTATGGCGTAGTGCCGTTTGCGGTGAATCTGGACGCCAGACGCCTAGATGTAAAAATCGCCAATGCCAAGGAAGTAAAACCGGGGCAAAAACTGGAGCTTAAAGTCTCCAGCAATCAGGATGCGCGCATCGTGGTATTTGCAGTGGATGAAGGCATACTGCAAGTGGCACGATATAACACACCCAAGCCGCTGGATTTTTTCTTCCAGAAACGCGCCTTAGACGTACGCACCAGCCAGATTTTAGATTTAATTCTGCCGGAGTTTGCAAGGCTGATGCAGGGTGCAGCGCCGGGGGGCGATGCAGCAGGTGCGCTTGGCAAACACTTAAATCCCTTTAAACGCAAACGCCAGAGCGCCGTGGCGTGGTGGTCTGGGCTGATTGATGTGGGGCCACAGGGCAAAACGCTGAGCTACACCGTGCCGGATACCTTTAACGGCAAATTACGGCTGATGGCCGTAGCGGTTACGCCAGATAAAATCGGCGTATTTGAAGGCGGCACACAGGTACGCGGTGATTTAATTCTTAGCCCGAATGTGCCGTATATCTTGGCCCCTGGTGATGAATTTACCGTGAGCTTAGGGGTGTTTAATAATCTACGCACAGCGGGCATAACCCCCGTACAGCTCAAACTAGATGCCGATGTGGCCTTTACCCTACTCTCCCCTGCCCAGCAAACGCTGAACATCGCCAGCCAGCGCGAAGCCAGCGCAGAATTCCGCCTGCGTGCCAACAGCGTGCTTGGCTCGGGTAGCCTGCGCTTTACCGCTAGCAGTGGCAGTAAGCAAGGTATCGCCAGAGACGCAGTCAGCATTCGCCCCGCTGTACCTTACTCCACCAAACTCAGCGTTGGCCGCTTTGATCATGCCACGCAGGAAGTGGCGCTAAGCCGCGATTTATTTAAAGAGTATCGAAAGGTCAGTGCCGGTGTGGCGGGCTCGCCCTTAGTTTGGGCTCAAGGTCTAGCGGTTTATCTGGATGGCTATGCTTACAGCTGCACCGAGCAAGTGATCAGCAAAGGCTTCCCTGCCCTGCTCTTGCCTAATTTAGACCGCACAAAAACACAAACCGCCTTTAATAAGCTGAAGCAAACCTTGGCCGAGCGGCAAAATGATGAGGGCAGCTTTGGCCTGTGGGCCAGCAATCCGGATATTTCGCGTTTTGCCTCGGTTTATGCCGTGCATTATTTAATTGAAGCCAAAGAACGTGGCCTGCCGGTTTCAGACGACATGCTCAAAAGAGCCAATAGCTGGCTAGAAACACTGGCTACCGGCAGCAGCGAAAACTTAAGCGAAGCAAGGGAGCGAGCCTATGCTATTTACCTACTTAGCCGTCAGGGTGTGATGACCAGCGGCATGATTGCCGCACTGCAGCAGGAGCTTGAAGCGCACCACGCCAAAGTATGGCAACAAGACCTTACCGCCGCCTATTTGGCCGCTAGCTACAAGCTGCTAAAACAAGATGCGCTGGCTAAAAGCCTATTTAAAACTGTACCTTGGCTATTGCTTGCAAAAGCCACGCCAAGCACCGGAGAGAGCTACTACAACCCGCTGGTACACGATGCACAGCGGCTGTATCTGCTATCACGCCACTTTAAAGAACAGCTCAACAGCGTTCCAGCCGCCGAGCTAGCTCAGCTAGGCAATGCCATCAGCGCTCAGAACTACCACTCGCTTTCTGCCGCGTATTTAATGCTGGGGCTGGAGGCTTATAGCAATAATGCCGGTACATTTACGCTGGCCGAAGTGGATAAAAGCGGCAAGGTAAGCAAACTAGACAACACGGCGATGCTTTCAAACACCGCTCACAGAGTACGCTTTGGCAAGGAAGGCGCCCTACCTGGCTTTTACCTCTTAAGCGAAGCAGGCTTTGATAAGCTGCCACCCAAGGCAGCCATTAAGCAAGGGGTGGAGATCATCCGCGAATACACCGATCTTGCGGGAAAAGTCATCAGCAAAGTCAAAATTGGCGAAGAGTTTTTAGTGCGGCTACGGCTGCGCTCAGAACAAAAGGGCTCGCAAATGGCGATTGTTGAGCTATTACCAGGCGGGGTAGAAATTGTGCCATCACCTAAAGAAGACGCCCCAGCTCAGGCAAGCTTGGAAGGAGAAAGCGAAGGGGATGGCGACCCACAACGCCCCACTTGGCAAGCACCGCTGGGAGAAAAACAATCCAGTTGGCGGCCAGATTACCTAGATATGCGCGACGACAGAATCGTGCTGTATGGCAACATCAGCAAAGACGCCGCCACCTTCGTCTATCGCCTGCGCGCCACCCACGCCGGAATCTTCCAGACCCCAGCCCCTTATGCTGAAGCCATGTACGGCACGCAACAAGGTCGAGGCGTAGCAGGTAAGCTAGAAATTGTAAAACCATGATCTATTGCGTGGGCACGATTTTGTGCCCTCGCGTGGCAATGCCCTAGCATATGGGCACACAAAACACGGAGCGCAACAAGGCCGAGGCATAACGTGCGATAAAGAATGTGAAACCTTATGCGGGGGAGTGGAGTCGGGAATTACTCTGCCCCCCTAATCCCAACTCCCCATTTCCCCTCCCAGCAGTTAAAATACCCTGATGACGACCTCTATTGCCACTGCGGTTTCTGCAGAAATTATCATTAAAAAAAGCCGCTTTATCGCCCATATTCATCCGGTTTCTGGCCGCGCTGAGGCGCTAGCGCTGGTGGACGCTTACTGGCAGCAGCATCCAGAAGCCCGCCATGTTTGCTGGGCGCTGCTAGCGGGCGGTGAATCAGGGATGAATGACGACGGCGAGCCATCCGGTACGGCAGCCAAGCCCATTATGAATGTCTTACAGCACAAACATCTGGATGGCGTTTTGGGTGTGGTGGTGCGTTATTTTGGTGGAATTAAGCTGGGTGCTGGTGGGCTGACCCGTGCCTATACCGATGCCATTGCCACCGCCTTGCTAGGGGCCGAATACATTAGTAACATCGCTCAAGCCCAGCTCGAAATCGCCCTGCCCTTTAGTGAAGAAGGAAGAATCCGCCGCTTTGTAGCCCAGCATGATGGTGTGGTTTTAGGCGTGCACTACAGCAATATCGAGGCCTTTTTACAGCTACAGCTAGCGCAGGATCAGTCGGCTCCCCTCCTGCAAGAAATCAAGAATCTATGCTCAGGCCAGCTACGACTTACAAGTAGCTAGAGCTAACCCATCCCTCACGCTTCATTCCACACTTTCACAACCAGCCCTGCCTCGACTCCAACACCCAATCACATCTGTTTTAAAACAATTTTCAGTATCTACTTAGGAAATATCCTTAAATAGCTGACACCTAGGGAAAGCACCTATGGGCGGGTGGCTTACATCGTTTCATTATCGGCCTACAAGGTAAGGGAGCTTCAAAAAAGCGCTCTCTCATCATAAAGTAGCGTTGAGCTTTAAAAAATTTTCCTTATATATCAAACCCATATAGCGATCAATTTTTCAGGCGCGTTTTTTCTTATTGAGTAGAGACTTTTTTTAAACCCCCGTCGCTAATTTAACGGATGTTATGCCGCGATATTAGAAAAACACTTACTCCGCATCAATTTCAATCAAGGGCGCAGCAAGTAGCAGCCCTAAGATTTGTGGTTTTTCAAATATTGCCCAATCGTATCCGTTATTTAAAACAAAATAGTTTTAACAAGGGAAGAAGGCTATGAATCATTTTAAAAAATGGGGAGTCTGGCTGCTGGTTGCACTTGGTGGTGCATTCTCGTTTGCCATGCTGGCCTTAAGCCGAGGTGAGCATGTTAATGCAGTCTGGCTGGTACTGGCCGCTATCTCCTGCTACAGCATTGCTTACCGTTTTTACTCTAAATTTATCGCCGAAAAAGTGTTCGAGCTCGACGATAACCGCCTCACGCCCGCCTACCGCCGTAACGACGGGCTAGATTATGTGCCAACCAACAAATGGGTATTGTTTGGCCACCACTTTGCCGCCATTGCTGGTGCCGGCCCCTTAGTTGGGCCCATTTTGGCCGCACAAATGGGCTTTTTGCCTGGCACCATCTGGATTCTAGTTGGCGTAATGCTGGCAGGGGCGGTGCAGGATTTCTTAATTTTATTTATCTCTACCCGCCGCGATGGCCGCTCCCTGGGGGAGATGGCCAAGCAAGAGCTCGGCCCCTTTGCTGGGGTGATTGTGATGCTGGGCGCACTGGGCGTGATGATTATCATCTTGTCTGCACTGGCTCTGGTGGTGGTTAAAGCGTTAGCAGAAAGCCCATGGGGCGTGTTCTCGATTGCCGCGACCATCCCAATTGCGCTATTTATGGGCGTGTATATGCGCTATATCCGGCCAGGCCACATTGGTGAAATCTCGCTGATTGGCTTTGTGCTGATGATGGCAGCCATTGTGTATGGTGGTGATATTGCGGCCAACCCTGAGTGGGCACCGCTATTTACCATGAGTGGCACTGAGCTAACATGGGCCTTGATTATCTACGGCTTTATTGCTTCAGTTTTACCGGTGTGGCTACTGCTGGCACCGCGTGATTATTTATCTACCTTCCTAAAAATTGGCGTAATTGCTGGCCTTGCTGTTGGAATTGTTTTTGCCGCACCCGAGCTAAAAATGCCCGCCGTCAGCCGCTTTATTGACGGCAGTGGCCCAGTCTTTGCTGGCAGCCTGTTCCCATTTTTGTTTATCACCATTGCCTGCGGCGCGATCTCTGGCTTTCATGCGCTAGTCGCATCCGGCACCACCCCTAAGCTAATCGAAAAAGAAAGTCATATCCGCCTAATTGGCTATGGCTCGATGCTGATGGAATCCTTTGTAGCGCTCATGGCGCTGATCTGCGCATCGGTACTTGATCCTGGCGTTTACTTTGCCATGAACTCGCCAGCAGCGCTGATCGGCACCACCGTAGAGCACGCAGCAAGCGTAATCAACGGCTGGGGCTTTGTGATTACGCCGGAGTACCTCACGCAAATTGCTAAAGATGTAGGCGAGCATTCAATTTTATCGCGGGCAGGTGGCGCGCCAACCTTTGCGGTGGGCATGGCACATATCATCAGCACCATTACCGGCAGCACCGCCATGATGGGCTTTTGGTATCACTTTGCGATTTTATTTGAAGCACTGTTTATTTTGACGGCTGTAGACGCAGGCACTCGCGCCTGCCGCTTTATGGTGCAAGACACCGTAGGCGTGTTTATTCCTGGCCTTGCAAAAACCCAATCATGGGTCGGCAATTTAATCGGCACCGCCGTGGCTGTTGCTGGCTGGGGCTTCTTTGTTTACCAAGGCGTAACCGATCCGCTAGGTGGCATTAACACCCTGTGGCCGCTATTTGGCATTGGCAATCAAATGCTGGCGACAATGGCGCTGCTGCTAGGCACCGTTGTGATCTTTAAAATGAAGAAACAGCGCTACGCTTGGGTCACCCTGCTGCCCACCGTATGGCTGTTTATTACCTCGATGACGGCGGGCTGGCAAAAGATTTTCCATGAAAATCCTAAAATCGGCTTTCTAGCGCAGGCAAGCCGCTTTAAGAGTGCCATTCATGACGGCACCCTACTGGCCCCAGCAAAAAGCATTGCGGATATGGAAAGAATTGTCTTCAATAACCAGATCAACGCGGTGCTATGCAGCTTCTTTATGCTAGTTGCGATCACCATGCTAGTTGCAACCATTATTCAGATTCGTAAAGCACTAAATAATAAAGAAATATCGGTGCATGAAGTAGGTGGACCATTAACCACGGAGGCCGGCCATGCTTAAATTTTTACAATCAGGATCAGCATTTAGAACCAATGCCAAACGCGTGGTACAAACCTGCCGCCTGATGGTGGGCATCCACGATTACGATGCATATCTACTGCATATGCACGGGCATCACCCAGAGATTGAGCCTAAAACTCGCGATGAGTTCTATCGCTACTGCCTAGAAGCTCGCTTCCCAGGTGCAGGCAAAATCAGTAAATGCCCTTGCTAAAATAGCCTAGCAGCCTGTCGGACTTAGCATCAGCCAGCTGCAAAATCACCTGATCGGCCTATATTTCACCAGATTTTTGACCAATAACTCGTTATTGGCGCTGCAAATCCGGCAAAATCTGGTCTCGACCATGCGATTTTTCGCTTCGACCGTCTAAGTCCGACAGGCTGCTAGGGGCACGGCATGCCGTGCCCCTACTCATTATCTTCTTCCCGTTTACGCTCTTTCACGATCTGCTTGCCGCGCTTTAGCCAGACTATCAACATGGTTGGCAAAAAACCAAAAATAAAAAATATCGTTAAGCCTTTAGCAATGCTGCCTGCCACCGCAGAAAACATCAGCACCACGTATAAATAGCCAATCAAAATAATATACATTATCGCTCCCACAAATTGAAAAAAGCCCCGTTGCCGGGGCTTTAATCTCAATCTATCTAAAACTAGGCATCCGCTTTGGGGCTATTACAAACCAACTACGTTTGCAGCTGAGGGGCCTTTCTGCCCCTGCTCAATAGTAAACTCAACACGCTGCCCTTCATCCAAGGTTTTAAAGCTCGTAGACTGAATGGCAGAGAAATGTACAAACACATCTTTACTGCCATCTACAGGAGAGATAAAACCAAATCCCTTTTCCGTATTAAAGAATTTTACAGTACCGGTCATTTTGCTAGACATTTTGTATTCCCTGATGATTATTAGATAGCTTTGTTTATGCAGCGTCATTTATTGTTTACTTAGACGTAGACAAAAAAAGACCCAAGCCAAAATCTAAGTGTCAACTGGTACACGAAAATAAGCCTGTGTAATCATGTTCACAGGCTTACTACGCTGCAAAAAAGTGCTGCTGTCAAAATACCAGACTTACGCACTTTGACACACCCTGCAACTAAAATACGCCGAAAAGTGTGGCAAAAACAAATCCCAAACCTCGTGAAACAATTACGCTTCGCGCTTATCGTACTCAATCAGGGCATAGGCGGAGTGATTGTGGATAGATTCAAAGTTTTCTGATTCAACCACATAAGCGCTAACACGCGGATCAGCGAGTACACGTGCCGCAACATCACGCACCATATCTTCTACAAATTTAGGGTTATCGTAAGCACGTTCTGTAACATATTTTTCATCTGGGCGCTTAAGCAAGCCATACAGCTCGCAAGAGGCTTCAGCTTCCACCAGCGCCACCACTTCTTCAATCCAGACGCTTTGCGCCAATGTGGCTGTCACGGTCACGTGTGAGCGCTGATTGTGCGCGCCATAAGCTGAGATTTTTTTCGAGCACGGACATAGGCTAGTTACTGGAACCAATACCCTTAACTTTTGCTCAAATACGCCATTTTTAAGCTCGCCAATCAGCGTAACATCGTAATCCATTAGACTTTGTACGCCGGATACAGGTGCTATTTTATTAATAAAATAAGGGAAACGCATTTCCAAATAGCCTGAATCCGCTTCTAAACGCTGGCACATTTCACGCAAAATCGTTTCAAAAGAATCAACCGAAATTTCTTTTTCGTGGCTATTTAAGATTTCCACAAAGCGCGACATATGCGTGCCTTTGAATTGCTTAGGCAAGAACACATACATATCAAACATGGCGATAGTGTGCTGCACGCCATCGGTACGATCCGCTACTTTAACTGGGTGACGAATGGACTTAATGCCCACTTTATTGATCGCAATATTGCGGGTATCCACCGTGTTTTGCACGTCGGCAATCGCCATGGTCATGGGGTATAACTCCAAAAAAATAATTCTGATGGGTGAGATTATAACACTGAGAATACCCGAGTAAAGCACTCGGGAATTATTGTAAAAAACTACAGGATTGATAGGTAAAAACTTATATAGAAAAAACAACGAGCTAATCGAAAATATCAGGTTTTTCCAGCAAACGCAGCCAACATTTTAACAACAAAGCGCGAGCCTTCACTCAACATAATATCAATATGAGCAGGCATATAAGGCAGCGATAAATACATCGCACCTAAGCCAATGCCCATCATCAAAGGAAAACCTACAGCAAACACATTCAGCTGCGGTGCGGCACGCGTCATCACTCCCACTGCTAAATTGGTCACCAACAAAGAGCCAACCACCGGCAAAGCAAGTAATACGCCGTAGCGAAAAATTAATGACCCATATTCCGCCAGCATTTTAAACCCTAATCCAGAAATAGGCTGCACTCGAATAGGCAAGGTATTAAAGCTATCTAATAAAGTATGCAATACCAATAGATGGCCATTTAAAGCCAAGAATACCAAAATGGTCATTAAGCTTAAAAACTGAGCCACAATCGGCACACTCGTAGCATGCAAGGGATCGTAAAACGTAGCAAAGCCCAAGCCCATTTGCAAACCGGATAAGTGCCCAGCCATTTCCATGGCAGAAAAAATAATTCGTACCACATAGCCAATTGCAATGCCAATGAGTAGTTGATTAATAACGATTAAAATCCCTTCGGGGGAAACAATCGGTACTTGTGGCATAGCAGGTAATACTGGGCCAATAATTAATGACAAAAAGATAGCAATTGCCACGCGCACTTTTACGGATATGGCTTTACTGGAATAAAATGGGTCGGATAATAAAAATCCAAAGATGCGACAAAATGGCCACCAAAAAATACCCAACCAGAGGTCAATTTGCGCGTGGCTAACAGTCCAAATATCCTTCACGTTACCCCTAGCCTATCATTTGCGGAATACTTTGAAATAAGCGAATAGTGTAATCCATTGCCGTTTCAATCATCCAAGGGCCAATCAGTACAAAGACTAAAAAGGTAATCAACAGCTTGGGAATAAAGGATAAAGACGCTTCATTGATTTGCGTAGCAGCTTGAAAAATGCTCACCACCAAGCCAACGACTAGCGCGGTTAGCAATAATGGCCCACCTAACAGCACCATGACTTCCATGGCCCTTTGAATCACTGTTACAACTGTTTCTGGCGTCATGGCTATCCTGAAACGTAAAAGCTTTGGACTAGCGAGCCCATTAATAGTGTCCAGCCATCAACCAAAACAAATAGCATTAGCTTAAAAGGCAATGAAATAATCACAGGAGACACCATCATCATCCCCATTGCCATTAAAATACTCGCCACTACAAAATCAATGATAATAAATGGGATAAAAACAATAAAGCCAATTTGAAATGCGGTTTTAAGCTCACTGGTCACGAAGGCGGGCACCAGAATACGTAAACTCACATCCTCTGGGCCATTCGGTTTTTGTATGTCAGATAATTCAATAAAAAATGCCAAATCTTTTTGCCGTGTTTGCTTAAGCATAAAGTCTTTTAACGGTACTACGCCTTTTTCTACCGCTTGATTAAAACCTATTTTTTGCTCTGCATAAGGCTGATAAGCAACCTGGTATATATTATCAAATACTGGTGACATCACAAAAAAAGTAAGGAACAAAGACAAACCGACAATCACTTGATTAGGCGGGGCTTGCATCGTGCCAAGGGCTTGGCGCAATAAAGACAATACAATAATAATACGAGTAAATGCCGTCATCATTAACAATATAGCGGGTAAAAAGCTAATGGCGGTTAAAAATAATAGTGTTTGAATCGGTAAGCTATATTGTGTACCACCTGTTTGCGCATTGGCGGTCATAAAGGGAATTCCCGGATCAGCAGCACCCGCAACGGCAGCAATGCATAAGCCAAATAAAATCCCCAAGAGAGCCATCATCAAGCGTTTCAATGTGGTGCCCTTTGCAAAGCTGCGGCCAATTTAGCAGAAAATTGCTGAGAAAAAGCCTGTGGAACCAATACTGTCTCAGCTTGCTCAGGTGCATCCAAGCTATGTAATAAATTAACGGTATTAGCCGTAACGCCCAGCACCAGCCAACGCCCCTCTACTTCCACCACAACGACCCGTTCTTTAGCCCCTACCATCACACCAGTAACCACCTTTAATACCTGCCCTTTAGCCCCCATAGGCATTAAAGAGAACCTACGCACTAGCCAAGCACTAAATACAATCAGGGCAATAACAAAACCTAATGCCAACACTACTTGAGCAATAGACATTAAACTTGAAGCGGGGGCGGTAGCAGGGGAAGACGCATTTGCATGAGCAGGTAAACAGCCGGCAAACATAAAGCAGAAAAAAAACAACACTTTGCAGCATAGAGATTTCATAAATTCTCACGATAATCGTGTAGGCATGTATTAGTAATGAAGTTTTGTAAAGCGCTCTCGCTATAAACAACCCGCTGTAAATCTCTGAACAAATAAAGGACAGCGGGCCATTGACAGTATCCGAAGCTATTTATGTAAGCGGCGAATTCGCTCTGCGGGGGTAATAATATCGGTGAGGCGAATACCAAACTTATCATTCACCACCACCACTTCCCCTTGGGCAATTAAGCAGCCATTCACCAGTACATCCATTGGCTCCCCCGCCATCCCATCTAGCTCTACCACTGATCCCTGCGCTAATTGCAGTAAGCTACGAATCGCAATTTTAGTCCGCCCCAGCTCCACAGTCAGTGAAACAGGGATATCCAAAATCATATCAATATTGCTAGGTGCATTAGCAATAGGTGCACTTGCGTCAAAACGCTGAAAAATATCCGCAGCCTGCACTTCAGGGCCAGAAGCCGATGCTGCATCGGCTACATCTTGCTCGGCAAGGGCCGCAGCCCAATCATCCATTGCCATTTCATCTTCATCAGCCATTACAAAATCCTCATTGGCTTACCATTTAATCTCAACCACGATCAATTTACCTTGGCTAAGTATTTTTATTTGCTATTCATTAGCCGCTAGATATTTTTATTTCTGCTCCTCGTCATTTAATTGGCTTTCTGTTTCGCTCCCCGTTAAAGCTTCAGCGGAACCCAATACTTTACTTACCCTTAAAGCATACTGCCCATTTAAAGTGCCGTATTTGCACTCCAATACGGGCACATTATCTACCGCAGCAATAATGGCCTCAGGGATTTCTAAAGAAATAATATCCCCCAGCTGCAGCTCTAAAATCTCTCCTAAAGTGACCTTGGCATTGCCCAAAGTGGCCACCAAATCAACCTCAGCATGCTGAATTTGCTTTTGCATTAAAGTGGTCCAACGATTATCCACTTCAATTCGGTCAGCCTGCATCGTGCTATACAGCACATCGCGAATAGGCTCGATCATTGAATAGGGGAAGCAGATATGAAAATCCCCACCACCCGCACCCAATTCAATTTTAAAGGTATAGGCCACCACTACTTCAGTTGGCGTGGCAATATTAGCAAACTGAGTATTCATTTCTGAACGGATGTAAACAAATTCGCAAGGAAAAACCGGAACCCACGCTTTTTCGTACTCTTCAAAAACCACATCCAAGAGACGCTGAATAATCCGCTGCTCGGTGGCTGTAAAATCACGCCCTTCAACCCGCACATGATAACGACCGTCCGAGCCAAATAAATTATCCACCACCAAAAACACAAAATCAGGATCAAAAATAAATAATCCTGTTCCGCGCAGCGGCTTCATTTGAATCAAATTTAAATTGGTAGGGACCACCAGATTACGAATAAATTCGCTATATTTTTGCACCCGAACGGGGCCAACGGAAATTTCAGCATTGCGGCGCATAAAGTTAAATAAGGCCACGCGCAAATTACGTGCAAAGCGCTCATTTAAAATTTCAAGCGTAGGCATCCGCCCACGAACAATGCGCTCTTGGCGACCAATGTCATAATCGCGAACAGCAGAAGCATCGACCTCGTCGTCGGAAGAATCGTCTTCACCGGTCACACCACGCAGTAGCGCGTCAACCTCTTCCTGAGAAAGGATATCGTCTGACATAATCCTTAGCCCGGATAAACTATTACCCGTTATTTAATATAATTTGTATTCAACTCGGCTGAGCTGTAGATATTTGCAACTAAAGCACATTCGCTGATGCTGGGTAAACACACCATCTACCCAGCATCAATTATTTACTTAGTTACTGCACAATAAATGATGTGAAATTAACTGAAATAACCCCTTCATCTTCACTCTCTGCCCCTAAAATTTTATTTACCATTTCACGAATTTCTTTACCCAGCTTATCGGTGCCGTCGGGTGCTTTTACTTCTGCCATCGTTTTACCACGAAGCAGCTTATTAATTTGTCCTTGAATTTTAGGCGACAAACTTTTAATTTTTTCGGCTAACTTTGGATCACCCAGTTCTAAAGAAATATCCGTCTGCAAAATGCCATCGCCATCTTCCGAATGCAAGTTAACGGTAAATTGTGGCAATTTTTCAAAAACAGCAGCGTGCTCTTCTTTCTTTTTATGATCTTTCTTTTTCTTTTTTGCATCGTCGTGTGCAGTGGCTTCTGCCGCCACTTCATCCGCAGCAGGATCGCTACTTTTTGTCAGCAAAAACGCGGCCACCCCCCCCACAATGATTAACAAGACCACTAATAAGCCAATCACAGCAAATAAAAGAATATTTTTCTTCGCTTTAGGCGCGGCTTCCACTTTGGCATCTGACATGACATCACCTTGAATGGATTGAAATATTTGATAAAAAATAAAATAAAAACCAGAACAAAGCGCCCCAATAAAATGCGAGGGGCGCTGGCCTTGGAATTAAGTCATTTGATTATAGCTTAAAAAGCATTAACAAACAGAGAGTAAGGCGCTGCTCTTGCTGCAAAACAACAAGACGCGCCTTGTTTAAACATAAAGATTTAGACCGCTACGCGCTACAGGTACGTGAACATCCGTCATCACTCGTGGCAACCCATCGCTATAATTATCTGTCAGATTTCCAGCAAATTGCCTCGATCTAGATTGATGCTGCTGCTGCTCCATCTGTTGACTACTAGCTTGCTGCTGCGCCTGTTGCTGGGCATGTTGATTTAATGAATCAGAGGCAACTTGCACATTACTCAGCTGAATACCTTGGTCAGCCAGCAACATTGTTAGCCTAGGTGTAGCTGCAGCAAGCGCCTCACGTACCGAAGCATGTTGCGAGCTAAACACCACACTCGCTTGCTCTCCCGACATGGTTAAACGCACTTCCATTGGGCCAAGATGCGGTGGATTAAGCTGCATATCAATCTGCTGATGCTTATCTTGCAACATCATTGATACCCGCTGCGCAACCGCATCGCCCCAACGTGAGCTACCCACCGGCTCTGCCACGGTATGTGTAGGCCCAGCAGGTTTAGCCTCTGCAACAGGAGTGTGCAAGGCCACCACGGGTGCAGCTTCTGTTTTAAGCAACGGCGCATTTTCTTTAGATACGGCCAAAAGAGCTGCAAAGTCTTCTTCTGGCGCGGTAAAGCCATTGGCATCACCGGCCGCTTTCTGCCGTAAAGAGGCAAATTTTGCCGCGTTAATATCACCTGCCAAAGCTTGGCTAGGGTTTAGATCAGTCTGCCCTAAGGCCGTTAATCCATTTCCCTCGCCGTCTTCGCCGCTCAACAAGCCCTTACCCAGCTTAGTGAGATCAAGGCCCACAAAACTTTTATCGCCATCTGGCTTAGCAACATTACTCAACGCACTGGCTTGAGCCAGAGCTTGCACCTGCAGCATGGCCAACCATGGCTGAGCAGCTTGCGCGCTGTTTGCTTGGGATTTTTGCTCATCTTCGCCGGTATTTTCTTCTTTTTTTGCGGGCGCTGGTTTTTCAGACTCAGCTGATTTGCCTTCCTGACGAGAGCTCACCTCCCGCTCTAGCGTTTTAGCAAATGTTTGCCCAGCAGCAGGCTCTGCCCCCATCGCGACAGAAGCACGAGGGTCAGTTGACCGGCTAGTTTGGGCACTGGCTACAACAGTGAGATTGCTCGCCATGACGAGGCTCCTCGATAGGGGCTTATTGCTAATAGCACTTGATTAAGCAATTGCAGTGCCAGCCCGAATAAATCACAGTAAACTCGCACTTGGCTGCATCTTTTCTCTGCACCGAGTAAATTGGTCTATCTTTTCAATCGGCCAGCGAGGATTAAATAATGGCTGAAGATTCAGACGCAGAACGCACGGAGCCCGCCTCTAGTAAGCGCTTAGAAGAAGCGCGAGGTAAAGGGCAGATTCCGCGCTCACAAGAATTAGCAACGTTCTCCATTTTAATGACCGGCATCGTCATGCTGATTTCGCTTGGGCCTGAATTACTCGGCACTTTAAAAGCTATTTTCATTGCCGAGCTCAGCTTTAGTCGAACCACCATTAGCGACCCTAATCAAATGCTGCTGCATTTTACTGGCTCAGCGCAAAAAGCCTTAATGGCTTGCCTACCGATTATTTTACCCTGCGCCCTGATGGCGATTATCACGCCAGTATTGATCGGTGGCTGGCTATTTACCGTTGAAGCTTTAACGCCCAACTTTGCCCGAATGAATCCCATGAATGGGATAGGCCGGATGTTTTCACTAAAAAGCATCGTTGAAATGACAAAAACCATTCTTAAATCCAGCCTGATTGGCGGCGTGGCGGCGTGGGTGTTATGGGGGCAAAGAGAAGAATTTATCCAGCTGATTACCATGCCACTCGAAATTGGCATGCCCTATATGTGGAAAATGGTTCAGCACACCCTGCTACTGGTGATCAGCTCTTTAGCTATTTTAGCTGCGATTGATGCGCCCTATCAGCTCTGGGATTATTACAAGGGCTTGCGCATGACTAAAGAAGAAGTAAAGCAAGAAGGCAAAGATGCCGAGGGCTCGGCTGAAATTAAAGGTAAGATTCGTCAACTACAACATGAAGCAGCCAGAAAGCGCATGATGAGCGAGATTCCAAAAGCCAACGTGATTGTCACCAACCCAACTCACTTTGCCGTGGCCTTGCAATATACCGAATCCATGCGTGCGCCCAAGATTGTGGCTAAAGGCGCTTTTTTGCTGGCAGAACGAATTATCGAGCTAGGTAAAGAGCATAAAGTAGCGATTGTCCGCACCCCGCCTTTTGCCCGTGCGCTCTATCACCATGCTGAACTTGGAGAAGAGATCCCTGCCGCGTTGTATACTGCTGCGGCAGAAGTACTGGCTTATATCTATCAGCTTAAGCACTGGCAAAATTTTGGCGGCGAAGAGCCAAATCTATCAACCGAGCTCCCTGTACCCAGTGATTTAGATCCAGGGGGCGAAGTCTAAGACCGCTTTATAATCTCAACCGAAGAGCATTGAACCTCGTGTACATAGCCGCAAGTGTAGCTTACGTTCTTATTCAACATACTTTTATGCGCTACAAAATTTAACGAGTCGTTACGTTTATTTTCTGTATGGGGGAATGAACCCCCTCCCCAGCTTTTGAATCAAATAAAGAGAATTTAAAGCCCTATGTGGCGCACTTTTAATTACAGCAAGCTCGCTGGCCCCGCGCTGGTACTGATGGTTCTCGGCATGATGGTTCTGCCGCTGCCTGCCATTGCGCTCGATTTATTCTTTACTTTTAACATCGCTATATCCATCATCGTGCTGATGGTGGCGCTCTACACCCGTAAGCCGCTCGAATTCTCTAGTTTCCCAACGATTTTGCTGTTTACAACACTACTGCGACTCTCGCTCAACGTGGCGTCTACCAAACTGGTGCTCACCGAAGGCCATAACGGCGCCGATGCGGCTGGTAAGGTGATTGAAGCCTTTGGCCACGTCCTCATTGGCGATAATTTAACTGTGGGCGTGATCGGTTTTATTATCCTCACCATTATTAATTTTGTGGTGATTACCAAGGGTGCTGGGCGAATTGCTGAAGTATCTGCCCGCTTTACCCTTGATGCTATGCCGGGTAAACAAATGGCGATTGATGCCGATTTGAACGCCGGCATGATTGGCGAAGAAGAAGCAAGACGCCGTCGTACCGAAATCTCCTTAGAAGCCACCTTCTTTGGCTCTATGGATGGTGCTTCTAAGTTTGTGCGTGGGGATGCGGTGGCTGGGATTATGATCATGGTGATCAATATCATCGGCGGCTTGATTGTGGGCATGGCGCAACACGATCTGCCCTTTGCCGAAGCTGGAAAAACCTACACTCTGCTTACCATTGGTGATGGTTTAGTTGCCCAGCTTCCATCGCTGATTATCTCGGTTGCTGCCGGTATTGTGGTTTCGCGGGTTGGTGATGGTGAAGATTTATCTGAGCAAATCTTAGGGCAAATGTTTTCACAGCCACAAGTACTCTATGTTACCTCGGCGGTACTAGGTATTTTAGGGGTGATCCCTGGCATGCCGCACACGGCGTTTTTACTAATGGCCGCCATTTTGGCGGGGATAGGCTGGCAGATCGACCAAAAGAAAACTGCACTCGCACTACAAGGCGCAGGCGTAGCGGGCGGGGGAGGTGCACCGGGCCAATCCGGAGCCGCCGGCCCTGCCGCAGCGCCCACTCCACCCTTGCAAGAGGTCAGTTGGAACGATGTGCAACCTGTTGATCCAGTTGGCTTAGAGGTCGGCTACCGGCTGATTCCCTTGGTAGACCGTAACCAAGATGGTGAACTACTTCGCCGTATTCGCGGCATTCGTAAAAAAATTGCACAGGAGCTGGGGTTTTTAGTGCCCTCCGTGCATATCCGCGATAATTTGGAGCTTAAGCCTAATCAATATCGTATTCAGCTCAAAGGGGTGGATGTAGGTACTGGTGAAGCATTTGCTGGTCAATGGCTAGCCATTAACCCCGGTAATGCGATTGGCCAATTACCCGGCACGCCAACCCAAGACCCTACTTTTGGCCTTCCCGCCGTTTGGATTGACGCCAGCTTGCGCGATCAGGCGCAAGCTTTTGGCTATACGGTGGTAGATGCTGCCACCGTGGTGGCGACGCATATTTCTAATATTTTACAAAGCCACTCTGCCGAACTTTTAGGCCGCGAAGAAGTCCAGCAATTGCTGGAGCATTTTGGTAAGGAAGCGCCAAAATTACTGGAAGATTTAGTGCCCAAAATTATTCCCGTTGGCACTTTACAAAAAGTTTTACAGAACTTACTTGAAGAAGGGATGCATATACGCGATTTGCGAAGCATCTTAGAAACACTGGCCGAACATATTGTCCGCACCCAAAATATTGACGAGCTGACCGCAGCAGTGCGGGTAGCATTAGGCCGAGCGATTGTTCACCAGCTATTTCCTGGTGAAAACGAATTGCAAGTTGTTACCTTAGAGCCACAATTAGAAAATATTCTGCTCTCTGCCGTATCGGGTAATGCACAAGGTGGATTGGAACCAGGACTTGCGGAACGTGTACTCAAGCAAGCTTCTGAATTATCTGATCAACTAGAGCAGCAAGGCTTAAGCACGGTATTAATCGCTCCAGCCCAGCTCCGCCCTATGCTGAGCCGTTTTTTACGCCGCTCGATTCCCGGATTACGCGTGATTGCGCATACCGAGATACCCGACAGTAAAACCATTCGAATTGTGGGGATGCTAGGTGCAAATTAAACTGATCTGCTAGATTGGTCTTAAAATAAATACTCAGCCCCCTCAAGAACCGTGCAGCATTTCTAGCACAAAGCGCATTAATGCAAACAATATTTATAACTCAGCAAGCAGCGCTAGCAATACAAAAAAGCTTTAAATTAAAGATAAACTAAAAATTAATTGTCTTTTTATAACAAGATCATAAATAATTAATTAGTCACTCAATATCCTTAAACCATAAAAACCAACATTGAGAATGACTATTTACTCAAGCCAGAACAAACAAGCCGCCTTTTACAGCGCACATAATGTGCCTCTTCTGTATGCTTACCGATCTTTTTGATTTTCGTTAGCTTATAAACTAACACCCAAAATACGCATTGCTCACAATGCATAAGGATAACTCGTGTTTTCAGACGGCAACTGGATATGGTCGTAAAAAAATTCTACGGAGCAACGACGCGTGATGCACTGCGCCAAGTTCGAGATGAGCTTGGCCCAGACGCACTAATTCTATCAAACCGCCAAGTATCAGGTGGTGGAATAGAGATCATGGCCGTAGCCGATGCTGATGTAGCCGCTCTGACCAACGTCCAAAGCGTTGCTGCACAGCCACGCCCCGCGACCAGCAGCCGTGGCGCGCAAAATGGCGCAAAACTGCTACAAAGTGCCCAAGCCGCTGCGCCTATTAGCAAGGCCCTCGCTCGCTCTTATGCTATTCCTGATGACGACGATACAGAGCCCAGTACCGATCACATCATGCACGATGAGCCTATGGTGCTGCGTAGTAACCGCAACACCATAGTTGCATCGCCACGAGTAGAAGCCCCCTTACCGTTAGATAGCAATCCAGAATACCAGCAGCCACGGCCAAGCCGCCCTCCGCCACGTGCCACCACACCTCCGCCACGCCGCCCAGCACCAGAACGCGCCTTACCCACATTTAGCTTTGAAGACGATCAAGTACCTGCAGCGCAAAACCCTGCAGATAAAGAAGCTATGGATGACATTGCGCGGGAAATCCGCTTATTGCGCGGCTTATTAGAAAGCCAATTAGCGGGCATGGCTTGGGGCGAGTTATCTCGCCACGCACCAGAAAAACTAGAAGCGCTACGTCAGTTACTATCGGCTGGATTTTGCCCCGCGCTATCGCGGCAGCTGGTTGAAAAAATGCCTGCGCAAATGACACTAGATCAAGGCATGCGCTGGGTTAAAGCCGCACTCACGCATAATTTAGCCGCAGCCACTACCGATGATGATTTAATAAATCGTGGTGGTGTGTATGCACTCATCGGCCCTACTGGCGTCGGAAAAACCACCACAGTCGCCAAGCTGGCAGCGCGTTGTGCACTGCTACACGGGCCAGATTCGGTAGCGCTCTTGACTACCGATAGCTACCGGATTGGTGCGCACGATCAGCTGCGTATTTACGGGCGCATTATTGGTGTGCCAGTACATGAAGTCAAAGACGAAACCGACCTACAATTTACCCTCGCCGATCTAAGCGAAAAACACTTGGTACTGATCGATACCGTCGGCATGGGTCAGCGCGACCAACGCATCAGCGAGCAACTGGCGCTCTTTGATGAAGACAACGTCTCTACCCTGCTACTGCTAGCGGCCAATGCCCAGACCGGTACGCTAGACGATGTAGCCCGCCGCTATCGCAACACCCATTTAGCGGGATGTATTCTCACTAAGCTCGACGAAGCCATGAATCTAGGTGGCTGCTTAGATGTAGCGATCCGGCACAAGCTACGCTTGCACTTTTTAACCAATGGCCAGCGCGTGCCAGAAGACTTGCACCGGGCCAATGTATCTTACTTAGTAGACCGTGCTTTTAGGGCTGAAACACAAAATAGCGCTTTTACCTTAAAGCCCGATGAGTTCCCGCTCTATATGGGAGCACAAGGCGGCACCATGGATAATCCGCTGGATTTTAATATGAATCATGCGAGCCATTCCCGTGCCTAGCCTGTGGCTCGATCAAGCCGCTGGCCTGCGCGCCATGATTGCCCCCATACCCTGCCGCAGCATCAGCTTAAATGGTGGGCGCGGTGGCAGTGGCACCACCACGCTGGCAATTAACCTAGCCGCAGCACTGGCCGAGCGCAATCGTGAAGTGATTCTATTAGATGAATTTAGCGGCATGGGCAATGTGGCGCACCGCATGCGTCTAGAACAAAAACACGAGCTAGACCATGTGCTCCGCCGTGAAGTGACCCTTGCCGATACCCTACTAGCAACCGATGCAGGCTTTTCTATCCTGCCTATCTGCGCTAAAGCTACGGTGCTAAGCAGCTTGAACGAGCGGGAGTTAACTTGGCTATCGGCCGAGTTTGAGCAACTCATCCAGTATGCTGAATTTTTGCTGCTCGATACCCGCCCCTCCGCCAGCCACGGCGTACCCTGTCTCAGCTTGGCGGCCGATGATGTGATAGTGATAGTTTCCAATAGCGCCGAATCGCTAACCGATGCTTACGCCACCATTAAATTGCTCAGCACAGAATACGCAAGGCGTGAATTTAGAATTTTAGTGAATCGTGTCGATACCATTACCGAGGCGGGGCTGATTTTCAACCGCCTAAAAAGCGTTGCCAAACAGTATTTAGGCGATGCAGCGCAAATGAAGCTGATTGGCTATGTGCCCGAAGACGAAAAACTACAAAGAGCAGGACGCTTAGGCCGTACGGTGCTGGATGCTTTCCCCGATGCAGAATCCAGCCATGCTTTTCGGCAACTCGCCGATGTGATGCTGCGCTGGCGTAAACCCAGCCACTGCCTAGATCGCACCGGCTTTCTTTATCGCTTAGTTGAATCCAGCCGCCTGCTTACCGAGCAGCTCCAACATTAAGCAGCTTAAAACCATCGAATAGCCTTGGATAAAAACACTGCTCCCAAAAAGCGGCTACCCAAGTGGCATGACCTCCATAAATCCCTCGCCTACTTGTGCCGCTTAAACAAATGCATCAAGTAACTAAGCAGATCGGTTTGCTCATCAATGCCGTAATGCTCATGCCATCTATTTAAAAGAACATAACAGCCTAGTGTCTATTGGCGCTTCATTCGCGGCTGCATTGGCTGCAGTTTTGGGGCTGAACAAGGCAAGCCATGCCGCCCCAAAAATGTAGCTAACCCGAAGGGCTGGGCCGTTTTCCGGCTCAGCGCAATGACGAATGAAACGTCAACAGCCCACTCATGATAATCACATTGACCAAGAATTTAATTAGCACAGGGCCAGTGGTGCAATGCTATGTAGCAATCAATCATTCAAAGAGTTAACAAGCAAGCTACTTTTGTAAGCTAAACAGTAGGAATCACTGCTAAATCAAGGTAAATTGTAAATTTTGTAAGGCACTAGGTATTTACAATTAAGTACAATTAAACTTTTCTTTAACTACCTATGTAAATTCTATTAAATCTTACATAAGCAACGATTGGTGTATGCTGCGCTCCGTCCTTACAGCACAAACTTAAATTAAGATCTTCAATGGCTCAAATTGAAATTCAAACCTTTCCCGAGGGCAAAGTTCTACAACTCTCAGGCCGATTAAACGCCCAGGCAGTTGCCCCACTTTGGGCTCAGGCCAGCACACTTGGTGTCTGCGAAGTAGATGCCAGCAAAGTAACTTATTGTGATGGGGCCGGTGTGGCCCTGTTTTATCTGCTCATTCAAGGCGGGGCCAGGATTAAGGACTTAGCACCTCCTTTTACCGAGCTACTTGATGCCTTTCAAGCAGATACACCTCTCTATCAAGCGCCTATCCCTGCAAAAATAGGCTGGCTCACCACCCTTGGCAAAGCAACGGCTGAGCATAATACGGCGATGCGCTGTGCCATCACCTATCTAGGCGAGCTAAGCGCTGCAATGCATCAAGTGCTGCGCTCACCCAGTAAATTGCGCATTACAGAGATTTTCACCACCGCTAGTAAAAATGGCGCGGATGCACTGCCTATCGTGGCACTGATTGCTGCCTTACTAGGGATGATTTTAGCGTTTCAATCAGCGATTCCGATGCGCCAATTTGGCGCAGAAATGTTTGTTGCCGATTTAGTGGGCCTCTCCTTGGTCCGTGAGCTGGCTCCCTTAATGATGGCAATTTTATTAGCTGGGCGCACTGGGGCGGCATTTGCCGCAGAGCTTGCCAGCATGAAAGTAAACGAAGAATTAAATGCCCTGACCACCTTAGGCCTCAATCCAATACGCTATTTAGTACTACCCAGAGTGATTGCCACCACGCTAATGGCACCGCTGCTATCGGCTTGTGCTGTGTTAATTGGCTTGATAGGTGCAGCGATTGTGATGCTAAGTTTTAATATCCCCATCCAAACCTATATCACACGCGTTTCAAGCATTGTGCATCTGGGCGACTTTGCGGGGGCCTATTTAAGGCGGCGATCTTCGGTTTGGAAATCGCGCTGATTGGTTGTTTTAGGGGGTTGCAAGCAGGCAGCGGAGCCAGTGCCGTAGGTGCGGCTACCACGCAAGCCGTTGTGAGCAGCATTGTTGCAATTGTGATCAGCGATGGCCTGTTTGCTTTTGTTTTCTATTTATTGAGGTGGTAATGCAACACGCCATTATTAAAGTCAAACAATTGCAATGCGGCTATGGCGATCACGTTATCTTGCGTGATGTGAGCTTTGAGGTTAACAAGGGTGAAATCATTACCATCCTAGGTGGCTCTGGCTGTGGCAAATCTACCCTACTCAAACATATGATCGGCCTTTTGCCCGCGCAACAAGGCACGGTGCTGATTGGCGACGAAGACATCATTAGTGCTCAAGGCGAAGTGCGCCAACGCATCTTGGCCCGTATTGGCGTGATGTATCAATCGGGGGCGCTATTTGGCTCGCTAACGGTGCTAGAAAACGTCATGCTGCCGCTGGCAGAATATACCCCGCTTAATGCTGCCGCCCGTGAAATCGTCGCCCGCTTAAAATTACGCTTGGTAGGGCTAGATGCCTATGCAGATTTTTTACCCAGCGCGCTATCAGGTGGGATGCAAAAACGTGCCGCCATTGCCCGCGCCCTCGCCCTAGACCCTCAGGTTTTGTTTTTAGACGAGCCATCAGCAGGGCTAGACCCAATCACCGCCGCCGAGTTAGATGCCTTGATTTTGCAATTAGCGCATAGCCTGCATACCACTTTTATTGTGGTCACCCACGAGCTAGCCAGTATTTTCACCATTGCAGACCGCGCCATCATGCTGGATAAACAAGCACAAGGCGTGATTGCCATCGGCGCGCCGAAAACGCTAGCTGCAGATCCCAACCCACGGGTTAGCGATTTTTTTACTCGGCATACGTATTAATTATTATTTATATCTGGCCAAATTATGACCGCTCAAAAGCACTATTATCGCCTAGGCCTATTTGTTCTATCCGCGCTCTGCATATGTCTTATTCTCGCCATCTACTTTGGCGCGGGCCACTGGACGCGCTCCACCATTACCCTAGAAAGCTATTTTAATGAATCGGTGCAGGGTATTGATATTGGGTCCAAAGTAAAATATCGCGGCGTGGTCGTAGGGGAAGTCAGCCATATTGGCTTTACCTATTCACGCTATCAGCAGGATTTATCCCCCAATGAGCGCCAACAATATGTGCTGATCGAAGCCAAACTTCGCCCCGAGCTATTTGGTGGCAAAAACATGCCGTTTCCTGATCAAAGCTATTTAGATAAAGAAATCGCCAAAGGCCTGCGGGTTCGGCTTAATCCTCAGGGCCTAACGGGCACCAGCTACCTAGAAATTGACTATCAAGATTTAGAACGCAATCCCAGCCTTACCATGCAATGGCAGCCTAAGCATCTGTATATTCCATCGACTAGAAGCACGATGGCGCAACTCGTTAACTCCACCCAAAATCTTGCTATACGCCTACAAAAACTAGATATTGAAGGCTTAATCAGTAATTTAAATCAGGTATTAAGCACAGCGAATAGCAAGATGAATGACATTCCTTTGCAAGCGCTCGCACAAAAAATGCTGTTGATTACAGAAAAGTTAGAAAAGATCCCCTTTTCTGAGCTCAGCAGCGAAGCCAGTGGCCTTATGCACGAAGCCCGTAGCAGCAATCAAGCCTTACAAACGCTTCTGACCGATCCGGCATGGGCCAGCGCCCCAAGCGATCTAGCCGCCAGTGCCAAGCAGGCACGCGCCCTGCTAGAAAACCCACATCTGGTTGGTAGCTTACAGAAAATGGAAAGTAGCTTTAGCCGCCTAGATAAACTACTAGAGCAACATGAAGGCGGCTTAGATAGCACACTAAATAATATGCAACAAATCAGTGAAGACTTACGCGTGATGAGTGAAGCAGCAAGGGCTAATCCAACTGGGCTACTGCTTGGCAAACCACCTGCGCCTTATGTTTTACCAAATAAATAACGGATGTTCCGCAGTAAAAAGCGTCGACCTCTTACCATAAAAAAATAACTCTAAAATGGCCGCATACCTATGAAACGCCTAATTATTTTACTTTGTAGTGCTTTGATCGCCGCCTGCGGCACCACGACCCCTAGCAAAGAAACGTACTTACCCGTGATTGAGCGCAGCGGGCCTAGCCATGCGGTGCAATTTAAAGGCACACTACAAATAAATGCCTTTAGCGCCCAAGCCCCGTTTGGCGAGCGTAATTTTTTTTACCGCGAAAGCACCCAACGCTTTGTCAAAGATCCTTACCGTGAATGGCTCTCCTCCCCCACAGGGCTTATCACCACTCATACGCAAACTTGGTTAAAAAGCAGTGGCTTATTTCGCGAAGTGCTGCCCTTATATTCAAAGCAAACCGCAGATTACCAACTCAAGGGTGAATTACTCACGCTACATACCGATTTACAAGCCCAGCCTCTCGCCGTTGCAAAACTGCACATACGCTTAAGCTCAGCGAAATCCCCTGTTATACTCGACACTATTCTTACGGCAAGTGAGCCCTTATCTGGAATGAGTGCTAACGATATAGCTGCAGGATTAGATCAAGCGCTCGCTAATACCCTTAAACAATTAGAACGCAAACTGATTTCGCTCCCAACTTCTTAGACGGTCGGCTAAACTGATTTAAGCCTCCTCATAGTAGAAACAAATGGCAGCGCCACGCGCACTCTCCCTTTATCGTCAGACTCAGGCAAGCCAAGACGAGGATTATGTCTCTCGGCATGCGCCCTTGGTCAAACGGATCGCCTATCATATGGTGAGCCGTTTGCCTGCGAGTGTAGAAGTCGATGATTTGATTCAAGTGGGTATGATGGGCTTGATGGAAGCGGCAAAAAACTTTGATCCAAATGCGGGCGTACTGTTTGAAACTTTTGCCTCACAACGCATTCGTGGCGCCATGCTTGATGAATTAAGAAGCTCCGATTGGATGCCCCGCCACGCCCGTAAGCATATGCGCGAAATTGAAGCCGCGATGTTAGCCCTAGGGCACAAACTAGGCAGAGCACCACTAGAAAGCGAAGTCGCCCAACACCTACAGCTCGATTTAGAAGCCTATCAAAACATGCTCAGCGAAGCGCGAGGCCACCAACTGGTGCACCTCGAAGATATTGAAGACGAAGATGAAAACCACCACAACGTTCAATACTCTGCCGACCATGCAATTAACCCGCTGCAGCAACTTGCGGATGCAAATTTTCAGCGAAATTTAATCAGGGGCATCGACGAGCTACCCGAACGTGAAAAACTGGTTATGGCTCTGTACTACGATGAAGAACTAAACCTTAAAGAAATTGGTGCCGTACTAGGCGTAACCGAGTCTCGAGTTTGCCAGCTACACAGCCAAGCCATTGCCCGCTTAAGGGCCAGATTAGGCGATTGGACGAGTTGATAAAAACATATGGATAAAATTAGTATTTTTGGAGTTTTACTTGGTTTAACCGCTGTGATTCTTGGCCAAATTTTAGAAGGTGGCCACGTTGCATCCTTGATGCAAGCCACGGCATTTTTAATTGTGACAGGTGGCACCCTTGGGGCCGTCATGTTGCAAACTCGGCAAGATCACTTTATTGCTGGCGTAAAAATGGTGAAGTGGGTGTTTATCCCCCCTCAACACGATTTTAAAAAACAACTGGGTGTGTTATTAAACTGGAGCCAGCAAGCTCGTCGTGGAGGTTTGCTTGCTTTAGAAGCATATGTGCAAAGCGAAAAAGATATTTTTGTAAAACGCGCTCTGCAAATGGTTGTAGACGGAGCCGAACCAGAAGTGATTCGCCGCGCAATGGAACTTGATATCGATTCATTTGAAGATCGTGCACGCTCTGCCGCTAAAATTTGGGAAGCGGCCGGTGGCTACTCCCCTACTATCGGCATTATTGGCGCGGTGATGGGGCTGATTCATGTAATGGAAAACCTAACCGATCCATCCAAGCTAGGCGCAGGCATTGCCGTTGCCTTTGTCGCCACCATTTATGGCGTTGCCATGGCCAACCTGTTGTTTTTGCCCATTGCTCACAAGCTAAAACAACATATTCAAACCGAAATAAAACGTCGTGAAATGCTACTTGAAGGCTTAGTCGCCATCGCCAATGGTGAAAATCCAAGGGTGCTAGAAAACAAACTGGCAGGTTTTTTACCCTGAGCTCGTTTTTTGTAAGCGCCGTACGCAAGCAGCTTTGATCTATATATAAACATACTTATGCCATATTTTTGCATTTTATCCCAGCACCACCATCGCTCAGTGGAGAACTCCCATGCTTTGGCTTGCAAAATGGCTTCGTCTTCTCATTGCTGGGCTTGATCTGCTATGTTTTACACTTTTGATGATGGCCTTAGCCCGCCTGCCTATAGCTTGGCTCGGTTTTTACCCCAAACTATTTCAGAGCTGGTGTCGTTGTTTTGTAAGGGCGCTGGGGGTCGAGCTGCGATTACACCAACACCATCAAGCACCACTTCCTCGGCAGTATATTCTGATCGCCAATCACCCTTCAGTCTTTGAAGACGTTGGCATTCCGGCTTTTTTCCCCGTTAGAAATCTGGCCAAAGCCGAAGTGCGTGACTGGTGGTTTGTTGGGAGAATTGCTGAGGCGGCGGGGACTTTATTTGTGCGCCGTGAGCAAAAAGACGCTCGGCAAGCGGCCTTGCAAAATATGATCAGTGCAGTACAAGCAGGCTATTCAATTGCGCTTTATCCAGAAGGCGGCTGCAAAGGCCGGCGTTTATGGGATAAATTTCTTTATGGCGCATTTACCGTTTCATTAGAAACAGGCGTGCCAATCTTACCTGTTTTTTTACATTACGAAGCGCAAGAGGCTTTTGAATGGGGTCCAAATACCACACTACTGCAAAAAATATGGCAGATCATTTGCGCCCCAAATAAAGTAGCCCATTATCATATTTTTGATCCACTCCATGCCAGCCAATTTAAAGATAAGGACGAATATTCGCGGCACACTTATGCGCTTTATCTAGCATGGCAACAACGCTTTTTAGAGTAGCGTCCTCCGTACCCTTCACATAAAAACAGGAAACAGGATGCTGATATACCCTGCAATATCATGTTGTTTTACCTCCCCTTTATTGCCCAAGCAAGCGGTTGATAATCCCCCTCCCCCACAAAACCAGCTCATTTTTAAGTAGAGTTTTCTCGCAGTGTTTGAGGAGCATCTACATGAAAGCAGCAGGTTTTCTGATAGCCAGATTATGGCGATTTTAAAGCAGGCCGAATCTAGCTCAGCCGTCCTCAATCTTTGCCGCGAGTACGGCACGCATGCCGCATCCTTCTATAAGTAGCGTGCTAAGTTTGGCGGCATGGACGTTTCTATGATGACGCGGATGAAAAGCAGCTACTGCATTCAGATCCGGGTTGGCAGTATCAAATGGCAAAGTATCGCCAGCAATTGGTAGAAAAAGGGCTGGTGCAAAGTATGCCAATAACTTTTATACGGTCCAACTAACTAGCAGTTAGTCAGACTTAAGCGATCGTAGCGAGGGAAAAACCGGTTTGAGACAGATTTCGTGGGTTTTTGAGCCGAATAGCTGGCTATTCAACGAGAAAATACGTGAAATATGGCCAAATCCAGCTTTTCCGTAGTAGATCAGTCTTAAGTCCGACAGGCTGCTAGGGTAGTTCAGCTGTCGTGACGTCGTTTTTTCCTACATCGACCTACGCCAGCAAACGTGATCTTGCCCCCCTGAAATCAGAGATGCGTTTCTCGGAATATTCTTGCCACCGGTGGTTTCTCATGTTTATTTGCTATTTCCTCCAGCTTTTGAGCGAACCCAATTAAGGAGACTCTCTTGCTCTTTTGGGCATATGGCTCTACGACCTCCAGCAGCTTACTATGCACATAGGTGGTATTAGATTCTCTTTCAGATTCTGCTTTAAAATTCGAGGGAAACTTTGTGCGCGCAGAACCTAAAATGTTATTTAATAAAGGGTTGGCGCCGGCCCCATTGGGAGTAAATATGCCGTTCTTTTCAATACAGGGCAATCCCACATTCTGTGCTGCCTCGCCAATTTCACGCTGATAACTTAGAGGAATAATGGTGTGTCCAAGATCTACCAGACGCTGACAACATTGATCTTTGGCGCGACTATAAACGGCGGCAAGACTCGCTTCGACTGTTTGCTTTATATATTCAGGATCCTTAACCGAGGCCCTATTCAGTTGCGTCGCCACTTTTCCCAGCTCATTATCCATTGCTTTTTTCACTTTTGGGTTCTCAATGGGCATCCATTCCCTTGCACTAGGATCAAAACATTTGTTAACTGTTTCCTTTTGAGGGCGAATTACTGCCTTCGATTGAAATAGCTGAAATGAGCGCCCCCGATAAGACGCTGAAGGCGGTTCGTTGGCATTAGACGAAGCGACACTCGAATCGCTAATGCAGCAAAAAAGTTTTCTAGGACTAAAATTAAGTGACAGGGGCATAACCGTATTTCCTTTGCAATGAGGTGAGATGCCTGATCAATAGGCTGAAGTCAGCCACAGCTTGTTTTTTTCTTCAGGAAAGTAGCTGTGTGTAGATGCTGTTATTAGCGTTTCGACAAGTACCAGTAATGCGTCAAATGCGCTCAATAAGGCAGATAAATCGGGCACTGGTAGTGAGAGCTTGAGCCAGCAGACAAGCTGCTGATCCTCAGTGAGCGAGATGATGGGCTGATAGTGGTCAGAACTGATCTGATTGTGTTTCAGGCAAAGATGGCTGAAAGCGAGATCTTCCTCAGGGTAGCTGCCAAGATTGACTTCCAGTAGCAAGGTATCCGGTGCAATGCTTTCAAAAAAAATACTGTAGCGGCCATCGACCAGCAGGCCAACGAAATCTCCAAATATGGCATCGTGATCGACAGGAAGCTCGAGGTATTGAAATAATTCGCGAATAAGCAGATTACATTGTACGGATGGCATGAGAGTAGTATTCACCTAAGATAGCGAGCTTGTAATTCATTCATATAAATTGACTAGGGGCGTCATACATAAATTTGTAGGCATAACTAATTCTTTTAAAAAAGCGTATTGAAAATACTAATAATATAAATCAAAAATTTTTCATCACATCGAAGATATTTAACTATAAGTAAGTCAAATAAAAGTACGTAATGGGACGCGTACTAATCGTAATGTTGTAGAAGTTCAGACATGATCTGACAGTCACCATTTTGAGTGCATTAATTCTTCACGATTTGCGTGCGATACAACTAGAATTTTCACTCTGAGAACTAAAGATTTAATCTTACTACTAGGGGGAGGGAGGGGCTTGTAGAAATCGCTCGTGAATTCAAACAGTTAAATGCAACGCTGGGTGGCATAATTCACCTTGCGATCGAACAGGCTTCAAAGAAATAAACGATGCCAATTCAAAACTAGCGGATGGCGCTGAATCATTTCGTTATCAAATTTGGTGACCGGCTGAACGGCCACCAGTCATTCCAAAGGCATTTACACAAAAAAATTTACAGGCCCTTTATGAGCACGGCATGCAGTACCCTCCGTAATTTCATCAGGGTAACGCTTTAAAAGACTGCACAAAATGCAGCACGCCCATCCCCCTTATATTATGGTTTATTACCCAAATGCAGTAGCCCACTGCTGTTTGTAGGATGTTGCCGCTATAATTAGTCCCATATCTATTGAGTAGCATCAGTCCAAATGGCCATATTTCGTAAAAAAAACGTCGCGAATGTCTCTAGCCGCGCCGCCTTACCGCCGCAAATCGCCATTTTATTACGCGAATCATGGTGGTTTATTCTGGTTGTTCTGGTCATTTATCTGGTGCTTGTTCTGAGTACCTATAGCCCCTTTGATCCTGGCTGGTCGCACAGCGCCACTCGGCCAGAAATTCATAACCGTGGCGGAGCCGTAGGTGCGTGGATTGCCGATGTATTGCTTTATTTATTTGGCTTTTCGGCGTGGTGGTGGGTAGGCTTTTGTTTCTCAGCCATTTTATGGGGCTATCGCCGCATCGATCATGTAAGCGATGGTGCTCGCCCTACCGTATTGTTTGCCTGCATTGGTTTTTTATTAATTATTTTATCCAGCTCTAGCTTTGAAGCCTTGCGGCTGCATAGCCTCACGGCTGCACTCCCCCAAGCCCCTGGCGGCATTCTCGGCGTGTCCTTAGGGGGCTGGCTATATTTAAGCTTTGGTTTTTCTGGCTCAACATTATTTTTAGTGGCGACACTATGCATCGGCGTGTCGCTATTCACAGGGCTTTCTTGGCTACACTTAATGGAGAACCTAGGCACGGCAATTGAGCTAGCTTTCCTTAAAACACAGGATGCCATCCAAGCCTATCAAGATAGAAAAATTGGCCGAGAAGCCACGGTAATCCGTAGTGAGAAAGTGACTTCAGAGAAAAAACGCTTTGAAGAAAAAGCACCCGTGCGGATTGAAGCCACACATAGCGAAGCCCCCGCAGTGCCCAAGCCCCTTAGCAAAAAAGCCCAAGAAGAGCAGCAAAAAGCCACGCAAGTGCCGCTATTTAATGCTGAAGACCTACCGCTGATTACCGGCAATCAAGCCCTGCCATCAATCAAGCTATTGACCCCAGCGCCGCCTGCTAAAGAAACCATTAGCAAGGACACACTGGAATTCACCTCCAGATTGATCGAGAAAAAACTCGCCGACTTTAATGTTGAAGTCAAAGTCATTGCCGCCTATCCAGGCCCCGTAATTACCCGTTACGAAATCGAGCCTGCGGTTGGGGTAAAAGGCTCACAAATTGTGAACCTGATGAAAGATTTATCCCGAGCCTTAGGCTTGGTCTCGATTCGGGTGGTGGAAACCATCCCAGATAAAACGTGTATGGGCCTAGAGCTGCCTAATCCAAGCCGCCAAATCATTCGTTTATCAGAGATTCTCTCCTCCGAGCCGTATCACGCTATGGGTAGCAAGTTGACCATTGCATTAGGTAAAGACATCACAGGCAAGCCAATTGTGACTGATCTTGGCAAAGCGCCACATATGCTGGTAGCTGGGACCACCGGATCGGGTAAATCCGTGGGTGTAAATGCCATGATTTTAAGTCTGGTTTACAAAGCCACCGCCAACGAAGTGCGCTTTATTATGATCGACCCAAAAATGCTGGAATTATCGGTTTATGAAGGGATTCCTCATCTATTAGCGCCGGTAGTTACCGATATGAAGCTGGCCGCCAACGCGTTGAACTGGTGCGTGGCAGAAATGGAAAAACGCTACCGCCTAATGAGCACCTTTGGCGTGCGTAATCTTGCGGGCTACAACCAGAAAATACGTGAAGCCGAAAAAGCCGGTAAACCACTCACTAATCCATTCACGCTTACGCCGGAAGATCCTGAGCGCTTAGAGCACCTGCCCTTTATTGTGGTGGTGGTAGATGAATTTGCCGACCTGATTATGGTGGCAGGCAAGAAGATTGAAGAGCTGATTGCGCGGCTGGCACAAAAAGCCCGTGCGGCCGGTATCCACTTAATTCTGGCAACCCAGCGCCCTTCCGTGGATGTAATTACCGGCCTAATTAAAGCCAATATCCCAACTCGGCTGGCGTTTCAAGTCTCCAGCAAAATTGATAGCCGCACTATTCTTGACCAGATGGGCGCAGAAGCATTGCTAGGGCAAGGCGATATGCTGTTCTTACCGCCTGGCAGCGGCTACCCACTGCGCGTGCATGGTGCGTTTGTGGATGACAACGAAGTGCACCAAGTGGTGGAAAACCTGAAGCAGCAGGGCGAGCCTAACTATATCGATGGCATCTTAAATGGAGGCTTTGAGGCAGAAGCCGCAGCGGGTGGTGGCAACAGTGAAAGCAATAACGAAAGCGACCCGCTGTACGATGAAGCCGTGGCCTTTGTGCTAAAAAGCCGCCGAGCATCCATCTCATCGGTACAGCGGCAATTGCGCATAGGCTATAACCGGGCAGCAAGGCTGATTGAGCAGATGGAAGCCTCTGGACTAGTGAGTGGCATGGAAACCAATGGCAATCGCACTGTACTGGCTCCTGCAAGTGAATAAGCCGCTGCGCAAGTTTTCCAATCCAAAGTATCGTAGCGGCCTGCTGCTCGCTGTTTTTTTTAGCAGCCCTCTCCACGCTAAAAACGTAGAGATACTGCATTGGTGGACATCCCCTGGCGAGGCAAGCGCAGTTCAGGCGGCCAAACAACAACTAGAGAGCCAAAACTTACAGTGGCAAGATTTTGCAGTGATGGGTGGCGCAGGTGAAAACGCCATGTCGGTCTTACAACAGCGGATAAACGCAGGCAATCCGCCATTAGCCGCGACCATTGGTGGAATCAAAATTCAAGCTTGGGGCGATAAGCTGGCTAATATTAGCCAGCTGGCCACCGAGCAAAGCTGGAACAAATTACTCCCCCCTATTCTTAATGAAATGGTGCAATACAAAGGCCAGTATGTTGCTGTGCCGCTTGGAATTTCACGGGTAAATACGCTCTGGATCAATAAGCATTTATTGGATAAAAGCGGTGCAAAAGTTCCCAAAACTTGGGATGAATTCATTGCCACCGCCAAGCTACTACAAAAAGCTGGCATAACCCCACTCTCCGTTGGGCAGCAAGGCTGGCAAGTTGCCACGCTGTTTGAATCGCTAGCCTTGGGCATAGGTGGGGCCGACTTCTATCGTAAGGCCTTTATAGAGCTAGATGCGGCTGCTTTAAGCAGCCCAACGATGCTACAGGCCCTGAGCATGCTCAAACGACTAAAAGCCTATACCAGCCCACATAGCGCCGCAGAATGGAGTAGCGCCACGGCAAAGCTCATCCATGGCCAAGCTGCCATGCAGTTTATGGGCGATTGGGCAAAAAGTGAGTTTACTGTTGCGGGACAAGTTGCTGGAGTGGATTACCTTTGCGTTCCCGCACCCAGCCAAAATCAAGCCTATAGCTTTGCAGCCGACACAATGACCTTATTTCAACTTCAATCACCCTCACAGCAAAAAGCCCAGCAAGCTTTTGCCAGCACCATGATGAGCAAAGCAACGCAAATTAATTTTAACCTGCACAAAGGTAATTTCCCTGCACGCAACGATGTAAGCTTAGAAAAATTTGATGCTTGCGCCAAAGAATCGGCTCAAAATTTTAACCTAGCTAGCTCAAAAAACATCTTAGTGCCATCTTGGTCCCATAATATGGCCCAATACGATGCCACAAGAAGTGTATTTTTTGATATCATTTTTTCCTACTGGAAAAATAACAACATCAGCCCCGCCAAAGCCGCAGAAAGACTGGTCTTAGCAGCAAAAACCCTTGAAAAATAGCAATATAGTTTTCTACTCAACTTAGTCCAAAGTGACATAGCTCTTGAAACAGGTAGTGGATCTATGCTATAAATCCGGTTTTTCTCAGAAGTCAGGGAATTACCCGCCATGGCACGAGTATGTGAAGTCACCGGCAAGCGCCCAGTGACAGGGAACAATGTTTCCCACGCCAATAACAAAACTAAGCGTCGTTTTCTTCCTAATCTACACAGCCGTCGTTTCTGGGTAGAAAGCGAAAACCGCTTTGTTCGTCTGCGTGTATCTAACGCTGCACTCCGTACTATCGATAAACTAGGCATCGAAGTCGTCCTCGCGGATCTCCGCGCTCGTGGCGAAGTTTGAGGCTGAGGTAAGAAATCATGCGTGAAAAAATCAAGCTGGAATCCAGCGCAGGTACTGGTCACTTTTACACAACGACCAAGAACAAGCGCACTATGCCTACTAAGCTAGAAATCAAGAAGTACGATCCCGTGGTTCGTAAACACGTGATCTACAAGGAAACCAAGCTGAAGTAATTCAGTTGCTGTACGGTGCCTCCATACTAGAACCCTGCTCCCAGTGGGGTTTTTGTATTTCTAGTAAAGCAGTAGCAAGAAATAAGAAGCATCTGTTCTACCAGATCATTATGCTTTATTGAAGCCAGACATCGTCTGGCTTTTTTATTTGGCGGCTAACTAGGGTCTGTTGACGTTTCATTCGCGGCTGCGTTTAGCCCAGTTTTGGGGCTGAACAAGGAGAAAATGGCGACATGGTACGAGTACCATGAGCGATTTTTAACGCCGTGCAGCCCCAAAAATGGGCTAAACCCGAAGGGCTGAGCCGGAGAATGGCCATTCACTGCGTTATGCTCCTCGACAATAACCCGTTATTGCCTTCGTCACATGCCTTGTGCCTGGCCGTTTTCCGACTCAGCGCAATGGCGAATGAAACGTCAACAGACCCTAGGGTCTGTTGACGTTTCATTCACGGCTGCGTTTGGCCCAGTTTTGGGGCTAAACTCGAAGGGCTGAGCCGGAAAATGGTCATTCACTGCGTTATGCTCCTCGACAATAACCAGTTATTGCCTTCGCCACATGCCTTGTGCTTGGCCTTTTCCCGGCTCAGCGCAATGGCGAATGAAACGTCAACAGACCCTAGCAGCCTGTCGGACTTAAAAACACAAACCACGACACAATCTGCCATGCGGCCACGGACCATTGATATTTAAAATACCACTGCACGAAGCCCCTTCAAGCAATTTTCACGTCTTTTCGTGATTTTCGTAGGCAAGCCTTTCAGCCCAAATCCCACTCTGTTTTCAGCGAGCTACGCAGCATACCAATCAAAGGATCATGCTCTCTATCTGCCGAATAAATAAACTGTAGCGGTACTCGTACTGCAATCTCCCCGCCCCGCCACAATGCAATTGAGCCATCCGCAGCAAAGCGCTTTGCCGTTCGCTCCGCCAGAATAGCCACCCCCACCCCTGCTTTTACTAACTCTACCAAAGTAGCTTCTTCATCAAATTCGCCAACAATTGTTGGCGCAATATTTTGGCTACGCCACAGCTCTGAAGTGATTTCGGCAAGACTAGTAAATTGCGACAAACCAAGCCACGCCGTTTTACCGAGTGCTTTCCAATCTGCATTCGCCAATTCACCCGCTAAGGCTGGCGGCAAGGCGACACAAAAGCCAATATCAGTGAGCTGTAAAGTGGTTACGTTTTGATAGGGATTGCGCCCCAAATAAAAACCACCATCGAGAATTTTTTTCCGCACATCATTCAACACACTCACCGAAATACCATGTGTGGTTTGTGCCGAAATCAACGGATATTTCTCGCGTAAACGCGCCAGCCAAGAGCCCAAACGCAGCCTTGCGGGCACGCCAATGGTGCCGATTTTTACCTTGCCTCTGGGCTCACCAGCCAGCCCTTTCGCGCGGTTTTGCATCGCTCTAGCTAAAGCCAAAATATTTTCTGCATCGGGCAATAATAATTTTCCAGCCTCTGTGAGCTGCACACCGCCAGGGAATCGCTCAAATAACGGCAGGCCAAACTCCTCTTCCAAGGCTTTAATTTGCGCAGTAACGGCTGGCTGCGATAAATGCAGCAGCTCTGCGGCTTGGGTGAGGTGCCCCTGCTGAGCAACGGCCACCAAAGTGCGTATCTGATAGATTTCCATAGAGAAAGTATGCTCAAAAACCATTGCCCTGTCAGCTTATTCTCAGGGACCTGCCCAGAGAATGTGTATTTGAAAGACTAGCAATATTCATCAAATCGCAATGCAACATCAGCTTTGCTGATTTTGTGCATCAAAAATTGCAATTAGCATCTCTACCCCCCTCTCGAATAGAGTAAGTGTTGCCTATCCCCTATTGGCCACTCTAGGGGATCTCACCTTGTTTTAGGAGGATATCTAAATGAATGACCTTATCATCGACCGAATTCAGCAAAATCCAAAGTTTGCAGAATTGGTCCAAAAAAAATCCAGCCTCTCCTGGCTTTTATCATCAGTGATGCTAGTGATTTACTACGGCTTTATTCTGGTTATTGCATTTTCGCCCAAAACATTGGGGATCCCCCTTTCAGCAGGCAGCGTCACCACCATTGGCATTCCCATTGGCATCTTGGTGATTTTATCGGCCTTCGTGCTCACCGGCATTTATGTACGCCGTGCCACTGAGTTCGACCAGTTGACCCGTGAAATTATCGAGGAAGCAAAGCAATGATGCATAAATTGCACAAGCAGCTAGGCTGCGGCGCGCTGATGGCGCTTGCCAGCTTGTCGACATGGGCAGCGGGCACCATCGATGGCCCAGTCGCCAAACAAGCGTTGAACTGGCACGCCATCATTATGTTTTTTCTGTTCGTCGCCTTTACCCTTGGGGTAACTTACTGGGCGGCACGTAAAACCCGCTCAGCCAAAGATTTTTACTCTGCTGGCGGCGGCATTACCGGCTTTCAGAATGGCTTAGCCATTGCGGGCGACTATATGTCGGCTGCGTCCTTTCTTGGGATTTCCGCGCTAGTATTTGATACCGGCTACGACGGCCTGATTTACTCGCTAGGCTTCTTGGTAGGCTGGCCAGTGATTACCTTCTTGGTGGCAGAGCGTCTGCGTAACCTTGGTAAATACACTTTTGCCGATGTGGCCTCTTACCGCCTGCAACAAGGCCCAGTGCGTACCTTTGCAGCAACCGGCACGCTGGTTGTGGTGGCGTTATATCTAATCGCACAAATGGTGGGTGCAGGTAAGCTGATCCAACTGCTATTTGGCATGAATTACAACACGGCCGTCATTATGGTCGGTATTTTGATGGTGATTTACGTGATTTTCGGTGGCATGTTGGCCACCACATGGGTGCAAATTATTAAAGCAGTCCTGCTCTTATCGGGTGCCAGCTTTATGGCCTTTATGGTGCTTAAACATGTGAACTTCAGTGTTGAAGGCATGTTTGCCCAAGCTGTACATGTTAAACAAGCAGGCGCTCAGCTCTTAGCCATTAAAGCCAGCGCCGCATCAGATGTCGCCGCACAAGCCGTAGCCAATCACTCGCCTGATGCCGCTACGCTGGTCGAAAAAGCATCAGATGCCGCCAAAGCCGCAGTGAAAGCCGCCAAAAACATTATGGAACCGGGTGGGCTGGTCTCTAATCCAATCGACGCTATTTCGCTTGGTCTAGCGCTGATGTTTGGTACGGCAGGCTTACCGCATATTCTAATGCGCTTCTTTACCGTAAAAGACGCTCAAGCGGCACGTAAATCGGTGTTTGTGGCCACGGGTTTTATTGGCTACTTCTACATCCTGACCTTCATTATCGGCTTTGGCGCGATCATGCTGGTTGCAACCGATCCATCGTATAAAGATGCGGCAGGCAAATTGCTGGGCGGCTCTAATATGGCGGCGATCCATCTTTCACATGCCATCGGTGGCGATCTATTCCTTGGTTTTATCTCAGCAGTTGCCTTTGCCACCATTCTGGCGGTGGTATCTGGGCTAACTTTATCCGGTGCATCGGCCGTTTCACACGATCTGTATGCCAGCGTTTGGCGTAAAGGCCGTGTGGACGAAGCCACAGAAATCCGCGTTTCTAAATACGCAACCGTGGCCTTAGGCGTAGTCGCCATCTTGCTAGGCATTATGTTCGAGAAGCAAAACATCGCGTTTATGGTGGGCTTGGCCTTCTCTATTGCTGCATCGGCCAACTTTCCAGTGCTGTTTTTATCGATGTTCTGGAAAGGCTTAACCACTCGCGGTGCCGTGATTGGTGGCTACTCAGGGCTGATCTGCGCGGTGGTGTTGATTATCCTCGGGCCAGCCGTTTGGGTAGATACACTAGGCAATGCCAAGGGCAGCGAATTATTCCCTTATAAAAACCCAGCGATTTTCTCAATGACTTTAGCGTTTCTGATGACGTGGATTTTCTCTATCACCGATAAGAGTGCTCAAGCGGATTCTGAGCGTGCCGCATTCCTGCCACAATTTATCCGCTCTATGACAGGGGTGGGTGCAGAAGGCGCATCAAAGCATTAAGAATTTTTAATTAAAAAACATAACGCCATGCAACAACGCATGGCGTTTTTCTCGAATACGACCCAGCCACCAAAGCCACCCGTATGTTTACCTACCCGATTGACGCCAACTATGCCAAAAGCAAAGAGCTGAAAATTGGCGACCTGCTGGCAATCTCTGACACGCGCTTCCCACTGATCGAACAAGGCATTCAAAAAGATGGCCTGATGCATCGCAGTATTTATCCGATCGATATCAGCAGCGCCACAGATCTAAGTGGCAAAACGCTGAGCGATAAGAGGGATCTGCAATTTGGCGCGGCAGCCGATTTGGCTAATATCCAAATGGTGAAACGCACTAAGCTCTTTGATTACGATGCGCTCAGTGGCGGCTTTGGCTATTTAGCTGAGAAACCAGTTCAGGGGCAGGCTTAGCGCCTGATCAGGCGTTACGGCTACGGCAAGCGGCATACTCACCAACACATCCAGCTCTTTGCGCTCAAAAGCAGCAAACAGTGTTTGTTTATCGGCCACATCCACCCGCAGCCGCAAACGGGGGTGGCCGCTGACAAAAGCTTCTACCAAACCAATACTGCGTTGCTGCTCGCTTGGCAATACAGGCTTGAGGCTAAGCTGATCCGTTAAACTTAAAATACGCTCGGCATAGGGCAAGAGGGCCTCACCAGCGGGGCTTAAACGTATGCCTCTAGGCGAGCGCAGCAATAAAGATTGGCCTAATTGCTGCTCTAAGCGCTGAATTTGCTGGCTGAGCGCAGGCTGTGTTTTGCCTTGCAAAATAGCCGCCCGATTGATGCTGCCGCTACGCACCATACCGACAAAAGAACGTAGCAAGGCGGCATCCTGCGAATTAAATGCCAACCGCTTCATCCATAATCTCTTGCGCCATTTCGCCCAGCCGCACTAAAGCTTGGATATAGCTTTCATCCAAAGGCTGGCAGCAGGATAAACGCAGTGCCGAGGTATGGCGGCCGCTGGGGGAATACAGCGGGCCGGGCGAGATGCTGATTTTCTCGGCAATGGCGCGATGAAATAACTCAACGCTATCGCAGCTGGCGGGCAACTCCACCCAAAATAAAAAACCGCCAGCTGGCTGGGTGGCGCTGGTGCCCTGTGGAAAATGCTCGGCAATCAGCGCGCGTACTTTATCCACCTGAATGGCGTAGCGGCGTTTGAGCTGGCGTAAATGATGATCGTAACCGCCTGATTCTAAAAACAGGCCCAGCGTTTCGCTCAACACCATAGACTCGGCAACTGAATAAGAAAATTTAAGTTTACGAATCTGCTCGGTAAAACGCCCACCTTCTACCCAGCCAATTCTAAAATCAGGGGCCAGCGTCTTGGTATAACTGGCGCAAATTAACACCCAGCCCTCATCGTCAAACGCTTTTACGACAGGTGCAAAAGCATCACCAAATTGCAATTCGGCGTAGAGCGCGTCTTCAATCAAGGGGATTTGATAACGCTTTAATAGGCCAGCCAGCCGCCGTTTGTTTTCCAGCGGCATGCTGCAGCCTAGGGGATTGTGCACATTGGGCATGGCCACGATGGCCTGCAACTGGCCATCAATCAGTAATTGCTCCAGCGCATCGAGTGACATGCCCGTTTGTGGATCAGTCGGTATTTCAACCGCCTTTAAACCTAGGCTGCTAAACAATGGCAACAAATTAAAGTAGGTAGGCGATTCAATCCCTACAGCGTCTCCACGCACACAGATGGCACGTAAAGATAATTGCAAAGCCTCCATACAGCCATGGGTGAGCACGATGTTTTCAGCCTGCAAAGACATCCCCAGCTCTACACTGCGGCGAGCAATTTGGGTGCGTAATCGCTCTGAGCCAGGCGGCAAAGCATAGCTGCTGACCATGCCAGGATTTTGCCTAAGCACCTGCCCCATAATCCGCGCCAGCTTATTGCTGGGGTAAAAATCGCCCCCCTTGGGGCAGGCTAAAGCCAGATTGATATAACCCGGCGTTTGCTGAGCCAATAAAGCGGCACCGATTAAATCAAGCACCTCACCGGCGGGGCCTTGAGCCTGACCAGGCGCTGCACCTACTTTGCCTGCTGGCAGCATAGGCAGATGGCTGCGTACGTAATAACCGGATTGCGGCCTAACCACCACAAGGCCGCGGTCTTCCAACATTCGATAGGCAGTGAGTACCGTATTCAAAGACAGCCTGCGGCTTTGTGCCGTTTTACGTACCGATGGCAATCTGGAGCCAGGCGGCAAAGAACCGTGGCTGATCGCCAGCGCAAAATCATCTGCCAGCTGCTGATAAAGCGTATCCATTTGCATCATAAGTACCGAGTAAGGCCGCAATGTCTAAATTGTACCCATAAAAATAAGCAAGTAATGCCACTGTAACCTTTATGACGATACTTTTATGATGAATTGTCTTTTACCTACACCGAGCCAAGTCTATGTTTAACCCCGCCTTACTGAGCTATGTCTCGCTGATGTCCGTCACCCCCGGCCCCAATAACCTGATGCTGGCGGCTTCTGGCGGTAATTTTGGCTTTCGCCGCAGCATTCCGCATTTATTAGGCATTAGCATTGGCCACGGCATTCAGGTGTTTATCGTTGGCGTGCTCTTGGCTTGGGTGATGGCCAGTATTAATACAGTACGCCCAATTTTAGGCGTATTTGGCTGCGCTTATTTATTATGGCTATCGTGGAAAATATGGAAAGCCGCATCGCCTGAAGGCAAAGAAGCCGCCAAACCCATGAGCTTTTTAGCCGCAGCGCTATTCCAATGGATAAACCCCAAAGCATGGGTGATGGTGATCAACACCGTGATTCTGTTTTTGCCTGCTGAGCAAAATAGCATGCTCGCCGCAGCGGGCTTAGCCGTTTTATGTGCGGTGATTAATTTACCCTGCATCTGTATCTGGGCATGGCTAGGTGATGCTTTACGCCAGCATTTGCTGATCCCCAAAATATTAAAACTATTTAACGGCATTATGGCCAGCCTGATGGCGATCACGGCATTCTTTTTATTGCATGGTGAGTTGGCTTTGTTAGCTTAGGGGAAAATAATGAAAACCATAGGCATGATAGGCGGCATGAGCTGGGAATCCAGCCAGATTTATTACCAAAGAGCAAATCAGCTCATTAAAGAAAAATTGGGCGGGCTGCACTCTGCCAAAGTAATTCTGCTCAGTGTAGATTTTGCAGAAATCGCAGCACTGCAAAGTACAGGGCAATGGGATAAAGCTGGCGAAATCATGGCTAAAGCGGCTTATTCTTTGCAATTAGCCGGTGCAGATCTCATTATTTTATGCACCAATACCATGCATAAATTAGCTGCTGAAATTGAAGCTAAAATCCAGATTCCATTTCTGCATATTGCGGACGCCACCGCCGCAGCAATTAAAACAGCAGGCCTTAAAAAAATTGCCCTATTGGGGACAAAATTCACCATGGAGCAAGACTTTTACCGTGGCAGGTTAAGCAGGCTGCACCAGCTGGAAGTGATTACCCCAGAAGAAGCTGGCCGTAACAGAGTGCACGATATTATTTATCAGGAGCTTTGCCATGGTCTTGTGAAAGAATCATCCAAGCAAGAATATATTGCCATCATTAATCAATTAATTGAGCAAGGTGCGGAAGGCGTCATACTGGGCTGCACAGAAATTACCATGCTGATTCAGCAGCAGAATGTGGAGATCCCGATCTTTGATACCACCGAGCTGCATATACGCTATGCCATTCATGCAGCCTGCGCCTAATATGCAACTGCTTTGGAATAATGATGAATATAAAACTAAATACACTCAGCTTAAGAGCATTCAGGCCCGATGATTTAGCCTTTGTTTTTTCAGGGCTATCTCACCCCGATGTTATCAAGCACTATGGCATTTCGTACCAAACAGAAAGCGCTTGTGAAGCGCAAATGAGCTGGTATCAATCCATTACCGAGCAAGGCACAGGCTATTGGCTGGCGATTGAATCGGCAGGTACACCGCTGGGCGCTTTAGGGCTGAATAATATCTGCCAGAAAAACAAAAATGCCGAATTAGGCTACTGGCTACTACCCCAGCACTGGGGTAAAGGCATTATGCAGGAAGCATTACAGGGTTTACTCAGTTACTCCTTTAATGAATTAAAACTGCACCGCATCAGTACCGAAGTAGAAATAGAAAATTTAAAATCGCAGCAGCTTTTACAAGCCTTTAATTTTACTTTAGAGGGCATCAGCCGGGAATGCGAAATCAAAGAGGGTAAATATATATCACTGATGAATTATTCATTACTCATCCATGAATTAAAAAACAACAGGCCATAAGATGAGCATCTATTTAGAAACAGCAAGATTAATCCTTAGACCTCTTACCGAAGCAGACAGAGTTTTTTTTAGCCAGCTTCAACAACACCCGGATGTCATGCGATATGTATTTATCTGCCGATGCAAACAGGTTTGGCAATCCTTGGCTATAGCACCCGCTTGCAAGCCTTTAAGCTAATTGCCGAAGGTAAAACCCGCTATCTTCTGATTGAGCAAAATAAATCGCTGAATGATAATGGCAAAGATTTTATTTATTTATGGAAAAAATAAAAGTACAAATTTTAGCGCTCCATTTATATTGGCATACCCTTTATTGCGGCCCATGCAATAACAAAAGGTGCGGATAATGCAGAATTTACATTCGATAAAAAGCTCAAAAATCACTCAATCATTTCAATGAGAAAAAAATGGAAGCTGAAATCAACTACACAGATATAAACCGGAAGATGTGGAATTTGACTGCCGAAATCAATCAGAAAGATGGTTTTAGCGAGCTGCTTAGCGCCATAAAAAACCCAGCGTTCTCAAGCTTTGATGCGGTAGAAAAAGAGCTATTTACTCAGTTTCCACTCAATGGCAAAGACGTACTACAAATAGGCTGCAATAGTGGCCAGGAATTATGCAGCGTAAAACGCGCTGGTGCTGGCCGCTGCGTGGGTGTGGATATTTCTGACTCGTTTATTGAACAAGCCAGAGTGCTGGCCCAGCATGCGGAGCTGGATATCGAGTTTATTTGCAGCAATATTTTTGATCTTGAAAATCAGTTCCAGCGCTCTTTTGATCTGGTTTATATCACGGTTGGGGTATTAGGCTGGATGCCCGATCTGCCACGTTTATTCGCTTTGATCCATTCTTGGCTTAAGCCCAATGGGCAGTTATTTATTTATGAGCAGCATCCTATTTTGGATATGTTGAATCCTATTCCTCCACATAGAATGGATAGCTCTTATTTCCGTACAGAGCCTTTTATGGATGAAATGCTGCCAGAGTATATTGATACCGAAGGCACAGGCAGTGCGCCTTCTTATTGGTTTCCACATACCCTCTCTGACATTATTGGCGGCTGCTTGCAGCAGGGTTTGCAATTACGCCACTTTGCAGAATATCCCAATGAAATATCAGTAACCTACGCCGCATTAGAGCAGCACGAGGCCCGCTTGCCACTCAGCTATAGCTTGATTGCAGAGCGGCTAGCAGCCTTTCGGACTTAGACGGTCGAAGCGAAAAATCGCATGGTCGAGACCAGATTTTGCCGGATTTGCAGCGCCAATAACGAGTTATTGATCAAAAATCTGGTGAAATATAGGCCGATCAGGTGATTTTTCAGCTGACTGATGCTAAGTCCGACAGGCTGCTAGGGTAGCAAATACAAGTATTTATTAGCTCAAGGTCTAATACCGTAGGAGTGGTTTGCGCTCGAATCGCTTTTAACAATGCTTTCGCGGCTGAACCGCTCCTACAAAAAGCCACCATCCACATAAAAACCCTCAGATCAGCCTTTCTGATTCTCCCCATCAAAAAACACGATTGGCCTTGAGTCAGACCGGCTGATACTCTGGCTTCAATCCGATTTTTCTGACTATCTCTGCAAGAAGGAAGCCTAAATGAGCAGCATTGATTCCGTACTTAAGGAAACCCGCCTGTTTCCACCTTCCGACGATTTCCGTACCAAGGCAAATGTATCCGGCATGGAGTGCTATCACACCCTTTGCGAGAAAGCCAATAGCGATTATCAAGGCTTTTGGGGCGATTTAGCGCGCGAGTTAGTCAGCTGGCGCAAGCCTTTTACCAAGGTATTAGACGAATCGAATGCGCCGTTTTTCAAGTGGTTTGAAGACGGTGAAATGAATGTGTCTTACAACTGCCTAGACCGTCATCTTGAAAGCAAAGCGAATAAAGTAGCGATTATTTTTGAAGCAGACGATGGCTCAGTCTCCCGCGTAACTTACCGCGAGCTGTATCACCGCGTTTGCCAATTCGCCAACGGCTTAAAGAGCCTAGGTGTGGTCAAGGGTGACCGCGTTGTTATCTACATGCCGCACACCGTTGAAGCGATTATCGCCATGCAGGCCTGCGCCCGTATCGGCGCAATTCACTCGGTGGTATTCGGCGGCTTCTCTGCGGGCGCGCTGCGTGATCGCATCCAAGATGCCACGGCCAAGATTGTGATTACCGCCAATGAATCGGTACGCGGCGGCAAGGCCACACCACTGAAAGCCATGACCGACGAAGCGCTGGGCATTGGCAACTGCGAATCCGTCGAAAAAGTCATCGTATTCCAGCGCACCGGCACCAAGCCAGATCACTGGAGCGAGAGCAATAATGTTTGGTGGCATCAGCTGGTTAAAGGCCTGCCAGATATTTGCGAGCCAGAATGGATGAACGCCGAAGATCCACTCTTCGTGCTGTATACCTCCGGCTCCACAGGCAAGCCTAAGGGCATTCAGCACTCCAGCGCGGGCTACTTCCTTGGCACGCAAGTATCGATGAAATGGGTATTCGATTACAAAGAAGACGATGTGTACTGGTGCACCGCCGATGTGGGCTGGATTACTGGCCACAGCTATATTGCTTACGGCCCGCTGGGTATTGGTGCAACACAAGTGGTGTTTGAAGGCGTGCCAACCTATCCAGACGCTGGCCGCTTCTGGGCGATGATTGAAAAACATCAAGTCACCACCTTTTACACCGCGCCTACTGCGATTAGGTCCTTGATTAAACTAGGTGGCGATCTGCCTAAGCAATACGATTTATCCAGCCTGCGTCTCTTGGGCACGGTGGGTGAGCCAATTAATCCTGATGCGTGGATGTGGTATCACGAGACCATCGGCGGCGGCCGTTGCCCGATTGTAGATACTTGGTGGCAGACCGAAACCGGCTCGAATATGGTGGCCCCATTACCAGGCGCAGTGGCGACCAAACCGGGCTCTTGCACCCTGCCTCTACCAGGCATTATGACCGCCATTGTCGACGAATCCGGCGCGCCGGTAGAGCCGGGCAAGGGTGGATCATTGGTGATTACTCGCCCATTCCCATCCTTAGTTCGCACCATTTATAACGATGCTACGCGCTTTAAGAGCACCTATTTCCCAGATGAATTTAACGGCAAGTTTTATCTGGCTGGCGATTCGGCTCACTACGATGAGCACGGCTATATCTGGATTATGGGCCGCATCGACGACGTGCTAAACGTATCTGGCCACCGCCTTGGCACCATGGAAATTGAATCGGCTCTGGCCGCCAACCCGCTGGTCGCAGAAGCCGCCGTAGTCGGCAGGCCGCACGACATCAAGGGCGAATCAGTGGTGGCCTTTGTGGTGCTCAAAGGCGATCGTCCTGAAGGCGAAGCTGGCAAGCTGATAGCCAAGCAGCTACGCGAATGGGTAGCGCACGAGATCGGCAAGATTGCTCAGCCCGATGAAATCCGCTTTGGCGACAATCTGCCTAAAACCCGCTCCGGCAAAATCATGCGCCGCCTGCTCAGAAATATCGCCAAGGGTGAAGAAATCACTCAGGATATTTCTACGCTAGAAAACCCAGCGATTCTGGAACAACTGCGCCACAGCGCACTGTAATCAGACGCAAAAATTACTGCTTCACGGCAGCTTTTTAGGCCCCAAGCGATGCTTGGGGCTTTTTTTTAATCTTTGGAATGTATGAATATTTAAAGAGTGCCCCCTTCATTCACACCTGCGACTCTGCCAGCCGTTTCAAAGAAAGCAAGGTTTTAGGCAGCCCCTTACGAACTTGCGCCCCAACGATACGCCCAAGAATAAAAGTTAAAGGCCCAGAGAAAACCACACGGTGCAGCACTTCGGTACCTGCCTCGCTGAGGGACAACTCATGATCAAACACCATTTTAAACAATGGGATTTTGCATTGAACCGTAAATGAGCGATTAGGCGTCAGCGCAGTCAGCTCCATCGGCACTGCATTACCCTTAGTAGGGCAAATACGGCCCTTACTACCAATCGCAAATGGGCCTTTCAAAAACGAGGATTTGGTATCTGGGTCCCAAGTGTTCCAGCGCTCAACATCAGCATAAATAGAGAATATCGTTTCTGGCTTGGCAGACGTCGTAATACGTTCTTCAATTTGCATAATGGCTAGGCTCGCATGGTTTATGGAATAAATGGCATGGACGTATTTACCTGCCCAACCCCTCCCCATCAATATTGGGTAAAAAAAGGGGTTAAGCTCCTTTGAGTATACGCATTACATATTACGTCAGGAGTTATTGATATGCTGACCTTTGCATTTAAAATGTACCCCATAGCCTTACAATCCCCTATCACACCCGCCATTGCCCATCGATATACACATTTTCATCGCCTAAATACACCCCTGTTGCAGCAACAAATACATCGATATGAAAACGCGTGTCTTTGCGTTTAAATTGCGGCTTGTTATAGCTGCCGTGCTTAGCGCCAAGCGAGAGGTGAATGCCACATTGCCGCTCAAACGTGCCGATATCGCTCACGGTGCGCTCGCGGCTAAAGGCTAGATTGAGGCCCAAGCCCAATTCACGCACCCATACTTCGCCTTCAACAGCGCGGATTTTGGCCAGTACTTCATCAAAATACGCCGTACTGTTTTCTACCCCAATCACGCAGCCTTGCTCAACAATCAAAGTAATCGGCAGGGCAGGAAAATTGCAATGAAAGCTGGTATCCCCAAACACAAAAATATCGGCACGGCCGCTCAGCTGCGTTAAATCACGCGCCTCGGTAAACACCTCGCCAATCGGAAACTGCCCGCCAATATGCTTCATCTGGCGATAATCGCCCACATTCAACTTAGCGCCCTCAAGTGGCCCCGCGTAGATCAGCTCATGGCCCTCGCCGCTGCTGATACGCGCATGCGGAGCCACATTCATCCGCGCCTGCAAGGCCGCGCCCGTGCCGCGATAATAGTCGGCATCGTAAGCCAGTGATTCGATATACAAAGGCGCTTCATCCGCCACCATGCGCGCCAAATGCACGTGCTCTATCACTTTTAGCTCTTGATTAAACAATTGCACGCGCAAGCGATAGGCATCGAGGCGAAAATGCGTCGACTGAATCAACACCACCAAGGCCCCCGCAGGCTGAGCATGAAACGCCGCCATCACCGCATCATTATCAACGCTGCTGATTTCAATCACCTGCGCGCTAGGCAAAGCCAACTGATAGCAATCCGCCAACACCTGCGCCAAAGGGCATTCAACATCATAAACAATCAAAGCCGCTTCATCCGCACCGTGGCCAATCGCCACGCTGACAATATCGTGTACATATGTGGCCGCCGCAGCACGGTGCTGAGCATTCAGTTCGCAGTAATGGAGAGCATTTATCATTGGGTGTGCTTCTGTGCGTGATTCAACAATGGCGACAGTTTAATGGATACGCCGCATGGCAGCGAATGCAAAGCAAAATGAGGAATAGGATATGGCACGAAATAACTTCCGAAAATGCCTCCTTAATAAGATCGTCATTCCCGAGTGTTCCCATCGGGAATCCAGTACCTATGCTGGATCCCCGATAAATACATTCGGGGATGACGTATATGTCAATTGGGTAATGAATACAAAAAGGCCTTAGCTCCTTATACATCAACAAGCGCATCCTTATTAACGCTTAACTGCTGCAATAGTTAATAACAGACTGCTTATTGATGCTTATATGCCCTTCTGATCTTCACCCACTTCTCCGAAAAACAGCGGCTCCAATGCAAATCACTCACAAGGCAGTAAGTCGCATGGTTTTGTAGGGTGTCATAAGCTCCGCGTGCGATATTTATATCGCTCAGCGATGGGCGCATTGCACCAGCGATCTAAAACAGAATCAATAACCGCGCCAAATTTCATACGGCGTAATGCGTCTGGAAAAACCCCCAGACTTATTACGCCCTACGAATTCATTACGACTAATGGTCTTAATAAAAAACCATATGGTTAGCAAGTAGCTTGGGCATATTTTATCTGTCAAACGCCTCTCATAAAAGACCATAAAGTAGATGGTGTTGTAGGGTGTCAATAAGCGGAGCGCATTGCACCAGCGATCAAAAGCAGAATCAATGGCCCCATCAAATTCCATACGGCGTAATGCATCTGGAAAAACACCCAGACTTATTACGCCCTACAAATTCATTACGACTTACGGCCTTTTTAGTGCCTACGGCACGTTGATTTTGGAGCGGTAGCCACCGCGGGGGCCTTCCTTTCTTGAACGGCCAAGAAACGAAGCCAAAGAAGGCCGCCCCGACCAGCACGAAAGCCCCTCACTGCGGATAATCGGCTCGGCGAAAAAGGCTGCTCGCTCGCTGCCTCGCTACCCCTTTTCCGAAACCCCGATCCGCTTATTCCTCGCTTCGGCGTGCTTCAAGGGGACTTTAAAAAGCCCTATGCAATGAGCTTAGTTATTATGATTTTTCGCTGTTTGCTAATAAAAAAACTATGTGGTTAGCAAGTAGTTTGGGCATGTTTTATCTGCCCAATGCATCCCAGAAAAGACCATAAAGTAGATGGTGTTGTAGGGTGTCAATAAGCGGAGCGCATTGCACCAGCGATCGAAAACAGAATCAATGGCCGCATCAAATTCCATACGACGTAATGCGTCTGGAAAAGGCCCCAGACTTATTAAGCCCTACAAATTCATTACGACTTACGGCCTTGCTCAAAGTCAGGTTCAACTTCGGGCTTTATTTCTATGTGAGAATAATAGCTTTGTTGATCAGGCCCCCAATCAAAGTATATTCCCGCACTCGGTTTTACCAACGCCATAGCTTGCACCTCACTTATTGCAAGTTCAATGGATGCCAGTTCATGCTTGCTTGACTGCCCGACCAACTTAGCAATGACAGTTAGCTTGTATACGCCTGAATTAAAATTAAAATTAGCTCCATCTTCAGGCAGTAAAAAATGATGATCAAAAATCACGCCCTCTTGCGGTACAAATAGGCCACTACCTCTTTTTAGATTTCCTTTCTCGCCGTAAACCCAAATGTTGAAGTTCTGCTTTGACTCATTGCGATGGAGAGCAACGTGAAGACTCTCCAATACCTGCCCACGTTTGGCTGTGCTATAGAGCAAGGTTCGCAGATAAATCTTATTGCTCTTACTGTCGAATTTAGAACCATCGGGGCCAAAAAATATGACTGTCGGCTGAGTTATTAGTAGCCGCCCCTTACGGAAAAAAGTCAGCCACGCGGTCACGCCTGATACGGACAGAGCGAGACAGGAAATTATGAAGCTAAACCATGGTGACATCTCGAAACTTCCTTAATTGTCAAACCAAACTCAAATAACTTAAGCAATAATATTACACCAAATTGACTTTAAACCACGTTAGCACCAAAAACTCAAACAAAACAACTGAACAATTACTGACACAACTACCAATTTTCAAACAAATGTACTCAGACATGCACTTCTACCCTGCACAATAAATTGCCCCTTCTTTAAAACCCACACCCCTAAACCATTAAAGCGCACGAGCGTTCTATTGGGTAGAATAAGCATACTTCGCCTCGTCAACACAGGATCTTGCCCATGTTTGTCGATTACCCCGGCAGCCCCTATCGCCTGTTTCAGCCATTTGCGCCTGCTGGCGATCAGCCAACGGCCATTGCTCAGTTGCTTGAAGGGCTGGATGATGGTTTGCAATATCAAACCCTGCTTGGGGTAACAGGCTCGGGTAAGACTTATACGATGGCTAATGTGATTGCCCAGTCTGGGCGGCCGGCTATTTTGATGGCGCCGAATAAGACGCTGGCGGCGCAGCTTTACTCGGAGATGCGTGAATTCTTTCCGCAAAATGCCGTTGAATATTTTGTGTCTTACTATGATTATTACCAACCCGAAGCCTATGTGCCCAGCCGCGATTTATTTATCGAGAAAGATTCGGCGATTAATGAGCATATCGAGCAGATGCGGCTCTCTGCCACCAAGGCGATTTTAGAGCGGCCGGATTGTATTATTGTCGCCACCGTCAGCGCGATTTACGGGATTGGCGATCCTAGCTCCTACCATAAAATGATTTTGCATCTGAAAGAAGGCGAGCGCGTTGCCCAGCGCGATATGATTAAACGCCTAACCGCCATGCAATACGATAGAAACGATACCGATTTTAGCCGTGGCTGTTTTCGGGTGCGCGGCGATGTAATCGATATCTTCCCTGCCGAATCGGCCGAATTAGCGCTGCGGGTGAATTTATTTGATGATGAATTAGAAACGCTGCAATTATTCGATCCACTTACAGGCCACATCAAACAGCGCGTGGGCCGCTTTACGGTTTTCCCTAGCAGCCATTACGTCACCCCACGTGAAAAAGTACTGGAAGCGATCGAAACCATCAAGGCTGAGCTGACTGATAGGCTAGCGTTTTATTACAAAGAACACAAACTGGTTGAAGCGCAGCGGCTGGAGCAGCGCACCCGTTTTGATTTAGAAATGCTGATCGAAATGGGCTTTTGTAAGGGCATTGAAAACTACTCGCGGCATTTCTCTGGCAAGCCAGCAGGCTCGGCTCCGCCAACACTGATTAACTATATGCCGCCCAATTCGATCATGATTATCGACGAAAGCCATGTCACCATTCCGCAAATTGGCGCGATGTATAAGGGCGATCGATCACGTAAGGAAAATCTGGTCGATTATGGTTTTCGTATGCCGTCCGCCTTGGACAACCGGCCGCTGAAGTTTGAAGAATTCGAGCAGCTGATGCCGCAAACGGTATTTGTCTCCGCCACGCCATCGGATTACGAAGCCAAGCATCAGGGCCAAGTGGTGGAGCAAGTGGTGCGGCCAACCGGCTTGGTTGACCCGATTATTGAAGTGCGGCCTGTCGGCACGCAAGTGGATGATTTGCTCTCGGAGATTCGCTTACGCACTGATATTGGCGAACGGGTGCTGGTGACCACGCTAACCAAACGCATGAGCGAGCAGCTAACTGATTATCTAAGCGAGCACGGCGTAAAAGTGCGCTATTTGCATTCTGATATTGATACCGTAGAGCGCGTCGAAATCCTGCGCGATTTGCGCCTAGGCGTATTTGATGTGCTGATCGGGATTAACTTATTGCGCGAAGGCTTGGATATTCCTGAAGTATCGCTGGTGGCGATTTTAGACGCCGATAAAGAAGGCTTTTTAAGATCAGAGCGCAGCTTAATTCAAACAATAGGCCGCGCCGCGCGTAATTTAAATGGTAAAGCCATCCTTTACGCCGACCGAATTACCAAGTCGATGGAAAAAGCCATTAGTGAAACAGAACGCCGCCGCGCCAAACAAACGGCATTTAATCTGGCCAATGGCATTACGCCGCGCAGCGTAGTTAAACGCATTAAAGATATGATTGATGGCGTATATAACGAGGAAGAAGCCGTAGCCACAAGATTAGAAATGAAGCGGCAAAAAATGCTCAATGAATTTGACGAAAAATCCCTCGCCAAAGAATTGAAACGTCTCGAAAAAGAAATGATCGATGCGGCGAAAAACTTAGAATTTGAAAAAGCCGCCCAATTGCGCGATCAGCTAAAAATGCTGAGGGATCAAGTGTTTGGGGGGTGATTTAAACCCAAATATTGAAACACGGAGGCCCCAGAGAACACGGAGTTTCACGGAGAAAAAAAAGATTTGAATTAAGTTGTTTTATAGGTTTTAAGTGTTTTTAAAACTCAGCAATTAAGATTCGTATCGCAGCTAGTAGCACGGGGCTTAAATATCCCCTTGAAACACGCCGGAGCGAGGAACAAGCGGGGCGGGGGATCGCTTGGGAGCAAGGTACGAGCCAATCCCGCCCGCCGCCGGCTCGATTGGACCGCAGCAGGAGCCTTCGTGTTTCGTGGGGTCGCCTTCTTTGGCTTCGTTTCTTGGCGAAGCAAGAAAGGAAGGCCCCGCGGTGGCTAACCGCTCCAAAATCAATGTGCCGAAGGCACTAAAAAGGTCTTTTTGACTTTGGTTAGCGCACATGGGGTGCAACCCGCGTATTTTTCAGCATTGCTCGCGGGTTGCGCCCTACAAAACGTACACAGATGCCACTTATTGCTTAATCCCCTCCTGCCTTGGGCAAATATGCTATATTTTCCGACCCGAATGGCATATTTTCGCAAGCCCACCTGCCAGCCTGTTTAATCATTGATTTCAGTAAGGAAGAATATGCAAAAAGTATTACTTTCAATGGCACTGGCCAGCGCCAGCCTGCTAGCCCATGCAGCCAGCGATCAATTTGAATGGCTTGAAGATGTAGCGGGTAAAAAATCATTAGATTGGGTAAAGGCGCAGAATGCCATTAGCCACGGCATGCTAGAAAAAGAAGCTGGCTTTGCTCCGCTCAAAAATCAAGTATTGGATATTCTTAATTCCAAAGAGCGCATTGCCTATGTGAATAAAATGGGCGGCTATTTTTATAATTTCTGGCGCGATGGCGATCATCAACGCGGTATTTGGCGGCGCACGACCTTGGCAAGTTATAAAACAGCCAATCCAAACTGGGAAACCGTATTAGATTTAGATGCATTGGCCAAAGCCGAAAGCGTCAATTGGGTTTATAAGGGCGCAGACTGCCGCTATCCCCAATACGATAGATGTTTAATTAGCCTTTCACGCGGCGGGGCCGATGCGGTAGAAGTACGTGAATTTGATTTAAATAAAAAAACCTTTGTAAAAGACGGCTTTAGTTTGCCTGAGGCTAAATCAGAGCTGAGCTGGCAGGGCAAAGATAGCCTGTTTGTAGCTAGCGATTTTGGCAAAGACAGCCAAACTGATTCAGGCTACCCGCGCATCGTTAAACTTTGGCAACGCGGCACGCCGCTGAGCGCCGCTAAAACAATTTATGAAGGGCAAAAAACAGATATTTCTGTCTCTGCCTTTGTGGCCGAAGAGACAGGCTACCGCCGCGAGATTATCCGCCGTGGCGTTACCTTTTATACCAATGAAACCTATTTACGCAGCGGCGAAAAACTCAGCCGCATTGCGGTGCCAGACGACGCCAATATCAGCTTCTTTGGCCCACAAATCCTGATCACGCTGAAATCTGCATGGACGATTGGCGGCAAGACTTGGCCTAGCGGCAGCCTGATCGCCTGTGATTTTGAAAAGTTCCAAGCGGGCGAGCGTCAATTTACTCAGCTCTTTAGCCCAAGCCCAACCACCGCACTCAATGGCACCACCGCCACCAAAAACTTTCTGATCGTTGAAGCGCTCGATAATGTAAAAGGCCGCCTGACTGAATGGCGCTTTAAAGAAGGAAAATGGTCGCAACGCGCCATTAATGCGCCTGCTTTTGGCACGATCGGTGCAACGGCCATTGATGCGGATAGCACGGATGATTACTTTTTCACCCATGCTGATTTTCTCACGCCTGATTCGCTCTACCTTGCCCATGCAGGCAACGATGAGCGAGAGCTACTGAAGCAGCGCCCTGCTTTCTTTGACGCTAGTAGTATGGAAATCGCGCAAAACGAAGCCGTTTCTAAAGATGGCACGCGTATTCCTTACTTTATCGTCAAGCCTAAAAACTTAAAACTCGATGCCAATACCCCCACGCTACTCTATGGCTACGGTGGCTTTGAAGTCAGCCTCACGCCATATTATTCGGCAGGGGTAGGTAAGGCATGGCTAGAAAAAGGCGGCGTATATGTGCTGGCCAATATTCGTGGCGGCGGTGAGTTTGGCCCGCGCTGGCATCAAGCTGCGCTTAAAGAAAATCGCCAAAAAGCTTACGATGATTTTATCGCCGTGGCAGAAGACCTCGTTGCCAAGAAAATCACCCAGCCTAAAAAGCTCGGCATTATGGGCGGCAGCAATGGCGGGCTCTTGATGGGGGTAATGATGACGCAGCGCCCAGATTTATTTGGCGCAGTGGTTTGCCAAGTGCCGCTCCTCGATATGCGCCGCTTTAATCAGCTGCTGGCAGGGGCTTCATGGATGGGCGAATATGGCAATCCGGATGTGCCTGCCGAGTGGGATTACATCAGCAAATACTCGCCTTATCAAAATATCAAGGCCAAGACGCAATACCCGAATATTCTGTTTACCACCTCCACCCGCGACGATAGAGTCCACCCAGGACACGCGCGTAAAATGATGGCCAAAATGCAAAGCGAGGGCGTTAAATCGGCGTGGTACTTTGAAAATATGGAAGGCGGCCATGCTGGCGCGGCAGACAACAGCCAGAAAGCCGACATGACTGCGCTGGAATACAGCTTTTTGTGGAAGATGTTGAAGTAATCATGGCTTAGGGTAGAGCTGTTTTTAGCCCTACCCTAAAGCTTAGCGAATAAATACTAAGCCATGATATTTTGCAGAAAGCTATTGCACACACACTCTCGATTTACCCGCTCGCTTAGCCTCGTACATTGCGGCATCGGCGGTACTGACTAATTGATTCGGTGTTATTTCAGAGCCCGGCAAATAAAGCGTAATACCAATACTGGCACTCACATGTGCGGTATTCTTTCCAATGAAAATGGGTTCCTGAATACGCAACAGCAGCTTTTCTGCCAATAGCCGCGCATCCTGAACACCCCCACTTAAAAACTCTAAAATCAACGTAAATTCATCCCCAGCCAAGCGTACAACGGTATCTGTATCCCGCACACTTTCGCGCAAACGCTGGGCAACTGCACATAAAACAGCATCGCCCGCTTCATGCCCCTGAGTGTCGTTTACAGCTTTAAAGCCATCTAAATCAAGAAATACAATGGCCAGAGGAATTCGCTGACGATTTACCCTTGCGATCGCATGTGGAATCAGCTCAAACAGCATTCGCCGATTAGGTAGACCAGTCAACACATCATGCCTAGCCTCATGTTCGCGCTTTAATTCTGCCTGCTTGTGCTCAGTAATATCATGCAAAAAAGCACTAAAAATAACGTGCCCTTCAATATGTAAAGCACGAACTCTGACCTCTGTAGGCAACACACTCCCATCACGCCGCAAGGCCATCAGCTCTAGCCGCTGATTAAGCACCTTGTGCTCACCAGAAGCGTGATAACGCTTCATCCCTGCTCGGTGAGCCTCACGCATTTCTGGGGGAATAATCAATTCATCTAGGGCACAGCCAATGGCTTCTGATGCGCTCCAGCCAAAAGTCTGCTCAGCCTGATGATTCCACTCAATGATGACGCCTGCTTGATCCATGCATACATAGGCATCATTGGCACTTTCAATCACCATGCTTAATTCGGCTTCACGCTTACGCAAAACTAACTCTGATTGCATTTTCTGAGCCATAGCTAAAGAAAGCTTTTCATTCGCCTCTTGTAAATCATGAGTACGAGCCAGCACACGTACTTCCAAAGAAAGCCGTAAAGCTGCAAGTGATTCTTCTGCCTCTTTCCTATCTTGCGTGTCTTTAATAATCGACACAAAATAATCAAGCTCCCCGTTCTGGCCCACATACTTGGTCACCACCAAATTCACCCATACCGTACTACCGTTTTTACGGATATAGCGCTTTTCAAGCTGGTAACGATCAATTTTATCAGCTACTAGCTGCTGTAAAAGATGGAGATCAGCGTCGAGATCCTCTGGATAGGTAATATCCTGAAATGTGAGCTGGAATAATTCAGCCTTGCTATAACCAACGATCTGACAAAACGCTTCATTCATACTAATCCAACTGCCATCTGGTGCAACCAAGGCAATGCCCACTCCCGCTCGCTCAAATACAGTACGGAACCGTGCCTCAATAGCCTGAACTTTTTTCTGTGAGTAATTCATCTGGCTGCGTGTCAGCAGCACTGCTTCACGCATTTGCACTTCTTTATTAATCAAGTCAGCTAGAGCAATCAAAATATTTACTTCATCTGGCGTGAGAACACGAGGCTTTGAGTCAATGGCACAAAGCGTACCGAGGGCCAAACCGCCAGCGCTTCGAATCGGCATTCCTGCATAAAAACGAATCTTGGGCTGCCCAGTGACCAAAGGATTATCCGCAAAGCGCTCGTCTTGCGTGGCATCCTGCACAAGCATAGGCCCTCTATTCATAATGGTATGAGCGCAAAAAGCGAATTCACGCGGGGTTTCTGTGGCATCTAGCCCTACTCGGGATTTAAACCATTGCCGGTTCTCATCAACCAAAGAAACCAAGGCAATAGGCACATGCAGGATTTGAGAAACTAAGCGTGTAATTAGATCAAAAGCGGGCTCTGCCTCGCTATCAAGCAGCTCTAAAGCATGTAAAAGATGCAAGCGCTCGGTCTCGTCGGGGGGGATAGGGGGCATGGTCATAAAGAGTGATATCCAATAAGGCTAATACCACTATAGCTATTGCAAGCCAATTTCTCAGATACTTTATTTATTCAAGCATAAAAAAAGCCACCTTCGTAAAGGTGGCTCATTTGATTATAAACGGCGATTAAGCGCGTTTTTTAAATTCATTGGTGCGTGTGTCGATTTCGATTTTGTCGCCGATTTCAATAAATGCAGCAACTGGCAATTCAAAGCCATTTACCAGACGCGCTGGCTTCATTACTTTACCTGATGTATCGCCGCGAACGGCTGGCTCGGTGTAAACCACTTCACGCACGATGGTGGTAGGCATTTCAACCGAAATAGCTTTGCCTTCGTAGAAGGTTACATCGCAAACATCTTGCATGCCGTCTTCGATGAAGTTTAATGTTTCGCCCAGATTATCTTTTTCTATTTCGTACTGTTCGAACTCAGTATCCATAAATACATACATTGGATCAGCGAAGTATGTGTAAGTGCATTCTTTGCGATCTAATGTCACTACTTCAAATTTTTCATCCGCTTTGTAAACGTTTTCTGAAGCAGAAGTGCCCAGCAAGCTTTTTGCTTTTACTTTTACAACAGAAGAGTTACGGCCAGACTTGCTGTATTCGGTTTTTTGAACGACCCAAGGTTGAGCATCAACCATGATTACGTTACCAACGCGAACTTCTTGTGCGGTTTTAATTGCCATTGCGGTGTTTACCTAGAGCTTAAGATGATGGTTAAAATTTAACGCCGTATTTTACCTTGCTATTGACGAATTTGACCAGATTAGTGGCAAGATCCCCTCGCAGTAATAATTGCTCTGCCCAGCCATGAGCGTGGCTCCTAAGGCTAGGAAAGGCGGGCAGAAGCTTATGCCATGCGGCCTGCAGATCACCACCATGATTCCACACCTGCCAAAATGCATTTAAAACTAGCGCCGCTTCACGTGGACAAGTGACTAAATAATGCGTCAAAAACGCATCTAATTTCACCCTATGCGCGTCGTCATCTTGCGGATAAATATGCCAAATCATAGGCAAACCAGCCCACTGCGCCCGCACAAAGGAATCTTCACCGCGCACAAAGTTTAGATCGCAGCTCCATAGCAGCCGATCATAATCATCTTGAGATTGCATTGGCAGCACCGTAAGCGTTAGCGATCCACATACGATAGTTTGCCCAACGCACAGATCCTGCCTAAGCGCGGCGCTGGCCAAAGGCAGCAGCAAGCCTTCTGGCATAAATACTTGCACTGGCCGTGGCGATTGCTGCCAAAGCTGTAATAACTCGGCCAAAGCAGAATTTGCATAGGCAAACAGCGAAATCCTAATGGAGTTCACCTGCGTCATTTGCCACTGCGCCAAATACGCATCAGCATCCGCCTCCGTCCATTCGGCCCTTGCCATCCGCTGTACCCGCTCACCCAAGACCCCACCCGTGCCATCAACAAAGCCAGGAAAGAAAAAAAACTTAGGCAAGCCTTGCGCTGGGGATGGCAGCCCATGACAGCCAATCACCCAATCTTCGGCAGAAAGGTATTCCAAATTGAGCCACACACGATCCCCCAGCGTGGCCTTCATCGCGGCGATATAGCTAGCGGGTAAATCGCAAGCAAAGGCCTCAATCACTACATCACTGGGCTCTAACTCAATAGCAGGCTCGCGCCAGTGCAAGACTTCTACGCCGCGACAGTGCTGCTGGCTTTGATCAAGGGCAATATCGTTTTGAATACGCTGAAAGCTGGCTAAATCATCCACTACCAGCCGCACGGTACAGCCGTATTCAGCGTGTAATTGCCTTGCTAATCGCCAACACACACCAATATCACCGTAATTATCCACCACGCGGCAAAAGATATCCCAACTCTGCGTGCTCATTGATCTGTCACTTTTGCTTCTTCACTTGCATAAACATTTCTATCCGCCATAAACAGATCGTGCATCTGCTTACGATTTTCTTTAGCCAATGCCATTAAGGCCGGCATATCATCTTTATGCTCCAATTGCTCTAATAAAGACGCTTCATCATGGCGCTGAAAAATATCAATCATTCGCTCAGCGTGAGCCGGAGCATAGCCTAAGGCGAGTAAAGTATGCTCCGCAGCTGTTAAGCTGCTCTCCCATACCTCACGAATCACCACATCAACATTTAAATCCATTAAAGACAAAGCATGGGTACGATTGTGCGCTCTGGCTATAATCGTTAAATGCGGGAATTTACGCTTTGCCATTTGGGCTAAATGCAGGGAATCGCTAATATTATCAATAGCAATTAATAAAACACTAGCCTGCTTAGCACCAGCTTTTCTTAATAAATCATAACGCGTTGCATCGCCAAAATAAATTTTATGTCCTACTTTCTTTAAAAATTCAATATGCTCTGGATCTTTATCTAAGGCGGTAAACTGCATACCCTTAGCCGCTAATAATCGCCCTGTAGCTTGGCCAAATCGCCCAAAGCCCGCAATAATAACTTTATTGGTTTCAAATTTTACATTGCTATAATCAACTTTCTTCTCTTTTCCTTTACGCTTAATTAAGGATTCAAACAACATTAGCAGTGGGGCATTCAGTGCCATCGATAAGCCAACAACAATCGTTATTTGCTCGGTCGATTGCTTATCTAAAATATGTAATGACAAAGCCTGCGCCATCACCACAAAAGCAAATTCACCACCTTGTGCCAACATCAAACCCAATCTAAAGCTATGAATCTTAGATTGTCCTGTATACGCAATAATACTGCCAATAACAGAGGTTTTAACCAGTAACAGCAATAAAGCCCCTGCCAATAAAATCCAAGGATCCGCGAATAGAAGATTAAGATTAATGCTAGTACCAATAGTAATAAAAAACAGCCCAAGTAATAAACCTTTAAAAGGCTCAATATCTGCCTCTAATTGATGCCTAAAGCTAGAATTAGCCAGCATAATCCCCGCAATAAACGCTCCCATCGGCATCGATAAGCCTGCATATTCAAAACCTAATGCGGCGCCTAATACGATCAATAATGCTGCCGCAGTCATCACTTCAGAATTGCCATATTTAGCTACAATTCTAAGTAAAGGGTTAAGCAAATAGGTGCCAATAGCGAGGGTAATAAGCACGGCGACTAAGCCCAACCACCAAGGTGCAATATGCCCATTGGCGTTAGGAGCCATTGCTTGTACGCCAAGTAATACCGGAATCACCGCTAAATCTTGCATAAGTAAAATAGAAAAACCAATTCGCCCAAGCGGTTGATTTAGCATACTACGCTCTTTTAATAATTGCACAGCAAACGCAGTAGACGATAAAGCCAACGTAATGCCAATTAAGAATGATAATTTAAAATCAAGACTCAATGCTAAGGCTGCCAAGCCGCCCAAGGCCAAGCCACAAAGCAGCAATTGCGCACCGCCAAGGCCAATGATCTTTTTACGCATTTGCCATAATGATTTTGGGTTTAGCTCTAGCCCCAAAACAAACAATAACAGCACCACACCGATCTCAGCAAAATCAAGCACAGCGGCTGGATCTTCAATAAACCCTAAGAAATAGGGCCCAACCACCACGCCTGCTGCTAAATAACCAAGGATAGAGCCTAAATTAAATCGCTTAAAAATGGGAACTGCAATCACCGCAGCAGCCAATAAGACCACCGAAGTATGTAATAGCTGATTATTCTCCAACGCATCCTTCCTTATTGTTTTCTATTGATGTCAATATAATCGATTGTCTAACCAAAAAAATGCCATTCTGCTCTCTTGCATTTGATCGCCGCAGCATTTATAGCACTTAGCCCATCTCATTGATGCGATAATTTTCCCGATTACTCAAAAAATATTGCACAAACAGGCGAAGTACCAATACTCCTAATTTATTATGTTGTGATTAAAAAACATCGTGCTATCTGTTTAGAAATCATATGAAACTGAGCTAAGAACAAGCTGTGGTTTAAATACAAATTTACATAAAATACTTTGCCCCATCAGCTGCAATAGTCAATTATATGTCATTGCAATAGAATAATTATCCCCACCGGACTAGGCCTCTATCAATGAGTATCTCAAGCAATCCACTATTACAAAATTGGCAAACGCCTTATGGCCTGCCACCATTCGATCAAATTTTGCCAGAGCATTTTACCCCTGCTTTTGCTAGCGCCATGGCACAACATCATGCAGAGCTAAATGCCATTGCAGCGCAAACCAGCCTACCTAATTTTGCCAATAGCGTGGCGAGCTTCGATGCAGCAGGCGCTTTGCTAAGACGTGTGAGTAATGTTTTTTATAATCTGACTTCATCAGAAACGAGCGACGAGCTACAAGCCATAGAGCTGGTATTAGCCCCAGAGTTAGCGGCCCACGATAATGCGGTTTACCAAAACACCGCGCTATTTGTACGCTTGGATGCGCTTTACCAGCAGCGCCATGAGCTAGATTTATCCACAGAACAAATGCGTTTATTAGAACGTATTCATTTAAATTTTATTAGAAATGGGGCCCAATTAGAGGGTGAAGCGCGCCAGCGTTTTGCCAGCATCGTGGCAGAGCTAGCCAACCTTTGTACGCAGTTTGCACAAAACGTACAAAATGATGAAGCTGAGTATCGCTTAGCCTTAAGCGATGAAAACGATTTTGCTGGCCTGCCCGTATCCATCATTAATTCCGCCAAGCAAGCTGCGGCAGATCGCGGCATTGATGGCCATGTAATTACCCTAAGCCGCTCATCTGTCGTACCTTTTCTGACTTACTCTAGCCGTAGAGATTTACGTGAGCTTGCCCATACCGCATGGAAAGCCCGTGGTGAGCACACGGGTAAAACCGACAATCGCCCCATCGCACCGCGTATTTTAGCCTTGCGACAAGAGCAAGCACAGCTATTGGGCTACACTCATTTTGCCGATTATGCGCTGAGTGATCGGATGGCAGGCACGCCACAAGCCGCCCTAGAGCTACTGCAAAAAGTATGGGCGCCCGCACTAGCCCGCGTTAAAGATGAGCAAGCCGATTTGCAAACCCTTGCTGCCCAGTTGGGTGAGCCACTGGATATTCAGCCTTGGGATTGGTTTTATCTGGCAGAAATGCAGCGCAGCGCACGCTTTGATTTAGACGATGCTGAAATCAAGCCGTATTTTGCGCTTGAGAATATGCTAGCTGCCGCCTTTGATTGTGCTGGCCGTTTGTTTGGCCTCAGCTTTACCGAGCGCTTTGACCTGCCGCTGTATCATCCAGATGCTCGCCTCTGGGAAGTAAGCCGCAATGAAGAAGTGATTGGGCTGTTTATTGGCGACAATTTCTCCCGTACCAGCAAGCAAGGTGGGGCATGGATGAATGAATTCCGCCCACAAAGCCGTAGCAATGGCGAGCGCATCCTACCGATTGTAATCAACAATAATAACTTCTCTAAAGCCCCAGCTGGTCAGGCTACCCTGCTGTCTTTTGACGATGTGCGCACCTTATTCCATGAATTTGGCCACGGTCTGCATGGTTTGCTATCCAATGTTGAATTTGAAGCCTTGGCAGGGCCCAATGTTGCACGGGATTATGTAGAACTGCCATCGCAGCTATTCGAAAACTGGGCCGAGCAAGATGAGGTGCTCAAAAAACACGCACTGCACATTGATACGGGCGCGGCGATTCCTGATGCACTCTTGGCTAAAATCCAAAATGCCCGCTTCTTTAATAAGGGCTTTGAAACTGTGCGCTACCTAGGCTCTGCTCTCTTGGATTTACAAATCCATATGGATTTAAGCCATGGGCTACACGATATCAGCCGCTTTGAAAGCGAAGCATTAAGCGCTTTAGGCCTACCCAAAGCCGTTGGCATTAATCATCGTCTGCCACATTTTGGGCACATTTTTGCCAGCGATGGCTACGCGGCAGGCTACTACGTGTATATGTGGGCAGAGGTTTTAGAAGCAGATGCTTTTGATGCCTTTATCGAAACCGGCGATGCTTTTGATACCGCCACTGCCGAGCGGCTCTATCGCAATATTTATAGCGTTGGTAATTCAATCGATCCGGCCAGCGGCTTTCTGGCTTTCCGTGGCCGCAGCGCAAAGGTGCAACCCTTGCTTCGTAAACGAGGCTTCAGTGATTAAGTACCTATTTTTAATCATCTGCGGCGGTCGCCTTGTCATTAAGTCCTCCTGACAATACGTCTACCCGCAGATTTAAATACCGTACTAAAACAAACAAAATACAATCTATAAAGTTACCCACAACACACCGAAAACTCCAAAACGCTGCTGGAATATGCAGATTTAGCACTCTATGTATCCATAGCATAATGGGCGTAATCGAGTTTCGATATTTTCTTTATAAACAAGCTGATTTACGGAGCCTAGTACTACTCCGCCATTTCAATCAAGCCACGGCCATTGCGCTTTGCAATATATAAAGCCTCATCCGCTCTTAACACCAAGGCACGGCCATTTTCATCGCTGCGTAATGCTGCAATACCCGTTGAAAAAGTAATTTCTAAACGCTGCTGTTTATACATAAATGGATTGCGGCGGCACATTTGCTGCAAGCGCTCTAATACATAACGCGCCCCATTCATATCTGTTTCTACTAATAAAATTAAAAACTCTTCGCCACCGTAGCGCACTAAAATATCGGTATCTCTTAATACTGATTTGGCCAAGCCCGCGATATGAATTAATACATTATCGCCAACGCCGTGCCCAAAGCGATCATTAACCAATTTAAAATCGTCTAAATCAAATAACGCAGCTGACAATTGATGATTATGCCGCTGCGCTAACTTTGCTTCACGCACCAATCGATTATCAAAACCTTGACGATTCATCGCCCCAGTTAAGGCATCTTGCTCTAATATCTGCCGGTTAACAGCTAAATCTTGTTCAATATTGCTTATTGAATCACGGATCGACTGCAAATCAACGCTAGATGCCGATACCGATGAGTGCAATTCTGAAGTCGAGTTAATAATGCTATTGAGTAAGGACTCTAACTTGAAGTGTGTATCATCAGTACTGGCGCCCAGCTCCAAATGAGCACGGCGCGTATCTTGCAACTGCCCCAAGCTAGCCGACATCGCTTCACCTCCACCGGCCAAGGTACACAGCAATTGCTCGGCTGAATCGCCCATTTCGCCTAAAATATCTTCAACTTTATACAGTAGCTGCCAAGCTTGTAAGGTTTCAAACGAAGTTTTTGCGTTTGGGGATTTAATCGTAGCAATCGCATTGTAAAATTTGGTGTAATTTTCTGGGGTGGGAGGCAAGCCTCTTTCTGAAAGCTTTTTAAGTGCAATCCGTGCAACTTCTACCGGAATGACGGACTCTGATGCATTAGACATAGACAGGCAAGGCCATTACACAATAATTTGGAAAAATGATTGTACGCAATCACGAGCGATGAATCTATGACAACACCTTTAATTCCCTAGGAATTTCAATCACTATGCACATTCATATCCTTGGCATTTGCGGTACTTTTATGGGTGGTATTGCCGCATTGGCGCGTACTAGCGGTCATAAAGTGACCGGCTGCGATGCAAATGTTTACCCACCAATGTCCAATCAATTAGAAGCGCTGGGTATTGAGCTAATCGAGGGCTGGGGCTTAGAGCAGCTTGATTTAGGCGCAGATCTTTACGTAGTAGGCAATGTGGTGACGCGCGGCAATCCCTTGATGGAAGCCATCCTTAACCGTGGCCTACCTTACACCTCGGGGCCACAGTGGCTTGGTGACAATCTCTTGCGCGATAAATGGGTGTTGGCTGTTGCCGGCACGCATGGCAAAACCAGTACCAGCTCCATGCTGGCTTGGATTTTAGAATACGCGGGCTTAGCGCCTGGCTTCTTGATTGGCGGCATCCCCGAAAACTTCGGCATTTCTGCACGAGTGCCTGGGGTTCCCAAGCAAGATGCGGCCTCCACCTCACCTTTTTTTGTGCTTGAGGCCGATGAATACGACACCGCTTTCTTTGATAAGCGCAGCAAATTTGTGCATTACCGCCCACGCACCGCGGTACTGAATAATCTTGAATTTGATCACGCCGATATTTTTACTGATTTAGCCGCGATTGAAACCCAATTCCATCATTTGGTTCGCACCGTACCAGGCCTTGGGCGCTTACTGATCAATGGTAAAGAAGCCAGCCTAAAGCGAGTGTTAGATAAAGGCTGCTGGAGCGAAGTAGAGTACTTTGGCGGCGCCTCGGGCTGGCGAGTTGGGCAATGTTTTGACGATGGCTTTGAAGTTAAATTAGGCGAGCAGTTATTGGGCGAGCTGCACTGGGATCTGATCGGTGAGCACAACCAAATGAACGCACTGGCCGCCATTGCCGCCGCACGTCATGTTGGCGTTAGCCCCGAAGTGGCGATCGCTGCACTTGCAGAATTTAAAAACGTGAAGCGCCGAATGGAAATCAAGGGCAATAGCAAAGGTATCACCGTTTACGACGACTTTGCTCACCACCCTACTGCCATTGCCACCACCGTAGCAGGCTTGCGTCAAAAAGTTGGCAACGCCCGTATTTTGGCCGTGCTAGAACCACGCTCTAACACCATGAAGCTGGGTAGCATGAAAGAAGCGCTACCTGGCAGCTTAAGCGATGCCGATCTCATCTTTTGCTACGGTGCCAACTTAGGCTGGAGCTGCCAAGACGCACTCGCCTCTCTTGGCGCACGCGCGCAAAGCTTTGATGACTTAGATCAACTGATTGAAGCCATTCGCAAAATAGCCAAGGATGGCGACCACATTCTCGTGATGAGTAATGGTGGCTTTGGCGGTGCACACGGCAAAATATTGGCCGTACTTTAATTGGGGCGTTGAAAGACGGAAGAGTTCCTAGGGTGGTAAGCCAGCCGGCACAAACACACTGTAAATCGCTTTGCGAAATCACAAGCTCGCCACCTTTAGTGCCCCTATTCCACTTACAAAAGTTTATACTTACTAAGTATTTTTACTTACAATTAAAAACCAGTACGCAGGCACGGCATACCGCGCCCCCTACATCATAAGATTGGAGAAGACTGCATGAGCAATCCCTATATCGAGCTGGTTAAGGCCCACGATGCCCAATTACAGAAACTAGATGCACCGCTGTTTAGTGCATTAGATGGCCTAACGATCGCGGCAAAAAACACCTCTGGCCCCGTGGCAATGGTGTTTGCTCCACACCCAGACGATGAATGTATTATTGGTGCGCTCCCCCTGCGTTTAGCTCGTGAAGACGGCTATTGCGTGGTTAATGTTGCCGTTACGCTTGGCTCTAATCTACCCCGCCAGCCAGAACGTTTAGCCGAGCTTGATCGTGCCTGTCAGGTGCTTGGTTTTGAATTACAAGAAACCATCCCTGGTGGCTTGATGGCAGTAAACCCCCAAACACGCGACAGTGCCCCAGTCGCATGGGCCGAAAAAGTAGCCGTCATCGCCGCGCTAATTAAGCAATACCAACCAACAGTGTGCGTCGTACCAAACGATAATGACGGCCACGCCGTGCATATCGGCACGCATTACCTCTTGCTGGATGCCTTGGCTCAACTCGGCCACGCCTGCTGGGTTGTGCAATCTGAATTCTGGCGCGCAATGGCCACACCGAATGCGCTGATTGAAACGAATACCACTGACACCGCCGATCTAATCGCCGCACTGGCCTGCCACGTGGGTGAAGTACAGCGTAACCCCTACCATCTGCGCTTAACATCTTGGATGGCCGACAATGTACGCCGTGGAGCCGAAGTAGTAGGTGGCGCAGGCGTCGCCGCCCCTACCTTCTCGTTTGGAACTATTTATCGTATTGATCGTTTTGATGGCAAGGCATTGCAAGATTCTGGGCAGAAATACATTCTTTCTGCTGGGGATAATATCGGTAGCATCTTTAAATAGTGCCTGTTGGAGCGGTGGGCACAGGTGCCCACCCTACATATATTGCAGCCCTTCCCACAGCGCATCCATCAACACCCCATCTCTGTCTTCTGAGTATTCCCAAAAAAATGCCCCAGCCAAGCCCTGTTGCTTCACAAAAGCCATTTTGTGAGCAATAGAAGCTTCATCTTCATAGCTCACAAATCGATCGCCAGCCATGAGCCACGGCGCTTTTGCATCATCATCCCAGTGTTTTACTGCACCAGCAGGAAGCAGCTCGTGGACGATTTTGCCATAGCTGGCCGCGCCATTACTGTTTTCGATGCCAACCGCTCCCAAAGCGGGGGCAAGCAGGCTGCGACCATAAAAGGCGCAACCCAAAACTAATTTATTTGCGGGTAAGCCATTAGCGGTAAATAGCGCCACTGACTTAGCACAGCTATCGCCTTCAGGATCAAGCGGGGTATTAAAGAGATTGCTATGGTGGCCCGCTCGCTTGGCCCAACCATTATAAAAATCGTAAGTCATAAGATTAACGAAATCGCATAGCTCGGCCACTGCCGGCATATCTACGCCATCTAAGTAGTATTGGCCTGCTCCGGCGGCAATACTTAGTAAATAGGCTTCTGAGCGTGATTCACGCTTAGCAAGGGCATTTAATTGCCTGCGGATTTCAGCCAACATCAGCGTGAAATTCGCCTTATCCTCGGCACGGGATTTAATCCCCGCCATATTATTACTTGGATATTCCCAATCTAAATCAATACCATCAAAGCCATGCAATTGCATAAACTGAATAGCTGATTTGGCAAAATGCTCTCGCGATTTGGGCGTCAACGCCGCATCAGAGAAGCCATCCGCCTCCCAGCCTCCAATCGAAATCAGTAATTTAAGGTGAGGATGGCGCGAGCGTAAGCCGCGCAAATGGGCAATTCCTTCAACCGCCCGAGGCTGGCTTTGCTCAAGCGTTTGCTCCGTAAACAGCACAACATCGCCATCATGGATATTGGCGAAGGCATAACAAATATGCGTGAGCCTTGCTGCATCACGCTCTAAGGGCAAGCCTGACCAATCCGCCCTGCCCGCGATATAGCCCAATAGAATATGCTTCATTTACCCTTTTCCTCATCGAGCAGCCTGTCGAACTCAGCCGACCATCGCAAAAAATAGCCGGTTCGAGACAGATTTCATGCATTTTTAAAACGAAGAGCAAGCTCTTAAACGAAAAAATGCGTGGAGCATGGACCACTCCGGCATTTTTGCAGTCAGTGCTAAGTCCGACAAGCTGCTAGGCACGGCATGCCCCGGCATTAAAGCGCGGCAACTACCGACATTTCTACTTTATAACGTGGATTAGCCAAACGAGCTTCCACTGTGGCACGGCAAGGGGTATGGCCGACAGGCACCCATTCTGACCAAGCAAGATTCATTGCGTCGTAATCCGCCATATCAGCTAGATAAATCGTTACCGAAAGGATTTTTTGTTTATCTGAGCCAATTTCACCCAGTAATTTATCAATAAAGCCCAATACTTCAACCGTTTGGCTTTTTGCATCGGCCTCTAAATTTTCCGCAATTTGCCCTGCTAAATAAACAGTATTGTTATGCACCACAATTTCAGATAAACGCGGGCCGACGTGATAACGTTGAATTGAAGACATTTAAAACTCCTGAGTTAAATAACATTAAAAATAATCCCACAATGCGCCGAGATTGCCAAATCTTAAACGACTCACCAAAGACCAAACCTAAAACCCAAAGGGAAACATAAACAAAGAAGGTTTTCTTTATGAAACTTCGTCCCCTCTACATCTCAAAATTGGAGGTTTATACTGGAGCGGGATGCCAGCGACAGTGTACTAATAACAAAAAAGGCGAACCTTCGTTCGCCCTTTTTATATCATCAAACCATGGTACGCAGTCGGAAAGAAAAGTCTTGCAGTGCGGCAATACCGCTGGCCTCGGCACGATTGCACCAATCTTGCAGCAGCTTCACCAGCTCGGGGCGAGATAGTGTGGAACGCTCCCAAAGCCGTGTTAACTCTTGACGCATTTGGTAGATTTGCTCTAGCACGGTGCTTTCTGCCAGCACCTTGGCTAGAATTTGCTGATCGCGCACTGGCGTGTCCTTAGCATCCTGCTTAAGCCATATTTTCATTTGGCGCACCGGATCAAAATCGATTTGTGGCAGCTTGGCATTGCTGCGCATCCGCTCCACTTCAACCCCTACCGTCCCTTTTAATGTGCGTGCGTAATTGGCGGCAATTGCATAACGATTAGCAATAATCGCCTGCAAAGAGGCTTCATCCAATTCACGCTTAGCAGCATCGGCTAAGGTCATTTTAGGCGCAATTTTACGCACCTTGGCCATACCCAGCGTTTCAATAATACGGATATACATCCAGCCAATATCAAACTCAAACCACTTATACGATAGCTTGGCCGAAGTACCAAAAGTGTGATGGTTATTATGCAGCTCTTCGCCACCAATAATAATTCCCCAAGGTACAATATTGGTTGAAGCATCTTCGCATTCAAAATTGCGATAGCCCCAATAATGGCCCACGCCATTGATGATGCCAGCGGCAGTCAACGGAATCCAGATCATTTGAATGGCCCAAATCCAGATGCCATTCGCCCCAAACAAGCACAGATCAATCAACAACATAAGCACAGGGCCCAAGGTATTGTGCTTGCTATAGAGATTACGCTCTAGCCAATCATCCGGCGTGCCGTGGCCATACTTTTGCATCGTTTCTGTATTGGCAGCTTCAGCCCGGTACAGCTCGTAGCCTTCCCATAGCACCTTTTTAATACCGTAAATCTGCGGGCTGTGTGGGTCTTCATCCGTTTCGCACTTGGCATGATGTTTACGATGAATAGAAGCCCATTCTTTAGTGATCTGCCCTGTGGTGAGCCACAGCCAGAAACGAAAGAAATGACTAGGGATTGCGTGTAAATCTAAAGCGCGGTGAGCCTGATGGCGGTGTAAAAAAATTGTTACCGAGGCAATGGTGATATGGGTTAACACCAGTGTCAGCACGATATAGCCCCACCAAGGCAGCTCAATTAGGCCGTTTAGCCAAGTCATCTCATTTCTCCAGCACGGCTATAAGCCTGTGTTATTTTCTGTAAGGGTGGATTCTACGCAAGACTTAACAATCAGGCGGCATCAATCGGCGGCTGCATTACCGCTGGATTAAGTAGCGTGACTTCTCGACGTGGATATGGAATTTCAATTTTATGCTCTTGAAATAATCGCCATATCTTTAGATTTAGACTAGATCGCAAAGAAAGCTGGCCATTTTCAGGATCGGCCAGCCAAAAGCCTAAAATTAAATTAATACCGCTATCTGCAAAGGCGGAAACAAATGCCCCCGGAGCTGGCTCAGTCAGAATACGGGCCTCGCCTTCCGTCACCGAACGCAGTAATCCTAAAACAAAATCTAGATCCGTACCGTATGCCACTTGAATCGGTAGCGAGGTCCAAATCGATTTGTCGTTATACGATTGATTCACCACGGTAGAGGTAATTAAGGTGTCATTTGGCACCAAAGCCTCAGTGCCATCGGCTGATTTCAAAACCACATAGCGTGCCGTAATACTGCTGATGGTACCTAGGCGATTATCAATCTGTACTAAATCGCCAATTTTGATCGAGCGATCTAGCAAAATAATAAAACCAGATAAATAATTTGATGCAATTTTTTGTAGGCCAAAACCCAAACCCACCCCCACTGCACCACCAAAAACCGACAATACAGTGAGATCAATTCCTACTAGTGGCAGAGCAATTACAATCGCAAAAATCAACAGCAGGATGCTAGATATTTTGGATAAAACTACTCGAACATTCATATCCATCATTTGGCTGGACATCAAACGCCGCTCTAGCTCGCGCCCAATCCACATGGCAATCAGCAAAGTAGCCGCAACCGAAAACAACCCCTGACTAATGGTTAAAACAGAGATATGCGCTTTACCAATCGGTAAACTAATTTCATCTAATACTTCGGCCACTTCTGGCAAAATACCTAGCACATGCAAGGCATAAATAACCCAAATTAAACCTGCAATATATTTTTCCCAGCGCATAACCCACGCTGCGCCATCAAACACACGGCGAATCACGTAAACCAGAATACGAATATTGGCCATTGCCAATAATAAGACACTAGCCAGCGCAATTAATTTAAGCGGATGCGCATACCATACCTTGAGCAATGCGCCAGATAACATCACCAATAAATAGGCATTTAAAGGGAAAAGCGCGCGTAATAAGCCCTCCCCGCCCAGCCTCCAATGCCAGCTATTTTGATCAGGATTAACTCTATTTTTTACCGTGCGATTCACCCACCACGATACCCCCAGCGCTAATACAATTAGGCCAATTTGCGCAAAAAATATAGGATTTAAATAGCCCTGATCACTCAGGTCATTAATAAAATCAATTAATAAATTATTACGTGTGCTCATCAGTTTTGGCGTATCCGCTTAATGGTTTCGGTGGTGGAAGTTGCAAATAAAAAGGGGATGGAATGCACGTTGCCCCCCCAAGCGAGCACCTGCTGGCTCCCCACAATTTGCTCCGGCGCCCAATCGCCGCCCTTCACTAACACATCAGGGCGCACCGCTAAGATCAGCTCAAGCGGGGTATCGGTATCAAACCAAGTCACTATGCTAACGCATTCTAAAGCAGCTAACACAGCAGCACGCTGCAATGTTGAATTGATCGGGCGATCATCCCCCTTACCTAGCCTTTTGACTGAGGCATCGGTATTAATGGCCACCATCAAGCCCGCCCCTAAGGCGCGAGCCTGAGCCAAACAGGTAACATGACCGCGATGCAAAATATCAAAACAGCCGTTGGTAAAGACTAGAGGCCTTGGCAGGCAGGCAAGCCGAGCCACTAATTGCTCGGGTGGGCAAATTTTTTGCTCGAATAATGGTGAAGGATAATGATGCATATTAAGTATGGGTTCCGAAAGGATTGATCATAAACAAGCGCGGCATATGAACAAAGTAATATTTTGTAGTAAACCCTCTAATATTGGGCATCTAAGCCGCATAATTAAATGTACAGTTCAAACAAATACCAAAATACGCCCCATAAATACCCAGTATGCATACACAAACATAGATACCCCTTAAATATCTCTTATTTTTTTAGGAAAAAACACCATGGCAACATTTCATCTTTTTATTATTGGTGACGAAATTCTTGCTGGCCGCCGTCAAGATAAACACTTTGCGCATATGCTGGAAACACTTAAAACTAGAGGGCATAAAATTGCTGCTGCTTATTACTTGCCAGACAATAAAGAAGTCTTGGCAGAGGCCTTTCAGCGGAGCCTAAGTGCTGGCCATCAAGTGATTTCATGTGGCGGAATTGGCGCAACACCCGATGATCATACGCGCCAAGCCTTTGCCCAAGCATTAAGGCTGCCACTGAGCTTGCATCCAGAAGCCGCAGAGCTGATTACCCACCGTTTTGCAGAAGCTGCTTACCCTTATCGAATTCAAATGGCTTATTTTCCTGAAGGCAGCCAGCTTATCCCCAATCCGGTTAACCAAGTACCTGGCTGTTTTTTAAAAACACATTATTTACTACCCGGCTTTCCTAGCATGGCATGGCCGATGTTAGATTGGATCCTTGATCAGCATTACATCGATACCAGCCCAGAAACAACACTCTCTTTCATTATGATCAACGCACGAGAAGGTGAATTGATTGGCAAGATGCAAAACTTTACCCAGCGATATCCTCATGTTGCCTTTAGCAGCCTACCCTCTTATGGCAACGCCCAACATCAAGAACCACATATCGAATTTAGTATTACCGCAGAAGCCGTATTAGCTGCAGAAGCAATTGCTTATTTAAAAGAATGCCTGAATAACACAGAAAATATTTAAAACAACAAAACCACTTTGAATGCTTTTAATTAATTTAAAAACTCAATACAACTATATAATTATTTACTAACATCACAATCAGTATCATTTAACAATCATTCAAACTATAACTTACAAAAAAAACGATAAACTGTTGAAAAAATACAAAAAATTAATAAAAAAACAACCTTATTTAACCTAAACAAAAAAACCAATGGGTATAATCAAAAAGCTTTAAACCGTACCATTTTAGCAAACAATAAATGACAAATATTAAACAGGGGTTTTTAATGAAACTACTTAAAACGTTAGTTGCAACTTCATTTTTCCTCGCCGCTGGTTTATCTCAAGCGGCAATCACTTCTATTCCTTCAGTTCCATTTAGCTTTAATGCTGACGGCGATGGTGCGGCTACTTTTCAAGTGAAAGGTGCCGTTTCTAAAATGTTTTCTTTTGATTTAACTGAAGCAACACTTTTAACTAGCTGGTGGTCAGTTCGCCCAACAGCAGTTAGCGACTCAACAATCAACAATCTGAGCGCCGTGCTGACATCGGTAAACAACCCTATCACTACATTTTCCTTGGGGTCTTACACCAATTTGTCTGGCACTAAAGAAATCATCACCCCAATTATGTCTTTTGTATTAGCCGCAGGTTCATACACTGTTAGCTTTCATGGCCTAGCGACTTCTGGCTACAAAGGCACAGGGACTCTGACAGTAAACGCAGTGCCAGTTCCAGAACCAGAAACCTATGCTCTGATGGGTTTGGGCTTGGTTGCCCTACTAGCACGTCGTCGTAAAGCGGCTTAATCGTTTTTAAGCCATAAAAAACGCCCCGAAATCACTTCGGGGCGTTTTTCATCCCGCCAGCGCTTATTCAGCGTCTAAAAGACGCAAAATTGCCTCGGTATGCTGCTGCATTAAAGCCATATCTGCGCGCGATTCTACATTTAAGCGCACTACCGGCTCAGTATTACTAGAGCGCAGATTAAAGCGCCAATTAGCAAACTCCATGCTTATCCCATCAGTTTCATCCACCAGCAAGGCAGCAGCCTGATACACCGCACAAACGCGTGCAATCGCCGCTTTGGCATCGGTCAGCTTGCGATTAATCTCACCCGAAGACGGGTAGGCCGCTATACGCTGCTCCACCATGGCCGATAATTTTTGCTCGCGGCGGCTCATGAGCTCGATCACTAATAACCACGGGATCATGCCACTATCGCAGTAGGCAAAATCGCGGAAATAATGATGAGCACTCATTTCGCCGCCATACACCGCATCTTCTAGCCGCATGCGCTCTTTAATAAACGCGTGACCCGTTTTGCTTTGAATGGCCACTCCACCTGCGGCTTGCACCACATCCACGGTATTCCAAGTTAAACGTGGATCGTGAATGATGTTTTGACCGGGATTCTTTTGCAAGAAAGCCTCTGCCAATAGGCCAACGATATAATAGCCTTCAATAAAATCACCGCGCTCATCAAACAAGAAGCAACGATCAAAATCACCATCCCAAGCAATCCCCAAATCTGCCGTATGGGCAATCACCGCATTCGCAGTATCTGCACGGTTTTCTGGTAACAACGGGTTAGGTATGCCATTTGGAAAAGTACCATCGGGCAGGTTATGCACTTTAATAAATTCAACAGGCACACCTGCAGCAGCAAAACGCGCTTCAAGTGCATCCACCACATGCCCAGCAGCGCCATTACCCGCGTTCAAAACAATCTTTAATGGGCGCAAGGCGGATAGATCCACATAGCCCATTAAATGATCGATATAAGCATTCAGAACCGATAGCGAGCTGATGCTACCGCGCTCTGCCACGGCGGCAAAATCAGCAGATTCGGCCAATTTTTGAATATCACGCAGGCCGGTATCACCACTAATCGGTACCGCGCCACGTTTTACCAGCTTCATGCCGTTGTAATCCAACGGATTGTGGCTAGCGGTGACTTCAATCCCGCCATCCACATCTAAATGAAACGCGGCGAAGTAGACTTCCTCTGTACCGGTCATTCCCAGATCAATGACATCGCAGCCCGCATCCATCAGGCCGTTGGCCAGTGCCAACTTCAGCTCTTCGCTGGTCAGGCGGACATCCCCCCTAGCGCAATACGCTTAGGTTTAAGCAACTGGCCGTAAGCACGGCCGATGCGGTAAGCGATATCGGTATTCAGCTCAGTGCCAAGCTTGCCTCGGATATCGTAAGCTTTAAAACAAGTTAAATGAGTCATTGTTTGCTCGAAGTAATAAAACCCAAACCTTGCAGCACACAGGATTTGGGTTTTCAGGTTTTACATCACCAATGTGCCTACTCAAAATAAGCGCGGGAATGCAGGTGCACAGCGGTGTCTTGAATAATTTCAACTTTACTGGCCCAGCGGTAACGAGAATGCTGCTCACCCAGCGGCAAAGCCATGTCAGCTTCATCTAGCTGCAGGGTGTAAGCAAGCACCACATAATGCGTGCCAAAACCATCCAGCCTGCCGGCATTGCTATCGTAAAAGTGCTCGTAAACGCCCAGCCATTGCCCTGCGCTACGCGATAAGGCCACGCCTAGCTCGGCTTGAGTTAGGCGCAAAAAAGCCGCATCCAGTGTTTCATTTTTTAGCACTCGCCCACCTGGCACAAACCAGTGATCGCAGGCAGGTTGATTAGTCCGCCAGCCCAATAGAGCTTGCCCTGAGGAGTTTTGTACCACCAGATCAATCGAGATCAACGGTGCACGCTCCACCACCTGCAAAAAATCTGCAAAAGTCAGCGGACTGCTGGCTGATGCTTTATTTGCTTCGGCCATAAACATCTTCAAAGCGCACGATATCGTCTTCACCAAGGTATGAACCAGACTGCACTTCGATCAGCTCTAGCGGCATCTTGCCAGGGTTTTCCAAGCGGTGCGTCGTGCCCAATGGAATATACGTGGATTGGTTTTCAGAAAGTAAAATTACCTGATCGCCATTCACCACCTTGGCCGTACCTTTCACCACAATCCAGTGCTCGGCACGGTGATAGTGCATTTGCAGGCTCAAAGAAGCGCCGGGATTAACCACAATCCGCTTCACTTGGAAACGCGAACCGGCATCAATCCCTTCATAGCTACCCCAAGGGCGATACACGCGGCGATGCGTTACCGATTCGCTACGTCCGGCCTTATTTAAGCGCTCAACAATCTTTTTAACATCCTGCACATGATCTTTATGCGCCACCAAAATCGCGTCGGCGGTTTCAACAATCACCAAATCTTGCACGCCAATCGCCGCAATCATGCGCGTTTCACTGCGGATATAACTACCGGAAACACGATCAAGCATCACATCACCCAATACGCTATTGCCCGCCTCATCTTGCTCAGTAACATCGCGCAGCGCCGACCACGAGCCAATATCGCTCCAACCCAAGCCTGCCGCCGTAATCACCGCAGCGTGCTGGGTTTTTTCCATCACCGCATAATCAATAGAATCCGCAGGAGTCAGCGCAAACTCATCCGCATCTAAACGCAGGAAGTCTAAATCGCGCACGCCTTTGGCTACGGCTGCTTGCACCGCTGTCAGCATCGCGGGCTGATAGGCGGCAAGCTCACGCACATAGAGATCCGCACGGAACATAAACATGCCGCTATTCCAGTAATAATCGCCAGAAGCCACAAAGCCAGCAGCACGCTCAGCATCAGGCTTTTCTACAAAAGCCGCTACTGCGTAGGCATCGCCAGATAGGCTATCACCACGGCGAATATAGCCGTAACCAGTGTTAGGCTCGGTAGGCGTAATTCCAAAAGTAACCAATTTGCCGCTTGCTGCCACGTTAGCCGCTTGCGCCACCAAGGCTTGAAACACCTCGCCAAACTGAATCACATGATCTGATGGCAACACCAGCAACATCGCATCTGGGTTGTCTTCCAGCGCAATGACCGCCGCAGCCGCCACCGCTGGGGCAGTATTGCGCCCCACTGGCTCTAACACCACACGGGAATGCCCCATGCCCACCGCACGTAATTGTTCGGCCACCAAAAAACGATGCTCTTGATTGCTGATCAGCAATGGTGCCGCAATATCCGCCATTCCAGTCAGCCGTGTTGCGGTTTGCTGTAACAGGCTTTGATCACCGTGCAATTTTAAAAATTGCTTAGGATAGCCACCACGCGATAACGGCCACATACGGCTGCCAGAGCCGCCACACAGAATGACAGGAGTAATTGACATGAAAATTCCATCAAATTTTTATTAAAAAATAAAATAACGGAGGCAAATAAGCCAAGAGCTGATTACCACGCAGCGTATTGCCGACAAGCACCATGCGGCTATCGATCACCTTGCAAAATAATATTTACAACGCTAAAAAACCGCCTTATTTAATCTAAGATCATACAAGACGATTTATCACGCGGCTTATCGTGTTACTTGCTGACGCCCAATTGGATAATACTCAAAGCCTGCTATTTCCATCTTTTTAGGGTCGTATAAATTACGGCCATCAAATATCAATGGGTTTTTAAGCTGAGTTTTTACATCGGCAAAATCTGGGCTACGGAATGCTTTCCATTCTGTCACAATCACTAGTGCATCGGCATCCGGTAATACGGCCATTGGGCTATCAGCATAACTTAAACCTTGCCAATCTGGCATAACACGTTGTGCCTCGTGAATAGCCACCGGATCATGCGCAGCTACCGTTGCGCCATGGCTCAATAGGTATTCAATAATCACGCGGCTAGGCGCATCGCGCATATCATCGGTATTGGGTTTAAACGCTAGGCCCCACAGTGCAAAATGTTTACCTTTTAAATCATTACCAAAGCGTTTAACAATCTTATCTACTAAGACTGATTTCTGCGCTTGATTGGCTTTTTCAACCGCATCTAAAACTTTTAAACTAATGCCATGTTCATTCGCCGTGCGCTGTAAGGCCTGCACGTCTTTAGGAAAGCACGATCCACCATAACCTACGCCTGGATATAAAAAGTGATAGCCAATGCGTGGATCAGAACCAATCCCCTTTCGAACCAACTCAATATCAGCCCCCATCACTTCAGATAAATTAGCCAATTCATTCATAAATGAAATACGCGTTGCCAACATGGCATTCGCAGCGTATTTAGTCATTTCAGCCGAGCGCACATCCATAAATAAAATACGATCATGGTTCCGCACAAAAGGCGCATACAAAGAATTCATCAGATCTTTGGCAGTATCATCATCCGTGCCAATCACAATACGATCTGGGCGCATAAAATCTTCGATCGCAGCGCCTTCTTTTAAGAACTCGGGATTAGAAACAATGGCAAAGCTGGTTTGCTCCCCACGCTGAGCTAATTCATCACTAATGGCCGCTCTAACTTTATCCCCAGTCCCCACCGGCACCGTAGACTTATCCACAATCACTTTATAGCCGTGCATATAACGGCCAATGCTGCGCGCTGCGGCTACCACGTATTTTAAATCAGCCGAGCCATCTTCATCTGGCGGCGTACCCACGGCAATAAACTGAATCGTGCCATGCTCGACCGATTCTTTAATATCGGTAGTAAAGCGTAAGCGCCCAGCGGACACATTACGCTTGATCATTTCCTCAAGCCCAGGCTCAAAAATCGGTACACCACCTTCTTGCAAGATACGAATCTTGTTTGCATCTACATCCAAGCACACCACGTCATTGCCATATTCAGCAAGACAAGTGCCGGTGACCAAACCGACATAGCCTGAGCCTATCACTGTGATTTTCATTTATTAAAATACTCCCAATTAAATAATTAATTTTTACTGATAAGCTGGCGAATCGCTTTAATAATAAAAATGGTATTTGTAACAAAATAACGTTTCCACAACCTACGCGGTTCAGAGCATAAACGATGCAGCCATTCTAATCCGGAATTCTGCATCCATAGCGGAGCACGAACAATAGTGCCCGCATGATAATCAAATGCCGCCCCCACACCAATCATTACCGCATTTATCTTACCCCGATGCGCCGCCATCCATTTTTCTTGTTTTGGACAGCCCAGACTAACCCACACAACACCCGCAGCTGAATCATTAATATCACGAAGAATATTCGACTCTTCTTGCTGCGATAAAGCACGAAAAGGAGGTGAATAAGCACCAACAATTTTTAAAGCGGGGAATTCAGACTTCAATTTACGCTGCAAAATACCTAACGTATCTTCACTACTACCGTATAAATAAATAGCCGGCCAATCATTTTGGCGGTTAGCCTCTGTGCAGTATTTCCACATCAAATCTGGGCCATTAATACGCTGCTGTTCATGGCTACCCATTTTACGCATTAACCAAGCAACAGGTGCGCCATCTGATGTTGCCATATCAGCATTTTTAACTACAGAATAAAAATCTGGATCATTGGTAGTGGTCACTACAGAATGCGCATTACATATACAAATATAACGAGACTCGCGGCTACTACCCCAGCTCTTAATTCGCTGCAAAGCAGTATCCCAGTCCAGCACATCAATAGATGCTCCAATAACAGATGTAGTCTGCCTTAGCACCAAGGGCCTATCAATTATTTCAGACATGCAGCGATCGCCTCATCATAAATATTCATTAATATTTGATAATTAATATCTTCGGTATATTCAGCTAAGTATTTTGTACGTGCATTTCGGCCCATTTGCGCCATAGCATCAGGGTTCTTATATGCCCAAGCCATTTTCTCAGCAAGATCAGCTGCATCTCCGGCATTAAATAGCAGGCCAGTATGACCATCGGTAACCAAATCACATAGAGGGCCTAAGCGACTAGCAATAACCGGCAAACCTGACGAATAAGCCTCTACTAGGGTCATCGGCATGTTTTCATAACAAATACTCGGTAAGACCAGCGCGATACTCTTACGCATTGCATCTCTAACAGTTTGTGGAGCCTGCGGGCCAAGCAAATTCAGCTGCTCAATACCTGTTAAATAAACCGATTCCTCCCCAGCCCCCATGACCGCCAAACATCCATGCAGCTTTGCATTAAATGCGCTTGCAAAAATACGAGCACCTTTTTCTGGAGACAAACGGCCAACATATAAAAAGCCACTTCTTTGCTCTATGCCTACACCCATATCATCTACAAAATTAGGTTTGATTCGTATTTTTTCGCTAGGAATTCCACCTTGAATATATTTATTTTTACAAAATTCATTTAAGGCAATATAACGATCCACTCTATTTTTATATGTACTTAAAGAACGATGAATTGTTAGCATTCCAGATAAAACAGCAGTTTGAACAAGAGATCCCCGATAGCAACGATGCATCACACCTCGCCACGGCACTTTTCCTACGCAATCATCACAAACACGACCATTGCGTAAAAAAGTAGCTTGAGGGCATAACAAACGAAAATTATGTAGTGTTTGCACCAGAGGTACATTTAATTTTTGCGCAGCCCAATATAAAGAAGGGGAAACTAACGGAAAAGTATTATGCACATGAATAATATCAGGCTTAATTTTTTTTAAGAGATCTAAAGATTCACTGTATGTTTTTTTAGACCACATGGTTTG